>KL568532.1:12471-14471 GCA_000715605.1 Streptomyces speibonae | reverse complement strand
GCCGTGGAGGCGGCCGCGGACCGGGCCCACCACCAGTGGGGCCGCATCGGCGACCCGGTCACGGCCCGTGAACTCGGGCGAATCCTGGCGGAGTTGCGCGGCCGCGTACCCGGCCGCCGGGAGGGCGCGCTGGACCATGTGCGCCGGCAGCTGCGGCAGTTGCAGACACAGAGCTGAGTGACGTACGGACCCTCCCCAGTGGGCCGGGGCGGTGCCATGATGGTGAGTCATGGCTGAGGGGGACGGTGTGGCCAACCAGGGTATTCGCGTACGCCTGGACGGGACGGCGACCGAGTGGGACGTCGGGGCGCTGCGCAAGTGGCTGAGACGGGAGCAACCGCTCGACGAACGGGTGCGGGCCGGCGAGTTACGGATTCACGAACGGCCCGTATCGGACGGCACCGGTGCCCCGATGGGCGTCGGCACGGAGATCGTCCTCGTCGTCACGGGGGCGGGCGCGGCCGTGTTCTTCCAGGAGCTCCTGGAGCAGGTGAAGCGGGCGGTGGCGGCCTGGCGCGCCAATCGGGATGCCGTGGAGGCCGGCGATCCGCCGGACGCGGAAGTCGAACCGGTGAACGTCGACGACAGGTAGCCCGGTGACCCCCGACGGCCCGCGCAAGCGGGTGAACCGGGCGCTGCTGGTCGGCGTGTCGGAGTACGACTTCACCGAGTCGCCGCACGGTGTGCCCGGCGACCTCCCCGCGGTCAAGCACAACGTGAACCGGATGCGCGAGGTCCTGGAGCGCGGCGGCGTCTTCGATGAGCGGGGGATCAGGGCCGTCCACTCGCCGTCCCTGGACGACTTCGGCCGGGTGCTCGGGGAGGCGGCGCACGAGGCGGACGGGGTGCTGCTGCTCTACTTCGCCGGGCACGGTGCCATCCCCAGCGCGGCCGACGAGCTGTACCTGCAGATGCGCAGCGCCCAGGTGTTCGTGGACGAACGCACCGTGTTCCTCGGCGCGGAGACGTTGACGACCGTACTGACGGTGCTGACGACCGGCCCGGCCGAGCGGATCGTGGTGATCCTCGACTGCTGCTTCGCGGGCAACGCCGCCTGGGTCCTGGAGGGCTTCCGCGAGAAGTCGCGGGTGCTGCTGCTGATGAGCGTGCAGGCCAACAACCGCATCGACGCGGGCGACCCGGCGACGCCGACCCCGTTCACCGCCGAGCTGGTGGCGCTGCTCGAGGAGAAGGCGGACGACGGGGCGCGGCTGTCGGAACTCATCGGGCCGCTGCAGGCGCGGATGGCCGCGCTCGGTCACCGCACGATGCGCGGTGAGCGGTGGGTGCCGCGGCTGCGGACGGAACACGGCGTGGACGTGCTGCTGACGCGGCAGGCGGTACGGGCCGCGCCGTGGCTCCTTGGCCTGTCCGTGCTCCTCGGCCGGTTGCGCGCCTTCGTCTCCGGTACGGTCCGCTCCTCGCTGCGCGGTCCGAAGAAGGCGCCGGGAAGCCCGGACAAGGGCACGTCCGATCCGGGGGGCGGGAAACCGGACGGGACCCAGGACGGTCCTCATGGCGGGGCTCGGGCCGGGACGTCCGGGGGCACCTCCGGCGGGACGTCGGGCCAGGGCTCCGGTGAGGGCCGCGCGGAAGGGCCCGGCCGGCGCTCCGCGCTCCGCGTCGTCCTCCCGGCCGTGTTCGCCGCCGGAGTCCTCGGCCTCGGAGGCTACGGCCTCACCGGGCTCATCGGCGCCGAGAGCGCCCCTTGTGTTCCGGCGCGGGAACTGAGGGTGCTGACCGATCCGGAGCTGGAACCGACCGTCCGTGCCGCCGCCGACGCCTATCTCACCTCCGACGGGAACACCACCGACGACGGATGCCGGCGTACCGGCGTCACCGTCTACAGCGCGGGCTCCTCCGACGTGGTCGACGCCCTGCACAGCCGGTCGGTCGATTGGCAGGAACCTCACGACGAGGACGTCAACCCGCAGCGGGACATCGGCCCCCAGCCGGACGTCTGGATCCCCGCCTCCCGCGCCGACGCCGACCGGGTCCTG
>KL568532.1:11356-12308 GCA_000715605.1 Streptomyces speibonae | reverse complement strand
AGCCGGACGTCTGGATCCCCGCCTCCCGCGCCGACGCCGACCGGGTCCTGCACGGCCGGGACACGGACGCCGTCGCCGCCCTGGAAGTGGACGAGGAGCCGCTCGCCCACTCCCCCGTCGTGCTCGCCGTCCCGCACGCCATCGCCTCCGAGGCCCTGGCGGACCGCACCGGCCGCTCCCTGACCGGCATGATCGACGACCTCACCACGCGGCACGAGAACGCCGCCGTGCACCGTCCCGACCCGGAGTTCACGGACGTGGGACTGCTCGCCACGGTCGGCCTGTACGGCCCGCGGGCGAACGGCGTCCTCCGGGGGGAAGAGATGGTCGCCCAGTTCGGGTCGCCCTCCCCCACGGCCGCCGAACTGCTGTGCACGCTGCCCGACAACGATGCCGTGGACGACCGCACCGCGGCCCTCGTCCCGGAGTTCCTGCTGGTCAGCGGTGTCGGCTGCGACCACTCCACGCGCAGCCCGCGGATGGCCCAGTACCCGTCGGACGTCCCTGGTGTGGAGCCCGTGTTCGTGCGGGTCCGCTGGCGGGGTGCCGACCGTGACGAGGAGGCCCGGGACGCGGCGGTGGCCGGCTTCCGCGACTGGCTGACCGGTGAGGGCGGCCGGGCGGTGTTCGCCGAGGACGGCTTCCGCGCCGCGGACAGCCGCGAGCTGCTGGAGGACATCGAGGCCGGCGACCACGGCCTGCTGAGCGCGCCCACCCCGCTCGACGAGTCGGCCGGCCGGGACGCGACGGCCCGGGCGTTGAGCGCCTACCAGGATGTCGGTGGTCCCGGACGGGTGCTGTTCCTGCTGGACAGCTCCCCCTCGATGGCCCAGCGGTGGGAAGGACCGAACGGCGCCCCCGGCTTGCTGCGGCAGTCGCTGGGCGGACTGGGCGGCACGGACGAGTACGGCGTGTGGTCGGTGGCGGGTACCGGCCCTGTCTCTTATACACA
>KL568532.1:4448-11178 GCA_000715605.1 Streptomyces speibonae | reverse complement strand
GGCGACCGTCCGTACGAGACGCTGCTGGACCTCGCCGTGCACCAGCCGGGCACCGCCGAGCGCGCCGTCGGCGGTGCCCGGATCCGGGACGCCGAGGCCGATCCGCACGCGGCGCTGCTCGCCGCGCTCGACGTGATGGAGGCCCGCGCCAAGGACGACCGGCGGCCCCAGCTGATCGTGCACCTCACCGACGACGAGGACAACACCCGGCTGACCGGCGAGCGCCTGGACGGTCTCCTCGACCGGGCACGCACCTCCGGCGTCCCGGTGACGGTGGTGTCCCTGCAGAGCGAGGGCTGCGAGCCGGGCCGGCCGGACCACCGGATCGCCGAGGTGAGCGGCGGACGCTGCCTGGACGCCGGTGAACATCTGGGCGCGGCCCTGCTGGACGAGGTCGGCCGTGTCGGAACGGGGGAGGGCTGATGGCCGGAGCGAGGGGAAGGCCGGTGCACCGGCGGTCCGCCGTGCTGCTGTCGCTGCTGCTGGTGCTGGCCGCCTGTACCGGTGGCGGGGACGGGGACGGGCGTGGTGGTGGGCCGGCCTCGACCGCCGCGCGGGACGTGCCCGGCACGATCGTCGTCGCCAGCGGCCGGGACGTCACCGGCAGCAACGGCGTACGCCAACAGCTCATCGACGCCTGGAACCTGCGTGAGCAGCGGGCCGGATCGAAGTACCAGGCCCGGCTGGTGGAGCTGCCGGGCAGCGCCGACGAGCAGCGCAGCCAGCTGCTCGGCGCGCTGCAGTCCCGCAGTGCCCACTACGACGTGGTCAACCTGGACGTCACCTGGGTGCCGGAGTTCGCCGCGGCCGGGCTGGTCAGGGAGCTGCCGGCGGACCTCGTCGACGGTGACGTCATCCCGTCCGTCGCCGGTACGGCCCGGTGGGACGGCAAGGTGTACGCGGCGCCGTTCAACAGCGATGTCGGCCTGCTGTACTACCGGCGCGACTACCTGAAGCAGGCCGGCGTCGAGCGGCCCGACCCGGGACGGGGTCTCACCTGGGGGGAGCTCCAGCACCTCGTCGAGAACCTCGACGACACCCTGGACCGGGGCGCCTACCGCAAGGGCTGGACGACCCAGCTGGCCGCGTACGAGGGACGTACGGTCAACGCGGTGGAGGCGTTCGCGTCCGCGGTGGAGGACTTCGCGCTGGTCGACGAGGAGGGCCACTACACGGGGACCGCCGAGGAGCTGGCCGAGGGGATCGCGGAGCTGCGCCGGCGCACCGCTTCGCCGTACACCCTCCAGGACGCCGGCCACTCCGACGAGGCGGCCTCGCTGCGGGATTTCACCGAGGGGCGCACGGCGTTCCTGCGGCACTGGCCGTACGCGTACCCGGCGCTTTTCAGGACGTTCACCAAGGAGCAGCTCGGGGTGGCCCCGCTGCCCGGGAAGGCGGTGCTCGGCGGGCAGAACCTCGCGGTGGCCGAGGCGTCGCAGCGGCCCGGCAAGGCGGCCGACCTGATCCGGTTCCTCACCGGAAGGCAGAGCGAACGGTGTCTGCTGGAGGCGGGGTTCGCGGCGACCCGGACCTCGGCCTACGAGGGCAAGGACCGCTGTACGACGGTCACCGCCGCGCCGTCCGTGTCGGCCACGGGCGAAAGCGCCGACCAGGTGCCGCGCGACAGGAGCGGCCGTCCCGAGTACGCCGGTGAGACTTTGCAGAAGGCCCTGCGGGCCGCGGTGCACCGGCCGAGGACCCCGCTGTACGGGGCGTTCACCCAGACACTCACCGCTCAGCTCGGCCCGCTCCTCGGTGACGACCCGCCGGGCGACGAGGAGCTGGCGGAGCGGCTGGACGAGGCACTGCGCAGGGCGCTGCCCGGCTGACGGGTGCCGCCGCGCCCCCGTGCGCCAGTGCCCCTGCCGCGCCGCCCCCTATCGCGCCGCTTCCACCGGTGCCGTGGTGTTGGGCTCCGGTGTGGGGTCGGCGGCCTTGGCCGGGCCCGCGTTCGCTGCCAGGACCAGCGCCGCGACCGCGGCGACGGCCGCGGCGAAGCCTCGGGCGTAGCGCTCGGTGGTGCGTATGGGTTCCAGCACGGCGACCTCGCAACAGCGATGGGTTAAGCATGTTTAATTCGCGGTTTAACCTAGGGGCTGTCGAACGCGAACGGCAAGGGGCACTGGGGGAGTTGGCATGGGGGATCGGGACGAGCCCGGGACCATCGGGCGCCGGGTGCAGCAGTTGCGTGTGGAGCGCGGGCTGACCCAGAAACAGCTGGCCGAGCCCGTGTACACCCCTGCCTACATCTCCACGCTGGAGGCCGGACGGGTGCGTCCCTCCGACGACGCGCTGCGGCATCTCGCCGACCGTCTGGGAGTCGAGTTCGACGAACTGGCGACCGGGCGCCCCGCCCGGCTCGTGACCGAACTGCGGCTGCGGCTCACCGAGGCGCAGCGCACGCTCGCCGCCGGTGCCGCGGAGGAGGCCGTGCAGCAGTACACCGGGCTGCTCGCCGAGGCGGAGACGCACGGCCTGGCCGAGGAGGAGGCCGCCGCGCTGCTCGGGCTCGGGGAGTGCGCGCTGGAGACCGGCGACCTGGCCGAGGGCCGCCTGTACTTCGAGCGCGCCGAGGCCCGGCTCGTCGACGCGCCGCTGACCGCGCGGGTGCCGGCGCTGCGCGGGCGGGCCGTCGCCCACTACCTCGCGGGCGAACTGCGGTACGCCGTCTACCTGCTGGAGTCCACGCTCGACGAGCTGAACCGGGGCGGGCTGCACGACCCGGACGCGCTGCTGCTGCTCTACGCCAGTGTGATCGGCCCCTACATGGACATGGGCGCGCACGCGCGGGCCGCGCAGGCCGCGGAGTTCGCGCTGGCGCTGGCGCCGCAGTCCGGCGACCCGGCGCTGGTGGCGCGCATGCACCGGTCGGTGGCCCGCACCCTGCTCGCCGAGGGCCGCCTGGCGGAGGCGGACGCCTCGCTGGCCAAGGCCGCGGAACTGTACCGGGGGCTGCAACTCCGTACCGAGCTGGCCAACTGCCACTGGATGCGCGGGTACGTGTACGCGCAGAACGGTGAACTGGAGCGGGCGGAGGAGGAGATGCGCGAGGCGCTGCACATGCTCTCCGCCACGCGCGCGGCCCTTTACAGCAGCCAGCTGACGGTCGAGCTGGCGGATGTGCTGCACCGGCGGGGGCGCTCGCAGGAGGCGGCGGAGCTGCTGCGGGACGTGCTCGGCGGGCTGTCGCCCGAGCGGGGCGCGGTGCACGCGGCGGCGGCGCACCGGCTGCTGGGGATCATCGCGGAGGACGCCCGGCGGGTGGAGGAGGCGGAGGAGCACTATGTGCGGGCGCTGAGTCTGCTGGAACGTGCCGGTGCGGCGGGGGACCTGGCGGATCTGTGCCGGCTGCTGGGGGATCTGCTGCGGCGGGGTGGGCGGATCGAGGCGGCGCTGGACGCGTACCGGACGGGGCTGGGGCACCGGACGGCGCCGGGTACGACGACGCTGGGACCGGCGCCGGCCCAGCCGGCGGTGTAACGGAGGGGGCCGCCCAACCCGTGCTGCCCCGGGGGCACCTCCCAGGCCCTCGAGGCACTGGGGGAGGCACGACTGCCCATGGCTGCGGGCGTTGGTTTTGGGGGTGAGGGCAGGGGTAGTCGGGGGCGGTGGGTGTGCGTGCCGGGGGTGGGGCGGAGGAGCCGGACCGGTATGCGCGGGTCGCCGAGACGATCTCCGCGGAGCTGCGCGGGGCCGGCCCCGCCGCCGTGCCCGGGCGGTTGTGCGCCGTCGCCGTGACCCTGCTGCCGGTGGACGGCGCGAGCGTGTCGTTGCGCGGGGACGCCATGCCCGTGCACCTCGCCGCCTCCGGCCCCCGTGCCGCACGGCTCTCCCTGCTCCAGGCCACCCTGGGCGACGGCCCCTGCTGTCACGTCCTGGTGACCGGCGCACCCGTGCTGGTCGGCGATCTGGCCGCCGACGACTGCGCCGGCCGCTGGCCCGTGTTCGCGCAGCAGGCCCTCGGGGCCGGCGTACGGGCCCTGTACGCACTCCCCCTCGGCGGCGCCGGCGTCTGCGTCGGCACCCTCGACCTCTACCGCGACACCCCCGGTGTACTCACCGACCCCCAGCTCCGCACGGCCCTGGTGGTCGCCGGGGTCATGACGGGGGCGCTGACGGACCTGCCGTACGACTCCCGGGACGGCGGTGAACCCTGGCTGAGCGGACTGGCCGCCGACCACGACCGGGTGCATCAGGCCGTCGGCATGATCATGGCCCAGCTCGGTGTCGGCGCGGACGAGGCGCTCGCGCGGCTGCGCGGTGACGCCTTCGCCCGGGGCGCGACCGTCCTCGAGGCCGCGCGCGAGGTCGTCGCCCGCCGTCGGCGCTTCGACGCCCGCTGACCGCGCCGCCCGCATAGGCTGTGGCGCCATGGACATAGCCGTTCTCTTCCTCACCTCCGTCGTCATCCTCGGCATCTGGACGATCCAGAGCCACGTCTCCCGGGTCGAGCGCCGCGCCGCCCGCATCGAGCGCAAACTCGACGTGGTGATGGGACACTTGGGACTCCAGGAAGAGATCCCGGGACTGGACGAGGTGCGGGCCCTCGTGCGCGAGGGCAAGCAGATCCAGGCGGTCAAGCTGTACCGCGAGAACACGGGCGCGGATCTGGTCGAGGCCAAGCAGGCGGTCGACCGGCTGAGCTGACGCCGGCGGGCCCCGCGTTCAGACGCGTACCCGGGCCTGCCGGCCGACCTCCTTCAGGCGGTCCGCGCCCAGTTGGGTCATGGCCTGGGTGACCTCCGGGAGCACCGCGCCGAAACCGCCGTTCGTGAGGGTGATCGTGTCGTCGCCGACGCGGACCGCCGCGAGGTCGACGGTGAGGTTCGCCGGGGCCCCGCCGGAGGATTCCCCGGTCATCCGCACCCGCAGCGCCGCCCGCGCGTCGCCCGCCTCGGGCAGGGGCAGCGCGGACACCTCGACGCGCTGCGTGCCGGCCCGGGCCGTCTCCGCCTCGAAGTGCGCGCACCTCTCCGGCAGGGTGCCCAGCCAGCTCAGGGCGCGGTCGGCGTCGGCGCGGGGATGGGCGGTGACCTGGTAGCGCAGCTGGGCGTCGTGGTAGGCGTCGTCGAGGGTGACGGTGGCGCGCGGGCCGGTGGGGCCGCCGAACAGCTCCTCCGTGTAGAGCACGTCGAGGAGCCGGCGGCAGTCCGGGTCCTCGGTGGTCGCCTTGAGCACGCCGTCCCGCCAGGTCGCCGCGCCCCGGCTCGTCATCCACGGCTCCCCCAGGTCCGCCGCCGTGAGCAGCGCGTCCCGCAGTTGCGCCTCGCTCAGCGCGGGCGGGGACGGCGCGGGCCGCTCGCCCGCGGAGGCGGCGGAGGACGCCGTCACCGACGGGGAGGGGGGCGGCTCCGGGGCCTGCGAGACGCCCTCGGGCAGGGCGCGCGGCACGTTCCGGTCGGTGGCCACGCACGCGGCAGCGGTCAGCAGGACGGTCACCGACAGCGCGGAGGCGAGGAGGGCGCGGGCGGCGGCCGGGGCATGGGTCATCGGGGTGCCTCCTGGGGGGGACCGGGCCGTCCGCGAACGGACGCGACGTGACGTGCTCTTACGGCACCACCGGGCCGCCCCCGCCACCAGCGCGACGAGCCGTCCGGGTGAGCCCGCCCGCACGGAAACCCGCTCGCGGGTGACCCCCGGCCCCTGCTACGGTCCGGCGCATGCAGCGCGCCCATGTGTCCCGCACGACGACGCCGGAGAGTGTCCCGGCGCGCTGACAGCTGACCACTGACGAAGCCCCGGGGCGGGTGCCCCGGGGCTTCGTCGCGCGTGGTGCTCGCCTCCCGACCGCGAGGAGCCCACCGTGCACGACCATCGACGCCTCGGCCGTGAGCTCGGCCTGTTCGACACCGACCCGCTGATGGGCGCGGGTCTGCCCTACTGGCTGCCCGACGGCGCCGTCGTCCGGCACACCCTGGAGGAGTACGTCCGCGAGGCGGAGCGCGCGGCCGGGTACCGGCACGTGTACTCGCCCGTGCTCGGCAAACGCGAGCTGTACGAGATCTCCGGCCACTGGGACCACTACAGCGACGACGTGTTCCCGCCCATGGAGCTGGGGTCGGAACAGGTGGTGCTGCGGCCCAGCCTCTGTCCGCACCACGCCCTCATCTACCGCTCCCGGTCCCGCAGTTACCGGGAGCTGCCGCTGCGGATCGCCGAACTGGGCGGCATGTACCGCTCCGAGCCGTCCGGGGTGCTGGGCGGGCTGACCCGGGTACGGGCCATCCAGCTCAACGACGCGCACATCTTCTGCACCCCGGACCAGGCCGTCGCCGAGGCCCGCGCCGCCCTCGCGCTCATCTCCCGCGCCTACGCCGACCTGGGCATCCGCGCGGCCCGGCACCGCCTGTCGCTGCCGGGCCGGGCCGGCAAGTACGTCGCCGACCCGGCCCTGTGGGAACGGGCCACCACCCTGCTGCGCGAGGTGCTGGACTCCTCCGGCATCGCCTACGAGGCGGCCGAGGGCGAGGCGGCCTTCTACGGACCGAAGATCGACGTGCAGATCGCCGGCCCCGCGGGCCGCGAGTCCACCCTGTCCACCGTGCAGATCGACTTCCACCAGCCGGAGCGCTTCGGCCTGCGCCACATCGGCCCCGACGGCGCCCGGCACCGCCCGGTCATGGTGCACCGCAGCATCATCGGCAGCGTGGAACGGGCCGTCGCCCACCTGCTGGAGGCGCACGGCGGCGGCCTCCCGGTGTGGCTGGCACCGGTGCAGCTGACCGTGCTG
>KL568532.1:1613-4257 GCA_000715605.1 Streptomyces speibonae | reverse complement strand
CGCAGGAGGAGCGGGCGCACGCCGTCGTACGGCGGGCCGGTGAGCTGGGGCTGCGGGCGGAGGTGGCGGGGGTCGCGGAGGGCAGTCTGGGTGCCCGGATCCGCCGGGCCCGGCTGGTGCCGTACCAGGCGGTGCTCGGGGAACGGGAGGCCGGGGGCGGGCTGGTCGCCGTACGGCTGCGGGACGGGCGGCGGCCCGGGGTCCTGCCGGCGGAGGAACTGCTGCGGCGGATCGGGGAGCGCGCGGACCGGCGCGGGCCCGGCCTGTGGGACGCCGCGTAGGGTCGACGGGCACCCCAACGCCCGGAAGGAGCCCCCACGTGACGAACGGCCGGCCCATCCCGGTGATCATCGACTGCGACACCGGGGTCGACGACGCCCTGGCCCTGCTGTTCGCCGTGCGGCACCCCGGGATCGACCTGCGCGCGGTGACCTGTGTCGCCGGGAACACCGACGTGGACGGCGTGGTGCGCAACACGCTGACCGTGCTGGAGACGGCGGGCGCGCCCGCCGTCCCGGTCGCGCGGGGCGCCGAGCGCCCGCTGATCGAGGCGCCGCGCTCCGCCCGTCACGTCCACGGCCACGACGGCATGGGCGACCTGGGACTGCCCGCCCCGCGCCGCGCCCCCGCCGATGTGGACGCGGTGACCCTGCTGCGCCGCGAGATCCTCGTCTCCCCGCGCCCGGTCACCCTCGTGCCCACCGCCCCGCTCACCAACATCGCCCTGCTGCTGCGCACCCACCCCGAGGTCACCGGCAACATCGAGCGGATCGTGTTCATGGGCGGCGCGGCGGGCGCGGGCAACGCCACGCCGGTCGCCGAGTTCAACGTGTGGCACGACCCGGAGGCCGCCGCCATCCTGCTCACCGCGGGCGTGCCGGTCACCATGTACGGCCTGGACGTGTTCACCAAGGTCGTGGTCCCGGGCGCGGAGGTGCGGCGGCTGCGCGCGAGCGCGGAACCGGGCACCCGGCTGGCCGGCGACCTGCTCGCCCACCGCCCCGCCCACCCGGGCAGCCGCCCCGACGACCCCGCCGAGGACGCCGGCGGGCTCGGCGACGCGGGCGCGCTGTGCGCGGTCGCCGACCCGCTGGGGCTGACCACGCACCGCCTGCCGGTGGAGGTCTCCCTCGCGCCCGGTCCGGCCCGCGGCCAGACCGTGGTCGACCGCCGTCCCCGGGCCGGGGAGTCCGAGCTCCACGAGGGCGTCCGGGAGCAGCCGCTCGTGGACGTCGGCCTGGACGTGGACGTCGAGCGGTACGTACGCCTGTACCTGACGACGGTGGCGCGCCCCTCCGCGTAGCCCTCGCCGGGAGGCGCCCGGCGCACCGTGTCCGGACGGGGCCCTCGATGTGCTCCGCGACACAGCGGAAACGCTCCCTGTCGCCGGAGTGTTCACTTTTACGGTGGTGTGGACAGATTCTCTGCCGGTACCCGCACGCACCCAGAGGAGACCGCGTGACCGATCGCACCCCCACGTCCGACCCCCGGCCCCCGCACGCCGTGCCCGACGCCACGCCCGACCTCTCCTCCCGGAACCCCGACTGGTGGCGGCAGGCCGTCGTCTACCAGGTGTACCCGCGCAGCTTCGCCGACGCCGACGGTGACGGACTGGGGGACCTGCGCGGCATCACCCGGCGCCTCACCCACCTCGCCGCGCTGGGCGTCGACGCCCTGTGGCTGAGCCCGTTCTACCCCTCCGAGCTCGCCGACGGCGGCTACGACGTCGCCGACCCGCGGGACGTCGATCCGCGCCTGGGCACCCTCGACGACTTCGACGCGATGGTCCGCGAGGCGCACCGGCTCGGGCTGAAGGTGATCGTCGACATCGTCCCCAACCACACCTCCCACCAGCACGTCTGGTTCCAGGAGGCGCTGCGCGCGGGTCCGGGTTCGCCCGCCCGCGACCGCTACGTCTTCCGGGACGGCCGGGGCGAGCGGGGCGAGCTGCCGCCCACCGACTGGCAGTCCGTGTTCGGCGGCAGCGCCTGGCAGCGGGTGCCGGACGGGCAGTGGTACCTGCACCTCTTCGCCGCCGAGCAGCCCGACCTCAACTGGGGGCACCAGGACGTCCGCGACGACTACCGCACCACCCTGCGGTTCTGGTCCGACCGGGGCGTGGACGGATTCCGGATCGACGTCGCGCACGCCCTCGCCAAGGATCTCAGCGAGCCGCTGCGGGACCTGGGCACGCCCGAGCGGAGCGGTGAGGACGCCCTCGGCGAGTTCCCGCCCGGCACGCACCCGTTCTACGACCGCGACGAGGTGCACGAGATCTACCGCGACTGGCGCAAGATCCTCGACGCGTACTCCCCGCCCCGGATGGCCGTCGCCGAGGCCTGGGTCCCCGGCGCCCGGCGCGCCCTGTACGCCCGCCCGGACGAACTGGGGCAGGCCTTCAACTTCGAGTATCTGCAGGCGGCGTGGGACGCGGACGAACTCCGGCAGGTGATCACACAGTCCCTGGAGACCGCGCACGCGGCCGGTGCCTCGGCGACCTGGGTGCTGTCCAACCACGACGTGATCCGCCACGCCTCCCGGCTGATGCTCCCGCCGGGCACCGACGACAACGCCTGGCTGCTGGCCGGCGGCCACGCGCCCGCCGTCGACACCGACGCCGGACTGCGCCGGGCCCGCGCGGCCA
>KL568532.1:747-1383 GCA_000715605.1 Streptomyces speibonae | reverse complement strand
GCGTACGTCTACCAGGGCGAGGAGCTCGGGCTGCCCGAGGTGGCCGACCTGCCCACCGAGGTCCTCCAGGACCCGATCTGGGAGCAGACGGGACACGTCCGCAAGGGCCGCGACGGCTGCCGGGTGCCGCTGCCGTGGACCACCACCGGGCCGTCGTACGGCTTCGGGCCCGGCGGCGCCTGGCTGCCGCAGCCGCCCTCCTTCGCCGAGTACGCCGTCGAGGCGCAGGACGGGGTGGAGGGCTCGACCCTGGAGCTGTACCGCACGGCCCTGCGGCTGCGCCGCAAGCTGCTGGAGGGCGAGACGCTGACCTGGGCGGAGGGGGCTCCGCCGGGGGTCCTCCACTTCGAGCGCGGCAACGGCTGGCGCTGCGTGGCCAACCTCTCCGCCGACCCCGTCGACCTCCCCGCCGGCGACATCGTCCTCACCAGCGCCCCCTTGCACCACGGCCGCCTGGCCCCGGACACAACAGCCTGGCTCACCCACTGACCCGCTGAACCCGGGCGCCGCCCACCCGAGCCGGGCGGGCGGCGCCCGGGCGCGCGGCTGCCGACCGGGTGCTCGACCGGTCGCCCGACCACGCGCCTGCGACGGTCCGGCCCCCTGAGGGCCCAGCCGGTCGGGACGGCGGCGGGG
>KL568532.1:0-547 GCA_000715605.1 Streptomyces speibonae | reverse complement strand
ATGTGTATAAGAGACAGACTGCGGGTGGCCGGTGGCCCGGGGGCCGCTTGCGTCGGTGCGCGGGCGGTCGGTGTGGGGGGCGGCGTGGGAGTCGTGTCCGGTCGCGGCGCGGTGCGGTGATGCGGCGAGGCCTGGCGCACTTGCCGGGTTTCCGGCCGGTTGACCTCGTCGGGGCTTGCCTTGGGGTGCGCGGGCGGTCGGTACGGGGTGGTCAGCGGCCGGACATGAGCGTCGGGCCGGGGTGCGGCGCGTGGTGCGGGACCGTCGGACCTGGGCCCCGGCCCGCTCCACTCCTCGGCCGACGCGGGAGCGGCCGGAATCACGTGAGTTCCGGCCACGGCCTGGACGGCTCCGACGCGGCAAGCGGGACCTGCGGGCCCCGCCCGGCCCGTCGCATCACCTCGCCGCACCAGGGCCCGGGCACGACGTCGGCCCGCGAACCGAGCGAACGGGACGGAGACCTGGTGAGCCCTATCGGCCGGATACGGCGCCGGTTCGGGTGGGGGTCACTCGGGTGGGTGTGCCGTGGGGGCGGTGGGGGTGGGGG
>KL568531.1:52544-56469 GCA_000715605.1 Streptomyces speibonae | reverse complement strand
GCTAGGAAGACGCGGAAGGCGATTTCCGACTCTTCTTTGCGAGCAGCGCTCTCGGCAGTTCCACGAAACGATCATTTTCATTTAATCCCCAGGCATACCGGCATCGTCATAGAGGCCAAGGGCCTCGCGAGCCCAAGCCCGGTGCTCATTTTCCGGTCGCGACGTACCGAACAAATGCTGCAGTGTAGCTTCCACATCAGCAGCTGCGCGCTCCCGTCGCAACAGCCCGCTGATGTGGCCAGAAATGGACTCGATCCGGCCCGCCGAGCGGTCCGCCTCCAGGTGCTCCCACAGCTCCCGAGGCAAGCTGATCGCGATCTTCACTGTGCCCTTGCGAGAATCATCCACCCTTAGATCATGGCGCAAACTAGAGCAATGAGAAGCTAATTACACAACGTCCCGATGCCCGGACCTCGTCGCCTGGACAGCAGCGCGCATTCGGACTACCCCGCCAGGGGCGGCTCATCGAGGTTATTACTCCCTGCCGACTTTGGCGATTAGGTCGGCAAGCGGCTGCTTGTCGGGATAGTGCAGGGCAGAGTGCGGTTGCTACGCCATTACGGACGGCCTCGTCGCGTACGCCAGGTGCCACTGACGCAAGGCCCATGTCCTTGGGTGAAGGTGTCACCCGATCGCGCGGCAGATCCGGGACGGCGGCGACCTGATCGCTGCTGCCAATCTCCATCGGCCCCAAGATCGTTTCCCGAGAGCCTCAAGATCGTTTCCTGGGGCACCTGGTGAGGTGCGCCACTCACCCGCCTTCTGCGTCGCTCGACCGCGGCCGGCTGTAGGTGATGGTGCGGGCAGGCAGGTCCAGATGGACGGTTCCGCCCTTGTTCGCCGTCAGCTCTTCGAACACGCGATAGCCGGCCAGAATGGCGTATTCCCAGTCCTGAGCCGAGCGACGGGACACCTCTAGGTGCGCTGTCATCGCCTGGCAGGCTTTAACAATCTCGGCAGGCACAGCAGCGGCAGTACTGAAGAAGCTGTGCGCCCGAGCCATGGAGAACACATAGGCAGTCATGCCCTCTTCTACGGCAATTGCACGGCCTCCGTCTTGAATTCGATCGACGTCGCGGTCGGTGTTGCGCTTCATTTTAAGAAGGCTTCGCATAACGGGCGACCAGCCGAGTACAGCCATGTGGGCGAGATGGAATACATCGTGATAGCGATAATTGTCATCATCGTCACTGTTGTCGTCCAATGGGTCACCGACGGCGTTATTTCCGCGGTAGATCCGGACCGTCTGTACTGGCGATTTCCCTTTGCCTTCGACTAGGGAGTCAGTGAAGGTGATGTCGAGTCTTCGTGGGAGCTGCTGACTGGGAGCGACATCATCGTCGAAGAGCAGATGCGGGGGCGGTGTCGCAGGTCGGAGGAACCGCTCACGTGTCTTACGCACGTTGTCGGAGAGTATTTCTTCCAGGCTCAGGTTGCAGCGGCGAGCCAGCGCGGTCGCATACCAGAACAAGTCACCGAGTTCTTCTCGGACTTCATCGGAGAAGGCGCGATAACCTGTGTGGTCTCGCTGAATTTTCTTGTACTGAGCCGCCAGGCTGCCGATCTCTCCGGCAAGACCGAGCATGGGGAGAACGAGATCCTGAGAGTCCAAGATATCGGTCTCAGCAACGGCACGCTCATATTCGTCGAATTTCACGAGCCTCGCCCTCTCGTCGATGCCTAACTACAGGACCTAATTACTCTGAATCGGGTGGATGATCGCCGCCTGCGGGGCGAAGGCAACGAGATATTCCAGTGGGAGCCAGCAGTAGCCTCCGAGCCCCCAATACACGCCCCAACTGTTGCGTATCAGCAGGCGTCTGCCGTATTTGGGATGTGTGGCGGCGCCAACGCATACCACCGCGTGGTAGTCGCCTGGGGCCGAGGCTGGGTCGGGCACCGCGACGTGTCCGCCGTCATCTGGTTCCAGGAACTCGTCCGCAACTTCCAGGACAAGCAACACGGCTGACCCTGCTGCCAGCGCGTCTTCCAGCGCATCTTCCACACCGTCGTGAGCCAGGTGGAGCGGAGACAATATGCCGGTGTGCCACGGGGGCTCTGCAGTGGTCACGGGCGGCTGCTCGGTGCTGACCCCAAGGTCGGCGTTAAAAGGCCAGGTTTCGATCGGCGGCTGACCAACTTTGGTAAGTGCCTCAGCCGCGTCGGTCAGGAGCATTCCCTGTGGTCCGGTCTGGCCACGCTCGCTGCAGTACCACCAGATGGACTCGGGTGCGAGGGTGTCTAGGGGCGAGCCCGCGCCGCTGCGGGCGACTTCGTGGCTGACGGAGACGGCCATGGGAACGCACACAGGCCGGGGCCCCTGAGACATGGGGTCGGCTGCGAGGAGAGGCCGCAGGTCCACCGGGGGGCGGGTGGCGGGCGCTGGTAGGACTGGGCCTGTTCCGGTCCCGGGGGCGGGTTCCGGCGTCGTGGAAGTAGGGCTCACCGCGGTGATCCATCGTCTGTGTCATCAAGGAGTGCACGGAGCAGGTGGCGGCGGTGCCGCACGTGAGGCGCTGGCTGGACGGTCGCTTCGACGGTGAAGGTGGCTGCCGGCGGTGTCCGCGGCTCGTAGGGGGCGGCATAGTGCAGCTGGAAGGTGGAGGTGCCTTCCGTCTGCGCCTTCAACGCCATCCATCGTCTGCCCGTCGCTCCCGCGCCAGGGGTTGTCGGGATGGGTGCGTCTCCGGCGGACAGTTCGAGCACGTTGTCCCCAGTGTGGTCTGCGGCGGCGAGATGGCGTCGGACAGCCTGAACGTTGCGCGCGGTTACTGGTGCCCAGCCTGGCTCGTAGGCGTCGAAGACAACCTGCAGGGAACTGTCCGCGGCGGTCCGCTCCGTCGGTCGGCGAGTTGTGGTCGGTGCTGGCTGAGCATCCGCAGGAGACCTTGTGCCACTCTCGGCGAGGAGCGGGGGCGGCGCAGGGCGGGCTCTGCGGGCAGTCCGTTGGTCGTTGAGGTTGTCGTCCAGCCAGCGGTACCCGGTGGAGCGGTTTTCCGGCAGTGTGATCACGATTTCGTCGTCGATGAGGACGTCGACTTGCTGGTGAAAGGTGTGCAGGTCCAGGGTCCACACGTCGGCGGTCCCTGTTTCCGGTCGGTGGCCGTATGCCAGGTCCTGCTTTGCCCGCAGAGGCTGAGTTTGCAGCAGCATATCGCGCTGGCGTTCGGTGATCACCTGCAGGTTATGCATCTGCCGCAGGGCGGCCTCATAGCTGACGCGCATGTCTCGGGCGGCAAGGTAGGCCTGGGCCGGGGAGACGTTGGCCCGCCTGCGGATGCCGTGACGGCTTGCCACGGCGTGGACCAGCGGCGGTGGCATGAGGAAGTATGACGCGAACCATTGGGCGAGCCGTTCGCGTTCATTGGCGCCGGGGCTGAGAACGTCGTGATCGGTGTCGAACGCCAGCTGATTGTGGTCCAGCTCCCAGTGGCCGATTTCGTGAGCGGCGGTGTAGCGCTGGATCGCCGGCTGCCGCTCGGTGGTGATCACGATGCCGCCATTGCCCTGTGGCAGTACAGCACCGAGCAGGGCGTCAAGGGGTTGGAAGACGAGCCACAGTCCGAGCTGCTCAATCACCTGGAAGACGTCTACCGGTCTTTCCTGATCGACGTCGAGTTCGTCGAGGAGGCTGGCGGCGGCCTGTAGTGCGCGGCGGCTCTGGCCCAGGAACGGGGTGTTCATTGCTGGCCTGGCTGGATCGGCGGATTGGGCGGGGGACCGAGCGGCGCGGGCGCGTTGCGTCGCTTTCGGGGGGCGGGTGGTGAGCCCGCTGAGGCGAGAAACTGTGCGAAGCGCAGAACCTGCTCCTTGTCGTCCTCGGACAGCTCAGCGGTGGCACGGTACAAGGCGTTGTCGACTGCGGCTTCCTCTTCTTCTTCGCCAAGCAGCCAGTGGACAGTCCGGCGGTACAGCCGTGCCAGCC
>KL568531.1:38574-52321 GCA_000715605.1 Streptomyces speibonae | reverse complement strand
CCAGTGGACAGTCCGGCGGTACAGCCGTGCCAGCCGCCTCAGTTCCAGGGCGGTCACGTTGCGTTGCCCGGATTCCATGGCGGTCACACTGGTACGGGGAACGCCAAGGGCGCCGGCGACATCGTCCTGGGTCAGCCCCAAGGTCTCGCGTGCGGTGCGTAGCCGCAGGCCGACTTGCTGCTGCTCAGTTGGCTGCTGCCCGGTGTCCGGCTGCCTGCGCGGCTTGCTGTTATCCATGGCCTGTATTTCCTAGTCCGACGACGAATGCGAGGGCCCAACGGTCCTCGTGCGTAAGTGATACTGACCAGGTATCCAGGTGAAGCTGACGTGCGCGGGCAGCAGCGTTGCCGCTCAGCAACAGGGTGGGCATCTGTCCCTCGGCGGCCTCTACCTCGACCTCTAGAGGACTGATCTGACCCACTCCTTGCCCCAGCGCCTTCATCGTTGCCTCTTTCGCGGCCCACCGCGATGCCAAGCGTTCAGGGCGGTTGGCACAGTACAAGCGCTCTGCGGGGGTCCATGAACTTTCGAGGAAAGCGTCCCCCGACAGGGTGACCATGCGGGCCAGCCGCTCCACGTCGACCATGTCGACACCGGTCTGCAGCACTATCCCGATCATGCTAGCCACCCTTGCCGCGAGCAGAGTCAATGAGGGCCTTGATCCCCTTGCGTCCGCCGAAGTCGCCTTGCTGGGTGTCCGCCATGGTCGCCTGCACGGCGAGTTCGCCGACCTCGAAACCCGTTTGTTGCGCCAGGAACGCCAGCAGACGCGCCAGGCCGACAAGGTTCCCGTACGCCTTCGTGACCAGGTACTGATGACGGTAGACCGCAAGCATGCTCAGCCGACCGTCCAGCAGGGTCAGGTCTATGTGCACCAGGCACGGAAAGCCACGCTGACGTCGGTCGGTCGGAGCGTAGACTTGGACCCCTGCATCGTGTAGGGCTGAAGGATGGTCCTCACGCGATTCCTCGGGCGGCTCCGCCTCACCGCCAACCGCTATGTCGGAGAGGTTGTGCGTCCGGCGTCCCGCGCTGCGCTCGTTGCGTAAGTACTTTACGCGGTCGGCCAGTTGGTTGTAGCCACCCGCTTCCTTCCCCGGCCAGCTGACCATACGGCCGAAGTATGTCCCGCGGCTGTTGCCGTCGGCGGTACACAGCAGCGGGAGCATGCCGCCGTACGCCGCGTAGAGGTCATCAGCAGCTTCGTCCAGGCGCTGCTTCTCCTCATCGGGCAGGGCCGGATCCCATGCCACAGGAGGAGCCTGGTAGAGATCCTGGGGGAAGATGGTGCTCGCGACCGTCTGCACCGAGTGGATCGTTCCGCTCTTGTGGGGACCAGGCACCAGCAGCGCGTCGATCGCTGCTCGCACGGCCGGGTCCTCAGGGGCGAGGGGATCGCTAATCGTCGTGAGCACGTTGACCCGCCGCCCGCCGCGGGCGTGCACGAGTTCCAGCGTGCGCAGCCACGCTTCGCCCAGGTCGTCGGCTGGCTCTACGTAGTCGCTCATGCCGCACCGATCACCAGTTGCGCGGGGATGGCCTGCCGGATGAGCGCGGCCACGCCGCCGACGCTGCGCAGGCTCTCGCGCCGGACGTTCGACAGCCGCACGAGGGGCCGGTCGAAGGCCCTGCCGACGGTTGAGACCACCCACACTGCGGTCATGCTGTCGATCTCCGGGGTGCCGTCCGCATGGGCGGGACCGTTCGCGATGTCCTGCATGCTCTGTCGGCGCAGACACATCAGCATCTCCATGACCTGCTGCTGCATCTCCGGTTCGGTCATAGCCTGCAGCGCTCCACGGTCCAGGCGGATAGCCGACGGCCCTTGGCTCGGGTCGCAGCCGGCAGCCCACCCGGGCGCCGATAGTTGCGGTGCAGCCGTTGGGGCAGGCGCGGGGAAGAACAGCGGTGCGCCTGACGCACTGTGCATGTTCTCTGTCATGACATAGAGGGTCGGATATTCCGACATTGCTGTCAAGGGAGCATCCACCCTTGTGCCTGGACAGCGAGGAGGCGAAAGGATCAGAGGGGCGTCAGAAGGCCGCGCTCTCGCAGAGCCGCGAGGAGGAAGTCGGTCGTGGCAGCCGGGTCCGCAGATGGGACTTCCACCGTAGTGGTGCTGTGCTCGGCTGCGAGACGACGGTAGCCCGCACGGACCGGCTCGCGGTTGAGGGCATCGGTTTCGTGGGGGGTCGTGAAGAGGAATACAACGTCGGCCGGCTGGCGGGACCAGACAAGATCGATCATGCCGAAGAAGGAGTCCTTATCCAGGCCCTGCTCGGCTAGTCGTGCGCCGTACCAGCCGTACGCCACGGTCGACCACCACCAGCGGTCTAGGACGACCCCTCCGCAGGCCCGCGCCTCGCTCACGGCGTCGATGTTCTCGGCGTGACAAGCCAGGTGCATCAGTTGGCGTGCCAGCGGAGAGGAGATTGGAGCCTGCTCGGTCAGTCGGTAGACACCCTCTGTGAAGCGGCTGCGTCCGGAGGGCAGGTGCATGAACAGCGGTGCAGGATCAGCCCACGTAAGGCGGGCCAGGGCGGCGCTCTGCGTGCTCTTGCCGCTGCGGTCCAGGCCTTCCAGGACCACCAGGGTCCCAGGGACAAGACGCATAGGATTCGGTGGGACTGTGACCAAGGTCCGCCTCCGGGTGCGTCAGGCCGACAGGTTCCACTTCGGCGGGAACCAGGCACCGACCGGTTCGGGCACCGGCTGGAACAGTTGCTTAATCCGGCTGCGGCCACTGTGTCCGGCTACCTCAGGGTGGGCTACGCGGGCGTACTTGTCGACCTCGCAGAACAAGTTCTGACAGTCGATGAGCTGCAGTGGGCGGCCAGCCAGACCGGTGAACGAAAGGTCCAAGCGGGCGAAGTGCTCCTGCTGATGGTCAGACATGTAACGGATGACGTCTGCTTCGATGCCGTCGGCAGAGCGGCCGAAACACTTGCGGATGCCATCGCGTGCTCCTGGGCCGGCCACGACGAACTCCATCTCGTCGAAGTCGAAAACCGCGGAGTAGTTCAGGTCGATGGCGAACTGATAGGCGAGGAAGTCACCCATCGCAGGGTACGACCGCAACACCTCGAAGGCAGCACGCAACGACCCACCGCGGGCGATGCGGCCCCCCACATCCGTGGTCATCATCAGCTCGAGCAGCCGCAGATGATTGCTGTGCTTCCGGCTCGCACCAAGCCGCGGCGGAGGAATCACGTAGGCAGCCGAGTACAGCTTGCGACCTTCAGCAAAGGCACGGGTCAGCACATCGTCGTATGTGCTTCGACTGAAGTCCTTCCAACGGATCTCCCCGACTTCCCCGCTCAACAGCTGCCAAGTTGAGACCCGGTTGAACATCTTGAAGAGCAGGGTCCGAAACACCACTTCCGGCACATCCTGTGCTCCGGTGTAGGAGACGTGGCGAATGAGGAACTGGCTGACTCGATCCGCAGCCCGGTAGCAATTCGTGAACCGGTAGCGCAACAGGATTGGATCATCAGTCCAGGGACCGGGTCTACCCTCAAGCCGCGCCTGATAGACCGCGTGTCGACGCGCTGCGAACCGCCAGTATGTGTCGAACACGGGTGTCGGATGGAGCAGACGTCCGGCGACCCGGATGGGGGGCGGTGCGGGCCGCTCGTCCCGCGGCGCCACACGTTCCGCGGGCAGTACCAGGTCCAGCTCGCCCTGGAGTCCGTCGAGGGTGGCGCCAGAAGCCATCGCAGTACCCATCGCAGAATGTCTCTCGCATCCCAGCGTGACGCGATTCATGTAACGGGCCACACTATACGCATGGACGGAGAGACCCGGGAAGCGTTGCGCAGACGCTCATCAGCGCTGTTCGGGAACCGCTATATGGCTGAGGTGGTAGTCGCGGTCGTCGACCTCACGTCCGCCACCGGTGACACGCCTATCACTGTGCGCATGGTCGCCTCGCGCACAGGTCTGACCGACAGCCTTGTCCGCCCCATCGTCAAACGCCTAGTGGATGCCGGTCTCCTGGAGCCGCAACCACAGGAACGGCTGCGCGGGGCCTATTTCCACGAGGTCCGCCGTGACGACGGCCTGTGGGACATGCTCGTCAACACATGTCGGCTGCTCCACAGCGCGATCCCACTCTCCGGTCATTGATCCTTGTTAGCGATGTCATCGCTCGCCTCCAAAGCCACACGCTTCTCGTGCCATGTCGTTGGCCCGGGGCACCCCGGGTCCCGCACTTGGCCAACCGGGAGAAGGACGAGCACACACCAGGCCGAGGAGGCCCACCAGGATCGCACAGGATGCGGTTGTCTCTGGCGCCGCTCACCTCCACCGCCCACTCGCTGAGCCGGAGCATCCGAGACTTCATGTTCTCGACGTGCTGCCTGCCACCGCAGCTCCGGATGGCCGGCACAGCCGTCATCCTTACGCGGTGAGGGCCCTGACCATGGCTGCGACGCGGAACCGCTGGCGACCAGCCGCAATCACACGGCTCGCACCGATGCCGCCATGCTCAGTTGGGTCCGCCGATGGGATCGTTCCGATGGACTTGTCGCTCTTCATGTTCAGCAGCCTGGGGTCCAGGTTTGCCAGACCCGTCCGGCGCTTCACAGCTCCCGACAACGGGGCACACCGTCAGGAGATCTCAGGCCCCGTCGCCCTGGCGTGACGCCACCTACATTGCAAAGATGAACGGCGACGTTTGATCACATCGATGGGGCAGACAGTCGTCCTCCGGGACGAGCCCCCATGTAACGCATCCCATCAGAGAAGCCACACGAGGAGTGTGCCGACTATGTGCGCGTTGGACCCAACGGAGAGGCGATGATCTCGATTTCCAACAGTCGTGCCCTGCGTGTCATCGTGTCCGCATTGGCAGGCTGCGGAGCGGGAATAGCCCTATACGGCCTTAGTCAAGTCAACAGCAGTTATGCCTTCGCCATAGGTGGGGCTGCCGCAGGGGTACTCGTAGCTCTGGGAATAGACATATACAAGAGGACGGCGAGGCTGACCGAAGTTCGGATTACTGTTCCTCAATTGAGCGAACTCACCTTCGTAGTCAACAATGACGCCCAGCAAGTCTCCTGGCAACTTTTTATCGAATCAGTCACCAGAACCTCCACTCAACGACTTGGCGAAGATGAAGGATTGATACGGGAAGCACTGACTTCCCTCTACGGACTATTCGCCACCACTCGCGATATCCTCAAAGCAAGCCGCCCATCGACCACCAAGGATGGCCTCACTGTCGAAAGTTTGGCAGTCACTCTACTCAATCGCGAGATTAGACCATTTCTCTCCAAATGGCATCCGATTCTGCGCGAGTTTGAAAGCGCCGAGCCCAATCTGCCGGAGTCAGCTTGGCCACGCGCAGCCGAATGCCGCAGAGAACTGCGCCAGGTACAAGCGAACACGAGAGAGTATGTCTTGGCTTTCGCCAAGCTCGCCGGGGTCCAAAACCCCGAAATCATGCTGGGCCCTGAACCTGAGGCTTGATGAGCCTCCGACGATTCAGGCGCCAGAACTCGGCCGGAGACCGACCATTGCGCCAGCAGATAAGGTGATATTCTCTGACGGCAGGAGGGCTTCCCTAGGCTCAGTCTTGGCAGCATCGGGACGAAGAGTCAGGTCTAGGCGATGAACAAAGGGGGGCAGGGAATCATGGCTGACACATCAAGTAGAGTATTCATCAGCCACATCCACGAGGACGACAATGATCTTCCAGCCATGAAGTCCCTGCTCAGAAAGAGCGGATTCGACGTGCGTGACTCTTCGATCAACAGCACGCGGCCCAATAACGCGACAAGCGAATCATACATCAAGGGGGAGATTCTGGCCCCGCGCATTCGCTGGGCTGGCACAGTGATCGTTCTCATCTCCAAAGATACACGAACCAGCAAGTGGGTTAACTGGGAGATCGAGTACGCGCAGAAAATGGGCAAGCGGATCGTGGGCGTGTGGGAACACGGCGCGGCCGAATGTGACGTACCCGAGGCGCTCAATCTTTATGCTGACGCCGTAGTCGGCTGGCAGGGCGACCGTATCAGAGATGCAATCTGCGGCAGAATTAGTAACTGGGAGACGAGCGACGGCCACTTGCGCGAGAAGCGCGAGATCAAGCGATACGGCTGCTAATGAGGTTAGGACGCACATGAGGATCTACTCCTATGTCGTTGCGCGGGACTATGGATTCGCTCCAAACCCATTTCACGGGTTTTGCACGCTAGCTACGTGTAAGCCGGTGATTAGGAGAGTCGCCAGAGTGGACGACTGGGTAGTGGGCACCGGGTCCGCAGAAACTCAGCGTCGAGGCTTTCTCGTCTATGCCATGAAAGTAACCGAAGTACTCACCTTCGATGAGTACTGGGAGGACTCGCGCTTCCTTGAAAAAAGACCAAATCTACACGGAAGTGTGAAGCAGGCCTACGGGGACAATATCTACCATCGAGATGAACGATCCGGCGCCTGGATACAGGAAGATTCTCACCACAGCCTAGAAAACGGCGCTACCAATCCAGCCAACCTGAACATCGATACGCAGAGTCCAAAGGTTCTAATCTCGACAGATTTCGCCTACTACGGCAGCGAGGGGCCGAAAATTCCTGCCGAGTTGAGGAATTGCAACGGGTACGACATCTGCGCAACCCGCGGACACAAGAGCGATTTCCCGGTCGCCCTAGTGGCACGTTTTGAAAAGTGGTTCCGCTCATTGTCAGACCATGGATTCGTCGCTGCTCCCGCCGATTGGGATCGGAATAATTAGCACTAGTCTACTGATGGCAGCCAGCCAGGCTTTTAACCCGGAGAGCGTGATTACTAACTACTCGAGACCGGGCAGTTGGTCACCAAAGCCTGCCCATTCCGTCGTCCAGTCTCGACGGCACTCGAGGCATGGGCATTGACGCTCCGAGAACGGCTTGAAGCAGCCCAACACGCTTGCTTGTCAGCGAACGCCGCGCTGGTCGCTCCCGTCCCGTCCCGTTCCACCCGCCCTGGTGACCTCCTCGGGACGCTACTGATTGTCCCCTCACTCGCGACTTGCCGCCGACAGTACGGGGCAGTGCTACGACCTCCACCGAAATGCGGTGCGCCGCCGCAGAACCAAGGCGACCTCCGCTCTGTAATGGTCGCCTCCGACCGCTGCATCGAGTGCATCTGGGCCGAGTTCCTCGACCGATGACTCTGCTAGTTACTCGGGGCGACCATGACGCCCAAGCGATCACTCACTGAAGACTTATGTTTCCCCACTCCCCTTGGCTCGGGCGTGAGCTCGAAGACTGCCCTTGCGCCGGTCGACATGTAGCGCCGCCTGCAAGGACGGCGATGTGCCGCGACGCATAGCGCGTAGGTAGTAGCTCGCGGCCGGGTCGCGATCAATCGATCGGAGGACGAGGGGGAAGAGAGTCTCGGCAGCTGTGGCGTGGTTCTGGACGCTAAGGAGGGTCTCCGCTATGCCGAGAACTGCGCCGGTGACAACGGCGTCGTCGGGCGGAGCGGAGTAGGCCCGCGAGTGGTGACGCTTGCCTGGTCTCGCTTGCAGGTCGCGGTACGCCTTGTGCCGACGTTCGGCTTCGGCGTCGAGGGCTGATGCGAGGCTCGGGGTGGTCGCGTAGGAGCGTCCCGCAGGCCAGGACACGAAGATCAATGCCATGAGAGTGCGCAGGTCCATGAAGTACTGGCTGGTGGAGACCGACATTCCGATGCTGTGGGTGGTTTCAATGTCTGCTGCCGTCAGGAGCGCGTGGAATCGGCTCTGAAGACAGAGGAGTGCGCTGCGCGACCGGTCATCCAGCGGGCTGGCGGTGTTCGGAAGCGTGCTGTCGAGTGAGTAGCCGCAAGCGGGGACTCGATCGGATCGGGATGATCCCGCGATGGCCCGGCACTGAGCGGGACGCAGGCTGGCGTCTCCGGGCCGGGGGATCAGGCTGCGCGTGCGAGCGGTGAACTGCACGAGTTGGTCGCAAGCCGGGCATCGGTTCTGGAGGAAGCAGTGGTGCTTGGGACAGGCGAAAACCACGGGGAGACGCCAGAGCCGTTGCCAGGACCCACCGTGCAGCCGCTGAATTTCGCTGCCGTCGCCGGCGAGGCAGTGCGGGCAGTAGCGGGTGGATCGGAAGTAGGCCCATGGATTGTTGTTGATCACTGATCGGGTGACCTTGGCGGAGGTGTGGCTGAGATCGAGTGGGCCGTATCGCGAGCTGAGCGCGGCCAGGCCAAGCCCAGCGACTTCCTGTGGGGTGAGCCGGGTGACCTGGGCGAATACTTGTGTTGTGGCGGGACCCACCTCGTGCAGGAATCCCAGAGGGAGGAGCCCTGCAGGCCTCTCGGACAGACCGGTGCGGGCGGCGATATCGCCCGGGGCGGTGCCCAAGCGGTGGGCGAGGCGGAGGATGTAACCGGGCAGAGTCTCGTCGGCCAGCGGGGCCAGGCCGCGGGGCAACTGGCGAAGTACCCTCGTCATGGCCGGGTTCCTCCTGCGGCGCGGTCACCGCGATCATCGAAGACCGTGTTCCGCGCTCTGCGCCGGGGTGTGGGTTTACTCAGATGCTCCGGAAGAGGATCGGCCGTGGGAATCTCGGGGATTTCGGAGGGGTCCCGGTCGGCGAGGTTGCCTAGCCGGATGGGGATCTTAGCCAGCTGTTCGGGAGTCAGCTCTTCACTGCCGGACTCGATCGCGTCGGTGCTGCCGGCCTCGATGAGTCGCTTAAGCAGGCCGACGATCCCGCGGGTGCGCCGGTAGAGGTACTCGGGCATCTCGCCCTCGGTGAGCATGCCTGGCCAGGCTCGGAGCAACCGGAGCCGGTCCTCGATCCCGGCCAGGTGCTCGATGAAGGCAGACGTGCCCTCGATAGTGTCGTAGTCGAAGGGGTCGAGGTCGACCAGGTCGAAGCGCCGCTCGGTCTGGGTGGCGGCAGCCGGGTTGTGGCTCTTGCCTGCGTAGACCGGCGGGACGATCCACTGGCCCGTGCTCGGGTCGGCGAAGCCGCCCCTGACTAGGCCCGAGCGGGGAATGTCGACGCCGATGAGGACTAAGGTAACGTTCAAGTCCATCAGCTCGCGGATGAGGTCGAGAGTGTCTTGGTCGTCTTCGCGGTGGAGGCGGAGTCTGGTGATGTCGTCCAGCAGCAGAGCGCTGGTGCGATGGTCCCGCAGGGAGTCTTTGACGGCGCGGATCAGGCCGTTGAGGGTCTTGGGGTGCGGGGCGCCGTAGAAGTCGAGGATGGTCGCGCAGAGCGCTTTCGGTGTGGCCCGCACCGGGGTTCGGCAGTAGGCGACCGGAACGAAGAGGTCCCGGGTGCCTTCGACCGGGGGAGGCAGGAGCTGGTGGTGCAGGTCCCGCCAGACGTCTTCGAACGCGGCTGCGGCGGCGCAGGCCGTCTCGGTTTTGCCTAGGTATCCGCCGCCGCTGATCATTAGGCCGTCGCGGGTGCCCGGCTCGAAGTTCAGCGCATTGTTCCGCAGCCGGGACCGCATGTGCTTGGTGACCTTGGAGCTCATCGGGGTCTCCAGCAGCCCGATGTTCATGTGGGTGGCTGTGCGGTGGATGTCGTGCAGGCCCCTACGGCGGGGGCTAAGGGCCGCGTACTCCTCCGGGGAGAGCCTGGGAGCCGGGGTGAACTGGTCCCGTTGCTTGCGCCACTGCTGCCAGCCTTCGCGGCGGGTGCGGTCCGGTGGTGGTCCGGCTCGCAGAAATGGGACGATGCCGCTCTCATCTGGTCGGTCCGCCATCGGGCTGATCCTCCTCGTCGGCCTCGGGCAGTAGGAACAGGTCGCGGTTGCGCAGGGAAGCGCCGAGGGGAGGCGGCGGTTTCGGTCGGCCCTTGACTGCCTGTTCGCGGCGGTGGCGTCGTGCGCTGTCGATGCTGGCGTCTGCTTCCCGGGCCCGCTCGGACCAGCGGAGCGGGGTCACCACTGACCCGGCTGCGGTCTGGTGTCGGATGGGTGCGGTGGCCGACGGGCGGTCAGCCTGGGCGGCGTCGGCCTGGGTGACCTCACGGGCGTGCTCGCTCCGCGCGGTCTTGGGCATCTGGGTCTTCCACTGGCTCACGGGGATACGGGAACCGACCAGCTCCAGGAGAACGGGGAGCAGTTCGTCATCCGTGCGGGGACGCAGATCGTGGGCTTCGGCCTTCTTGAGCAGTTCGCGTACCCGGGCGTCGCCGAAGGCAGGGGCCTGCCCATTTGGCGGCAGTCCGGTCCAGGGCAGCGGGTGCCAGTCGTGGGTGAGTGGGTCCTGGAAAAACACCCTGCGGCGGTCCCTGGGGTCGCGGTGGATGACCCATTTGCCCTTGTACTTGCCGCCGCGGGTGGAGTGCTGGCCCCGGTAGGGGGCCAAGGCGGGGCCGTCGTACCAAAGCCCGCGGATCTTCACCCCGCGCCGGGGATCGATCTTTTGGACGTAGTGGACAGGCAGCAGCTCATAGAACAGCTCGGGTGAAGGGATCTCCATGGCGAAGCCGGCCTGCGCGAACGAGGCGGCGAACAGCGAGTTGGGGCTGTGGTCACCTCCGGGGTCCCAGCTGGGTGCGTATTCGCCGAGCCTGCGCCGTTGCCAGACGGCAACGATCCAGGTGGCGATCACGTGCTCCATCTCATCGATGGTCAGCACCGCGTCGCCTTCCGGGTCGGCACCACGGTCGGCGGGGTCAATGCCGGTGTAGCCAGGCAGTTGCTCGAACAGCAGGGTCCTGATGGCGCCGAAGGCCCTCTCGCAGGCGGACTTATCGGTGGGACGCAAGACACGGCTGGGGAGGATGTTGCAGCCAAGTACCCGCTGGACGTCGACCAAGTGATGATTGCGGTAAACGGACCCGTGATCGGTGGTCACGGTCTCCGGGGTGAAGAACGGCAGGCCAGCGACCTTGTGCCCGGCGAACTCGGCGACCACTGCGGCGGGCAGGCCGGGATAGGGCCACTCCAGTTCGTCGCCCCAGTCCGTCCTCATGGGCAGGGGCAGCATGACGTCCCGCAGCAGCATCGCGACGTCCACCGACTTGTCGGAGACCAGGGTTAACCGGAAGGCACAGAGGGAGTGCGTGTGCACGTCCATGGCGAGAGTGAGGTGGCACTTCACCGGGTCGCCGAACACGCTCTCGCGGACCATCACGGGCAACACCGTGGTGTCGAGCGCGACCACCTGGCCGGGACGGTGGACGAAGACGTGACCGCTCTTCACTGGTAGTTCGGCCGAGCGAGCATAGCGTTGGCGTGCCCCAGCCGGCCCGAACCACTCGCGCCAGACGGCCCGCAAGGTGTTGTAGCAGGGGACAGGGACGTCCTGGCCAGGGAAGGTTTCGCGCACGTACTGGTGGATCATGCGTTCACGGGTCCGCATAGTCACCTTCGACCGGTGCAGCGTCTCCGCGCGGACCGCGAAGATCGCCTCCCGGATCTCCTCTGTGATGCTGGGGTGCCCGCCGCTCTGGCGCAGCCATCGATCGTCCGCGCAGCCGACCAGTCCGGCCTTCCGCCGACGCTGGTCCCACCGGATCAGGGTGCGGTAACCGACCCGGTCCAGTCCCAGCAACTTGGCCTGCTGCCGGTCCATGGACTTCAGTTCGGCAACCTTGGCACGTCGGCGATCCGTCAGCGTCGTCGTGGCCGGATCGTACTCCGGCTTCGGCTCGCCCGGCGCGGCCCGCAGAGGATCACCACTACGGAAACCCGTCTCCACTTCCAGCAGGTGCGCCAGCCTGGATGCTGCGAGCTCCCGACGCCCCGGCTCCAGATCCCGCAGGGTCTTCGGCTGACGGCCTCGGTCGGCTCCCCGGGCCGAGGTCGTGGACGATGAGCGGCAACTGGGATGGTTGGCCAGGAAATGGAAGCTCACCCGCTGCCGGGCACCGTCGTGCCGGACCAGTTGGACCCGACCCAGCTCCGGCTCGCGGCGCTCGACGGTCCACTCCGTGCCGTCCACCACCAGAGCCGCCCCAGGAGACAAGTCCAGGACCCTAGCCGCCCTCACCGCTCCCCTCCCTGCGAATGGATCACGACGGAACGATCCCCGAACGGCTGGCTCAGATCGATACCGAGCTGCCGGTGCCAGAGCAAATGCAGGAGCTGAGCCCTGGCCAGCGGCGGAAACGGCGCCGCATCTGCGAGTTCGCCGAATGTCCCGCCATCCTGGGCTGCTGCTGCCAACAAGCGCGGCCGCAGCGCGAGCGGGTCAGACAGGGCCCGCCGCTGGGAGGAGAACACGTCTAGGGTGGCCGTGACGTGTTTCTTCCACCCCGCCGCAACCACGTAGTGCCAGCCGCAGACCAGCGCGACCTCGGCAGCCGCAGCGAACGCTTCCAGGTCCTTCGGCTCGATCAACGCCCACGGCCGTACGTCGATCAGCCAAGCGCCAGTGTGGGTCACCGCGAGGAAGTCCGGGATATGCCCGCGGCGACCGGTCGTGGTATCGAACCGAAGCCGCATGGGCTGCGACACCACGTCAACCAAGTTGGCCGCGAAGTCGAGGGCCAGCAGCAGGCGGGCCTCCTCCAGGCTCTCTGTCCCGTGATGACGGCCCGTGCTGACGAGAAACTGAAGACCAGGGCGGTGACGTTGGGCCCGCCGCCAGGAGAACCAGCGCATCGGCGTAGCGTCTGCGATACGTGTGTGGGCCAAGTCCCTCACAGTGCAGGACACCTCGTTGCCCGCTGTCCGCCAAGTCGCCGTCCAGCGACGAGTCCACTCCGGCCCGAGATCCAGCCCGCTCCTGCCCGGCGCCACAGACACCGGAGCGAGCAGGGACTCCCACTTGCACCTATGCGACCACAGGCCCTCGTCCGAGGCTCCGGCCCCGCACGCGGGCTGTACGCGGGAACGCACGTCGTCCACATCACCAGGGAACTGCCCGGATCGTCAGGCAGAGAGCGGTTCTCCGGAGCTGGTGACAACACGATTGAGAACAGCCCGGAAGTGACAACAATCGCGCGCATTCAGTGACAGAAAGCGCTGCGGTCCCGGCGGGGCGCCGCAGGTCAGCGAACGCTACGGTGACAACTACCGTTGCGAGTCACAGCGGTCGGTCGGTTATGGAGAAGCGGTGGGGACCGGGCAGCGCTTAGCGTGGGGGTCTTCGAGGAAGGGGAGGGATATGAGCGAGGACGTCGCGGCGCGGGGGTTCGGGGAGCGGGTGCGGGACACGCGGGAGCGGCTGGAGGGCGATGTTGATCTCTGGGTCGCCACCGCGGGCGCGTCCGGTGGGGTGCATCTGGTTCCGTTGTCGTTCCTCTGGGACGGGGACGCGCTGCTCGTCTCGACGCCGCGCTCGTCGGTCACCAGCCGCAATCTGCTGGCCGACCCCCGGGTGCGCGTAGGACTCGGACCGACGCGTGACGTCGTGCTCGTCGACGGCACCGCCGAGCCCGTCGACGTCGCCGAGCTCGGCGCCGGAACCGGTGACGCGTTCGCCGAGAAGACCGGGTTCGACCCGCGCAAGCTCGACCGGCCGTACCAGTACTTCCGCATCCGGCCGCTGCGCGTCCAGGCCTGGCGGGAGGCGAACGAGCTGCCGGGACGCACCCTGATGCGCGACGGCCGCTGGCTGGACGCGCCCCGCGCGGAGGGCGGGCTGACTCCGTGACCGTGTCCGGCGCCAAGGCGGACCTGCACCGCTATCTCCAGGAGGCCCGCGACGCCCTGCTGTGGAAGCTCGAGGGGCTGTCCGAGTACGACATCCGGCGCCCGATGACCCCGACCGGGACCAACCTCCTGGGCCTGGTGAAACACGTGGCCGGCATCGAACTCGGCTACCTCGGCGACACCTTCGGCCGCCCGTCCGGCG
>KL568531.1:33058-38366 GCA_000715605.1 Streptomyces speibonae | reverse complement strand
CCGTCCGGCGAGCCGCTGCCCTGGCTCGCGGACGCCGCGGAGACCAACGCGGACATGTGGGCCACCGCGCAGGAGTCACGCGCGTTCGTGGTGGACCTGTACCGCCGGGCGTGGGCACACGCGGACGCCACGCTCGACGCCCTGCCCCTGGAGACGGCCGGCAAGGTGCCCTGGTGGCCGGAGGGCCGGGCCGAACTGACCCTGCACCACGCCGTGGTCCGCGTCATCTCCGACACCCACCGCCACGCCGGGCACGCCGACATCCTGCGGGAGCTGCTGGACGGCGGGGCGGGGGAGGGCGAGAACGCGAGCAGCCTGCCGTCGAGCGACCCCGCCTGGTGGGAGAGCTACCGTGAGCGGCTGGAGCGGGCGGCGCGGGAGGCCGGACGGCAGCGGTGACCGCCGTCGGCCCCCGGCTCACCCCTTCACCGCGCCCGACGTGAGCCCCTGGACGATGTGCCGGCTGGCGAACGCGAAGAGCACCATGGTGGGGAGGATGGTCAGGACGGCCGCCGCGGACATCGAGCCCCAGTCGATGTTGAAGCTGGAGATGAAGCCGTTCAGAGCCGTCGGCACGGTCTTGTTGCCGTCGCTGTTCATCAGCGTCACCGACAGAAACAGCTCGTTCCAGCAGTTGACGAAGTTGAAGATGAACGCCGCCACGATCCCGGGGCGCATCACCGGCAGCAGCACCCGTACCAGCGCCCCGAGCCGGGACAGGCCGTCGATCATGGCGGCCTCCTCCAGCGCGTCCGGGACGTTGGCGAAGAAGCCGCGCAGCATCACCGTGCAGAAGGGGACGCACACGGCGATGTAGACGAGGATCAGCCCGAACCGGTTGTCGACCAGACGCAGGTCGGTCATCAGCAGGTACAGCGGGCCCAGCGCGATGAAGGACGGGATCATCTGCGTGACCAGCGCCGCCATCAGCAGCGCGGACTTCGTGCGGAACTCGAACCGTGCGAGGACATACGCCGACAGTGTCGAGATCGCCGTGGCGACCAGCCCCGCGACCGTCGCCACCACCAGGCTGTTGACCAGGTACGTACCGAAGTCGGCGGTGCCGAACAGGCCCTGGTAGTTCTCCAGCGAGAAGCGCTCGGGCCAGTAGGCGATGGGGAAGGCGAAGATGTCGCCGGGCGCCTTGAGCGAGGTGACGGTGATCCAGTAGAGGGGGAAGAGGGAGAAGATCAGCCACAGGCCCAGGAACGTGAACTTGGTGGCCCGGCCGGCCGTCGTTTCCTTGCCGATCACGTCCGTGCACCTCGCTTTCCGGAGCCCCGTGCCGCGGCCGTCCGCTCCCGCGTCGCCATCAGGAAGAACACCGCGAAGACCAGCAGGATGGCGACGACCAGGAGGCCGAGGGCGGAGGCCTTGCCGTAGTCGCCCTGCTGGGTGATCTTGATCATCCAGGTGGTCACGATGTGCGTCTCGTTGTTCGGCCCGCCCCCGGTCATGCCGAAGATCAGGTCGGGGAAGTTGAAGATCCAGATGACGCGCAGCAGCACCGTCAGGGCCAGCGTCGTACGGATGTAGGGGATGGTGATCTGGAAGAGGGTCCGCGTCCGGCTCGCACCGTCCAGCGCCGCCGCCTCGTACAGCTCGTCGGGGATGGACTGGAGCGCGGCCAGGATCATGATCGCGAAGAAGGTGACGCCGTACCAGACGTTGGCGATCAGCACGGCGATCATCGCGGTCTGCGGATCGGCCAGCCAGGCGATCGGCTCGTCGATGATCCCGGCCTTCTGCAGCAGGTCGTTGACGACGCCGAACTCGCTGTTGAACAGCCAGCGGAACAGGATGCCGATGAGGAACCCGGAGATCGCCCAGGGGAAGAAGATCAGCGCCTGGTAGAGCCCCCGGAAGGGGAACCGCCGGCGCAGCCACAGCGCGATGGCGAACCCGATCACCAGCTGCGGCACGATCGAACCGACCACCCACAGCAGGGTGTTGTCCAGCACCGTGCCCCAGGCCGGGTCGGTGAAGACCTCGCGGAAGTTCTTCAGGCCCACCCAGGAGGTGTCGGTGAGGTCGGTCAGGTTCCAGTTGCGGAACGCCATCTGACTGCCGGCGATCATCGGGTAGTACGTGAAGACCGCCACGAACACCGCCGCCGGCGCCATGAACGCGGCGATGACCAGACCGCGCCGCGTGGTGAACTCCCGCCGGCGCCCGGTCCTCGTGGGCGGGGCGCCCCCCTTCCGCGCGGGGGGCGCCTTGCGTACGTCACGGGTGGACGTGGTGGACATCGCTACTTCTTCCACTTCTCGGTCCAGTACGCGTCCCAGCCCTCGAGCAGCTCCTTCGGCGTCAGCTTGCCGAGGATCATCTTCTGCACGTCGGTGTCGGCGCGCTGCTGCCACTCGGCCCACCAGGCGACACCGCGCGGCTGGGTGACGACGAGGTACTTGTCCGGGTTCTCCGTCATGGTGACGTAGCTGGCCCAGGGCCCCGTCCGGTAGAACTCGTCCTCCGCCGCCGACTTCAGGATCGGCACCAGGCTGTTCTTCTTGGTGAACGCCGTCGACGCCTCGCCCTCCGACAGGAACTCGACGAGCTTGACCGCCTCCGCCTTGTGCTTGCTGCCCTCGGCCACGCCCCAGCCGGCGGTGGCCAGCGGCTGCACGGTCTTTCCGCTGGGCCCGGCCACCAGCGGTGCGGTGCTCCACTGGTCCGGCTTGATCGACTTGGACTCCGAGACGGTGGCGATGACCTCGGGGTCCTGGAGCAGGAACGCGGTCGAGCCGTTGGAGAAGCCCTCGACCATCTCCGGGTAGCCCCACGCCACGGACGACTCCGGCGACGCCTCCTCGAACAGCTTCAGGTACGTCTCCATCGCGTCCAGCGCCTCGGGCGCGGAGAAGATCGTGCTGCCGTCCTTCAGCAGGTAACCGTGGGCCGGGTCGATGTCGTCGGCGACGTACGCCTCGATCGCGGCGGTGGCGTTGCTGTGCGCGTTGGCGCCGCCCCGGAAGGCGTAGCCGTAGCGCCGCTCCGACGGCTTGTGGATCTTGGAGGCCTGCTCCAGCAGCTCCTCCCAGGTGGCGGGCGGCTTGTCGAAGCCGGCCTCCTCGATCAGGTCGGTGCGGTGGAAGAGGCTCAGCCCGTAGAAGCCGTAGGGGACGAAGTACGTCCTGCCCTCGGTGTCCTCGGAGGCCTCGACGGCGTTGTCGGTCAGGGCCTCCCAGCCCTTCCAGTCGGCGAGGTCCTTCTTCATGTCGTAGAGCCAGCCGTTGTTCGACCACGGCCCCACGGTGATGTCACGGACCTCCAGGACGTCCACGCCGCTGCCGGACTGGAGCATCTGCTGGATCTTCTGGTCGGCCTGCTCGGTGGGCGGGGAGACGAGGTTGACCTCGATCTTCGGGTTCTGCTTCTCGAAGTCGGCTATCAGCCCCTTCAGCAGATCGGTGCGGGCGGGGTTGGTCAGGCTCTCGACCATGTTGAGGGTGACCGTCCCGCTCTCACCGGGGCTCATGGTGGAACAGCCGGTCAGGACCATCGCGGCGGCGGTGCCGAGCGCGAGAGCTGCCGTCCTTCTTCTCATCGTGGCGACCTCTTCCTTGGGTGGAGGGGATACGGCGGCGTGGCCTCAGGGGGTGCGGTGCTGTCGGGCGCGCGCCGCGCGGGCCCACTCACCGAGCACGGGAACGCACCTCTCGGCGAAGTACTCGTAGTCCTCGGCGGTGTTGTAGACATGGGCGGACAGCCGCCAGTACCCGACGCCGCCGAAAGCGGTGAACGCCGCCTCGACGCCCAGCTCCGCGGCGGCCCGGTCGCGCAGGGCGTCGGCGGTGACGCGGCTGTCGGCGAGGCCCTCGGGCAGCCGCACCAGCCGCATGCCGGGCACGGGCATGCCCACGTCGACGCGGGCGTCCGTGCCGGTCAGCGCGGTGAACGCGGCGCCCACGACCTGCTCGGCGTAGCCGGCCAGCTCGTCCATGTAGCGGCGGGCGGCGGGCCAGCCCCAGGTCGCCCCGACGAAGTCGAGGGCCGTCGGGGCGGCGAGGTAGTGGGTGGCGTCGATGGTGCCCTGCTGGTCGAAGCGGTCGGGGTAGGGGTCGGCGGCGCCCCAGGAGTCGATCAGCGGATACAGCCCGTCGCGCAGCGGACCGCGCGCCACCAGGGCCGCCGTGCCGCGCGGCGCGCAGGCCCATTTGTGCAGGTTGCCCGCCCAGAAGTCGCAGGTCAGGCCGGTGACCGGGGCGTCGATCAGGCCGGGGGCGTGGGCGCCGTCCACGAGGAGCGGGATACCGCGGCGCCGTGCCTCCGCGCCGATCCGCTCCACCGGCAGCCGGCGGGCGGTCGCCGAGGTGATCTGGTCGATCACGAGGAGGTCGGTGCTCTCCCCCACCTCGGCCATCACGGCCTCGTACGCCCCCTCCTCGTCCGCGTCCAGCGGCACCCGGGCGGTGCGCACCCGGCCGCCCCAGCGGCGCGCCAGCCGCTCGGCGCCCATGGTCACGGCGCCGTAGCCGTGGTCGGTGACGACGATCTCCCCGCCGCGCCGCCGCTCCAGACCGGCGTACACGACGCTCATGCCGGCGCTCGCGTTCGGCACCAGGGCGAGGTCGCGGGGGGCCGCGCCGAGGAAGGCCGCGAGGTCGCCCCGGGTGGCCGCGAGCCGCCGCGGCAGCTCCGGGAACCACACCACCGGCGCGCTCTCCATCTCCGTACGCAGCTCGTGCTGGCGCGCCTGGGCGGCCAGCGGTACCGCGCCGAAGGAGCCGTGGTTGAGGTGGCGCAGGGCGGGATCCAGCGACCACGCCCGCGCCGCCGGACGGCCGTCGGCCAGCAGCAGGGGGCGGGGTGCGGTGGTGACCTCGGTCTCGCTCACATGACTCCCATCCGCGAAGGGCTCTCCGGACCCGGGACATCGCACGGGACATCAGACCCTCACACCAAGACGTATGATGACTCGGGATGGTGGCATGCACTTTTCGGCCATGACAAGACCTCTGCGCCAAGAGAAATCAGATGACTCACGACCGATACATGGGAGACATCGGATCTCTTGTCTCGCTACAGTGCACTCGGGCAGGCGCACGCCGACGCCGGCCCGTCAGGGGAGGAATCGGATGTCCGCAGTCGACAAGGCCTTCCACGGCCTGCGCCACATGATCGCGACGGGGCGGCTCGGCGCCGGCGAGCGCATTCCTCCCGAGGCGGAACTCTGCGAGGAACTGGGCGTCTCCCGCGGCTCCTTGCGGGAGGCGGTGCGCATGCTGGCGGCGCTGGGCGTGATAGAGCCGCGTCACGGTTCCGGCACGTACGTCTCCCAGCTGCGGCCGGAGGACCTGATCGGCAG
>KL568531.1:24751-32813 GCA_000715605.1 Streptomyces speibonae | reverse complement strand
CTCGCTGACCCTGCAACTCCTGCCGCTGCCCGGACTGCTGGAGCTCTACGAGATCCGGCGCGTCCTGGAGGCCCATGTCGCGGCCAAGGCCGCCGCGCGGGCGACGCCCCGGACCGTCGAGACCCTCTTCTCCCTCATCGAGGCGATGGAGGCCACCGAGGACCCCACCGAGGCCTCGGAACTCGACCACCGCTTCCACGCCGAGATCGCCCACGCGAGCGGCAACCCCACGCTCGCCTCGCTGCTCGCGGTCTTCCGCGCCCGCTCCCGCAAGTACCAGGTCTTCACCCTGCCCGAGGGGCCCGACCTGCGCCGCAAGAGCGACGCGGACCACCGCATCCTCGCCACCGCGATCGCCGACCGCGACCCCGGCGCGGCGGCCGGCGCGGCCGAGGCCCACGTCGCCCAGACGGAACGCTGGCTGCGCGCACTGATGCCGCCGGTGGAGGAGGAGACGGGCTCCGGGGTCTGACCCGGGGAGGCCTCGGCCCGCGTGCTGGGCACTGACGCGACGAGGAAGCCGCCCGGAGACCTAGGCAGCCGCGCTGCGACCCCAGTTGGGCACCGACGACAGCGCCCAGAGTTCGTCGAAATGCTTCACCCACATGGAGACGGCCTCGGCGGCGGTCGCGCCCTCCTGCGACCAGACGTTGAGCTCCGTGGTGTAACCCTTGGGGTCGTAGTACTCGGGCCCCATGTGCTCAAGACGCTTCCGGGCGGAAACGTCGTAGAGACCGTGCAGGACATGAGCCCGGTTGAATATGCAGATCTTGTCCCGCGGAATACCGGGGTAGCAGCGGTACTCGCACTCGACGACGAACCGTCCGGTCCCGTTGAGGCTGTCCGCCACGGCCGACAAAATTCCGCTGTACTCCCGGCACTGCCGCAGCATCCGGTTCCGGAACGCCGGATCGTCCACGGGACGGTCGTCGGGCCCCACGCGCGCCGGTACGGTCATGGGCTGGCCGAAGTCCGGAACGAGCATCCGCACGACGACCGTCCTCGTCGACCCCGGATTGTCGAAGAGTTCCCCCAGACTGCGATAGACCTCGTGATAGAGGGTCTCCCCCGTGTAACCGAGGAAGCTGATCTCCACCTTGCGCGCCCGGAAGGCCTCGTTGACGAATCCGCCCAGCTCACTCGAGTTCACCAGGCCACGCGTCGGCTGCCGCACCGACGAGGAGAGCTCCCGCACCGCGTCGTAGAGCACGTACGCGACCAGACTCAGCAGGGCGCCGCCGAGAAAGGCCTTGCCCTCCAGTGCGTCCCCCACCGGCTGGATGAACTGAGCGACCAGGCCGGTGACGAAAATGCCCGCCAGGAAGAGGCGGGTCACCAAGGGCTCGAAGCGCTCCTGAAAGCCGCGTAAGCGCCTGCTCACACTGCTGCCGGACGACCCGTTCACGCGCTCCGGCATGCCCGACCCCCTTCGTGCACCCCACCCGGCGAGCCGTCACACGACGGTGTGCACAACGGCCTTGGAAGACATGTTCCCCCTACACCAGTGCCCGGGCAAGATAAGGGTTCGCCGTGGAACGGAGGGGCAGGCCCAGCGAGCCGATGGCGACGGCCAGGGTCACCGCGTAGGACTCCACCGCGCGGCGGACATTGGGCGCGTCCAGACTTTCCCCGGTCACCAGACGGTCGAGGTCGATGTATGCGGACCGGACCGTCTCCAGCCTCGCGTACGTCTGCCAGTCCCTGTGCCAGTCGTGCGTGTACTCGGACGGCAGCGTGCGCTCCCAGCGGTTGAACATCCGGTCCCTGATCTCGCGCCGGGTCGGCGTGAGGTGCATGTGCCGGACGAGGTCGTAGAGCGGGTCGCCGATCAGGGCCATCTCCCAGTCGATGATGGTCAGTGCGTGCGGGTCGTCACGGCGGACCAGGTTCCACGGGTTCAGGTCCCCGTGCAGCAGGGAGGGCTCCCGGTGGCTCACCTCCTGTCCGGACAGGATCTGGTCCAGCCGCCCGGCGTCCGGCAGGCCCAGTTGCCGGGCGAGTTGCTGCGTCTTCTTGGGCAGCTCCCCGACGAGGGCAACGAGCTGGCACTTGAGCCACCGGTAAAAGCCCCGCTCACCGGCCACCGGATCGAGTTGCTTGTAGTCCACCCGGGTCAGGGCGCAGAGCTGGTCCACGAGACCGTCCGCCTCGTGCGGGAGCAACCCGTGCACGGGGTGGTTCGGGGGGCGGTCGATGTCGTGCGGGCCCACATAGGTGTGAATGGCGAAGCCGTCGTCCGGGTAGCTCTCACCCAGTGCCAGGGCCTTGGGTGCCGTGACGGCGACGGGTGCCTGCTCGATGGCGCGCAGCACAGCGTGCTCGCTGAGAAAACTGCGCTCCCGTCGGTGGACGTCGGGCAGTCTCCGCCGCACGACCACGGACTGTCCCGTGCTCGGCACCCGGACCACGGTGTTGAGATGAGTGGTGCCCTTGAACACCCGTCCCGCCGGCGCGGCGCCTTCCAGGGCGAGGGCTTCCCGCACGGCGACCTCGGGAAAACAGGAGGACGGGGGGAGCCGGGGATCCGCCTGCCAGCCGAGGACGTGGACGAACGGTCCGCGGCCGGTGCGGTCGCGTTCCTGGCGGGACGCCACCCAGCGGCACAGCGCCCGCTCGATCTCCCGCACACCGGGCACGCTCCTCAGCCGCAACGGTTCTGCGGCCGCGACCAGCGCTCTGCTCACCGCCTCCGTCGCCTCGTCCAGGTCCTTCTGAGTGAACGACTGCAGCAGGGAGTGCGCTGCGCGCATCACATCCGGATAGACCGACTGCGCCCGTTCGAATGCCAGGTAGTGCGGCAGATCCTTCGACAGCCCGTTCACGGCGGCCGGCCGGATCCCCCGCATGGCCTCCGCCCACGCGTCGATCACCTCGTCCCACTGACTCTCCGGGTACCGCATGCGCACCAGGTGCGTGGCGAGGTCGTGGAGCGGATCACCGTAGGTCGCCAGCTCCCAATCGACGCAGATGAGCGGGGTGTGTCCGCCGTAGGACACGATCAGATTGTCCCGGTGCAGGTCGGCGTGGAGCAGGCTGTACGGGCGTCTCGTCATGACGGGGGCCCGTTCGGCCAAACGGACCATGGCGTCCTCCGGAATGCCCAGCGCCGCGAACAGGCCCCCGAACATGCTCCAGTTGGCCCGCCGGATCTGCTCATCCGCCAGAAGCGCCAAGGTCCGCAGGAAGGCCCGGCTGTCCGTGTCGTTGCGGGGCCAGCTCCGCGGCAGAGGCGGCAGCGCGCTGCGCCGCACCTGCGCCATCTGGGCCAGCAGTCCGGCCAGCGCCTTGACCAGCAGCGTGTCCACGGGCTTGCCGTTGCCGCAGACGCTGGACAGCGGTACGCCTTCCACATAGGTGTGGATGGCGATGCCCGCCCCCTTGACCAGGCACTGCGGTACGTGCGGCAGGACGCCTCTGACCGCGCCCAGGACCTCGTCCTCGTTGTCCCAGGTCCTGATCACGACGGGCAACGCGTCGGACCGGCGGACCCGCACCGTGACGGAGGTTCCCGTCTCGCGCCCCAGCAGCCGTGCCTCCGGCTCGGTCAGCGGCAGCACATAGTTCCGGTTGTGGTGACCGTTGCTGGCCGTTCCGTTGCGCTTGGCGAGTTCCACGAAGTCCCGGAGCAGCGATCCTCGGAGCAGGGTGCCGGGCGAGTGTGGTCCCCCAGGGGCGGGTCGGGGAATAGGTGCTGCGCCCACTGGCCGCTCCGGGAGGTACGAAGGGAGTCACAACTGAAAGTTAGGCACGCGGCTTCCGGTCCCGCACGCGAAGTGCCGCATGCCGGGACGCTCCGGGCCGGTGTCACCCGTCCACCCGAGCCACGAAGCCCGTCCGAGTCGGCTGATGTGCCCCTTGGTACGAGCGGAGGCGAGCGCTTGCTCAATCGGTGCGCGAAGGGTACCGCATGCCGTTCACTCCACCCGCGGACCCCGGACCGAGTCGAACCAGTTCGTCGAGGTCTCCCGTCCACCGGGAAACCGACCGTCGAAGGGCCGGCCCGGCGGATGGAACGACAGCGATCGGTCTCGTCCTCAGATGCGATACAGGTCGCGGACCAACCGGAGGACGGGTTCCAGGGAGGTCACCACCGTCGTGGCGCCCGCTTCGCGCAGACGCTTGCTCTTGCGCTCGTTGCGGGCGTAACCCAGGAAAGGCACGTCGGCGGCCCGGGCCGCGAACAGGTCGGACGGGGCGTCGCCGATCATCAGGGCGGATGTCGGAGCGGCGCCCATCGCGTTCAGGGCTCGGTTGATGCAATGGGGGTCGGGTTTGAGGTGGTTCAGCTCCTGGGTGCGGCCGTAGATGTGCGGGGCGAAGCAGGCAGCGAGCCCGCGGGAGTCGAGGTACTCGCGGGCCACGCGTGGAGAGTTGTTGGTGGTGATGGCCAGGCGGGCACCCACCGCCGCCCAGGTACGGATCAGCGGGTCGGCGTACGGAGTGGGCATCGCCGAGGCGGTGGCCCGCAACTCCTCCTGAGTGAGCCGTTCCTCCAGCTCCGCCACCAGGTCGCTGCCGGGACGCCGGCGGTCGACCGCACGCAGGAGGAACTGCGGATCCGGGGATTCCCGTTCGTCCTCGGTGAGCAGCCCGTGCAGGCCCCGGCTCTCGAGCCAGGACGCCAGGTCGGTCGCCACACCTGCCGCCGAGTGCCCCGCGAACAGCCGGCAGATGGGGCCGTCGAAATCCCACAGCACGACTCGGGCGCCTTTGATCACATCCCGTACTTCACTCAGTTCCGTCTCGGCCTCGGTCGGCACCGGATCGGTCTGTGTCGTCTCAGAAGTCACTAAGAGAGTGTCAGGTCCGTCGTGATGGTTGCCCAGAGGGCGTCGAACCAGTCCTGTGATTCCTCCACGAATGCCTGGTCCCGCAGGCCCGCCCGCTTGGCGAAGGAGAAGAGCAGGGAGGTCGAGCCCAGGGCGTCGTACATCTCCAGGGTGTGGCTTTCCCACTCCTCCTCGCGGCGGGTGAGCATGTAGTAGCCGAGGAGGGCCTCGTCGCCGTTGAGGAGGTAGAGCTTCACCGGCGGGGTGAAGGGCAGCGCGCGGAAGGAGACGCGGACGTCGATGCCGTGGGTGGCACGCAGGGCCAGCAGGTTGTGCCGGAGCACGCGGGCCTGGGCGTTGCGCATCGACAGCCAGCGGTCGTGGACCGGGTTGGCGCCGTCGTCGTCCTCCTCGACGGGGACGGGGAAGGCGAGGTTGATGTTGCGGGACGGCAGCAGGACGCGGACGTCGACGGAGTCGGGGCGGGTGCGGCCCTCGTGGATGTGGCGCAGCGGCTCACCGAGGGCCAGCATGAAGCTCTCCGAGGTCAGGCACACCGCGTCGATCCGTACCCGCGCCTTTTCGAAGGCGTCCGTCAGGCGCGGTGCCAGGCCCACCATCGTGGGCTGGGGTTCCTCCCGCGCGACGGGCGGTGCGGCGATCCGCGGCGGGCTGCCCTTGCCGAGGTTGCTGAGCAGGCCGTCCTCCCGGAGGGCGTGCAGGGCCTGGCGGACGGTGCCGCGCTCCACGCCGAACTCCTCGGCCAGCTCCGCCTGGGTGGGCAGGCGGTCGCCCGCCTTGAGCTCGCCGGCCCGGATGCGTTCCCGCAGGATGTCGGCGATCTCCTGGGGCGAGAGCCTGCTGCTGCCGTTCACTGCGACGTTCTCCTGGGTCACGACCAAACGCTACAACTTTGATCCATCTGACGGGAGTTGTTTGAAGGTTGTTTATGCAACGCTACCAAGTGGGGACAAGTAGGGGAGAGTTGGTTGCCAACTTTGAGGAGTTGGCAAGACCAAGGGGGGACATCATGCACTTCCTCGCCCTTATCTGCGCCGTCCTCGCCCTCACCGTCGAACAGCTCGTCCAGTGGCGGTACGGCGTGGCCGGCCTCGTCGGCCTGCTGCTGCTCACCCTGGGCATCAAGGCCAACCGGCCCTCGCTCAGCTCCGCCGGAGCGGTGATGCTCGCCCTGCTGGTGGGCAAGCCCGCCCTGTGAGACGTCAACTCGTGAGCACCAGTTCCGAACTGATGGTCTCCCACAGCGCGTTGAACCACAGGTGCGACTGCTCCACGAACGTGGTGTCCCGCAGCCCCGCGCCCTGCGCGAAGGCGAACAGCATCGACCGTATGCCCTGCGCGTCGTACGTCTCCAGGCTCTCCTGGTCGATCTGCGCCCTGCTGCGAGCCACCGTGTAGTAGGCGAACAGCGCCTCCGCGCCATTGAGCAGATACAGCTTCACCGGCGGGGTGAAGGGGAGGGCGCGGAAGGAGACGCGGACGTCGATGCCGTGGGTGGCGCGCAGGGCCAGCAGGTTGTGCCGGAGCACCTGCCCCTGGGCGTTGCGCATCGACAGCCACTGGTCGTGCACCGGGCGTTCGGCGTCCGTCCGCCCCTCGACCGGCACCGGGAAGGCGAGCGGGATGTCCCGGCTGGGCAGCAGCACCCGCACGTCGATCTTGGCCGGTTTCAGTCGCCCCGCGTGGATCTGCCGCAACGGCTCCCCGATGGCGAGCGTGAGGGAGATGGAGGTCAGACAGACCGCGTCGATCTCGACGTGCTCGGCCTCGAAGGCCGCGGCGATCCTGGGTGCGAGGGCCACCGTGGTGGGCAGCGGCGGTGCCGCCGGACCGGCCGGCGCCTTCCCCGGGCGGGCGGCGACGGTCGCCGGGGCGCCCTTGGAGACGTTGGTGAGCAGCTGCTCGGACTGCAGGATGCGCAGCGCCTGGCGTATCGCGGGGCGCTCCACGCCGAACTCCGCGGCGAGCTGGGCCTGGGTGGGCATGCGCGCGCCCGGTCGCAGCGCACCGGACCGGATCCGGGCGCGCAGTTCGTCGGCCACCTCGGTGTGTGTTCTCTGTGGCCGCTGTGACTTCTTCCGCCCATTGACGGAGGCGTGTTCCGGGTCCACAACCAAACACTACAACTTCTCGCCATCTTCGGGCAGTTCAGCGAAGGGTGGTTATAAGCCTCTTCCAAGCGGAGATAACTAAGAACAAGTTGGTCACCAACTCGAGCAACCTGGTCGACTTACAAAGGGGTTGGCCGCCAGGAGTGACGGTTGGAGGTCACGGACACAAGGGGGACCGCCATGCCGCTCATCGCCATCGTCCTCGCCGCCCTGGCCATCGGATTCGAACAGCTCATCCAGTGGAAATACGGGCCGATGGGGATCATCGCCTTCGTCGCCCTCACCGTGGGCATCAAGGCACGCAACACCATGATCAGCGGCATCGGCGCGGTCATCCTCGTGATGCTGCTCGCTCAGTCCGGCTGACAGCAACACCGCACCACCGCTGGCGGAACTCCCTTCCGGAGGGGAGCCGGGAGCCCCGCCAGTCGCACCACCACCACAACCACAACCACAACTGAAGAGCACGCTACGGATGCACGTTCCACCGTCGTCGGCGGAAGGAGGCAGCAGGAGGGCGCGGAAGGAAGACGCGCTCAGAAGATGTCCGGGCACCACGGTCGCCTGGACGTACGCAGCAGGGCGTCGGCCTGACGGGCGGCGCCCGCTCGTTCTTCCCGCACCCGGCCCAGCGCCGCCAGCCGTACCGCCGACTCGTCCCCCAGCCACAGCGCGGCCAACTCCGCGACGTCCAGAGCGAGATCGGCGCTCTCCGTGGTCGGCACGCACGACCCGGACCCGTCCGCCGATGTCTCCAGCCGGTACCGCCCGCCGGTCAGCCCGCCGCCGTCGGACACCTCCAGCACCAGCGAGCCCGCCGCCTCGTACGTCCGCGCCTCCAAGGCCCGTACGACGTCCAGGATCCGCACCCACAGCCAGTCCGCCTGCGTGGTGACGGCGGCGGCGCGCGGGTCGGGCAGGAGGTGCGGGAGCAGGTCGTCGGGGGCCCGCCAGCCGCTCTTCACCTTCACCACCCAGTCCACCGAGCACAGGTAGTGCCACAGCGCGCGCTCGGCGGCCGGGGTCACCGCGGTCAGCCACTTCACGCGGGCCGTGTTCAGCGGCTGCTTGGCGTCGCCCCAGTGGTCGTCCGCGGTGTAGGCGGCCATGCCCTCGATCTCGCCGCCGGCCGAGCGGTACACCGCGTAGTACCTGTCTCTT
>KL568531.1:22222-24552 GCA_000715605.1 Streptomyces speibonae | reverse complement strand
TGCGCAGCCGCTCGTGCAGCTCCGGGCCGAGCTTGCGCACGTCCTCCGCGTCCACGAGGTCGATCCGCCCGCCGTCCTCCGGTCCGGCCCAGCGCGGGTCGAGACCGGAGCGCGGCACGTCGACCGTCCACTCCGTCGTCGAGGTGGCCGGGCCGAAGCCGTACCGTCCGTAGATCGGGTACTCGGCGGCGATCAGCGTGGCGACCACGTCGCCGCGCTCCTTCGCGGCGGCCAGGTCCCGCTCCATCATCCGGCTCAGCAGGCCCCGGCGGCGGTGGGTGGGGGACACGGTCACGTTGGTCACGGCGTCCGCCGGCACGGCCGCCCCGCCGACCACGGTGAGCTCCTGCGCGAAGGAACGGAACGTGGCGACGCACCGCCCCCCGTCGAAGGCCCCCAGCGAGCGGCCGGGCGTGAACTGCGCCCGGCGCGCCTCGACGATGTCCTCGTCCGAGGTGGGCTGCATCAGGAACCCGGTGTTCAGGGCCCGGTTCCAGTCGGGGAACTCGGATGCGGTGATCGGACGTACGTCGATGCCGTCGCGGGAGGTCATGGAGGTCACGGTAGGTCGGCCGCGCGCCGGGTGTCGACGAGGTTTTCCCGCCCCCGCCCCGGCCCGGCCCCCGCCCCGCTCACGCGAGCAGGTCGTCGACCTGGGCCTCTCCCTCCCGGTACCGGCGCGCGATCTCCGCGCTGCACTCGTCCGCCGTACGCTGCAGCCCCTGCCGCCGCCGGGACACCTGCTGCTCGTAGCGCACCAGCCGCCCCATCGCGGTGCTCAGCTCGCCGTCGGTACGCGCGCCCAGGTCGGACAGCTCCACCTCGCCGAGCATGTCCGCCGCGAGCCGCCGGTACTCCTCGCCGCGCGGCGTCCCCAGCGTCACGTGGCGCGCGGAGGACCGGTGCCGGGCCGGACCGTCCCGCAGGATCTCCGACAGCCGCTCCACCACCGACACCTCCGGCGCGGGAACCGAGGGCACGCCCTCCGGGTCCCGCCGCGCCAGCTCCGCGCGCAGGATGTCGATACGCCCCTGGAGCAGCCGCCGCACATAGCTGAGGTCGGCCTCGTCGCGCTGCGCGTCACGGCGCACCGCGCGCAGCTCCGGCAGACTGAGCAGCGTCAGATCGGCCGCCCCCCGCTCCTCCGGCAGTACCGGGCTGTCGGTGCGCTGTGTGGGCGGACGGTGGAACTCCCGCTCCCCGGCCGCCGCGTGGACAGGCGGGACAGCCGTCGCCGACTGTCCGATTCCCCGTGTGCTCATGTGCCTCAACCGTCCCCTCGACCGGCATGTGCCAGCATCGTGCCACCCCAAGCTGCCGCAATGTGAGCGAGTGTCCCCGATCCGCCCCAGATGGGCGCTAAGGAGTAAAAATAGCCCGACCGGGGTGTCCCGCGGGCCGCCCTCGGCCGTCTGTTCGCCGACCGGCATGATGGTCGTATGCGTGCTGTGGTGCAGAGGGTCGACGGGGCGAGCGTCGTCGTGGACGGCGAGACGGTGGGCGCGATCGAAGGCGAGGGGCTGTGCGTCCTCGTGGGTGTCACCCACGACGACACCAAGGAGAAGGCGGCACAGCTCGCCCGCAAGCTCTGGTCGATCCGGATGCTCCAGGACGAGAAGTCGTGCAGCGACATCGGCGCCCCGCTCCTGGTGATCAGCCAGTTCACCCTTTACGGCGACGCCCGCAAGGGCCGCCGCCCCACCTGGAACGCCGCGGCCCCCGGCGATCTCGCCGAACCGCTGGTCGACGAGGTGGTCGCCCGGCTGCGCGCGCTGGGCGCGACGGTGGCGACGGGCCGCTTCGGCGCGAGGATGAGCGTGTCGCTGACCAACGACGGCCCGTTCACCGTCCTGCTGGAGATCTGAGCCGTACGGCCCGAGAGCTGAGCCGTACGGCGCCGCTCACGGCTCGACGACGGTCTCCTGTGCGGCCGCCGTCTCCCCGGCGAGCAGCCGCGCGTCCACCGGCACGTTCCGCTTCACCAGCGCCAGCGCAACCGGCCCCAGCTCGTGATGGCGTACGGACGTGGTGACGAATCCGATCTTGCGTCCCTCCGGCCCGTCGTCGGCCAGCCGGACGTCCGTCCCCGGCACCGGCAGATGCACCTCACTGCCGTCCAGGTGCAGGAAGACCAGGCGCCGCGGCGGCTTGCCCAGGTTCTGCACCCGGGCGACCGTCTCCTGCCCCCGGTAGCAGCCCTTCTGCAGATGCACCGCGCCGCCGATCCAGCCCAGCTCGTGCGGGATGGTGCGGTGGTCGGTCTCGAAGCCGAGCCGCGGCCGCTGCTGCTCGACCCGCAGCGCCTCGTGCGCGAGGATCCCGGCCGGCGG
>KL568531.1:16003-22041 GCA_000715605.1 Streptomyces speibonae | reverse complement strand
TAAGAGACAGCGCCTGCTCCGCGAACGACTCCAGCTCCGCGCGGGGCAGGAACAGATCCCGCCCGTACGGCGTCTCGCGCACCACGACGCCCTCGGGCGCCTCCGCGATGGACCCGGCGGGCAGATGCACCACCGCGGTGTCGGCGGTGCGGTCGGCGACCTCGACCCGGTAGAAGAACTTCATCGACTCCAGGTACGCGATCAGCGCCTCCTGGGTGCCGGGCTCGACGTGCGCCCAGACCGTCTCGCCGTCGTCGACCAGGTAGAGCGCGTGCTCGATGTGACCGTGGGCGGAGAGGATCAGGGCCTCGGTGGCCTGGTGCGGCGGCAGCTCGCTGACGTGCTGGGTGAGCAGCAGGTGCAGCCAGGACAGCCGCTCGGGTCCGGTGACGGTGACGACCCCGCGGTGGGACAGGTCGACGAAACCGGTGCCGTCGGCGAGTGCGCGCTGCTCGCGGAACAGGTCGCCGTAGTGGGCGGCCACGCCTTCGTCCACACCCTCGGCGGGAACGGCGCCGGGCAGGGTCAGCAGGGGGCTCTTCATACGCCAAGCCTACGACTCGGCGGTCGAGGCCTTCCCGGCGCAGTCCTCGCACCGGCCGAAGATCGCGAAGTGCTTCATGTCGGTGTCGAAACCGAAGGCGCCGCGCAGCTTGGCGGTGAACTCGGCGGCCACCTCGACGTCGGCCTCGATGACGTTGCCGCAGTCGCGGCAGACCAGGTGGAGATGGTGGTGCCGGTCCGCGAGGTGGTAGGTCGGGGCGCCGTGCCCGAGGTGGGCGTGGCTGACCAGGCCCAGCTCCTCCAGCAGTTCCAGCGTGCGGTACACGGTGGAGATGTTGACCCCCGACGCGGTCTTGCGCACTTCCACGAGGATGTCGTCGGGGGTTGCGTGCTCGAGGGTGTCGACGGCTTCGAGCACGAGTTGGCGCTGCGGCGTCAGCCGGTAGCCGCGCTGCCTGAGGTCGCTCTTCCAGTCGGTGCTCACCACACCACGAGTCTAGGGCGTCCGCGGCCGGGGCCCGCTCCTCCGTGAAGAACGCGATTCCTCCGTGAAGAAGGCGATTCCTACTTGAAGAAGGCGATCCCGTCGTCCGGCATGTCGTCGGGCAGGGCCTTGGCCCAGCGCTCGACCTCCTCCGGGGTGACGACCTTCTTCAGGTGCGCCGACATGTACGGGCGCAGCTCGACCTCGGGGGTCTGCTTCTCGCCGACCCACATCAGGTCGCTCTTGACGTAGCCGTACAGCCGCTTGCCGCCGGTGTAGGGCCGGGAGCCGGCGGTGCGGGCCACGGCGTCCGTGACCAGGTCGATCTGCGGCTTGCCCGCGGCCAGCTCGCCGTACCAGATCTCGATGACACCGTCGTCGCGGGTCATCGTCGCCTCGACCTTGCGGTCGGCGTCGATCCGCCAGTAGCCGTACTCGGACTCCAGCGGCCGGACCTTGTTGCCGTCGCCGTCCAGCACCCAGGTGCGGGAGCTGTACTCGAGGAAGTCCCGGCCGTCGTGGGTGAAGGTGACCTCCTGGCCGAAGTTGCACTTCTCCGCGCCGGGGAAGTCGTGCACGCCGGCGCCGGCCCAGCTGCCCAGCAGGAAGGCGAGCGGGACGAGGTCCTTGTGCAGGTCGGACGGGATCTCGATCATGAGCGGAACTTCCTGGCGTCGGTGATCAGCGCTGGCCCTGGTACAGCTTCTTCACGGTCAGCCCGGCGAAGGCGAGAACGCCGACGGCGACGAGGACCAGCAGGGCTTCGAAGAAGATAACCACGGGGTGCTCCTTGAGCGGGAAGTGCGAGGACGTACACGGGGCCGGCCCCCAGCTTACGCGGCCGGGGCCGGCCCCCGTCGTGCGAGGTCCCGCCCGCGCCCCTCAGTCCAGCAGCCTGCTCTGCAGCACCACCGTCTGCCGGAACGGCACGGCGTGCGCGATCCCCTTGCGGGACTGGAGCACGACGCCGAGGACGTCGCCCGCGGCGAGGTAGGCGTAGCGCTCGTGCTCCTGGCCGTACGGCCTGGACTCGACGTAGGCGGCTCGGTCGACGCCCGGGACCACCGCGTTGTCACTCAGGAACTCGTCGAAGGCCACATCCTCCGTGCCGCGCACCTCGTACACCGGGTCACCGTAGGAGAAGTACGGGTGGAAGAACTTCTTCTCCACCACGGCCGCGGTGTCGAACCGCAGCAGGTAGATCCGGGTCCGGGTTGTTCCAAGACGTCCCCCACAAGAAGGTGAAGCGCGCGTTCCGAGTGCGCGCGCCCAGGAGACCTTCAGCCCCCGGCCGAAGTTGCGGCGATCTTGATTACGATTCGGTCATGGCGAAAAAGCTCGTAGTCAAGGTGACCGCAGGGGCGGACGCTCGTGAACGGTGTTCGCAGGCATTTACGGTGGCGGCGGTGGCCGCGGCCAGTGGGGTGGAGGTATCCCTGTGGCTCACCGGGGAGTCCGCGTGGTTCGCGCTGCCGGGCCATGCCGCGGAGTTCGAGCTGCCGCACGCCGCCCCGCTGCCCGATCTGCTGGACTCCGTCCTGGCGGCCGGCCGGGTCACCCTGTGCACCCAGTGCGCGGCCCGCCGCGACATCACGGAGAAGGACGTCCTCGAGGGCGTACGCATCGCCGGCGCGCAGGTCTTCGTCCAGGAGGCCATGGCGGACGACACCCAGGCACTCGTCTACTGAGCGGAGCGCACCCACAGACAGAACGGATGCCCGGAGGGGTCGAACAGCACCCGCACGTCGTCCTGCGGCTGGTGTCCGGCGAGCGTCGCCCCCTCCGCCACCGCCCGCGCGGTCTCCGCGTCCAGGTCGTCGACCTCGATGTCGAGGTGCAGCATCATCTGCTGGTCGCCGGGCCGGCGGCCGGGCCAGACCGGCGGGACGTACCCGGGCTCCGTCTCGAAGGCGAGCGCCGTCCCCGCACCCCCGCCCGGCGGCCCGATGAGCACCCAGTGCGGCTCCTCGGCACGCACCTCGTATCCGAGCAGCCGGACATAGAAACCGGCCAGCTCGTGCGCGTCACGCGCGTCGAGCACGACCGTGGACAACCTCGCAGCGCACATGGGCCCTTTCCTAATGGGGTCGCTTCTTGCCGTCCAGTTCGTCCCACCACTCGTCCGACTGCGGGTCGCCGGACGGATCGTCCCACCAGCGGTCGTCCGGGCCCCGCCGGTTGGCGACGACCGCGGCGAGCGGCGGGATGACCATGGCGACCAGGCACATCGCCACGGCCGCCGGCACCGACCAGAGCCGCACCACTCCCCACGCCAGGACGAACAGCCCGATGCAGGTGCCCATCATGACGAAGTAGACGTGCCGCCTGCGCGCGTACATACCTCCAGCGTAGGTCCGGACATGCCGAAGGGCCGCATCCCGGGCGTCCAACCCGTGGGATGCGGCCCTTCAAGGCCTCTCGCGTCCTCAGACCGCGATCGCGACCTCGGCCAGGCCGCCCTGCTGGGCGACGACCGTGCGGTCGGCGGTGCCGCCGGGCACCAGGGCGCGGACGGTCCAGGTGCCCTCCGCCGCGTAGAAGCGGAACTGCCCGGTGGCGGAGGTCGGAACCTCCGCGGTGAACTCACCGGTCGAGTCCAGCAGACGGACGTAGCCCGTCACCGGCTCGCCGTCGCGGGTCACCTGGCCCTGGATGGTGGTCTCACCGGGCTTGATCGTCGAGGCGTCCGGGCCGCCGGCCTTCGCACCGCACATGTCTTACTCCCTGAAGGGGTGGTCGGTCGGGTGGGATTACTTGCCGGCGCCGAGCTCGATCGGCACGCCGACGAGGGAGCCGTACTCGGTCCAGGAGCCGTCGTAGTTCTTGACGTTCTCCACGCCGAGCAGCTCGTGCAGCACGAACCAGGTCAGCGCGGAACGCTCGCCGATGCGGCAGTAGGCGATGGTGTCCTTGGCCAGGTCCACGTTCTCGGCGGCGTAGAGCTCCTTGAGCTCGTCGTCCGACTTGAAGGTGCCGTCGTCGTTGGCGTTCTTCGACCACGGGATGTTGGCGGCCGTCGGGACGTGGCCCGGACGCTGCGACTGCTCCTGCGGCAGGTGGGCCGGGGCGAGCAGCTTGCCGGAGAACTCGTCGGGCGAGCGCACGTCGACGAGGTTCTGCGCGCCGATGGCGGCCACGACGTCGTCGCGGAAGGCACGGATGGAGGTGTCCTGCGCCTTGGCCTTGTACTCGGTCTTCGGCCGCTCCGGCACGTCGTCGCCCGGGACCAGCTCGCGGGCGTCGAGCTCCCACTTCTTGCGGCCGCCGTCGAGGAGCTTGACGTTCTCGTGGCCGTACAGCTTGAAGTACCAGTAGGCGTACGACGCGAACCAGTTGTTGTTGCCGCCGTAGAGGACGACCGTGTGGTCGTTGGAGATGCCCTTGTCCGACAGCAGCTTCTCGAAGCCGGCCTGGTCGACGAAGTCACGGCGGACCGGGTCCTGCAGGTCCTGGGTCCAGTCGATCCGGATGGCGTTCTTGATGTGGTTCTTCTCGTAGGCGGTGGTGTCCTCGTCCACCTCGACGATGGCGATGGTCGGGTCGTCCAGGTGCTCCTGGAGCCAATCGGCGTCGACCAGGACGTCGCTGCGGCTCATGCTGATTCTCCTCCGGGGCAGTTGCGGCGGGACATGCGAGTGACAGGTGTGCGCGCCCTGGGCAGGCAGGCGCACGGGCGCCCTTCACGGGCGGGGCGAGAGGTGCGGACGGCGACGCGTCCGCTCAGAAGGTGCGACAGAGCATGGCGGCGACACGGCACAGGTCCACTGCCCGCCGCTTCGTGAGATCCGCCAGTCCCCGCGGCATGGGGACGACGCTCGTCTGGCACTGCATGGGGTCGATCGTAAGGAGGTCAGGGCGGGCGTGTCACCGATGTGTCGCATGCTGAGACGAGATCGTCCGCGATGCGGTATCAGGAGGGGGGAACGGGGCTCGTCGGGCACGCCGTGACCCCGGGGCCGCCGTCCGGCCATCTGCCCTGCGGACACAGCCGTCTCAACTGACGGACGCCGTCCCCGCCGGACCCATACTTACCCGACCAGACGGACGTCGGAACCCGTCACCGTGATGTTCATGCCGTTCTCGGCCGGCTCGACCTTGTCCAGGCGGATCCCGCCGGGCAGTCCCTCGATCTTCTGCTGGAAGTCGGTGATCTGCCGCACCTGCGCCTCGGCGAGCGCGGCCCCGGCGAACTCGGGCAGCGCGTCGGCCTTCACCCGCACGGTGTCGCCGTCGACGACCGACACGGTGCTGAGCACGAAGACCGGTTCGGGCAGCTTGTTGCCGAACACGGTCGCCTCCACCTCGACCTTGATCTTCCCGTTGCCGCCGTCGGAGAGGCCGACGACCTCGGCGGTGATCCCGTTGGCCACCCGGGTGGGCTCGGACTTCGCGGTCTTCAGCAGCTCGTCGTACGCGACGGTCGCGGTGCCGGTGGCGCGGTCGGCGGTGGCGGAGCTGAAGTCGCTGGAGAAGTCGACGCCCTTCATGTCGGCGCGGAGGTCGCCGATGCGGATCTTCTGGGCGCCGTCGCCGGTGTCGGCCTCGTAGCCGTCGATGCCGACCTGCACCTCGTCGAGGGTGCCGCCGGCGACCTGGGTGAGGAAGGGGAAGCCCTTGATGGACACGTCGGGGGTGGAGGCGAGGTTCTCGTTCGCCTTCAGGCGGTCCGCGGCCTCGCCCTCGGCGAAGTTGACCGCGACGCGGTCCACGATCACGAAGATTCCGCCCAGTATCACGACGACGATGAGCAGTATTCGCAGTGCGCGCATGCGGTGATTCCCCCACCTGGCTGGTGTCGACGGCGTTCCCCGACGACCGGGCGGCCGTCCTGGCGCGAGCGTAACTCGGACGGGGGTGTGGGCTGCGGAATTGTCGATCAGCTGTGACAGGGGGGTGGGCGTGGACGGCGGGAGGTGCCGCACACCCGGCGCGTGAACGCTGGCCCGCGTTGGGGGTGGGCCGGGGGGTGCTGCACACCCGGCGCTTCCGCAGGTGCCCTGCGTTGGTGCGGGCCGGGGGGTGTCTGCGCAGCCCGGCGCCAGCGGGGTGC
>KL568531.1:15600-15762 GCA_000715605.1 Streptomyces speibonae | reverse complement strand
TGCCGCCCCAGCGGCACGACTGCCCGCGGCTTGCGCGGCTTGCGCGGCTCGCGCGGCTCGCGCGGCGCGGATCGCGCGGAGCACGGGGAGTGGCGGCGCGCAGGTCGCGGAGTGCAGCACTCGCCGACGGCGGGAGGGGGCGGGGCGGGGGTGTGCGCCCGC
>KL568531.1:14321-15236 GCA_000715605.1 Streptomyces speibonae | reverse complement strand
ACCGCACCCGCAGCTGCGCCGCAGGCGTCAGGTGGCGAGGCGGGACAGGACGTAGACCGCGGGACCCGCCGCCGCCAGGGGCAGGGCGACGCCCGCTGTGAAGTGCACGAAGCGTGACGGGTAGTCGTAGCTCGCGACCCGGTGGCCGATCAGCGCGCAGACCGCCGCGCCCGCGCCGACCCCCGCCCCCGCCGCTTCCATCCCCCCGACCGCGAACCCCGCCCCCGCCGCGGCCGCCGGCGCGACCACCACGGACACCGCCGTCGGCAACGGCAGCGCCCGCGCCACCATCGCCACCGCCACGGCGAGCGCCCCCACGGTCACCGCATCCGCGTCCGCCGCCAGGAACCCGCCCGCCGTGATCGCCAGCGCCGCCGCGGCGACCGTCGCCATCAGGCCGTACATCCGCTCATCGGGATCCGCGTGCGACCGCAGCTGCAACACCAGCGACAGCAGCACCCACACCCCCAGCGTCCCCAGGATCGCCGCGGGCGACCGGTCGGACGCCAGCAGCGCCACATCCGCGGCCACCGCGCCCAGGAACCCCAGCGCGATCCCCTGCCGCGCCGGCCACATGCCGTTCAGCCGGAACCAGCCCGCCGCGGTGAGCCCCTGCAACAGCACCAGCGGCACGAGCAGCGCATACGTCCCCAGCACCGCCCCACCCGCGAGCAGCGCCCCCAGCACCGCCGTGAGCACCGCCGGCTGCACCCCGGGCTCGATGACCGGCGACCGCCCCTCCGCCCGCGCCCGCTGCGCGTCGGTGACACGGGAGTTCCCGCCCAGCGTGGCCGGCCCGTACTCGGGCCCGCCCGCCCCGGCTCCCGGCACGGCCCCCGCCCCGGCCCCCGCCCCGGAGACCGGCTGCGGAGGCAGATACGACGTCTCCTCCACCCCGGCCGACGCGGACGCGGC
>KL568531.1:8566-14093 GCA_000715605.1 Streptomyces speibonae | reverse complement strand
TCGCGCCATCAGAGATGTGTATAAGAGACAGCTGCTGGGTGTACTGCTGATCCGCGTACGGATCCTCGTAGTACCCCTGCTGCCCGGCCTGCCCAGGCCCCGCCTGCCCAGGCCCCGCCTGCCCCGGCCCCGCCTGCCCCGGCCACGCCTGCCCCGGCCACGCCTGCGGCGGCTCATGCGCCCCGTACGACCCGTAGGGCTGGTTCGTCATCGCTCACCCTCCTGCGAACGGCGGAAGCACCTCGACCGTGCCGCCGTCGGCCAGCCGTACCGTCTCATGCGCGCGCTTGCCCACGGGATCACCGTCAACGAGGAACGAGCACCGCTTCAGCACGCGCGTCAGTTCTCCGGAGTGCCGCCCCCGCACGGCGTCCAGCGCCTCGGCGAGCGTGTCCGCCTCGTACGCCTCCTCGGCCACCCCGGCCGCGGCCTTGGCGGCGGCCCAGTACCGCACCGTGACCTTTGCCATCTGCTGGTTCCTCTCGGTGGACATAGACACCGTCAGGCTAGCCCGCCCGGGCGACCACCCAGTCCCCGATCCGCCCCAACAGCGGCTCCGGCGCCGCGTTCTCCGCGTGCCCCATGCCGGGCTCGACCCACAGCTCCCCATGCTCCCCGGCGGCGGCCGCCAGCATCCGCGGATGGTCGAGCGGAAAGTACGCGTCCTGGTCGCCGTGCACGATCAGCAACGGCGTCGGCGCGATCCCCGGCACCGCCTCGACGGGCGACACCGGCACCGGATCCCACTGCCGGTGATGGATCCGCGTACGCAGCCCGTACCGCCCGACGACCCGCCCCGACGGCCGGGTCACCAGCCAGTGCAGCCGCCGCATGGGCGCGGTCCCGCGATAGAACCACCGCGCCGGCGCACTCACGGACACCACGGCGTCGACGGACGACCCACCCCCGCCACCGCCCTCCTCCGCCGCAGCCGCAGCCGTCGCCGCAGCCGCAGCCGTCGCCGTCGCCGTCGCCGCATGCCGCAGCACCACGGATCCCCCCATCGAGAACCCCACGGTGGCCACCCGCGCATACCCCAGCTCACGCGCCCACCCCACGGCCGCCGCGAGATCCAGCACCTCCCGGTCCCCCACGGTCGACCGCCCGCCGGACGCCCCGTGCCCGCGGAAGGAGAACGTCACGACGGCGCCGTACCGCGAGAGCACCCCCGCCACGCGCCGCACGTGCGGCCGGTCCGCGTCCCCCGTGAAGCCGTGCGCGATCACGAACACCAGATCACCCACGGAGCCGGAACCGACCGCCCCCGCCCGGTGCACGGCATCGATCGCGACCCCGTCAGCGGTGCGCAGAAACGTCCGCGAGGACGTGACCCCCCGGCCCGTCCCACCCGTCTCGGAATACGGACGATGCGTGGGCCGCGCCACATGACCTGCCCGATCGATGCTCATGTCGGCTATTCTGCTGCGAAGAGGACTCGGGCAGCGAAGCCCCCGGGTCCTTTTGTGCTTTCGGAAGCGTTGTATACGAACGCGGGAAGCGCGCCCCCGTCGCAGGGACCGAGGAGGAACCAGACGTCATGGGAGAGCGATCCGTGCACGACAGGACGACCCGGCTCCGAGCAGGTGAGGAGACGCGATGAGCTCGCTGCTGCTCCTGACCAACGCACTCCAGCCGTCGACGGAGGTGCTCCCCGCCCTCGGCCTGCTCCTGCACAACGTGCGCGTGGCCCCCGCGGAGGGCCCCGCCCTGGTCGACACCCCCGGCGCCGACGTCATCCTCGTCGACGGCCGCCGGGACCTTCCGCAGGTGCGCAGCCTGTGCCAGCTCCTGCGCTCCACCGGCCCGGGCTGCCCGCTCGTGCTGGTGGTGACGGAGGGCGGGCTGGCCGCCGTCACCGCGGACTGGGGCATCGACGACGTGCTGCTGGACACCGCGGGCCCGGCCGAGGTGGAGGCCCGGCTGCGCCTGGCGATGGGCCGCCAGCAGATCGTCAACGACGACTCCCCGATGGAGATCCGCAACGGCGATCTGTCGGTCGACGAGGCGACGTACTCCGCGAAACTCAAGGGCCGGGTCCTCGACCTGACCTTCAAGGAATTCGAACTGCTCAAGTATCTGGCGCAGCACCCCGGCCGGGTCTTCACCCGCGCCCAGCTCCTCCAGGAGGTGTGGGGCTACGACTACTTCGGCGGCACCCGCACGGTGGACGTGCACGTACGGCGGCTGCGCGCCAAGCTCGGCCCCGAGCACGAGTCGCTGATCGGGACCGTCCGGAACGTCGGTTATCGATTCGTTACGCCCGAAAAGGTGGAGCGCGCGGCCGAGGAGGCGAAGGCCCAGGCCGACCGGCGAAAGGCCGCGGATACGGACGAGACGGCCACGAAGAAGGCCACCGACGCGCGCTCACGGGCGTGACGGGCGCACGCATGAGCATTGCGTTCGCACATGCGAGCCGTTTTCATGCTGTTCGGAACCCTCTGCACGCCCTGCCCGGACCGGATATATCCGCGTAGACTCCGCGCGTGGCCAAGGTAACCAGGGATGATGTGGCGCGGCTGGCGGGTACGTCCACCGCCGTCGTCAGCTATGTCATCAACAACGGACCCCGGCCGGTCGCCCCGGCCACGCGCGAGCGCGTCCTCGCCGCGATCAAGGAGCTGGGGTACCGGCCCGACCGCGTCGCCCAGGCGATGGCGTCACGGCGCACGGACCTCATAGGTCTGATCATCCCGGACGCCCGGCAGCCGTTCTTCGGGGAGATGGCGCACGCGGTCGAACAGGCGGCGTCGGAGCGCGGGAAGATGGTGCTGGTCGGCAACACCGACTACATCGCCGAGCGCGAGGTCCACTATCTGCGCGCCTTCCTCGGGATGCGCGTCTCCGGTCTGATCCTGGTCAGTCACGCGCTGAACGACCTGGCCGCCGCGGAGATCGAGGCGTGGGACGCCCGGGTGGTGCTGCTGCACGAGCGCCCGGAGGCGATCGACGACGTGGCGGTCGTCACGGACGACCTCGGCGGCGCCCAGCTCGCCGTGCGCCACCTGCTGGAGCACGGCAACGCGTATGTCGCCTGTGTCGGCGGCACCGCGGAGACCCCGGCCGTCGGCGACCCGGTCTCGGACCACGTCGAGGGCTGGCGGCGCGCGATGGAGGAGGCCGGGATACCGACCGAGGGGCGTCTCTTCGAGGCCCCGTACAACCGGTACGACGCCTACCGTGTGGGCCTGGAGATCCTCTCCGGGCCGGACCGCCCGCCGGCGGTGTTCTGCTCCACCGACGACCAGGCGATCGGCATCCTGCGCGCCGCGCGGGAGCTGCGCATCGACGTGCCGGGCGAGCTGGCGGTGGCGGGCTTCGACGACATCAAGGAGGCGGCGCTCGCCGACCCGCCGATGACCACGGTCGCCTCCGACCGCCCGGCGATGGCCCGTGCCGCGGTCGACCTCGTCCTCGACGACGGTCTGCGGGTGGCGGGCTCGCGCCGCGAGCGCCTGAAGGTGTTCCCTTCCCGCCTGGTGGTACGCCAGTCCTGCGGCTGCGCGTAGGCGAACCGCCCCGGGAACCTCCGAACCCCGGGATCCTTTATATCGGGCATACGAGCTTCTGCCGGGCTTCTCAGCGAGCACTCAGGGTGTTCTCATCGTCCCGCGCGACGCTCATGAACATGACCGAGAGCCCCCGCCCCAGCGGCGAGTACGAGAGCAGCAACCCCCACCGAGTGAACCCCGAGTGGCCGCCCCCGCCCGCGTACGCACCGACGCCGGCGCAGTCCTCGGACCCGGCCCCCGAGCAGCCGCACCCACCCGCACCCCCGCGGCTCCCTCGGCGCAGGCCCACCCGGGGCCCCGTCGCGATGCTCGCCGCCGTGGCGATCGTCGCGGCGGCCGTGGCCGGCGGCACCGCCTACGGCGTGCAGGAGCTCACCGGCTCCGACACCGTCGCCGGCTCCAGCTCCACCAGCACCAACGTCGTACCGTCGAGCCAGAAGGGCACGGTGTCCGGCGTCGCCGAGGCGGTCAGCCCGAGCATCGTCGAGATCAACGCGACCACCGGCACCGGCTCCTCCACCGGCTCCGGTGTGATCATCACCGGCGACGGCGAGATCGTCACCAACAACCACGTGATCGCCGGGGCGTCCTCGATCAAGGTGCGGACGGACGACGGCAAGACGTACACCGCGGAGGTGGTCGGCACCGACAGCGCCAAGGACCTGGCGCTGATCAAGCTGAACAACGCCTCCGGTCTGAAGGCGGCCACCCTCGGTGAGTCCGACGCCGTGCGGGTCGGCGACCAGGTGGTGGCGATCGGCTCCCCCGAGGGCCTCACCGGCACGGTGACCAGCGGCATCGTCTCCGCCCTCGACCGCGATGTGACCGTCTCCAGGGACGACGGGCAGGAGCGCGGACGGCAGGGCGGCAACTGGCCGTTCGAGTTCGGCGGGCGCGAGTTCAACGGCGACACCGGCGACTCCACGACCACGTACAAGGCGATCCAGACCGACGCGTCCCTGAACCCGGGCAACTCCGGCGGCGCGCTGATCGACATGAACGGCAACATCATCGGCATCAACTCCGCGATGTACGCGCCCAGCGGCCTGAGCGCGTCCGCGGCGGGCAGCGTGGGCCTCGGCTTCGCCATCCCGGTCGACACGGTGAAGGCGGACCTGCCGGACCTGCGCTCCGGCTCGACGAACTGACGCGCACCCCGGGAAACGTGCGAGGCTGAAGACCCGTACCGAGCCTCGTGGCCCATGGCCACGCTCCCGGCGCAGAACAAGAGGAACCCGACACACCATGACCCCCGCAGAAGGCGACCGTGCCCCCCAGCGCATCCTGATCGTCGACGACGAGCCGGCGGTGCGCGAAGCGCTCCAGCGCAGCCTGGCCTTCGAGGGGTACGGCACCGAGGTGGCCGTCGACGGCGCGGACGCCCTGGAGAAGACGGCGGCGTACCGGCCGGACCTGCTGGTCCTGGACATCCAGATGCCCCGCATGGACGGCCTCACCGCCGCCCGCCGCATCCGCGCCACCGGCGACACCACGCCCATCCTGATGCTGACGGCCCGGGACACCGTCGGCGACCGGGTGACGGGGCTGGACGCCGGGGCGGACGACTACCTGGTCAAGCCGTTCGAGCTGGACGAGCTGTTCGCACGGATCCGCGCGCTGCTGCGCCGCAGCTCCTACGCGGCGGCGGTGGCCGCCTCCGCCGAGTCCGACGACGTCCTCTCCTTCGCCGACCTGACCATGAACCTGGCCACCCGGGAGGTCTCGCGCGGCGGGCGTCCGGTGGAGCTGACCCGCACGGAGTTCACCCTGCTGGAGATGTTCATGGCCCACCCCCGGCAGGTGCTCACCCGGGAGCAGATCCTCAAGGCGGTCTGGGGCTTCGACTTCGAGCCGTCCTCCAACTCGCTGGACGTGTACGTCATGTACCTGCGCCGCAAGACCGAGGCCGGCGGCGAGCCGCGCCTGGTGCACACGGTGCGGGGGGTGGGGTACGCGCTGCGGCAGGGCGGCGCGGAGTGACGAAGGCGCTGCGCCGCTTCCGCTCGCTGCCGATCCGG
>KL568531.1:5767-8351 GCA_000715605.1 Streptomyces speibonae | reverse complement strand
CCCTGCCGATCCGGGCGCGGCTGTCCCTGCTGGTGGCGGCGGCCGTGGCGTTCGCGGTGGCGGCGGTGTCGGTGACCTGCTGGTTCATCGTGCGCGGGAAGCTGTACGACGAGATCGACGAGGATCTGAAGGAGTCGGTGCTCACGCTCCAGCAGGAGGAGTTCGAGCAGCTCACCAACGCCTGTGTCCCCGAGCCCTCCGACACGGGCACGATCACCCCGCGCAGCAAGCAGTACGCCCAACTGGTCCGCTCGGACGGCAGGGTGTGCGTGCTGCCCTACTCCGCGGCCGCGGTCGACGTCACCGGCGGCGACAAGGACGTGGCCGCCGCCCCGGACCCCAACGAGGGGTTCTTCCGCAACGGCACCGACAGCGACGGCACCCGGGTGCGCGTGCTGACCACGGCCGTCACCGTGAAGACCGGCCCGCTGAGCCGGGCCGTGGTCCAGGACTACGCCTTCGTCGTGGCCCTGCCGCTCAGCAACACCCAGTCCACGCTCAACGAGCTGGCCCTGCTGCTGCTCCTCGTCTCGGGCATCGGCGTGCTCGGCTCCGCCGCCGCGGGGCTCGCCGTCGCCCGTACCGGACTGCGCCCGGTCGACCGGCTCACCGCGGCCGTCGAACACGTGGCCCGCACCGAGGACCTGGGCATCCGCATCCCCGTGGAGGACGACGCCGACGACGAGATCGCCCGCCTCTCCCGCTCCTTCAACAGCATGACCTCGTCCCTGGCCAGCTCCCGCGACCTCCAGCAGCAGCTCATCGCGGACGCCGGCCACGAACTGCGCACCCCGCTCACCTCCCTGCGCACCAACATCGAGCTGCTCACCCGCAGCGAGGACACGGGCCGTCCGCTGCCCGCCGAGGACCGCAAGGCGCTGCTCTCCTCGGTCAAGGCGCAGATGACGGAACTGGCCGCCCTCATCGGCGATCTTCAGGAGCTGTCCCGCCCGGAAACCGACCAGCAGGCGGGCCGTACCCGGATCGTGGCGTGGCACGACACCGTGGAGGCGGCGCTGCGCCGCGCCCGGCTGCGTGGCCCGGAGCTGACCATCACGGCGGACGTGCGGCCCTGGTACGTACGGGCGGAGCCCGCGGCGCTGGAGCGGGCGGTGGTCAACATCCTCGACAACGCGGTGAAGTTCAGCCCGCCCGGCGGCACCATCGAGGTCCGCCTCGCCGACGGCGTCCTCACCGTCCGCGACCACGGCCCCGGCATCCCCGCCGACGAAGTCCCGCACGTTTTCGACCGCTTCTGGCGCTCCCCGACCGCCCGCGCCCTCCCCGGCTCCGGCCTGGGCCTGTCGATCGTGGCCCGCACGGTCCACCAGGCGGGCGGCACGGTCACCCTGACCCCGGCCGACGGCTCCGGCACCACGGCCACCATCCACCTCCCGGGCGCCCCGACCCCGCCCCCTCAGACTCCGAAGGACCCCTCCCGGCCGGCGGCGCCCTGAAGCATGCCGGCCAGCTCCCGGAGCTGCTCCCACGCCGGTCCGGTCTTCCCGAGGCGGTAGTGCAGCGCGGCCTCGCGACCGGGGCCCAGGCGTACCGGCGCCGGCAGCGAGGCCGGTGACGGACCGATCCGGGCGGCTTCCGCACGGCCGACCGTGAAGGTGACGGGGGTCGGCGGCTGCTCGGCGTGGGCGGGGACGGTCAGGTCGCGGCGGCCCGGGCGGAGTGCGGTGAGCAGGGTGACGAGCCCGTGTTCGGCGTCGAGTTCGGCGGCGAGCCCCTCCACGGCGTCCAGCGGCGGCGGTTCGCCGGCGCCGTGTCCGAGGGTGAGGGTGATGTCCTCCTCCACCCCGGCCGGGGTGCGCAGGACGCGCACGCCGGCGAGCAGCGGGCGGTCGGGACGGCCTACGGCGATCAGCCAGGTGGGCCGGGGGGCGCGGGAGCGGGCCAGGTCCGTCACCTGACGGGTGGACCAGGGCAGGTTGACCGGCTCGGCGGTGCTCCACCCGGCCGGCGGCCGCCCGGTCAGCCGGGTGCAGGCCGCCTCCAGGGACCGCCCGAGCACCAGGTCCGGGTCGGCCGGATACCGGGTGCGCAGCGTGAGCAGCAGCTGGCGTTCGCCGGTGGCGGTGACCGCGGTGAAGGCGCGGGCGAGGCGGGCGGCGCCGTGTGCGTCGCGGACCGGGGTGAAGGTGCCGCCCTTCCAGTGGAGGACCGCGCCGGACAGGCCGTCGTAGTACCCGTCCTCGGGGTCCCGGACGACCCAGCGGTTGGGCAGTCCGCGCAGGGCGGTGCGGGTGGCGAGGGTGAGGCGGGCGCCGGGCGGGGTGACGATCTGCACGGCGCGGTCGTCCTCGGCGGCGGTACGCAGGGCGTCGGACAGCCAGCTGGTCATGGCGACCCGTGGGCGGTCCTGGATCACCACGGCGGTGCTCGCGGTGAGGACGTCCACGGCCGGGGTCGCGGTCGCGGGGACCGGGACGGCGGAGACGTCCGTGGTCAGCGGCACGACGTCGGTGGAGGCGGCCTCGGGGGGCCAGACGGTGCCGCCGAGCACGGTGACCAGCCGGCCCGCGAAGGAACCCGCGATCCGCCCGGCCTCGGCGACGGCCTGTCTCTTATACACATC
>KL568531.1:1494-5566 GCA_000715605.1 Streptomyces speibonae | reverse complement strand
CGTGGCCGGTGCCCTCGCTGCCGAGCAGGCGGGCGGTCTCCCCCGGCACCTGGACCAGGACGGGCGTCTCCACGGAGACCAGGGGCCGCCCGTCGGGCGCGCAGAGCTGCATTACCGCCCCGTCCGCCACGCTGTTCACGCCCAGGTCGGGGCCGCCCGCGTACAGGCCCGCGAGCAGGGTGGGCAGGTCGGGCATCTTATGGGTGAGGGCGATGACGTCCTTGGTCACGGCTTCTCTTCCACGGCGTCGTCGGTGAGGGCGGTCTGGATGATGCGGTGGGCCCGGCCCCGCCGGACGAGCGTGCCCCGGCCCGGCGGCTGCGGGGAGGCGTACAGGCCGGGGAAGAGCTGGCCCTCGGTGCGGTCGCCGGTCATGACGAGCGCGGCCGTGCCGGTCTCCCGCAGCGTGGTCAGGAACGGCTCGTACAGGGCGCGGGAGGATCCGGCGGCGCGGCGGGCGACCACGAAGTGCAGGCCGATGTCCTGCGCCGAGGAGATGTACGGCAGGAAGGGGGCGAGCGGCTGCTGTCCCGCGGTGGTGAGGACGTCGTAGTCGTCGACGAGGATGACGATGCGGGGGCCCTCGAAGGCCGGCCCGTCGGCCGGGGGCGCGTCGGGGTCGGCCGTCTCCGGCAGCCGCTTGTCCAGTTCGCCCGCGATGCCTCCGGCCAGGGCGGCGGACAGGCGGGCGTTGTGGGCGTAGCCGCCGCGGTAGGGCTCGGGGACGACGCCGCGCAGGCTGCGGCGCGGGTCGAAGACGCCGAAGACGACCTCCTCGTCGGTGTACCGCTCGATGATCCGCGCGGTGATCAGCTTCAGCAGGTTGGTCTTGCCGCACTCGTTGTCGCCGAGGACCAGCAGATGCTGGTCGCCGCCGAACAGGTCGAGCAGCACGGGCGCGAGGGTGTCCTGGTCGACGCCGACCGGAACCGCGGCGGGCTCGGCGGCGACGGAGGGCAGCCTGGCGGCGGGCAGCCGGGCCGGCAGCACCCGCACGGGTTCGGCCACCTCGCCGTGCCACGAGGCGCGGACCGTGCGCACGGCGCGCTCCAGCGCCGGGCCGAGGTCGTCCGCGGCGGGCCGGGCGTCGATGCGGGGCAGCGCCACCTGCGCGAACAGCTTGCCGTCGGTCAGCGCCCGGCCCGGGGTGTCCGCGTCCAGGGTCTCGGACAGCTTGCGGTCGACGGCGGAGTCGGCCGGATCGTTCAGGCGCAGTTCGACGCGGGTGCCGAACATGGACTGCTGGGCGATGCGCACGTCGTTCCACCGCAGCATGCCCGCCACCACGTGGATGCCATAGCCGCCGCCCCGTTTGAGCAGGTCGGCGATGGTGTCGTCGAGGTCGGCGAACTCGTCGCGCAGGGCGCCGAAGCCGTCCACGAGCAGGACGACGTCGGTCGCGCCCAGCTCGCGCGCCCCGCCCCGGCCGCGCAGCCGGCGGAGCTGCTCGACGGAGTCGATGCCGTGCTCGCGGAACAGCTCCTCGCGCCGGGCCAGCATCGCGCGCACCTCGGCGACCGTGCGGGCGGCCCGCTCGTGGTCCGCGCGTCCCGCGACGCCCCCGACGTGCGGCAGCCCTGCCAGCGCGGACAGCCCGCCTCCGGCCAGGTCGAGGCCGTACACGGCGACGTCGTACGGGGTGTGGGTGAGGGCTAGGGAGAGGGTCAGGGTGCGCAGCAGAGTGGTCTTGCCGGACTGGGGGCCGCCGATGACGGCGACGTGCCCGCCGGCCACGGTGAGGTCGAGCAGCCACGGCTGCTGCCACTGCCGGGCGGGGTCGTCGAGCGTGCCCAGCGGGACGTGCAGCGGATCGCCCCGGTGGGCCAGGCGCAGTCCGTCGGTGTGGGCCGCCAGCGGTCCGGCGGCGGTGTCCAGCGTCGTGGCGTCCGGCAGCGGCGGCAGCCAGATGCGCCGTACCGGCGGTGCGGCGGCGGCGAGTTGGCCCACCATGACGGACAGCACGGTCGGCCCGGTCTCCCGCTGTCCGCCGGTCTGCTCCTCCCCCGCGGGCGGGTCGGCGTCGCCGGGCGTGCCGCCGTACGCCGGGTAGGGCAGGGCGAGGGGCTCGTCGGTGTCGTCCTCGTCCCGGGTGGGCCCGCGGTACGCCCCGGAGACGTATCCGGCCTTGAACCGCTCGTACGTCGAGGTGTCCACCTTCAGGTAGCCGAAGCCCGGCAGGGGCGGCAGGTGGAAGGCGTCCGTGGTGTCCAGGACCGTACGGGACTCGTCGGCGGAGAAGGTGCGCAGGCCGAGCCGGTACGACAGATAGGTGTCGAGGCCCTTGAGCTTGCCGCCCTCGATGCGCTGGCTGGAGAGCAGCAGATGGACGCCGATGGAGCGGCCGATGCGTCCGATGGAGAGGAACAGGTCGATGAAGTCCGGCTTGGCCGTGATCAGTTCACCGAACTCGTCGATGACGACGAAGAGATGCGGCAGCGCCTCCAGGTCCGGCCGCCGCGTCGCCCGCAGCGCCGCGTACTGCCCGACGTCGGCGACGTTCCCGGCGTCCTTGAGTACCTGCTGGCGGCGCTTGACCTCACCGGCGAGGCTGGCGTGGACCCGCTCGACGAGTCCGGCCCGGTTCTCCAGGTTGGTGATCACACCGGCGACGTGCGGGAGTCCGGCGAACGGGGCGAAGGTGGCGCCGCCCTTGTAGTCGACCAGGACGAGGGCGAGGTCCTCAGGGGAGTGGGTGGCGGTCAGGGCGAGGACGAGGGTGCGCAGCAGTTCGCTCTTGCCGGAGCCGGTCGCGCCCACGCACAGCCCGTGCGGGCCCATGCCGAGCTGCGCCGACTCCTTCAGATCGAGCAGGACGGGCTCGTGCCGGTCGGTGACGCCGACCGGCACCCGCAGGAAGTCCCTGCCCCGGCCTTCGGCCGGGCGGTGCCCCCAGCCGCGGGGTGCCCACAGGGTGCGCAGGTCGAGCGCGGCGGGGTCGTCGATGCCGAGCAGCGCGGGGAAGTCGACCGGACCGGACACCGGCGTGCCCTCGGCCGCCGACTCGGGCGACAGCCGCAGCGGGGCGAGCATCCGGGCGAGGCCCTCGGCTCCGGGCGCGGTGACGGCGTCGACGGTGCCGTGGGCGACGCCTCCGCGCAGGTCGTCGACGGTGATCCGGTCGCCGTCCACGGTGATGCGCACGCCGACCTCGCCCGGCTCGTGCACCTGCCGTTCGAGCAGATGCAGCACGGTGACGCCCATCGCCTGCGGGCCGATCGCCGCGTCCGGCAGCGGCAGGTCGGAGGCGGTGGAGCCGTAGGCGTCGCTGACCACGAGGAGCCGGCCGGTGAGCCGCAGCGCGTCCTTGCCGGCCAGGCCCCGGCGCACCTCGGCGGCGTAGGCGGCGCGCTGTCTCAGGTCCGCTGAGCACAGGGTTGCCAGTTCGGGGAGACCGGGCGCGATCCGGCGGGCGGGGACCGGCCCGTCGTACGTGTGCGCGTCGAGGACGTGCGGCAGCCACTTGGTCCAGGCCCACTCGGCCTCGTCGGCGGTGGCGAGCGCGAGGGCCACGTCGTCCGGCGCGTGGGTCACCGCGGTCTGCACCAGCAGGGCGCGGGCGACGCGCAGCACCCCCTCACGGTCGCCGACGACGCTGACGTTCCCGGCCCGGTCCAGCGGGACGGTGAGCGGGACGTCGGTGACGGTCGCGAACCGGCCCTGCAGCGCGCGGGCCTCGTTCAGCATGAACGGATCGGGCGGTGTGAGCACACCCCCGGAAGGGTTCTGCCCGATGGTGAGGTGATCGACGGGTACGGAACCGGTCCCGGCCCGCACCCGCAGGAAGTCGGCATCCCCCCGGCGCCGCTCCCACAGCCGCGCCGGGTCCCTGACCAGGTCGTACAGAGCCGCGGGCGGCGGGTCCAGCTCGCGGGCCGCGGTCCGCCGTTCCCGCTCCTCGGCGCCCAGCTCCGCCCGCAGCTCCTCCAGGTACTCCAGATACCGCTCGCGCTGGACGCGCCGGGTGCGCTGCGCCTTGCCACGCTGCGAAAGGAACAGCACCACCGCCCCGAACAGCGCCGCCACCAGCACGACCGCGCCGAGCACGGCGAACCGGCTGTTGCGGATGACCGTC
>KL568531.1:648-1265 GCA_000715605.1 Streptomyces speibonae | reverse complement strand
CCCCCGCCATCGGCAGCAGCGCCGTGGCCGCGCCGCCGACCTTCCCCTCGGGAAGGTTGGGCGGCGGCTCGACGGTGCGGGCCTCGGCGGCGGCGAGCGGCCGGGTGGAACGCGCCGGCCGGTGGACCACCCGCTGGGTCATCGCACCCTCACCGCCCGCCGCATCGCCTCGGCGGCCAGGTGGACGGCCGCGTCCCGGGTGGCGCCGGCCAGCATGGCGGTGTGGATGGGCCCTCCCTGGGCGAGATGACGGTCGTAGGGCAGGGTGACGACGGGCACGCCGGGCTCGCGCAGATGGGCGGCGGCGGTCCTGGCGTCGATGGTGGCGTCCGGAGTGGCCGCGCTGAGCGCGACGACCGTGGTGGAGAGCGCGGAGTGCGGCAACCGCGCCAGCCAGTCGAGCACCTGCCGGGTCCCGTGGATCCCCTCGGCGGTCATGGGAGCGACGATCACGCGGGCGTGCGCGGTGTCCATCGCCGTCCGGGCCACCTCACCGGGCAGCGTCTCGCAGTCGACGACGGTGACGGCGAAGTAGCGGCGCAGCGCGAGGGTCACCGTGCGGTACGTCGGTACGTCGAGCGGGGCGCCCACGCGCCCTTGGCTCGCGGGCAGCAGCC
>KL568531.1:0-431 GCA_000715605.1 Streptomyces speibonae | reverse complement strand
ACACGAGGTAGCCGGTGACGTCGGTGAGCTGCATGGCCGGGGTGAGGATCCGGGCGAGGTCGCCGCACGACCAGCGGACCGTCTCGGCGCCCATCCGCGTGGGGAGGGTGCCCAGCGCGGCGTCGGCCTCGAGGGTGAGGACGGGGTCGTGCCGGTAGTGGCCGAGGGTGCGGCCGAGCAGCGCGGACACGGTGGACTTGCCGACCCCGCCGCGGATCGACGTGACGGCCACGACCCGCCCGGTGGTGACGGGCTGCTGCAGCTCCCTTGCCAGCTCCGTCAGCCGTGACACGTCCCGGGCGGCGGAGGAGGCGAGCCGCCGCAGCCCGGCCCCGGCGCGACGGGTGACGGGGTCGCCGTGCTGGGGGCGGCCGAGGGCGATGGCGAGGCGGGGGTCGATGGTGGGGTGGGAGACGGGGGCGGGTGCGGGC
>KL568530.1:23080-26934 GCA_000715605.1 Streptomyces speibonae | reverse complement strand
ACCAGACCTCGACGACACCACATCCACCAACACCGCATCCAAGGACGACGCCTCGTGACAACTACCCCCAAACGCAAGCACCTTGGTCAGCGCCCCCGGCCGACCGCCGCGGCCCCGAGCGAGACCTCAAGGCGCCGCCCCGATCTGCGCCCGCAGCACTTCCTCGGCCTCAAGGACTCCACCCTGGTCGCCACGGACACCCTGCTGCAGATCAAGGACACCGTCATCGACACCGTCGAGTCACAGGCCATGTCCGTGATCTACGGTGACCCGGGGCTCGGCAAGAGTTTCTCCACCCGGGCCACGATCCAGGAGATGAATCCGGACCTGATCCTTCCGCTGGACTTCGCCCGTTCCCGCCCCGGGCCGAAGGACCTGCGCGAGGAGCTGTTCCACCAGATGCGGCTCAACTGCAAGATGCCTGGCACGCCGACCGCGTTCGACAAGCTGCTGCGCGAGAGTCTGCCGCGCCGCCCGTATGTGATCGTGTGCGACGAGGCGCAGCAGTACCGGCGGGAGAATTTCGAGTTCCTGCGCAAGCTGTGGGACAACTGCGATCCCAAGCCCGCCATCGTGTTCGTCGGCGGCCGGGAGGCCTACGAGACGCTGCAGAGCGACCCGGCGCTCGCCTCCCGCATCTACATCCGCCTGGAGATCCTCGCGATGACCGAGGGCGAGATCCTCAAGGCGGTCCCCGACTCCCATCCGGTGTGGCGGGGCGTGGACGAGGCGCTGCTGAAGCGGATCGACACCCAGTACGCGCTCGGCTCGTTCCGCGAATGGGTCAAGGTCACCAAGCATGTCCTCAAGGGCATGGAGTACTTCCAGGCCGACCAGGTCGACGACCGTGTCGTGGATTGGGCGTTGGGCCGATGCTGACCGACGAGTCCACCGAGTTTTCCGCGCACTCCGTGTGGGGCGAGGCGGCCGCGGCCGGACCATTCGCCGTCCTGGGCGACGACGCTGTCTCACCTGGCTTGCATTTTCTGCGCGTTGAGGGGATGCGGACGCTGCTCACCCCGGCGATGCTCGCGGTGGGTGGCGCGCTCGCCGACGCCGCGGCCGAGCGCCGTTTCCTGTGCGTGCTGGGGGATGCCGGGGTCGGCAAGACGTTCGCCGTCCATGCCGCCGCGCGCCGTCTCGGGGACGGCGGTCAGCTGGTGCCGCTTGAGTTCAGGGCGCAGCCGGCGCCGGCGGACCTACGGACCGCCCTGCATCGGGCGCTGGCGCTGCCCGGTGAGGCGCCTGCTGATCCGGGGGCCGCGGACACGCTGATCCGTCATGCCCTGGCTGATCGGCCGCGGATTGTGGTGGTCGAGGACGCCCACCGATTGTCGGCGTCCTGCATGGAGTACCTGCGGTTCCTGCACGACGGTGCCCCGGGCGGGCTGTGCGTGGTCCTCATCGCCGCCCGCCGAGGCGAACGGCGCCTGCGCGCCCAGCGGATGCTCGCCACCCGCACCGCCGGCTGGCTTGGCCTTCAGCCGCTGACGCGCGTTCAGATCCCGCTCGCCCTGCCCGCGCTGCACCCAGTGTGGCAGGGCGTCGATCCCGGCGATCTGATGGCGCTGGACGCCAGGCTGGCCGGCGGCGCACTGCGCCGCTGGGCCGTGATCACCCATCACACCCGGCAGGTGATGGCCCGCGCCCAGGTGGCCGTGCCCGACGGGCGACTGCTCGAGGCGGTCGCCGACCGGATCGACGGCGGACGGTGCACATGACGATGACGAAGCCCGCTCCCGCCACCGCCGGTGGTGTGTCGGCCCACCCGGCATCGCTGACGCCGCCGTCCCCATCGGCGGCCGAGGCGGCGGGGCCGGTGCGGCTCCTGCTGGACACCGAGGATGATCGTGCCGTGCACCGGGCCGCCTGCCGGTGGGCCGATCCCGCCCGCGGCAAGATCACCGTCGACCCCACCCCGCACACCACCAGCCCCGCCTACCTCGCGCTGGACGTGCTGCGCGCCTTGGGCCGTAGCGGGTTCTCCCACCCGGAGGCGGAGCGGATGTCCACCGACCCGGCCTGGCGCGCGGTGATCTGCTGGAGCCTGGCCGCCGGTGTGCGCGAGGTGATCGTGCTGCGCGCGCACCTCCTCACCGTCGAGCGGCTGCGCCGCCTGGCCACCTGGCGCACCGAGACCGGCATCCGCCTCATCCTGGTGGCCCACGCCCCCGAGCCGGCCGGGGCGCGGCGACTGATGGAGCATTTCGCCGACGCCCAGCTGACGGACGTGGCGCGCGTGAGGGGCACCGCGGCGGCCCTGGCCGCGATCGGCCCGGCCGCTGCCGACCGGCGCGTCGGCCCGCCCCCGCTCGATCACGTACCGCCGCTGCCCGCCGCGTTGCGCAGCTCGGTTGCCGTCTTCCGTGCGGAGTGCTGGCGCCGCCAGAACGGGGCCGACTTCGCTCGCACCGACGGCCAGTACCGCGCCGGCTACGCCGCCGCCCGCACCTGGCTGGCCCGTACCCTGCCCCCACCGGACGACGCCGAAGACACCGGCCACCCGGCCGAGCCCACCGCCTTCGGCCTGCACGAGACGGAGGCACTGCGGCTGTTCCTGGCCCGGCTGACCGTCTCCAGCCCCAGCCGGGAGCACACCGTGGCCCGTATACGCGGCGCCCAGGCCGGCCTGCTGACCCGCTCGGTGCTGCTGAACGTGCCTGACGACCTCACCCGCCGCACCGGGCCCGGTATCACCACCCTGCCGCTGACCCCGCGCGCCGTGCACACGATCACCACACATCTGCCCAACCCGCTGCGCGCCGCAGCGATCGCGGCCCTGCTGTTCACCGGCACCACCACCTCGCTGCTGGCGATGACCCAGATCGCCGGCGTCGACGAGGGGACCACCCGCATCACCATCGACCGTGAGGGCCGGATCAACGTCGGCGCACCGCCCACGGCGCGGCACCTGTACGCGATCCCGCCCCGCGCCCGCCCGCTGCTGCGCGCCGCCCTCGAATTCCGCCGCCGCACCCCGCGTACCGCCCCGGGACACGGCCTGTTCGCGAACTGCTTCGGCACCACGCTGCGCCTGAAGGCTCTGCTCGCCGATTCCGGCCTGGCCGTCCCCGCCCTGGACCACCCGCACGGCGGGGACGACTGGCACACCGCCGCCCACGGCTGGTACCTGCATGCCCCCACCCTGCCTGCCCCCGATGTCCTGCCACGCCTGGGCCCGGTGCACCCATGAGGAGCCAATTGCCGCCCACAGAACGGGACATGATCGCCTTCGACCTGGCGTGGTGCCGTGAACGCGCCCGTGCGCGCGCTCTCACCGACGAGGACCTGGCCCACCTGACCGGCATCCCCACCACCGACTGGGACCAGCGCCTCACCCCGCACACCCTGACGGCCGCGGCACTGTTCGCCCTGGCCCGCGCCCTTGGCGCCGCCCCCGAGTCGCTGCTGTGCACGAGCGGGCCCGCCCGGCGCCCGCGGCAGCGCCCGGGCAGGACCGCGGCCGCGGGGACGTACACCACCGTGCTGCACGCGGCCTTGCTGCACACCGGCCCGGTACACCCCGACGATGTGGCCTCGGCCCTGGGGTGGCCGGCGCACCGGCTGCAGCGGGCCGCGAAAGAGCTGGCCGTCCAATTCGAGCGGCACGCGGGTCCGCACCGGCTCGTCCACACCGACACCACCCTCCATCTGGACTGCGCGCCCGGCCTGCTCACCGCTGAACAGCAGCAGAATCTGTATGAGGGCGGCCATACCGCCGCCAGTCTCAGCCCCGGCGAGGCATCCGCCCTGACGTTCCTGCTGCACACAGCCGCCCACAACCTTCCCCACGCCGTGCCCGCCGAGCAACTCCCGCGCCTGGCTGGGCGTCGGCTGCTCGCCCCCTTCGGCGG
>KL568530.1:17258-22859 GCA_000715605.1 Streptomyces speibonae | reverse complement strand
ATGTGTATAAGAGACAGAGCCTGCCCCGCACCCCGACGTGCTGTTCGCCCTCGGCCTGACCGATCACCTCCTGCCCGCCACCGCGGCAGCCTGCACGCCACCACCCAGGGGAGGGGCCGGGCGATGACGCCGCGCAAGACGGCCGGGACGGCCGGGACAGAGCAGGCCGCCGGCCCGTGGCGCCCGGCATGGTCACCGGGCCGCACCCGCCCCGGTCTGCCGCCTCTCACCGTGGTCCACGATGTCGGCGACGACTACGCCTTCATGGCCGCGGCCCTGGCCGCCCACACCCCGCAGGCCGGCCGCATCACCGTCCATCCCACCCCGGTGGCCGGCGCCCCCGCCTCGTTCGCCCACGATGTGCTGCGCAGCATCGGTAAACATCTTCCGACACCCGGCAACCAGGACGCCGTCGGCTGGGCGGCACAGGCCGAGATCGCCTGGCGCGCGGCGGCCGCCTGGATGTCCGCGCTGCGCATCGGCCACGTCGTCGTCACCAGGACCCACCGCATCAGCTCCCGGCACTTTGAACATCTCTTCGCCCTGCGGGAGTTGACCGGCATGCACCTGACTCTGCTGTGCCACGGCCCCGTGCCGCCCGCCCTGGCCGCGGCTCTGAACGCGCTGGCGCACGAGCAGGTGCGCACCCTGGCTGCAGCCCACCGGGCTCTTGCTGCCACTGAGCCGGTCGACCCGCCCACGGCCGCCCGGTTCGCGTGGTGGGAAGCAGCCGCGCAGTTCCCGCCCCGCCCAGGCGAGCCGTGCTTCCTGCTGCCGACGCGGCGCACACCATCGCGCACCGACCTTCAGGCGGCCTCCCGCCGCCTGGATGCCGCTGTGCTCCCGCTGCCCGCGGCCGGCCGCTTCCCACCCGAGCCGGATGAGCACACCACGCTCCTCGCACACCGTCTGCACGCGCGCATCGCCCACCCCGTCCACGCCGCGGCGCTGGCCCTGCGCATCCTCACCGGCCGCCCGCAGGCCCAGCTGCCCCACCCCACCATGCCAGGGACCGACACCCGGACAGAACCCGGCCGTTGGACAGGCACACCGACGTGGGCCGCAGACCTCATCGAGGCAGGAGGCTGCTTCGGGAATCTGGACCGGCCGCCCCGAGCCGAGGGGCTGCTGCGCCTCAGCGGCTGGGATCAGACGGCCGTGACCGAAGCAGCTCGCACCTGCGCGCTGCATGAACTCCCGGCGCCCGGCTCGCAGCGAGGGCGAACTCGCGCTCGGCCGGGCAGCACGCGGCCCGGCCGATCTACCCCGACAACCCGCTGACCGAGACCAAGAAGCAGACGATGACCAAGCCGCCCGCTGGCAACCTCTCCGCGGCCGGCGTCGCCGCGCTGGCTACTTGCAACATGCCCTGGGCGCCCTGCCAGATCCGGGTGTGATCACTGGGTGTGTGAGCTGCTGGCCGGGGGGCAGTGATCGTTTGGGATTGTAGTGATCGGTGCGGGATTTCGTTTTGTGCAGAGGAGGTGGGCCCGCCCGGCTTCCTCCGGGGCGCTCACCGTGCGCCAGGCGGCCATACCCCGTCGGCCGGCATGTCGGCCGATGGCCGGCGGTGATAGTCGTGCGCCTTCGCCGTCGGTATTCCGCGAGCGGACACGGGACTGCCGCATCCCGAGTGCGAGCCGTGACGCGACCCCGTCACCGCTGTCCGTCACGTCCTCGACGACCAGGGCGGACAGCCCGGAGAACACCGTTCCCATAGGGTAGTTGCCGTCCATCACGATCGAGGGCACTGCCCGACGTCACCACCGACTACGGGCCAGGGCTGCTCGTTTGACAGACCCAGGCACTTCTCAAGTGCTGCCAGAAGCGAGGAGAGTTCGTCGAGCCGGGTCTTCCCCATGTTCTGGACGGCCTCTTGCAGGTGGCTGCTCAGGTCGAGGCTGACGGCCCCGACGCATCGCTGTCCGGCAGGGGTGAGCTGAATGTGAAGGCGACGGCGGTCGCGGGGTACGGAGAGGCGCTGTATCAGCCCTGATGCTTCGAGTCGGTCGAGCCGGGGGGTGAGGGCCCCGGTGGTGATCGTCAATTGCCGGGCCAGCTGCGTGGGCGCCAAGACGTGCGTGGGGTGGTGACGGGAGAGGGCGTCGAGGATGGGGTAGTCGGCGCGGTGGATGCCGTGTCGTTGGTAGATGGGATGCGTTCGGGCTTCCACCACCGAGTTGATCAGCTCCATGCTTTTGAACACCTGGTCGGCTTGAGCGTTCCGGGTGACGGCGGGGGCTTCCGTCGGCGTTGCGACTTCCGCGGCCTCGACCGAGGCTGTCCGCACGGCCGGTCGCTTGCCCGTTGGGGCGTACGGTTTGTCGCCGTCCTGAGCCAGACCGTGCACGGTTGTCGTCCTTTCCGGACAGTATTGACGGGGTCGCTCGGTGCATGCCCCTGGGGGCGTCAGTGCTCGATGCGGTGCAGCGGGCCGGGCACGGATCCCGCTGCTGGTGCAGCTGAGCTCGCTCCCATGAACATTCCTAAGATGCGTGCGACGGGGTCCGTTGCCACGTCCTGTGAGGAGGGCGCCGTGGCGTCTGCTTCTCCTGCGTGGGACTTTGTGGAAGGTCGGGTTCCTTGGTCATGGCTGGGGCTGTGTGTCACGCGCATTGCGGGATCCCCCTGAGATGGGTGCGGAACAGAGAGCTACCTGTTTCTGCTCTGCAGTTCGACGACGGTGATGTCGGGTGGCGCGCCGACCCGGACCGGAGGTCCCCAGAAGCCTGTGCCGCGGCTGACGTAGAGCTGGGTGCCGTCGATCTCGTGCAGGCCGGCGATCGCGGGTTGCTGCAGGGAGGCGAGGAGGCCGAGTGGGGCCATCTGACCTCCGTGGGTGTGTCCGGAGAGTTGCAGGTCGACTCCGCGGCGGGCTGCTTCGTGGACCATCACCGGCTGGTGGGCGAGGAGAACGACCGCTCGCTCCGGGGCGCGGTCGGACAGCGCGGCTTCGTAGTCCGGGCCGTCGCCGTGGTCGGTACCCGTGAGGTCGTTGACGCCCGCGAGGTCGAAGGCCGGCAGTTCCAGGCGTTCGTTGCGCAGGACGCGGATGCCCAGTTCGCTGATCTCCTCGATCCATGGTTCGGCCCCGGACTTGTACTCGTGGTTGCCTGTGACGAAGTAGCTGCCGTGGCGGCTGGTCAGGTGCCGCAGCGGGGCCGCAGCTCGGCCGAGGTGTTCGACACCGCCGTCCACGAGGTCGCCCACGATCGCCACGGCATCCGGGGCGGCGCGGTTGACGATCTCGACGATCCGTTCCGTGTGCCGCTCGCCGAGGATCGGACCGAGGTGTATGTCGCTGACGACGGCGATACGGAATCCGTCGGCCCGGCGGCCAAGTCGCGCGAGAGGTACGCGTACGTGTGCGAGGCGGGGCGAGCCGAGAGCGGTATGCATGCCGTGGCCGACCAGTGAGGTGGCAACGGCTCCCGCAGTGATGGCAGTGGCCCGGGCAAGCACCACGCGCCGTGTCGGCCCGTCGCTCGGCGCGCGGCCTTCCGTCAGGCGTTCGCCCTCGCCACCCGGCATGTCACGTTGTGGTGTCCGACGCCCTGACTCCGGCACGCCCGCGGAGACCTTCTGCGGGAGTGCTTCAGCGCGGGCACCGCCGCTGATACGACGAGACGTGCCGCGACGCGCGACCAGGAGCCGAAGCGGTTCGGCGAGGAGAACCGTGATCGTCACGTACATCATCAACGCGAGCCACACGTAGCCCGGCCAGGCGATCCAGCGGCCGATGTGCTGCGGCAGGTCCCTGGTGGTGGCCATGGCGAGCGGTGGCAGCACGGCTAGTACGGCCAGGACTCGGGCACCGTACCGGGCGGTGCGCGCGCCGAGGGCGGTGTCCTGGATCAGTCGCCGCCACAGGTACCAGTGCACGAGGGCACTGGCACCCGTGTACAGCGCGAACGTCAGGAGCGCCGTGACCATGCTCAGCCGCGCTTCGGCAGCCGGAACGCGCCGGTGAGCGTGAGCAGGCCGATGATCGCCAGGGTGATGAACGCGGCCTGGTAGGAGCCGCCGGCCGTCTCCGTTCCCGTGCGCCGGCCCGCGGCGATCAGCTGCACGGTGGCGATGAGGTTGATGCCGAGGGCAGCGCCGATGTTGCGGCACAGGGTGACGCCGGCCGTGTAGGCGCCGATCCACTGGGCCGGGGACGTGTTCTGGATGTGCACCAGGCCGGTGGTGGCGACGAAACCGGTGCCGAGACCCGCCAGTGCCTCGCCGATGACGGCGAGGACGAGCGATTCGCTGCCGCCGAGTACGAGGACGAATGGACCGGCCGTCAGCAAGAGACCGCCGATCAGTGCCGTGCCACGGGCTCCAAAGCGCTTGAGCAGGCCGGCACAGACCGCCGATCCCACCACCCAGCCCAGCGCACCGGCCATGACGAACAGACCGCTCGCCGTGTCGCCGGCCGTGCCGTGGGCGGCCAGAGCGAGCGGGAGAAGGGTGACGGAGGCGTAGAGGACGGCGGCCGCGCCGATGGTGAGCAGAGCAGCGATGCGCGGTTCGCCGCTGGTCGCGAAGGCGACCGGCACCACGGCCGCTTGCGGCTTGCGCCGCACCTGAACGACGTGGCCGACGATGCCGACTGCGGTGACCACCGCGAGGGCAGTGACGACGAGGAGGGGAAAGTCCAGGGCGGGGGCCTCGAGGAGCAGCAGCGCTCCGCCCAGGGCGAGGGCGAACGACAGCAGGGCCCAGGGGCTGATGGTGCGGGTGCTCTGGGCCTGCGCCGCCGGCACGCGCCGTACCAGGAACGCGGCCAGCGCGGCGAGGGGCAGGTTGATCAGGAAGACCCAGCGCCAGCCGACGGTGGCCTGGGCGGCGGTGCCGAGTGCGGGTCCGGCCACCGCGGCCAGGCCCCATACGGCGGAGAGCATCGCCTGCATGCGGGCGCGCTCGTCGGGGCCGAACGCCTGGCCGATGACGACGTAGGTCAGCGCGGCTACCGCGCCCGCCCCGATGCCCTGCGCCGCGCGGGCGGCGATGAGCAGCGGCATCGTGGTGGCCGCAGCCACCGCCGCAGAGGTGACGGCGAAGGCGAGAAGCGCGGCGAGCATCGTGGTGCGGCCGCCGTAACGGTCGGCGGCGAACCCCGCCAGCGGCGTGACCAGCACGCTGGTGAGCAGGAACGCGGAGATCAGCCAGGGGTACAGGTCGGCCTGGCCCAGCTGGTTCGCCATGGTGGGCAGCAGTGAGCCCACCACGGTGGAGTCGGCGGCGGCCAGGAACAGGGCGAGCAGGACGCCGGCGAGCAGGGAGGTGCGGTTGCTTCGGGCATCGGCCGACTGGCTCTGGGCCGGTGTGTCGGTGGCGCCGATGCCGCTGGACAGCGAGGTCTCGGACATGAGCGGTCCTCTTCCGATCGTGAGGTCCGGTGGTGGAAGCCCGTGTGGTGAAGGGGCCGGCGGGGCGAGGGGTGGTGCCGCCGCCGGCCCCCGGGCCCACCGGCGGCCCGGGGGTGCCGTCGGTGGGAGGTCGAATCCATCGGGCCGGCCCGGTCATGGGTATGGCCCCTGGCACCGTGGGGACACAGTCGGTCCGCACGGCGGTGATGGTCGGCGCGGGCAGGACGGGAGTACTGCGTCGCCG
>KL568530.1:15243-17014 GCA_000715605.1 Streptomyces speibonae | reverse complement strand
GGCGTGGCGCGTGGCCGCACCCGCCCGCCGGTCACCAGTCGACGCGCATCTTCGAGTGGCTCAGCTTCAGCACGAGCCAGGACGGCAACTGGTACTGACGGCGGATCAGTTTCGTGATGCCGTCAGTGAGCCGCCGGGGCCGCCGGTCCAGCCAGGTCATGGTGGCCTCCAGCGCCGCGAGGACCCGGTCGATCTCCTCGGCGGTGATGGTCAGCGGCGGATAGAAGCGCAGGACCGGATGGTCGATCTGCTCATTGAGCGAGTGGCCAGTGTGGATGCCGTGACGGGCCATCACCATGGAGATCAGCAGCTCCACCGAGGGGTTGCGGGTTCGCAGCCCGGCCATGAAGCCGACCCCGGGGGCACCCAGCACATGCTTCGGGTGCCGTCGCGCCACCTCGGCCAGCCCCTCGGTCAGGCGCGGGCCGAGGGTGACGGCCCGCCGGGGCAGGTCCTTGGCGACGACCTCGCGGATCGCGGCCGTCGCGGCGCTCACGGACAGGGCCGAGATGCTGCTGGAGCCGGCCAGCAGCGACGGATGCCACAGCGGGTGCCGCTCGGCCTGCGCCACCACCTCGGAGCTGAGCGCGCACACGCCGACCGGGATGAAGCCGCCGGTGAGCGCCTTGGAGAACAGCAGGATGTCGGGGACGACGTCGTCGTGCTCGACGGCGAACATCTTGCCCGTGCGCCCGAGGCAGGTCTGGATCTCGTCCGCGACGAACAGGGTGCCGGTGGCACGGCAGGCGGTGGCGACCTCCTCGATGTACCCCTCGGGCGGGACGGTGAGGTGGGCGCCGCCGAGGACGGGCTCCAGGAAGACCGCCGCCACGCTCCGGTCGGCGAGCGCTTCGCGTACGGCCGCGGCGTCCCCGTAGGGGACCGTGATCAGTTCGCTGCCGAGCGGCTCGAACGGCTCGCGGTGGTTGGGCTGGCCCAGCACCGTCAGGGCTCCGAGGGTCTTGCCGTGGTAGCCGCCGTCCGCGATGAGGATCTTGCGCCGCTCGGGGCGGGCGAGGTGGACGGCACGCAGCGCTGTCTCGCTGATCTCCGCGCCCGAACAGCCGAGGACGAAGCGGTCCAGGCCGGCGGGGAGGATCGTGGTGAGCAGTTCGAACAGTTCGGCGGTCGCCGGGTGCACCGCGCCGGGCGGCACGGTCGGCGCGGTGCGCAGGGTGTCGAGCACCGCGTCGCGCACCTGTGGGTTTCCGTGGCCGACCAGGAACACGCCGTAGCTGCCGGCGAGGTCCAGGAAGCGGTCGCCCTCCTCGGAGATGACTTCGGTGCCGCTCGCGCTCTGCTCGACGGGCCGTGAGGCGGCGGCGAGCATCAGGGCCGCGGTCGGGTTCCAGTGCCGCCCGAGTGAGTCGAGCACGTCCTGCCGTTGCTGGAGGACGGCTTGGGGTACGGCGTTCATGCAGCGACCTCCCGCACGGTGAGGACTTCCTCGGCGGCCGCGCGTACGGTGCCGTGGATCTTCTCCAGGTCGGCGGGGTCGGCGGTGAGCGGCGGCAGGACCGCCACCACGTCGCTGTCCGGGCCGAAGGGCGGCCGGACCAGAACCCTGGCCTCGGCCAGGGCCGCGGTCAGGGCTCGTGCGTGTTCGGCGGTGGCGAGGCGCAGCCACACCAGGCCGCCGTCCGCGCAGAACTCGGTCACCGCGCTGAACGAGGCGATGTCGCCCAGGATCCGGCGGGCGCTGTCCTCCGCCCTGCGCTGCCGGTCGGCCAGCGCGTCGGTCGTCACGGCCGCGAGGACCGCGCACACGGCG
>KL568530.1:14349-15025 GCA_000715605.1 Streptomyces speibonae | reverse complement strand
GCGCCCGCCGACAGCGGGTTGGCGCCGAACGTGGAGCCGTGCAGGCTCGGGTTCTTCCCGGCGTACACGCGGTCGTACGTCGCCCTGCTGGTCACCATGACACCGACGGGTACGGCGTCCGCGCCCAAGGCCTCTCCGAGGATCAGCGCGTCGGGGACGATGCCGAGTGCCTGCGTGGCGAGGTCCCAGCCCAGGCGGGCGGGAGCGGTGAGCCGCTCGTCCAGGATCAGCAGGACGTCGTGCTGGGTGCAGCGGTCGCGCAGGGCCCGCCACCACTGCGGGGAGAGCCGGTCCAGCGGGCGGCCGGGGGCCGCGGGTGCGACGACCACGGCCGCCAGGGTGGCGTCGACCTGTTCCAGCAGGGACTTGGGGCGGGCGCTCGAAACCGTCACGGGCAGCAGCGGCAGGACGGGTACGGGCGTGGCGCCCGTGCTGAGCCCCTGGCCGTGGGTGAGGGTGCCGAAGTTCTCCCCGGCGATGCCCAGCACGCGCGAGCGGTCAGGGTGAGTGCCCTTGGCCAGCTTCAGTGCCGAGTCGAGGGCTTCACCCCCGCTGTTGCACAGGTAGGAGACGGTGAGCGGGTCCGGGCAGAAGGCGTCGAGTGCCTTGACCGCCTCGGCCAACGGCCTGCTGAGCAGGATGCGGCTGGACAGGGCCACTCGGCCGGCCTGTTCGG
>KL568530.1:0-14061 GCA_000715605.1 Streptomyces speibonae | reverse complement strand
GGTCTGAATCCGGGCCCCGACCATGCCGGTGACGACGGGAGCGTGTGGATCGATGGTGCCTATGGAGTGCCGCCGGACGACGGCACCGGGGTCACGCGAACTCATGTGCTGCTCCAATGGCTTCGGTGGGGCGTGCATCAGGGGTGGACGCGGTCGGTGCCGGCGAACTCGTGCAGCAGCTTGCGGGTCTCGTCGTCCATCCGCTCGTCCACGGGGGACGGGGGCCAGGTCGCGGTCATGGCCTGGCGGAAGGCCGCGGTCAGACTCAGCTGCACGTCCCAGGCGGGGTTGTTGACGGTGTGGTCGACGCCGAAGACGTCCACGATGAGCTGCTTGAAGCGGCCCGCCAGTTCGGCGTTGAGCTCTTCCGTTCCGGAGAAGATCTCGAAGGCGCGCTGCCGTTCGGCCTCGCTGAACGACGGCATGATGCGGGTGAGCACCACATGGTCGACCTGCACGTGCCTGGCCTCGTCCATGCCGTGCGCCCACAGCAGCTTGGTGAGGAAGCGCTCGCGCCCCGGGTCGAGATGGGCGGTGCGCTTCTCGAACACCGTAATGACGGACTCGCCGATGTACGCGGCCATGCACATCGCCGCGAGCTTCACGTACGGGGAGTCGTCGCCCTGGTAGAGCGCAAGGCGCTCGGTGAAGAGGGAATCGGCGAGCTTGATGTCCTCAGCGGCCAGCTCCCGCACGTAGCGGTAGAAGAAGTCGGAGTGCAGATACTCCTCAGCGGCGAAGCAACTGAGCGCATGATGCAGGTCGTACCCGTCGCTGATGGGCGAGGTGTCCGCGCCGAGCTGCGCGGTGATGATCCCGAAGACGGCCGACAGGTGCCGCTCGATCTCGGCGAGCTGCGCAAGCTCCTTGACCAGGTAGGCACAGCCCTCGCGGGCCATGCCGGGACGGCCGTAGACCACGTGGGAGATGAAGTCCAGCTCCCGCTCGTCGGGACGACCGGGCCAGCCCAGGGCGTTGGGGTGCAGGGTCTGCTCGTGCGCCGCCGCGTAGATGTCGCGCAGCCGGGCACGGGTGCCGGCGTGGTCGGCCGCCGCGTCAGTGTGCGTCGTCACTGTCACCGTGGACCTCCTCCTCGAACTGCCGGTAGCCGTCGGCCATCCCGACGTGGATCACGTTGATCTGCGCGTAGCCGTCCGCGAACAGCGGCGAGTCCCGCAGCTCCTCGATGAAGAAGTAGTAGGCGCGTAGGTCCTCGGTCGTGATGAAGGCGAAGTCCGTGGGCTGCGCGGAGAACGCCTCGGCGTCGTAGTGCTGGACGGTGAGCCGGTCGGCGTACTTGGCGAGCAGCGGCGCGATGTGCTCCTGCTGGAACTGCTCCCGCTCCTTGCCGGACTTCTGCAGCCAGGCCGGGGCGAAGGTGTAGCCGATGAAGACGCCGTACTTCATAGTCAGTTCCTCGCGTAGCTCTGGGAGTTGAGGATGGTGCGGTTGGTGTCGGTGATGGCGCGGCGGCCGTGCATGACGCGCGAGTTGTCGATGAGGACGATGTCGCCGTCCTGCCAGGCGATCTCCTCGGTCACCCGCTCGGTGACCTCGACGTACTCGGCGGTGACGTCGTCGGGGATCGAGCTGCCGTCCGCGAACCGGATGTCCGGGGCCTCGTAGTTGTACGAGGGGCCCAGCAGGCTGTTGGCCCAGGCGGTGCGCGTGGACCACTTGGTGGGGTGCGCGGCGAACACCTGATAGTGGTAGAAGAGGCTGCCGTCCGGGCGCTCGGTGAACTCGACCTTGGCGCCCGGGTTGGCCTGGGCGTACAGGTCGGCGACAGTGACCTCGTCCGGACCGCGCCCGTCGCCGGCGAGGAAGGCGGCGAGCTTGCGCCACAGCTCGGCCGGCACGGTGCGCTGGTAGCTGATGGGCTGGGCCGCGAAGACGTCCCTGGCCCGCTCGGACAGGGTGTCCCAGACGCGGAAGCCGTCGCACACCGTGGTCTGCGAACCGGAGGAGGCGGCCTTCACGCAGTGGAACCACAGCAGCTCAGGGGCGTACGGGGTCGCTCCGTTCTCCACGTGCAGGCCGATCGCGTCCGTACCGGAGTCGACCTTCTGCGCGGCGTCGCCGTGGAAGACCCGGGCCGGGTCCAGCGTGGTCCGCGAACTGTACTGTCCGACAAGCGCGTTGAAGTCGTCGACCGAGGGCTTGAAGTCCCGTATCAGCAGGTGTCCCGCGTCTGCCAGAAGCTCGTCCAGTCCGGCCTCGAACAGATCGGTGAACCTGGAGCTGCTGTCGCGCGGGGTGACCAGCAGGCCGTCACCGTCTCCGAGAGCGGTCAGTTGGACCTTGTTCTGGGCGTTCTGGGCTGAAGTGTTCTGGGCGTGCGTCATCGTTTCCCCCATGTAATGAATGTGATGAGTTTGATGAACCGGTGCGTTTGTGGACGGCATCCACCGGATTAGGCGGCGGGTGTGAGTGCGGGGCGCACTATCTCGTCGAAGATGAGCTGGCGGCGCGGGCGGCCGGTGACGGTGAAGTAGCGTTCCCGCAGGCCCTCGCCGTCCGGCAGGACGATGTACCGCTCGGGGCGGTCGGTCTCCGCCAGGGCGCGGTTGGCGTAGGTGCGTGCCTCGCGCTCCACCACGTGGGCGGCGTCGCTGTCCCGTGATGAGGAGACCAGGACGGCGACGAGATGCTCCATGCCTTCGCCGAAGAGGACCGCGTCGGCCACGTCACCGCACGAACGCAGCCGTCCTTCCACCCACTCGGGCGAGACATTGCGTCCATGCCCGGTGATGATGACGTTCTTCAGACGGCCCAGGATGCGGATGAAGCCGTCCTCGTCGATGAGCGCCCGGTCGCCCGTGTGGAGCCAGCCTTCGTCATCCACCGGCCGACTCGTCGGATCCTCCACGGTGTACCCCGCGAACAGGGACGTGGATTTCACCAACAGCTCGCCCTCATCGGACAGTTTGACCGAGCAGTGCGGAAGCGGTCGTCCGACCGTGCCCGGGCGCCAGTGGCTGGCGGTGTTCCACGACACCACGGATCCGTTCTCCGACAGCCCGTACCCTTCGTGGACGCGCAGGCCGAAGGCGTCCAGGCGCTTCAATGCCTCGGCGTCCACGGGAGCGCCTCCGGCCATGAGGAACGGAGACCGCCCGGCGGGGAACAGCTCCGCACCATCGCCGTCGCGCACCGCCTTGTCCAGGGCGCTGACCAGCGCCGGCGGCAGCACGGCAGCCGAAGGGGCCACCTTCCGCAACCAGTCGAGCGCCTCCTCGGCCCGCGATCCCGCAGCGCCCAGCAGCGGCACGGCGCTGGGCAGCAGAACCATGCGGCCGCCGCGGAGAATCGGCATGTATACGGCGGTGACCTGCTCGACCAGCAAGCTGAACGGGACCAACGAGAGGTAACGGTCATAGACCCCTGCCGGGGAGACCTCGTCCAGCGAGGAGAGCAGGGCCCCGAGACCGGCCGCCCGGATCTTGACGCCCTTGGGAGCGCCGGTGGTCCCCGAGGTATGAATGATCTTGATGATCCGGTCGGGATCGGCGGCGCCCGCACCGTCGTCCTCCGCCAGGACGCGGCTGCTGATGTCACGGGACCGTTCGACCACGACCGGCTCGGCCGAGCCGGACAGGCCCCACGCCTCCAACTTGGCCGCTCCCGCGGTGTCCACCACGCAAAGGTGTACATCGCGCAGCAGCGATGCCGCCTGCTCGGCGGAGAAGGCCAGCGGAACCGGCACCTCGGTGTACCCGTCGATCAGCAGCGCCAGGTCGGCGGCCACCCACTCCGGACTGTTGTCCGCCACGAGCCCGACCCGCGCACCCGGCACGAGACCACGGGACCGCAGCGCCTCGCGCACCTCGTCGGCCCAGTGCGTCATCTGCCCGTAGGTGTAGGTCCGCTCAGGCATGCCGTCGTCGCCGAGGCATTCCACGAGGACCAGATCCTGGTGCCTGGGCGCCCGCAGGGCGGTGAGCACGTCCTTCATCGCGCACCCGCCAGTGTGCTCTCGGTGGCCGTCTGCCCCCACGTCACGGCAAGGTGCGGTCCAGAGTCACCGCGCATGCTCAGCTGAGCCGCGAAGTGACGAAGGTCCACGTAGCCGGCGACTGGTTCCGTCGCGTAGTACGACCCCCAGCGCCCCTGCTGCTCGACAGGCAGCGACTCCTCACGCGCCGGAGCCAGGTCGGTGAACTCGATACCTACGCGGGCCAACGTGCGCGCCAGAGAGCGCGTCACGGTGCACATCAGGAACTCGGCTCCGTTGCACCAGCTCAGGGCCGGCACCATCCGGATGAGCGAGAGACCGGCTCCGGCCTCCCGCGAGGCCAGTGGCCCGATCTCGATCAGGCTGCTCGGCTCGCAGGGCGTCGCCGCGCGCGCGGCGATCGCCTCGGCGGCCGGCCGGCCCAGGTAGCTGTCGACGAGCAGGCCGCGCGCACTGCCGAACGTCATTCCCGCGCAGGCCATCGGAACTTCGATGCCATCCTCCATGGCGCACAGCGCGATGAAACTGTCCGGAGCTGCGGTGATGTCCGCCTGGTAGTCGCGCCGATACCGCTCCTGCGCGAGATCCGAGCACGCGGACCACAGCGCGGTGTCTCTGCGCGCGATATTGATCTGCATTTCTCCCCCATTTCCAATCGCCGTTCTCATCTGCCTCGACCACCTGGGTTCTCCAGCCGGCCGAGCAAGCGGCAACCGGACCCCAAGTGGGTCCGTGCTGCCAGGGATTGGTGCCGTCGCCGGGCCGAACCGGCGACGCGACAGACATTACGACCGTGCGTCGTTTTTTGACAACTAGTTCAAACAGCGAGGCGCGAGAGTGAGGGAGAGGGGTGCCCATAGAGAGCACCATCTCGTCAGACGGTCACTTTGCGTAACAGCAAGGTTGTTGAAGGCGCAAACAAAAAGAAGGCGGAAGCACCCTCTCCGGGTGGTATCCGCCTTCACCGCGAACCGTTCCGCTTGATCAGTCGTGAACCAGCCGCTCTCCCCCCGCGCTCCCCTCCACGGCGGGAATGAGGCCGTCCACGACACGCTGCACCGAAGACGCAGCGCTCGCCTCGACCAGCGGCCAGCCCAGGCCATGCATCATCGAAGCAGCCACAACCAGGCGATTTCCGTCGGTCGCGGCGGCGCCCCACTGGAAGCGACGGGACAGCAAGTGGGTGACGGTGTACCCGAGGACCGCCGATCGCAGGGCGTCGAGAGCTGCCTCCGGCGGCACCACCGGGTGCTTGAACACCCCCTCACGCACGGTCCTTTCCACGACGGCACCGATCACCTGACCCATCTGGCGGTCGATCACGTCCCTCCGCTCCAGACGGTCCGGCGACGCCAACGCGCCTACCGCGTTGGCGAGGGCCGCGATGCTCGACTCGAACAGCTCAGGAGCGGTCTCCGCGTGCCGCATATAGGCGAGCATGAGGCCGTAGAGCGCCCGCACCCCATCCCAGGGCATATCGGCGATGGCCTGGTAGTACCGGATCTGCCGCTTCGCACTGTCCGTCGAGAGCGCGACAAGCAGATCCTCACGACATGTGAAGTGGTTGTAGATGGTTCCCTTTGAGTAGCCGGCCTCGGTCGCCAGCCGTGCAAGTGTGAGGTTGTGCAAGCCGTCCCGCGCCACCACCTCCAGTGCCGTCCGAAGGAGCCGTTGCTCACGCTCTGCGACTTCCTGGGCCTTCCGCTGCGCAGTTCTCATGCCCTCCAGGATGCCCGACCGTTGGTCAAAGTTCGACCCCTGGTCAAAAGATTCTGTCCTGAAACTGAGCTTAAGTAAGGCTCAAGTAGTTTGACGGCCAGCGATCGGCTTCCCCCGCGGAGCGCCGGGTTTCAGTGCAGCCCTGAACCTCCGACTGATACGACGGCGTCACCGCAGGTCGGTACGGACTGCAGACTTTCCTCGGCCGGCCGCAGCGCATAATGACGCCCCAAGAGCCGATATTTCGAACGCGGTTATGGCGGCCACGAGCGCTGCCCGTCTCCGCAGAGCAAAGGCTTTCAGCCGTTCTCTGCGCACCCGGCGTACGCGATGCGCCCCGGGGCGGCGCAGGGGCCTTGCGTGTTTGCGGATTGGGTGGGATCGCCCGGTGATGGCCGGTCATGGCAGGCAGGTCCGGATGCAGGTGCAGGCACGGTCTCGTTGATCATGTGAGTGTCGAGTTCACGTGACCACAACCGAAGACCGTGCCTGCTGTCTCATCCTCTCCCATGCCGTCGGGCCTGGAGGAACTGGCCCGTATTCCGTCGCCGTAGCCGTTGCCCGATGCGGTGTGCCTTGTGCGGTTTCTCGCCGGGCTGACCGACCCGCGTGACCGTCGTGGCCGGCGTTTCCCGCTGACGGCGCTCGTTGCGGCCGCGGCCGCTGGTGTTCTGGCCGGCGCGCGGCCCTTGGCCGCGATCGCCGAGTGGACCGCTGACGCGCCCCCGTGGGCCCTACGCGCTCTCGGGTTCACTGTCGACCCGTTCACCAGATCGGTCGCTGTCCCGCACGCCACCACGGTGATGCGGCTCCTCGGCCGTCTCGACGGCGACGCCTTTGATAACGTGATCTGCGCATTCCTGCAGGCCAGAGCCCATAGCCGGCAGAGCGGGGAATCCCGCCGGTGGCGGGCGGTGGCTGTTGACGGGAAGCAGCTGCGCGGATCGCGAGCGGGCGGCGGGAAAGCGGTGTGGCTGCTGGCTGCGATGGACCACGCCGGGACCGTGATCGCCCAGCGCCAGATCGACGCGAAGAGCAACGAGACACCCGCGTTCATCCCGCTCCTGGACGGCCTACCGCTGGAGAACACCGTGGTCACCGCGGACGCCGCCCACACCCAGCACGCCAACGGCCAGTGGCTGCGCAACCACGGCGCCCACTACATCGCCGTCGTCAAAGGCAACCACCCCGGCCTGCTGAAACTGCCGTGGCACGACATCGGCCTGGACCACAAGGACCGCACTCGTGGCCGGGGCCGGCTCGAGGTCCGGCACCTGAAGACCGTCGCCTTCCGGCACCTCGACTACCCGGGTGCCCGCCAGGCCCTGCGCGTGATGCGCTGGCGCATGGACCTGACCAGCAAGAAGATCACGATCGAACGGCTCTACTTCGTCACCAGTCTCCCGCCCGGAGCCGCCACCGGCGAACAGATCGCCGGCTGGATCCGAGGGCATTGGAAGATCGAGAACCAGCTCCACCACGTCCGCGACACGACCTTCGCCGAGGACGCCTCCACCACCCGCACCGGCAGCCTGCCCCGCGTGATGGCAAGCCTCCGCAACCTCGCGATCAGCGTGTTCCGCCAGGAGGACCACACCGACATCGCCGCCGCCTGCCGCCACACCGCACGCGACCCACAACGACCCCTGACAGCCCTCGGGGTCAGGTGATCAACCAGACAGATCGACTACACGCAATGTCCCTGCGGGGCGGCGGGTCCGGGGGTGGTCTCGGGGGTGTTCATCGGCGCTTCCTCGAGGTGGTTGAGCGGTGGGTCGCGAGCTGGGCGAGTGCGTGCGAAGCAGCACTCGCGGGAACGGCGGCAGCGCGCCGTGACGGGTTGTGTGCGGGGGCGGGCGACGCCGACGGCGCGGAGGTCGGGGCCTGCCCGGTGGGGGCGGGGGTGACGGTGCCCTGCAGAGGCTGCAGGGTGATTGGCCGCAGCCTGCGGCCGCCGGGCCGGGCGTGCTACCCGCCCGCCACGAGGACGGCCGCGCTCGCCAGCGCCGTGAACGGATGCCGACCATCCCCATGCAGGCGGCGCACCAGCAGCGACGAGAGGTGCACGGCGGGGTCGCCCCACCAGGCCGGTTAGTCGGCGCCGGAGTGGGTGAGTTCGCTCGGTGGGGCGGAGACGAGGATCTCCAGTGGGGTGTCGCCGCCGCATTCGTTGCAGCGGCGGATGTCCGCGTCGGGGGTGAACCGCAGGTGTACCGGCTCGGCGCGGGGTGTGTCGCATGAGGTGCAGGTGCCCTCGCGGACGCCGCGCAGTACCTCACCGTGGGCCTTGGCCATGGGTCTCCCTTGGTTGCCTGGGTGTCGGCGGCTCGTCTGTCCGTCGACATGGTTGGTAACTCCGTAACTTGTTGCGAAGTTATCCCGTTGCTGATAACTTTGCAACAAGTTACGGAGTTACCTGGCGGAGGGTGGACGGGGTGTTGCAGATCCAGCTGGGAGCCGAGCGGCCCGCCGACACCGGCGATCGCCTGGGACGCGCCACGATCGGATGGCGCCCTGGGATGTCTGAAGAGGAAGCCTGGCAGGCGGGGCGCGGTATCTGGAAGTTCAATGCCGACCGGGCTCTGTCCCAGGACGAGGTGCAGATCATCAACACCGACGGCACGGTGCTCGCGGTCGCGAGGATCACCGGGATCTCCAAGCACGGGGACCGCTATGCCCTCGAAGGCGACCTGCTACGCGGTGACCCGCGCGTGGGCCGGCCCACGCCGAGCCTGCACCGGTCCCGTAACCCCGTCACCTACATCTGAGAGGGCGGATCGATGAGCGACTTCGACGCGATCGACTCGCTGCTCGCCTCTCTCACCCCCCAGTCCGCGCTCCCCGAAGCGCGGGTACGCCGCGGGCTGCGTGAGCGGGCCGGCCTGTCGAAGGCCCAGCTGGCCAGGACTCTCGGAGTGAGCCCCTCCACGGTCACAGGGTGGGAGACCGGCCGGGACCCGTCTGGGGAGCTCAGGACGAAGTACGCCTACCTCTTGGAGGGCCTGGCCGCGAAACTCGCACCCTCTGCCCCGCAGCCCGCAGACGAAGCCACCGCGCCCCCGTCCGCGCTGGACGAGAACACAACGTCTCCGGCACCCGGGCCGGCCGCAGACGACGACATGGACGACGTCGAAGCTCTGGCCGCGCCTGAGCCGTGTGTCCTGTGCGGGCAGCCGGCCCGCCACCAGGTCGCCGGTTTTCCCCAGCACCTCGACCCCGCCCAGTGCGCCACCACAGCCCCCGCACCCGACACCTCCACCCAACAGATGGGGGGCCGCACGGCGAAGCCGGTCAAGGCCGCGCCCGCGGGCCGCCGTGCGACGACCGCGTCCGACGCCGACCCGTCCGGCCCGATCGCGGCGGCTGTGGCCGAGGCACTCGAGGCGCACGAGGGTGATGTGGAGGCGGCGACGGCAGCGCTGGTCAAGCGGGCGATTCCGGATGCGATGGCTCTGCTGGACGACTGCCGCAGGGGCGGCCGCTACGCCATCGTCGCCCACCCCTGGATCCCGGATATCCTGCGCAAGCAGTCCGCGCGTGGCGCCGACCAGATCTGGGAGGCACGTCCCAAGTGGACCCGCCCCGGACTGCCCGCAGGCCGGCACGAGGTGACGGCTCTGGACATCAACGGCGCCTATCTCAGCGCGCTCAAGACGCACCTTCCACTCGGCCAGCTGGAGCACTCCACCGGCAATGTGCACGACCGCCGCCGCGCCGGCGTCTACCTGATCACCCCGCCCGCATGGGAGCACGGCGCGTACCTGCCCAACCCGATCGGCAACCGCGACGAGCCCGGCCCGCTCTGGGTCACCGAACCCACGCTGCGCCTGCTGCTGCGCCTGTCCGGCCCGAAGTACGGCCTGTGTGAACCTCCCGAGATCCACGAGTCGTTCACCTCGGGGGCGACCGAGAGCCTGCTGGAGAAGTTCCGCATCGCGCTCAAGGACGCCCGCGACACCGCGCTCGCCGACGGGGACGAGGTGACGCTGGAGTACGTGAAGGCGATGTACTCGAAGTTCGTCTCCACGATGGGGGAGTCGAACTACAACCGGGAGCTGTATCGTCCGGACTGGATGCACCTGATCCGCTCGCAGGCGTTCGCCAACCTCTGGGCCAAAGCCCTCAAGGCGCACGACGCCGGCCTGACAGTTGTGCGCGTGATGGGCACCGACGAACTCCACGTCGTCGGCGACTGGCGGCGTGTCTTCCCGGAAGGCCGCGGAGTTTCCGAAGTGAAGGTCAAGGACGTGTACGCCGCCGGCACCGCACCCACCGACCCGGCCGCCGCCGGACACACCGACGAGAACTGACAGGGCAGGGGAGTTCACGTGCCTGAGCGCACCATCGATTTCGGCAAGTACGGCGCCCAAGGCATCAAGGGCCACGAGGCCGTCGCCCGCCAGCTCGACGCCCTCGCCGACTTCATCGCTTCGCCCGTCACCACCCGGCGCGGCCTGATGGCCCGTCTGCACTACCTCACCCGCACCCCCCACGCCCGCGCCGCTGCCCACGACGCGGGTCTGACCGTCACCGACCGCACCTTGAAGGCATGGCTGGCCGGCACCCGCAGTCCCACCCGACAGAACCTTGCACGGATCGACGCCGCCTACCGCACGGTCCGCCGCCACAACGTCGCCCGCTACCTCCTGGCCCGCCTCAACCGCACGGGCCGGGGCACCCGCGTCGAGATCCATCCGCTCAACCAGTCCGGCGTGCACTCTTCCCGTCAGCGGGTCGTGGAATTCCGCACCCTCAACATCCGTCGCTGGGAGGCCATCATCGGCGCCTGGTCCTCCGGCGATGACCGGGCCCTGGACGAGGCCTGGATCGAGCAGATCGTCGACCTCGGCTCGCAGTGGGGCCAGTACGAGTACGTCACAAACATCGGCTTCGCCGCCTGAACCCCACACCCCACACCCCACACCCGAAAACCGGCCTACTGGGCCGAACCTGTCTCCAGGCTCTCAGCGTGGTCGACGGACTCCTCTACCGGTAGCCATCCCCCTGCCCTACTCGAAGATCTGCCGCTGTGCGGCGTGTTCGCCGTTTTGCGGCTGCCGTGCACCCAGGGCGCGCGACGATGGGGCCCAAGGACCAGAACCGAGATCTTGCTGGAGGGGACCGTGGAAAAGCTCGTGACCGGAACCGATCATGTGCACACCGCGGCCACGGTCCGCCGTCGGCAACGGCAGTTCGTGCCGCCGTCCGGGCTGCACCTGCAGCGTGCGACGAGGGCCGACACCGTTCTGCTGGACCAGTTGTTCTACGCGACGGTGGACGAATGCCCTGACCCTCACTGCCGTCCGCTGCTCCTCGACCGCGTCGCGGCCGATGCGGAGGCGACGCGCAAGCTGGTGGACTGGGCCTGCTACATCGCCTCCGAAATGTACTGCGGGCTCCCCGCGGAGCTCGTGGACGAAGACGAAGCGGCAACAACCGTCTTCCACCCCTCGCCCTTCTTCTGCCGGCTCGCCGCGGAGTACCACAACCCCGAGCCGGCCCTCGACGCCGTGTACGCCACGTATGACACCGCTCAGCGCCGCCAGGTAGCCGACAATGCTGTCGCCCTGGTCGATGGATTCCAGGTGTGGTGGACCGACTTCCTCTACCAGTGACACCCCGCCCGTCCGCCTGTGAACCTTCAGCAGATGCCCCGAGGAACCGCCTGATGGCCACCAATCCCCGCCTCGCTGTTGCGGACAGCCCCTCGCCGCTTGCCGACAGCTCTGGTCCCGTCGGTCCCGTTCGCCGCCTGCTGCGCGCGGATCAGCAGCGTGCGGTGGACCGTGGGGTACGCGGCCTCAGGAAGCCGGGCTCACGCGGTCACATGGTCTCCGCGTGCGGCACGGGTAAGACGCTGATCGCCCTGCGGACGGCCGAGGCCCTCGAAACCCGGTTCCTGCTGGTGGTGGTACCCAGCCGGGATTTGATCGGCCAGTGGGCGGCGGCGGCCCGCACAGACGGCCGCACTGAGGCGTTGATGGCGGTGTCGTCGCTGAATGCCGACAAGCACCCCGTGCTCGCCGAGGCAGGAGCGGTGTCCACGGGTTCGGGGGAGTACCTGGCGTACTGGCTGGCCCAGCGCGCCAAGAAGAGTGAGCCGGCGACCGTGTTCGTGACCCTCGACTCGCTGGTGCGGATCGAGGAGATCCAGCACTCCGTCTTCCCCGCCCCCGCCTTCGATCTCACGATCATCGACGAGGCGCACCGCACCGCGGGCAGCTGGGACAAAGAGTGGACTGTGGTCCACGACTCCTCCCGGATCCGCACGGAGCGCCGCCTGTATCTGACTGCGACGCCGTATGAGTGGGAGGCGCCGCGCCTGGCTGAGGCCCCGGATCCCCGCCCGCGCCCGAAGCGGACCACGTCGACCGTACCGGCGTGGGAGTCCCCGTCCCTGATCGCCTCGATGGACGATCCGAAGGTGTTCGGCCCCCGTCTGCACACCTACGCCCACGCCGAGGCGATCGAGGACGGCGTCCTGGCCGACTACCAGATCCTGGTCCCCACCATCACCGACACCGACCTGCGCACGGTCCTGACCGACCCCGACAACACGCACACCGGCTTCGCCCCGACCGCGCGCCGGACGACCGCCCTGCACCTGGCCGTCCTCAAAGCGATGACCGAGCACGACCTCAAGCATGTGATCGTCTACTTCCAGCAGGTCGCCGACGCCGCAGACTTCGCCCGCCAGTTCGGCCACACCCTGCGCACCCTCCCACCCGAGCAGCGCCCCTCCTGGGCCGGCACCCTGTCCGTCTCGTCGATCAACGGCAACCACACCCCTGACCAGCGCGCGAAACTCCTCGACAACTTCGCGAAGGCCGACCGCGCCGTGATCACCAACGCCCAGGTCCTGTCCGAGGGCATCGACCTTCCGGCCGTCGACGCGATCGTCTTCGCCTCACGCACCGAGAGCGTGCGCCGGATCGTCCAGGCCCTGGGCCGTGCCCTGCGTAAACCCCCCACCGTCGACGTGAAGACCGCGAGCCTGGTCATCCCCGCCTACACCCCACCAGGAGCAGACCCCACCGACCTCCTCGACACCCCCTACGAAGCCCTCTGGCTGATCACCGCAGCACTGCGCCACCACGACCAGACCATCGCTGCCCGCGCCCCTCGCAAGACCACTGCGCACCGCCTGGACGACACCACCCACCGCCTCCTCACCCGCCGGTTCCGTTTCGACTTCACCCTCGACCCCCAGGCGATCGCCCGCGCGATGGACCTGCTGGCCTGGCCCTCGGCCGGCGCGGTGCTGTCCGCGCCCCGCCGCGCGGGCCTGGCCGCCGCCACCCGTTACCACACAGAACACGGCCACCTGAAGGTTCCGGTCGACTACACCGACGCCTACGGCTACCGCCTGGGAGTCTTCATCGCAGGCCAGCGAACCGCCCACCGCCGAGGCACCCTGACTGCCGACTGGATTGCTGAACTCGACGCACTCGGCCTGATCTGGGACGAGCACGAAGCCGCCTTCGAGGGCAACATGACCCTCATCGAGGCCTTCCACGCCGAACACGGCCACCTCGCCATCCCTGCCCAGGATCCCGGCGGCCAGTTCCTCGTCGACCAACGCGGCCGCGCCCGCAAAGGCCAACTCCCAAAGCCCCGCCACACGCGTCTGACCGCCCTCGACCCCGACTGGCTCCTCCCGCACGGACCCGACTGGCACCGCAAATACCACCTCCTGGCCCGCTACCTCCAGACCGGATACGACCCCGCAACTCTGCGCCGCGACACCGTGATTGACGGCGTGAAAGCCGGCACCTGGCTGCACCGCCAACTCACCACCTGGAGCACTCTCGACGACGGCCAACGCCACCTCCTGGCCCGCCTCGGCCTCACCCCCAACCACATCACCCTGACCACGACGAAGACCACCACCCCCGCCACACCCAGCACCCCCAGAACCAGGAAACGCCGCTCCTTCGAACAGACAGCCACCCTGCTGCATGCCTTCGTGGAACGGCACGGCCGTCCTCCTGGCGCCCGGGAGGGGATTGACGTTGACGGAGAGCGCGTGATGATCGGCCCCTGGCTCTGCAAGACCCGTACCGCCCAGAAGAACGGCCAACTTTCCGAGAACAGAAGCCAGTTGATCCAGGGCATCCTCCGCGAAGCCGACGTCGTTCCTCCGGAAGAGGAGCGCCCCGGATTCTCAGAGATCCCGTAACTTTTCTGCTCGCAACTCCACTAAGGAAGCACCCCGGAAGTGCTACTGTGGAGACTCCAGCAAGGGAGACACTCAGGTTCGGAGGGAGCACCCCTCGCCGCAGAGCACGACCCGTATCCGCGTGATTCCCGCAAACTCAAGCAGTCCTGACGCACCCTCACGGCTGCAGACAGCCGTAGGAGTTCGCGGAGCGAACTCCGCCGAGAGA
>KL568529.1:115590-115738 GCA_000715605.1 Streptomyces speibonae | reverse complement strand
GGTGTACGTCCTCGGACTGGCGCGATTGTGCTTGTTGGCGGGGGGTGAACGGCGCGGACGCGCCAGCCACTGCGGGCGCACACCCCCGCCCCGCCCCCTCCCGTCACCGGCGAGTGCCGCACCCCGCCGGCTGCGCGCCGCCCCTCCC
>KL568529.1:115128-115267 GCA_000715605.1 Streptomyces speibonae | reverse complement strand
CCCCTCCCCGCCGTCCGCGTGAGCCGTGTGAGCCGCGTGAGCCGCGCGATCCGCGCCATCCGCGCGATCCGCGGGCAGTCGTGCCGCTGGGGCGATGGGGGTCCCCCCGCTCATGGGGGTACCTCCCGCTCGAGCGAAG
>KL568529.1:106351-114819 GCA_000715605.1 Streptomyces speibonae | reverse complement strand
CCGGCCCGCACCAGCACCGGGCACCCGCGGGCGCGCCGGCTGTGCGACACCCACCCGGCCCACAAGAAGCGCCGTGGGTTCAGTCGGCCGGGGCGGCGAGCCTTACGCGGGCTGCGATGGGCAAGTGGTCGCTCGCCGTCGCCGGGAGGGTCCAGGACGCCTCCGGCTCCGCCCCCTTGACCAGGATCTGATCGATCCGCGCCATCGGGAACGACGCCGGCCAGCTGAACCCGAAGCCGCTGCCCACAGCCCCCTGCGTGGACCGCATCTGCGCGGTCACGGCGTTCAGCGCACGGTCGTTCATCGTGCCGTTCAGATCCCCGAGCAGCACCACGTTCGGCAGACGTTCCGCGGAGATCGCCTTCCCCAGCGCATCCGCGCTCCGGTCACGCTGCCGTGCCGTGAACCCGGCCTCCATCTTCACCCGGACAGAGGGCAGATGGGCGACGTAGACGGCCACCCGCCCGGCCGGCGCCGCCACCGTGGCACGCATCGCCCGCTTCCAGCCGAGGCGTATGTCCACGGACCTCACGTCACTCAGGGGGTACTTGCTCCACAGACCCACGGTCCCGACCACCGCGTGGTGCTTGTACGTCGACGCCAGCGCCGACTTGTACGCCGGTACCTTCGACGCCTTCAGCTCCTCCAGGGCCAGCACGTCCGCGCCCGAGGCGGCCACGTCGCGCGCCGTGCGCGACGGGTCCGGATTGTCGGCGTTGACGTTGTGGGTGGCCACCGTCAGGTCGCCGTTCTCGGTGTTCTTGTCGGTGAGCAGACCCCCGAAGAGGTTGAGCCAGACGGCCACGGGCAGGATCGTCGCGATCAGCGCCGTCGCCGACCTGCGGAGCACCGCCAGGGCGAGCAGCACCGGGATGAACAGGCCCAGCCAGGGCAGGAACGTCTCGACCAGGCTGCCCAGGTTCCCGATCACGTTGGGGATCTGCGAATGGGCCGACATGATCAGGGCCAGCAGGCCCGCGCCCGCCGCCACGAACAGTCCCCGGCGCCAGATCCGGCGGTCCCCGCGCCAGCCCTCGCTCACCCGGTCCCACAGGCGTCGAAGGCGGGAGGCCGGCTGCTCGGCACCCGAGCCTCCATCGTCCGTCTCCGTCACGTACGCCTGCTGCGCCATACCGTCGCCTCACAACCTGCCGTGCACACCGTCACCCCCGTGCCCGTAAGACCCTAGGGGATGATCGGTTCCTTCCCTGCCGCCGCGGTGCGGCCGTACGGGGGCGAGGACGCGGGGCGACGGCCGGCGAGTTCCGGGAGAGGCCGGGCCGGGCGTCATCCGTCACGGAACGCTCATATTGCGGCAGGAGGGGGCACCGCCCGGTCGCCGGGGCGCAGCCCTTCGAGGAGGGTGTCCACGATGCGTTCGGCGAGGTCGTCCGGGAGGTCGGCGTCCGGACGCATGACCGTACGGACCAGGATCGGGCCCACGACGATGTCGTTGAGGAGTTCCAGGTCGACGTCGGTGCGCAGTTCACCGTTGTCCTGCCCCCGGCGCAGCACCTCGAGACCGAGCCTGCGGCGGGGCAGGATGACGGTCCTGTGGTAGGCCGCCCAGAGGTTGGGGCTGCTCTTCATCTGGGCGTGCACGTTGTGCAGGATCGCCGAGGTCCGCCCCGCCAGGCCGCGCAGCCGCAGCGCCTCCAGCAGGACGACGAGGTCGTCGCGCATGGAGGTGCCCGGGAGTTCGGGGTCGGGCGGCTCGGCGGCGCGCATCACGTCGACGAAGAGGTCCTCCTTGCCGGTCCAGCGGCGGTAGATGGTGGCCTTGCCGACGCCGGCGGTGCGGGCGATGCGCTCGATGGAGAGCTCCGCGAGGGGCACGCCGTCCTCCAGCAGCTTCATCACCGACTCGATGATGGCGCGTTCGACCGCCTCGCTGCGGGGGCGGCCCCGCGTCGGCGCCTCCTGCCGGGGACCGGGGTCGGCCGGACTCACGTCGTCGGATCCTTTCGGTGGGCTGCGGTGATTCTGCCCGGTGGGCGCCGGCACCGGCCCACCGGGCGTGCGTTTTCAGTCCGCCGCCGTCACCAGCTCCTGGTCCTCGTCGTCCCCTTCGGGCGTGGGCGGGCGGCCGGGCAGGAAGACGGCGACGACGACCGCGCCCAGCACCGCGACGGCCGCTCCCCACAGGGAGGTGACGTGCATGGCGTGCAGGAACGCGTCGTTGGCGGCGCCGGCCAGGGCGTCGGCGCGGGGGCCGATCCGGTCCGCGACGGCCAGGGTGGCCTCGATGGACTCCCCGGCCGCGTGCCGGGCGCCGGGCGGCAGCAGGCCCAGCTTGTCCTCGATGTCGTTGCGGTAGGCGGTGGACAGCACCGAGCCGAGTACGGCGATGCCGAGGGCGCCGCCGACCTGGCGGAAGGTGTTGCTCAGCGCGGACGCCGAGCCGGCCTTCTCGCGCGGCAGGGCCTGCATGATGACGACACTGACCGGGGTCATCACATGGGCCATGCCCGTGCCCATCAGGAGGAAGATGACCTCCAGGATCCAGATCGGCGTGTCCCCGTCCAGGGTCGCGAAGGCGGCCAGCATCGCCGCGAGCAGGAGCAGGCCCGCGGTGGTGGTGGCCTTGTTGCCGAACCGGTCCACCAGCAGGCGCGCCCGGGGCGCGAAGATCATCTGGGCGGCGGCCAGCGGCAGCATCAGCAGACCCGTCTCCAGCGGCGAGTAGCCGCGCACGCTCTGTGTGTAGAACACGGCGAAGAACGTCACGCCCATGAGCGCGAAGAACACCAGCGCGATCGCGACGATCGCGGCCGAGAACACCTTGTTCCTGAAGTAGGTGATGTCGATGGAGGGGTGGTCGCTGCGCTTCTCGAACACCACGAACGCGGCCAGTACGGCGAGACCGGCGCCGATCGTCGTCAGCACGGTGGCGTCGGTGAAGTCGGCGAGCTGGCCGCCCTTGATGATGCCGTAGACCAGCAGGACCAGGCCGGCCACCGACAGCACGACGCCGACGGGGTCGATCCGGCCGGGCCGCGGATCGCGGGAGTCGGGCACCAGCCACAGCATCAGGCCGACGGCGAGGACCACGATCGGCACGTTGACCAGGAAGACCGAGCCCCACCAGAAGTGGTCCAGGAGCAGTCCCCCGGTGATCGGGCCGATGGCGATGGCCAGGCCCACTCCGCCCGCCCAGATGCCGATGGCCTTGGGCTGTTCGTCGCGCTCGAAGACGTTCATCAACACGGCCAGGGTGGCCGGCATGACGAACGCCGCGCCCAGGCCCATCACCGCGCGGAAGCCGATCAGCTCGGCCGGTGAGCCGGAGAACGCGGCGAGCGCCGAGCCGATGCCGAACACGGTCAGACCGCCGATCAGCACCTTCTTGCGGCCGAGCCGGTCGCCCAGCAGCCCCGCGCTGAAGAGCAGGCCCGCGAAGACGAGGGTGTAGGCGTTGATCGCCCACTCCAGCTCGCTCTGCGTGGCGCCCAGACCGGTCGGGGCGGGTGTGGAGATCGTCTTGATGGCGACGTTCAGGATCGAGTTGTCCAGGACGACGATCAGCAGGCTCAGCATCAGCACGCCGAGGATCGCCCAGCGGCGCCGGTGCACGGCTTCCGGGACCCGGCGGGCAGGGGCGGCAGGAGAAGTCATGGGGACAGCCTAGCGACTTTCGATACGAGACCGTCTCGTATTGGATGTCTTTTTGCCCAGTTCTTGCCCGCGCTCGGGCGCCTCTGGCCCTCGGGCGGCACAGGTGCCACCATGGACGTGGTCCGGGGACGCCGTCAGGGCGCCTCGAGATGACGTGTTGGGAGACGGTTCCATGACGCAGCTTTCGGCTGCCCAGACCGGGACGACGTCCGGTTCCTCCGACGGCAAGACGCTGTACGGGGGCAAGGGCACTCGCCGTATCACTGTCCGTGACATCGCCGCCGCCAAGGAGCGCGGCGAGAAGTGGCCCATGCTCACCGCGTACGACGCGATGACCGCGTCCGTGTTCGACGAGGCCGGCATCCCGGTCATGCTGGTCGGCGACTCGGCGGGCAACTGCCACCTCGGGTACGAGACGACCGTGCCCGTCACCCTCGACGAGATGACCATGCTGTCCGCCGCGGTCGTCCGCGGCACCTCGCGCGCCCTGATCGTGGGCGACCTGCCCTTCGGCTCCTACCAGGAGGGGCCGGTGCAGGCGCTGCGCTCGGCGACCCGGCTGGTCAAGGAGGCCGGTGTGGGCGCCGTCAAGCTGGAGGGCGGGGAGCGGTCGCACCGGCAGATCGAACTGCTGGTGGAGTCCGGCATCCCGGTGATGGCCCACATCGGGCTGACCCCGCAGTCGGTGAACGCGATGGGTTACCGGGTGCAGGGGCGTGGTGAGGAGGCGGCCCAGCAGCTGCTGCGGGACGCCAAGGCCGTGCAGGACGCGGGAGCGTTCGCGGTGGTGCTGGAGCTGGTGCCGGCGGAGCTGGCGGCCGAGGTGACGCGGGTGCTGCAGATTCCGACCGTGGGGATCGGGGCGGGGGCGCAGACGGACGCGCAGGTGTTGGTGTGGACCGACATGCTGGGGCTGACGGCGGGGCGGGTGCCTCGGTTCGTCAAGCAGTACGCGGATCTGCGTGAGGTGATGAAGGGGGCGGCGCAGGCGTTCGCCGAGGATGTCGTCGGCGGAGCGTTCCCGCAGGAGGAGCACTCCGTGCACTGAGCCATTGCGGCACCATCCGTCAGCCCCGTCGATCTTCCCCCGTCGGCGGGGCTGGCGCGTGTTACCAGGCTTTTGAGGCACCGAGGGAGGCACGACTGCCCGCAGTTGCGTCCTGTCGGCAGGATGTCGGTGGTTTGTCGGTGGGGGGTGGGAGCGTCTCTTCCATGACGCGAAACGACATGGAATCGGGGAGCGCCGTTTCCGTACGGGGGCTGGTCAAGCACTACGGAGAGACCAAGGCGCTGGACGGGGTCGACCTGGACGTGCGGGAGGGCACCGTCATGGGGGTGCTCGGGCCGAACGGGGCCGGGAAGACCACGCTGGTACGGATCCTGTCCACCCTTCTGCCGCCGACGGCCGGACAGGCCACCGTGGCCGGGTACGACGTGGTCCGCCAGCCGCGGCAGCTGCGCCGGGTGATCGGGCTGACCGGGCAGTACGCCTCCGTGGACGAGAAGCTCTCGGGCTGGGAGAACCTGTATCTGATCGGGCGGCTGCTCGACCTGCCCCGCAAGGAGGCACGGACTCGTTCCGACGAGCTGCTGGAGCGGTTCTCGCTCACGGAGGCGGCCCGGCGGCCCGTGGCCACCTACTCCGGAGGCATGCGGCGCCGGCTCGACCTGGCCGCCTCGATGATCGGCCGGCCGGCCGTGCTGTACCTGGACGAGCCGACCACGGGGCTCGATCCCCGTACCCGCAACGAGGTGTGGGACGAGGTCAAGCGGCTGGTCGGGGACGGGGTGACGGTGCTGCTGACCACGCAGTACATGGAGGAGGCCGAGCAGCTGGCGTCCGAGCTGACCGTCGTGGACCGGGGCAAGGTCATCGCGAGCGGCGGCATCGAGCAGCTGAAGGCCAAGGTCGGCGGGCGTACGCTGCGGATCCGCCCGGCCGATCCGTTGCAGCTGCGTCCGCTGGCGGACACCCTCGACGCGCAGGGCATCACCGGGCTCGCCGGCACCGTGGTGGACCACGAGCGGGGTGCGGTGCTCGTGCCGGTGCTGAGCGACGAGCAGCTGACCGCCGTGGTCGGCACGCTCACCGCGCGCGGCGTCACGATCAGCTCCATCAGCACCGAACTGCCCAGCCTGGACGAGGTGTTCCTGTCCCTCATCGGCCACAGTGCCAGTGCCCCGCAGGACGCCGTGCCCGCCGAGACCCACGAGGAGGCGGTCGCCGTATGAGCGCCACCGCTGTGACCACCGAACTCCGCGCGGACACGCGCATCACGCTGCGTGCCCACATACGGCACACCGGTGCCCTGGTGCGCCGCAATCTGCTGTGGATCCGGCAGGACCCCGAGTCGATGTTCGACGCCGTGCTGTTCCCGATCGTCTTCACCCTGCTGTTCGTGTATGTCTTCGGCGGCTCGATCGGGCAGTCGCTGGGCGGCGGACAGGACGCCTATGTGCAGTACATCGTGCCGGGGCTGATGGCCATGATGGGCATGAGCATGGCCCAGGGGGTGGGCACCGGGTTCAACCAGGACTTCAACACCGGGGTGATGGACCGCTTCCGGTCGCTGCCCATCGGCCGTGGCTCGGTGCTGTTCGCGAAGATCTCGGTCGAGATGGTACGGATGCTCATCGCCACCACGATCCTGCTGGTCGTCGGGGTGCTGGTCGGCTTCGACATCACCCACTGGCCGGGGCTGTTCGCGGCGATGGGGCTGTCCGCGGTGTTCGGCTCGGCCCTGATGTGGGTCTTCCTCACCCTGGGTGTGGTGATGAAGAACGCCCAGTCGGTGCAGGCGATGGGCTTCCTGGTGCTGATGCCGCTCCAGTTCGGCTCGTCGATCTTCGCGCCGCCGCAGTCGATGCCGGGCTGGCTGCAGAACTTCACCGAGTACAACCCGCTGTCCGCGCTGGCGGACGCCGCGCGCGGGCTGATGGTGGGCGGCCCCGTCGCCCACGACCTGTGGATGACGCTGGCCTGGTCGGTGGGGATCACGGCCGTGATGGCGCCGGTCGCGATCCACAAGTTCCGCACGAAGACCTGATCAGGCGGGCTCGAGCAGGGCGGCGGCCTCCTCCGGGGAGAGGCCGCCGCCCTCGGCGTACGCGGCGTCGTAGGCGTCGCCGAGGACCGCCCGGATGCGTTCCTCGGCACGTTCGCGCACCGCGCGCTCCATCTGTACGGGCCGGTGTCCGGGCGGCAGCCAGGAGTCGGCCGCGCCGACGCAGCGGGCCGCGTCCCGGGCGTGCCGTCCGCCGTCGATCCCGGCGAGGGCGATGGCGGCCGTGGTGACGTACACCGAGCGCATGTGGGGGGCGATGGCGGCGGACAGCGGGTCGCCCGTGTGCCGGATCGCCTCGCGGAGGATCGCCAGGCCCTCGGCGTCGTTGCCGTCGACCACCTCCGCCCAGCCCTCGGCCCCGAGGATGAACGCGTCGAAGACGACGTAGTGCGCGATGCGGAACTCCTCGCGCAGGGCCCGCAGCTGTTCCCGGGCCTCGGCCGTGCGCCCGTTCATGCAGAGCCAGCCGGTCAGGAAGAGACGGGCGGCGGGCAGCGCCTCGGTGTGCCGGCCCCCCGCGTCGTCGATGACCTCACGCAGCAGCCGTTCACCGCGCTCCGTCTCGCCCGACTCCAGCAGCGCGCTGCCCAGCCGGGCGGTGAGGACGGCCGTGTGGGCCCGGGCGCCGAGTCGTCCGGCGTGCTCGATGGCCGCCTCGTAGTCGGCGGCGGCTTCCCGGTGGTCCCCGGCGCGTTCGCGGGCCTCACCACGTGCGGAGAGGGCCTCGGCGATGCCCCAGGTGTCACCGAGCCGCCGGTGGATCTCCAGGGCCTCGTCGGCGTCGCGGCGGGCGTCGCCGGCCCAGTCGCTGCGGTTGGCCAGGAAGTTGGCGCGCAGCTGGAGGTTGCAGGCCAGCTCCCACTCGAAGCCGGGGTTGGCCCGGCAGGTGCGGATGGCCGCGTCGACCACGTGGTGCAGCCGCTCCACGTCACCGGTGAGCATCACGGCGAACACCCAGAGCAGACCGGGCGGGCGGCAGACCTGCGGCATGCCCGGCTCGTAGGCCGCGGCGGCCAGGCGCAGTTTGTGCTGGGCCTGCGGGGTCTGCCAGTCGTCGAGTTCGGTGTCCATGTGGGCCAGATGGATCAGGTGCAGCCCGCGGCGGGCCTCGGCGAGAACCTCTTGGCTCATCGGGGGCGGGGTGTCGGTGCAGCGCTGCCACAGCGGGGCGGCGGGCGACAGCGGCTCGGTGAACGGGTCGGGGCCGAGGGCCATGACCTCGCGGCACCAGTTGCGGGCCTCGATGCGCAGGTCGCGCATCTGCCAGTACCAGCTCAGCGACAGGGTGACGCACAGCGCCTCCTGTTCGTCGCGCAGGGCGATGGCGTGGCGCAGGGCGGTGCGCACGTTCTCGTACTCCCGCTCCAGCAGGGCGATGCCGGCCACCTGGTGCGGGCCGCGCAGCATCGGCTCGGCGGTGCGGGCGACCTCGCGGAAGTACGTCAGGTGCGCGCGCTCGGCCTCCGCGCGGCGGCCGGTCTCGTCGAGGCGTTCGCGGGCGTACTCGGCGACGGTCTCCAGCAGCCGGTAGCGCATTCCGCCGTCGCCCGAAGGGACGGCCACCACGAGGGACTTGTCGACGAGGGAGCCGAGCGCGTCGAGCGCGACCGGTCCGCAGACGGCCTCGGCGGCGGCGAGGTCGCAGCCGCCGGCGAAGACCGACAGGCGGACCAGGACGTCGCGTTCGTCCTCGTCGAGCAGGTCCCAGGACCAGTCGACGACGGCCCGCAGGGTCTGCTGGCGGGGCAGGGCGGTGCGGCTGCCACCGGTGAGCAGGCGGAAGCGGTC
>KL568529.1:105865-106163 GCA_000715605.1 Streptomyces speibonae | reverse complement strand
TGTGTATAAGAGACAGGTCGGCTATCTGGCGCGGGGTGAGCACGCGCAGCCGGGCGGCGGCGAGTTCGATGGCCAGGGGCAGTCCGTCGAGGCGGCGGCAGATCTCCGCGCAGGCCCGCGCGATGTCCTCGTCGGCGTCGGTGCGGAAGCCGGGGCGGGCCGCGGCCCCGCGGTCGGCGAGCAGGCGCAGGGCGACCGGTTCGGGCAGCGGCTCCACGGGGCGCAGCAACTCCCCGCGCACGCCCAGCGGTTCGCGGCTGGTGGCGAGGACGGTGAGGTGGGGGCAGCGTTCCAGCAG
>KL568529.1:104716-105650 GCA_000715605.1 Streptomyces speibonae | reverse complement strand
CGTTCCAGCAGCGCCTCGACGAGGCGGGCGGCCGCCTCGACGACGTGTTCGCAGTTGTCGAGGATCAGCAGCATGCGCCGGGGGCCGCAGTGCTCGGCGAGCCGCTCCAGGGGGTCGGTGATGCGTTCGGTGACGGCCCGCATGGTCTCGGCGCCCGCGCCGTACAGGACGGTCTGGCGGGCACCGACGGCGGTCAGGACGGCCTGGGGGACGGCGCCGGGCTCCTCGACGGGAGCGAGTTCGGCGAGCCACACACCGTCGGGGAGGCTCTGCCGCAGGGATTCGGCGGCCTCCTGGGAGAGGCGGGTCTTGCCCGCGCCGCCCGGTCCGAGGAGGGTGACCAGCCGGGCGGCGGCGAGGTCCGCGTGGAGGGTCTCGATGTCGCTCTCGCGTCCGACGAACGAGGTCAGCCGGGCCCGCAGATTTCCGGGCGGACCGGCTCCACGGACGCCGGGTGCGGGCTCCGGCGCGGGCGCGTGCGAGGGCTCCGGCGCGGGCGCGGGTGCCAGCAACTCGGCGTGCAGCGCCCGCAGTTCGGCGCCGGGGTCGGAGCCGAGCCGGTCGGCCAGCAGACGGCGTACGTCCTCGTAGCCGGCGAGGGCCTCGGCGGTGCGGCCGGTGTCGCGCAGGGCGCGCAGCCGCAGCGCCTGGAGGGACTCGTCGAGGGGGTGGGTGTCGCACAGCGCGGTGAGTTCGGGCAGGGACCGCTCGGCCTCGCCGAGGGCGAGGGCGGCGGTGTGCCGGGCGCGCAGCACGTCCAGGTGGCGGGTCTCGACGCGGGCCGCCTCCGCGGTGCCGTCGGGCAGGCCGGGCAGGGCCGGGCCGCCGTGCCACAGGGCGAGGGCGTCGTCCAGGACGACGGCCGCCTTGGCGGGGTCGCCGTCGGACAGGGCGCGCCGGCCCTCGTCGGCCAGCCGCTCGAAGCGGTGCAGGT
>KL568529.1:102418-104510 GCA_000715605.1 Streptomyces speibonae | reverse complement strand
CGGCGGAGGCGATCGCGTCGGCGCCGAGCACCCGGCGCAGCCGGCCGACCAGGGCCTGCAGCGCGCCGGTCGCGTCGGCCGGCGGGTCGCCGTCCCAGACCCCGTCGACCAGCAGGCCCACGGGGACCGTGCGCCCCGGCCGGAGGGCGAGCACGGTCAGCAGCGCGCGCAGCCGCGCCCCGCCGACGGGGACGGCGGTGCCGTCGGGGCGGAGTGCCTGGGTGGTGCCGAGGATGCGATAGCGCACGGGGTCCATTGTCTCCGGAGGCGGTCGGAACCGGTGAAGGGGCGGCGGGGGCGCCCTGCGGGCACCGGTGAGGACGGCGGGGGCGCCCTGCGGGCACCGTGCGGCCGTGCCGGGGCCGTCCCACCTTGCACGGAACCGGGCGCCGGCGCGAGACGTTTTCCCGGTGCGCCCGGTACGGTCGGGCGGTCCCCCGCGTGCCCGTGCACGTGCCCGAACAGTCCAGGGAGTCCCATGACCACCGCCGCCACCCGCCACAGCGACCGGAGGATCAGTCCGGTCTTCCTGGGGATCCTGGCCGTCACGGCGGTCACCGGATGGGCCACCTGGACCGGGTTCGCGGCCCGGCCCGGCATCGCGGTGTTCCTGTTCGTGACGGCCGCCTGGATCGTCTCCCTGTGTCTGCACGAGTACGCGCACGCGCGCACCGCGCTGCACAGCGGTGACATATCGGTCGGCGCCAAGGGCTATCTCACGCTGAACCCGATGAAGTACACGCACGCCCTGCTGAGCATCGTGCTGCCGGTGGTGTTCGTGATCATGGGCGGGATCGGTCTGCCGGGCGGTGCCGTGTTCATCGAGCGCGGCCGGATCCGGGGGCGGTGGCGGCACAGCCTGATCTCGGCGGCAGGACCGCTGACGAACGTGCTGTTCGCCGTCGTGTGCACGGCGCCGTTCTGGCTGGACGCGCTGGACGGCGTACCCGCCGACTTCCGGTTCGCGCTGGCGTTCCTGGCGCTGCTCCAGGTGACGGCGGCGATCCTGAACTTCCTGCCGGTGCCGGGGCTCGACGGCTACGGCGTGATCGAGCCGTGGCTGTCGTACGGCGTGCGGCGCCAGGTGGAGCCGTTCGCACCCTTCGGTCTGCTGTTCGTGTTCGCGCTGCTGTGGGTGCCCGAGGTGAACGGCGTGTTCTTCGACATGGTCGACGCGCTGCTGGGGACGCTGGGGATCCACGAGTTCGAGACGTACTGCGGGTACGACCTGTTCCGCTTCTGGCGCGATCCGAACGGGATCTGCTCGGTCAGCCCGTGACCGGCCCGTCGCCGCGCCCGGCCCGCCCGCGCCGTACGTAGTACCAGGTCATGTTGGACGACAGGCCCGCCAGCAGCACCCAGACGACGCCGATGAACACACTGCCCCGGACGAAGGAGACGACGGCCGCGGCGACGGCGAGGAGGCACACGGCGAGGGCGTAGAGGGCGAGGCGGGGCATGGGCGGGGGCTCCTGTCGGGGGACACTGCTACGGCGTCCAGTGTCCCCCATCGGCTCATACGTCGGTGACGCGGAGCCCGGCGTGTGCCTTGTAGCGCCGGTTGACGGAGATCAGGTTGGCGACCAGCGACTCCACCTGGTGCGCGTTGCGCAGCCGGCCGGCGAAGATGCCCCGCATGCCGGGGATGCGCCCGGCCAGCGCCTGCACGGTCTCGACGTCGGCCCGGGCCTCGCCGAGCACCATCACATCGGTGTCGATCTCGTCGATCTCCGGGTCCTGGAGCAGGACCGCCGAGAGGTGGTGGAAGGCGGCGGTGACCCGGGAGTCCGGGAGCAGCGCGGCGGCCTGCTGGGCGGCGCTGCCCTCCTCCGGCTTCAGCGCGTAGGCGCCCTGCTTGTCGAAGCCGAGCGGGTTGACGCAGTCGACGACCAGCTTGCCGGCCAGCTCCTCGCGCAGGGACTCGAGCGTCTTGCCGTGGCCGTCCCAGGGCACGGCGACGATCACGACGTCGCTGCGGCGGGCGGTCTCGGCGTTGTCGGCGCCCTCGATGCCGTGGCCGAGTTCTCCGGCGGCGGCCTGCGCGCGCTCGGCGGCCCGGGAGCCGATGATCACCTTCTGGCCGGCCTTGGCG
>KL568529.1:101478-102271 GCA_000715605.1 Streptomyces speibonae | reverse complement strand
AGATGTGTATAAGAGACAGGGCGAGGCCCTTGCCCTGCGGTCCGGTGCCGCCGAGCACGCCGACGACGAGCCCGGACACGTCGGGCAGGTCCCAGGGGTCCTTGGCGGGGGCCTTCGCGGGCTGCTGTGCGCTGTCGGTAGAGGTCATGAGCCGACTCTACGTCCGTGACGGCGGCGTTTCCGGCCCGGGTGGGCGCCGTCACGGAGCGGGGCGCGCCGTCCCCGGGTCGGGCGAATCAGGGGCGAACGGCGGGACACGGGCGAGCGGTTGGGGCAGGATGCGGCCGCATGGATGCCGTACGGGTCGCGCTGCTGCGGGACGTGCTCGCCGGGACGCAGTGGCTGGGCGCCACCCGGCACTTCGCGGGGGCGCTGCGGGGGTCGGTGGTCGCGCACGGCGGGGGGCTGCTGCTGGTGGGCACGCCGGACCACGAGCCGTGGCACCTGGCGGCGCACCTGGTGGACGAGGCCGCGTGGTCGGGTACGCCGGAGCTGGCCCCCACGCTGGTCCGGCACGGCGCGCGCCCCTCGGATCCGGCGCATCTGGCGGTGGGCCCCGGGCGGCTGGAGGCGGCGCGCCGGGGCGAGACGCTGCTGGTGGTGGCGCCCGGGGAGCCGCCGGCCGCGCTGCTGGAGCGGGTCTGCGACGCCCGGCGGGCCGGGGCGACACTGCTGTCCCTGGGCCCCGGCGAGGGGGAGCTGCCGGCGCTGGCGCACGAGGTCCTGGCGGTGCCCGACGGCTCGGAGCTGGACCTCGACACGGTGCAGCACCTGGTGAGCGCGGCGGCCGGGG
>KL568529.1:92138-101221 GCA_000715605.1 Streptomyces speibonae | reverse complement strand
CCTGCTGACGGCGCCCCCGCCGACCCGCTGGTAGCCGGGCTGCGCCGGTGTCAGTCCTCGTCGCCTCCCGCCGCCGGGGCGTCGTGCCACTTGGGGTCGTTCTCCCACTGGAGGTTGCGCTCGCGGGCGGTCGCCATGGCGTGCTCGGCCTCGGTACGGCTCGCGTACGGGCCGAAGCGGTCCTTGGCGGGGCACTCGGGGCCCTCCTCGACCTTCTGGTGCTCCAGGCAGTAGTACCACTCGCCCGGCTTTCCGACCGTCCGCTTCTTGAACAGGGGCATGACCGGCTCCTCTCGCGTTCGCCATGAGGATGGTCCCCCATCGCCGCTGAATTAGACTCGCCGGCATGTCTGGCCAGTCACTGCTCGTTCCGGGGGAGCTGTCCCCCACCCGTTCCGTGCCCGGGAACATCCGTCGTCCCGAGTACGTCGGCAAGCCCGCCCCCACGCCGTACACCGGACCGGAGGTGCAGACGCCCGAGACGATCGAGGCGATGCGGACCGCCGGGCGGATCGCCGCGCGCGCGATGGAGGAGGCCGCGAAGCTCATCGCCCCGGGCGTGACGACGGACGAGCTGGACCGGGTGGCGCACGAGTACATGTGCGACCACGGCGCCTACCCGTCGACCCTCGGCTACCGGGGTTTCCCGAAGTCGTTGTGCACCTCGGTGAACGAGGTCATCTGCCACGGCATCCCGGACTCGACGGTGCTGCGCGAGGGGGACATCGTCAACCTGGACGTGACGGCGTACATCGGCGGGGTGCACGGCGACAACAACGCCACGTACCTGGTCGGGGAGGTGGACGAGGAGAGCCGGCTGCTGGTCGAGCGGACGCGTGAGGCGCTGAACCGCGCGATCAAGGCGGTCCGGCCGGGCCGGCAGATCAACGTGATCGGCCGGGTGATCGAGTCGTACGCGAAGCGGTTCGGGTACGGGGTGGTGCGCGACTTCACCGGCCACGGGATCAACTCGTCGTTCCACTCGGGCCTGATCATCCCCCACTACGACAGCCCGCACGCCACGACGGTGATCCAGCCGGGGATGACGTTCACGATCGAGCCGATGCTGACGCTGGGGACCCACGAGTACGACATGTGGGACGACGGCTGGACGGTCGTGACGAAGGACCGCAGGCGCACGGCGCAGTTCGAGCACACGCTGGCGGTGACGGACACGGGGGCGGACATCCTCACGCTGCCGTAGCCGCCCGGCACGCCCGCTCCGGGCCCGCTCTCTTCCGGAGGGCGGGCCCTCGTTTGTGCGGGGATGATGGAGGGCACAGTTCCCGACAAGTCGTCGGCATGACATTGACTTAGGTAAGCCTAACCATAGAAAATCCGACCATGGACTCCTTCTCCAGCCTCATCCGCACCGCCTCCCACGAGCAGCACGTGGAGGCGGAGACCTCGACGTTCATGAGCGACCTGCTCGGCGGCCGGCTGGGCGTCGACGCCTACGCGCGCTACACCGAGCAGCTGTGGTTCGTGTACGAGGCACTGGAGTCCGGCGCGCAGGGCCTGGCGTCGGACCCGGCGGCGGGCCCGTTCATCCGCCCGGAGCTGTTCCGGCTGGCCGCGCTGGAGCGGGACCTGGCGCATCTGCGCGGCCCCGGCTGGCGCTCCACCCTGACCGCTCTGCCCGCCACCCGCGCCTACGCCGACCGGGTGACCGAGTGCGCCCGGGACTGGCCGTCCGGCTACATCGCCCACCACTACACCCGCTACCTGGGCGACCTCTCCGGCGGCCAGATCATCCGCGACCGGGCGGAGAAGACCTGGGGCTTCGCCCGCAAGGGCGACGGCGTCCGCTTCTACGTCTTCGACCAGATCCCCAACCCGGCCGCCTTCAAGCGCGGCTACCGCGAACTCCTGGACGCCGTCCCGGTGGACGACCTGGAGAAGCAGCGCATCGTGACCGAATGCAAGCGCGCGTTCGCCCTCAACACGGCGGTCTTCCGGGCCCTGGGCGAGGAGTTCCCGCTGTCGGCGTGAGCGCCGCCACCTTCACAGGAACCACTGCCGTGCCATCTCCGCGCGCAGCTCCGCGGTCCAGCGCCGGTACGCGGGAACCTTGCTCAGCGCATCGAGCGCGACCGTCTGTCCCAGCCGGGCGAAGGCGTGCTCCGCGTCGCGTCGCCCACCGAGTGCCGCCTTCAGTACGGCCTTCGGGTCGGCGATCTTCTGCACATCGCGCGGCACCTTCCACGCAGGGTCACGCGTGGGCACCGATTCCGCGAGCGCTTCGGGGTCCGCGAGCATCCACGCCTCGGTCTCCCGCACCGGCACCAGGGCCACGATCCGGTGGGCGTCACCGGGGAAACGCTCGCGGATCGCCTGGACCTTGCTCCGCTCGTTGTGGTCGTGGTGGATCACCACGATGTCGAAGTAGTGGAGCAGGTCGGTCACTTCACGCGTCACCAGGTCCCGGTGCGCGACGGTATGGCACTCTCCGACGACCACTCCCGAGTAGTCGAAGCCGACCGATGCCCCAAGGGCGAGTTCGGCGACCTGCCGGTCGATCAGCGGCACGAGAAACCACTGGTCACTTGCCCCCTCCGTGAGCAGGGCCAGGCTGAGATGTCTACGCCCCACGCGCGTACCGCCCGACCGGATCGAGGTACTTCCGCACTTCGACCGGGGTGACGAAGGCGCCGCGCTCACCGCTGTCGGCCACCTTCCGGGCCCGGGTCAGCCGGTGGGGCGGGAGTCCGTCGCGGAAGCGGGTCACCGTGTCCAGGAACACCACCGAGTCCGGGGCGTCCTCCAGAGCCGCGGCGAGCGCGACCGGAGAGTGGGTGGTGATCAGTATCTGCTGTCCGTCACCAGAGGTGAGTGACGCCGGATCGCTGGTCCTGTCCTTCAGCCGGGACAGCAGGTGCGGGACCCGGGTCGGATGCAGGCCGTTCTCCGGCTCCTCGATCATGAGCAGACCGGCGTGGGCGGGATCGTGGGCCGCGGCGAGCAGGGCCAGAATGCGCAGGGTGCCCGCAGAGGCGGCGCCAGGGGGTACACGGTGCTCGTGCTGATGCTGTAGCCAGACGTCCCACTGGCCCCATTCGGTGTTGGCCGCCACGGTGATGTCCACGAGGTCGGGGAGCAGGGCCACGGCGTCGGCACGGAAGTCGTACCAGCTCTCCGGGTCCCGTGCGATCCGGCCGAGGACCGCACCGAGGTTCTTGCCGTCCTCCGCGAGGGGTGCGGTGTCGTAGGTGGAGGAGACGACACGCATCGCCCGGGGCGAAGGCTCGAGGATGCGCCAGTTCGCGGTGGATCTGGCCAACTCCCTGCTGTATGCGGCGTCCTGGACCGGGACCTCCGTACAGTGCAGCTGACCGGTTTCGTCATGAACGAGCGGAAGAGCGGGCGGGGTCCAGTCCAGGTCCCCGACGTGGTGATCGTGCACGTTGATCACCACGGTGTCGACGCGCAGGGGATCGGGCGGATCCGCGTACGTCACCCGTGCCTCGACCCGGATGTGGCAGTACCCGGCGTAGCCGTGCACCAGAACGTGGGCCGCGATGCGCATGACCTCGACCGGGGTCCCGTCGGGGCCGCGCCGGAACAGTTCCTTGGGGCCGCCTCGGCGTGCGTGGTCCACGAGCGTCTGACCCGTCGGCTCCCGGATCAACTGTCCGAGCAGGTCGACGGCCTCCAGCAGGTTCGTCTTGCCTGACGCGTTGGCCCCCACCAGGACGGTGAACGGCAGCAGGTCGAGGGCGAAGCCGTCGAATGATTTGTACCCGTCGATCTCGATCCGCGTGATCATCCCGCCGCCTCCTCTCCGCACGGTCGCATGTGCATTGCGCCACACTATCCGGCGTGCTCGCCCGTCCGTGCGGTCAGCGGTTCCGACGGATGCACGCGCAGGGGCGGGCCCTCGTCGAACTCCAGCAGCACGGCGGGGGCACCGCCTCCGCGCTGGTCACGGCGTACGCGGGTGACCGTGCGCCACTGGCCCCACACGCGTACCTCCTGGCCCGCCCCGACCAGAACGGCCGCGACCTCGCGCACCGCGGTTCCGACGACGATGTCGGGAGCCTTCAGCTCCGCGAACACCGTCTTCCCGATCCCGGCCGGGCGCTCCTCGCAGCCCCAGCGGTGTGCGAGCGCGGCGACCAGGAGCAGCCCCCGTCCGCCGGTCTCGTCCTCGCGCGGCTCCCGCACCTCGGGCCGGCCGCCTCCGGCGTCGCTCACCTCCAGCCGCAGCAGCCCGTCGGCCACGGAGCGGATGATCCGCACGCCCACCTGCCGGTCGCCCGGCGCGGGCACGCGCAAGGCGTTGGTGACCAGCTCCGACAGCACCAACTCGGCGCTGTCCAGCGTTTCCTGGCCCACTCCCCAATCACCGAGCACGCCGTGCAGCAGGGCCCTGGCCCGGGGAACGCTGCGGCTGCTGCGGGGCAGGCGGAAGGAGATGTCGTTCATGTCGGAACGGTGTGCCATGGCACCCCCATGTATGGCTGCGAGTGAGGTGCTTCGCAGAATATGGAATGGCGCAACATTGCATGAGGTGATGAAGCTTGTCTCACTCTTTCGAGTAAGGAGAAGCCCGTTGGGAATTGCTCCTCTGATAGGGAATTGCCCATGCCCACTGTCAAACCGTCCACCGTGCTGGGCCGTCAACTCGGCGACGAGCTGAAGAGACTTCGCGAAGCCGCAGGCGTCTCCATGGCCGAGGCCGCCGAAGCACTCGACTGCACGAAGGGGAAGATCAGCCGCATCGAGAACGGCCACGTCCCTGTGCGCAGTCCTGACCTGATCGCGCTCATGCAGGTGTACCGGGTGGAGGAACCTGAGTCGCGGGACCGCCTCACGGCGCTGGCCCGCAGAGCCAACCGGCGTCGGAGAGAGGGCTGGTGGCACCAGTACGCGTCCGTGCTCAGCGACACTTACATCGACCAGATCGAAATGGAAGCCATCTGCGACAGCATCCGGACGTACCAAGTGCAGCTCGTTCCCGGGCTCTTGCAGACCGAGGAGTACGGGCGGGCAGTCACCGTCGCCTCACGTGCGTGGCAGACACCCGAGGAGATCGACCAGTTCGTCCGAGTACGCCTCGCCCGCCAGGAACGGCTCACCGGCGAAGGCCCGATCGAGTACTGGGCGGTGCTGGCCGAAGGTGTTCTGCACCAGCAGGTGGGCGGTGCGGACGTGATGAGGGCACAACTGCATCACCTCCTGACCATGGCTCAGCGGCCCAACGTCACCATCCAAGTCCTCCCCTTCTCGCGCGGTGCGCACTCGAGCATGTACGGCCCCTACCTGCTGCTCACCTTTCCGCGGATGTCGTCGCTCGACCTGGTCCTCACGGAGACGCCCACCGGCAACATCTGGAGGGAGCGGGAGACGGAAGTGGCGTGCTACCGGTCTCTCTTCGACGATGCTCGGATGTCAGCATTGCCTCCGACGGAGTCACTCGCGCTGATCCGGCGCGTCGCCAAGGAGTACAGGTCATGAGCCACGAAACCTTCAGCCGCGCGATCACCCACACGGCGATATGGCGCAGGAGCAGTTACAGCGGCGGGCAGGGCGACTGCCTGGAACTCGCCCACAACATCCCCGCCCTCGCCCCCGTCCGCGACAGCAAGAACCCCACCGGTCCGGTGATCGCCTTCGGGCGGAGCGCCTGGGGGGCGTTCCTCGCGCGGCTGCGCTGACGCTCGTCAGCGTTCCAGGTGGACGCGGCCGCCGATTTCCGTCCAGCCGTCCGGCTGGGGGGCCGTGAGGATCTGGGAGCCCGTGCCCTGGGTGATGTTCAGGGCGCGGCCCAGCCGGTCGGTGAGCAGCAGCGCCGCCGCGCCCGTCGCCTCGTCCTCGTCGATGCCGTCGTCACGGCCGGGGAACGCGCGGGCGCGGACGCGGCCGGCCGGCTCGTCCAGCCACGCCCAGGCGTAGATCCACTCCCCCTTCGGCGGCACGGGCAGGTCGTCGACCTCCGCGGCGGTGGCGTACTGCCGCAGGGTACGCGGCGGCACCCACTCCGCGCGTGCCTCGATCCAGCAGAACTCCCCGTCCTGCCGGGCACCCACCACCCCGGCGGGCACGACCAGTTCGGGCACGTCGAGCAGCCAGGCCGTGCCGACGCAGGGGTGGCCGGCGAAGGGCAGCCGCAGGGTGGGGGTGTAGATGTCGACCACCCCGCGCTCGGGGTCGTCGACGAACACGGTCTCGCTGAAGCCGAGTTTCGCGGCGAGGGCCTGGCGGTCCGCCCGCTCCGGCAGCACCGAACCATCGCGGACGACACCGAGTTCATTGCCGTACCCGCCCCGGGGCCCGCAGAAGACACGCAGCACGTCGTAGTCAGTCACGGGGTGTATTCAAGCATCGCCCGGGGAGGTGGGTCGGCCCGCGGCCTACTCGACCATCGTGCTCCGCCGGCGCAGGGCGAGGACGATGCCCGCGCCCGCCGCTACCGCGGCCCCGGCCGCCGTGCCGAGGGCGGCCACGGGGACGTCCGAGCCGGTCGTGGCGAGGCTGCCGCCGCCGATGGTCGAGCCCACGCCTCCGGTGGTCGAACCGGTGGTGCCGGAGCCGCCCGTCGTGCCGGAGCCCGTGCTGCCGCCGGAGCCGTTCGTGCCGCCCGTTCCGGTAGCCAGGTCCGCGTCGTCGCTCACGGCGATCGAGAGGCCGACCGGGTCGAGGGCCGTGCCGGCCGGGTAGAAGTCGCCGAAGGCCTTCGCGCCGGCCTCGGTGAGGGTCGCGGTCACGTCGTTGACGGTGATGACGTCGTTCTTCGCGGTGAGGTCCGGTGACTTCGCCTTCAGTTCGGCCAGCACGACGTCCTGGGAGCTCTCGCCGAGGCTGGTCACGTCGGCCGACAGTTCGCCGGTGCCGTCGGTGAGCGTCGCCTTCAGGTCGGTCAGGGTGAGGTCGAGGCCGTACTTTCCGTTCTCCTCGTGGCCCTTGAAGTTCACCGCGCCCTTGAAGCCCGCCTTCAGGGTGTCCGCGTCCGTGTCGTACGTGCCGGTCGCGCCGGTGAAGGTGAAGGCGCCGTTGCCCGCGGCCTGCGTGGCGCCGTCCGACGCGGTGACCTCGCCCTTGGCGACCGGGCCGACGACGTAGGCGCGGAAGGACTGCTTCACGCCCCAGCCGAGCGTGCCGTCGGCTATCGCGCCCTTGGCGGCGGGGGCGGCCGTCCGCGACGTGGTCGGGGTCGGGGACGCGGTCGGAGACGTCGGGGACGCGGTCGGGGACGTCGTGGACGGTGTCGTGGTGGGGGTTGCCGTGGGCTTCGGGGTCGGCGACGCCGGCGGAGTGGTGGTCGTCGGGGTCGGGGTCGGCTTCGTCTTCTGGAGCACCGTCAGGGGGTCGCCGGCCGCGCCCTCGTAGCTCGCGCTGCCGAAGACCTCCGCGGCCTCCTTGGTCAGCGTGGTCGCCATGTCCTTCATCGCGCGGGTGACCGTGACCGTGGCGAGCGGGACGTCGTCCCGGGTCGCGCCGTCCGCCGTCACGTCCGCCGTGATCTCCGCGGCGGCACTGTCGAACTTCACGTCGGACAGGGACAGTTCGAAGCGGTGCGGGGCCGACTCGATGTGCAGGGAGCCCTTGAAGCCCAGGTCGACCGTGTGCGCGGTGGAGTCGTAGGTGCCGGTGCCCTCCGTGAAGGTGAACGGGCCGTTGTCCTCGGCCTGGGTCGCGCCGTCCGCCGCCGTGAAGGTGCCCTGCGCCATGCCGGTGACGTAGGAGCGGTAGGTCTCCTTGATGCCCCACGTCAGTTCGTAGCCGGTGAGCGGGACTTCCGCGGCCGAGGCCGACGGTGCGGCGGTGGCGCCGAGGGCCGCGGCCGTGGCCACCGCGGCGGCGAGGGAGAGGGTGCGGCGTCGTCGTGCGGGCATGGTCGGCTTCTCCTTGGAGGAAGGGGGGTTCAGTTGTCGTCCTGCGGGGTGTCCGTCGCCGTCGTGGACGCACGGCGCCTGCGGACGGTGAACGCGGCCGCGGCGGCGAGCGCCAGCAGTGATCCGGCCGCGAGGGTCAGGGGGAGGACGGGGGCGCCGTCGTCGGCGGTGTCCTCCCGCGCGGCCTTGGCCACCGGCTCGGGTGAGGCGTCGGACGCGGAGGGGGACGGGGACGCGGACGGGGTGCTGCCCAGGTCGGGCAGCGCGGGCAGGGCGGCGTCCTCGGTGAGGGCCACGGCCAGCGTGACCGGGTCCATCGCGGTGCCCTTGGGATACATGCCGCCGAAGGCCTTCGCGCCCTCGGCCGTCAGTTTCGCGGGGGCCTCGGTGACGGTCACGAGGCCGTCCTCCGGCTTCAGGTCCTTCGCCGCGAAGGTCACCAGCGGAACCTTCGTTCCCTTGTGGTCCGGTGACGTCACGTCGGCGTACAGGGTGCCCCTGCCGGACGTCACGGTGACGCGGACGCCGCCGATCCGCAGGTCGAGGCCGTGTGCGCCGGTGAAGCGGACCGTGCCCCGGAAGGCGGCGGTCAGGTCGCCGTCGTCGTAGGTCCCCTCGCCGTCGGGGAAGCGGAAGAGGGCGCCGCCGTCGAGGGCGCCGGAGGAGAGGGTCCACTTCCCCCGGGCGATGTCCCCGGTGACGTACTCCCTGAAGGTGCGGCGCACGCCCCAGTCGACGGCTCCGTCGACGAGCCGGCCGGCCTTCCGGTCACCCGGAGTCGCCCGCGGCTTCGGCTTCTTCTTCGTCGTCGGCGCGGCCGACGGCTCGCGCCGGGCCTGCGGGGCCACGTCCGCCGACAGGCTCACCGGGTCCAGTGCCGTCCCCGCCGTGTAGTAACCGGCGAAGGACCGCGCGCCCTGGGCGGTGAGCGTCGCGGGCACGTTGTTCAGCACGACGGAGGTGCCGCCGCCCCGCATGTCGATCCCGCCCAGGGAGAGGGTGGCGAAGGGCACCTGACGGGACGTCGTGACCGCCCCGGTGTCCTTCGCCTTGCTGGTGACGTCCACCAGGAGCGTGCCGGTGGCGCCGGAGATGCTCACGGTGGGGCGGCTGAGGGTGAGGTCGAGCTGGTGGGTCCCGGACGCGGTGCGGTGGCCGGTGAAGCGCACCCCGCCGGAGAAGGCGGCCCGGAAGGTGCCCGTGTCGCCGTCGTACGTGCCCGTCGCCGAGTGGAAGCGGAAGCCGCTG
>KL568529.1:91118-91873 GCA_000715605.1 Streptomyces speibonae | reverse complement strand
CGCGGGCCGCGGCTGCCGGGAAGAGCGCCCCCAGGACGGCCGCGAGAAGCACGGTCACCAGGGCGCGGGGGCGGGTGGGCATGGCGGGTCCTCCGGAGACGACAGCCGGTAGCGAACGAAGGTAAGGCTAACCTAAGCTGCATCCCAGGCACCATCCACCACGGCCGGAAGGAACGGACACAACCGTGCGACGCTTGCGCATCCGACTGGCGGGAGCACTGCTGTCCGTGCTCGCCCTCACCCTCACCGCGACCGCGTGCCAGGGCTCATCCGACGGGACCGCCTCTCCCCCGGCGAACGGCGCCTCCGCGGCCCCGGACCGCGTGGAACCCCTCGCCGGCCCACCGGAACCCGCCCTCCCCGTCACCGTCCGCTCCGCCGACGGCCGGAAGGTGACCGTCGAGCGGGCGGAGCGGCTCGTCCCGCTCTCCGGCAGCCTCAGCGAGATCGTGTTCACCCTCGGGCTCGGCTCCCGCGTCGTGGCGCGCGACGTCACCGCCACCTTCGAGCAGGCCGCGCGGCTGCCCGTGGTCACCCGGGGACACGACGTCTCCGCCGAGAGCGTGCTGTCGCTGCGGCCCGACCTGGTGATCGCCGAGTCCACCACCGGACCGGCGGAGGCCATGGACCAGATCCGCGCCGCCGGGATACCGGTCCTGGTCGTCGAGGGCGCCTCCGGACTCGAGGACGTGGGGCCGCGCATCGAGGCCGTCGCGCGGGCACTGGGCGTACCGGCGGCGGGCGAGGTGCTGACC
>KL568529.1:90358-90921 GCA_000715605.1 Streptomyces speibonae | reverse complement strand
GTGCTGACCCGCCGCACCGAACGGCGGATCGCCGCCGTGCGCGAGGAGGTCCCCGGGACGCGGACCGGCCGCGGGTCGCGTTCCTGTATCTGCGCGGCTCCGCCTCCGTGTATCTGATCGGCGGCAAGGGGTCGGGGGCCACCTCACTGATCGAGGCGGCCGGGGCGGTCGACGCCGGGACCGCGTCCGGACTGGAGAAGGACTTCACCGCGATCACCAGCGAGGCCCTGGTGAAGGCGGCGCCCGACGCGATCCTCGTGATGTCGAAGGGGCTGGAGTCCGTCGGCGGCGTGGACGGGCTGGTGAAGATCCCCGGGGTCGCGCAGACACCCGCCGGGATGGACCGGCGGATCGTCTCCGTCGAGGACGGCGTGCTGCTCAACTACGGGCCGCGCACGGACCGGGTCCTGAAGTCGGTCGTGGCGCAGCTGTACGGCGGTGACGCGTGACGCTCGCCGAGAAGCCCGCGCGGGAGGCGGCACCCCCGGCCGCCGCGCCACGGCCCCGTGCCCGCCGCACCACCCTCTGGCTGCTGACCGCCGGGCTCGTCGCCGGCCTCGTCG
>KL568529.1:89144-90149 GCA_000715605.1 Streptomyces speibonae | reverse complement strand
GCCGGCACCGGCGCCTACCCCGTGCCCGTCGGGGACGTCCTGGCCTCCGTGCAGCACCGGGCCGGGCTCGGCGGCAATGAACTGGACCGGGTCGCCGAGTCGGTGCTGTGGAACGTACGGTTCCCGCGGATCGTGCTCGCCCTGCTCGTCGGGGCGTCCCTGGGCTGCGCGGGCGCGCTGATGCAGGGGGTGTTCGGCAATCCGCTCGCCGAGCCCGGCGTCATCGGCGTCTCCTCCGGCGCGGCGGTGGGAGCGGTGGCGGCCATCGCGCTCGGGCTGAACTTCGCCGGGAACTGGACGGTGTCGGTGCTCGCGTTCGCCGCCGGGCTCGCCACCGTCCTGCTGGTGTACGCGATGTCCCGCTCGGGCGGCCGTACGGAGGTGGTGACGCTGATCCTCACGGGGATCGCGGTGAACGCCTTCGCGGGCGCCCTCATCGGGCTGTTCCTGTTCGTCGCGGACAGCGCCGCCATCAACCAGATCACCTTCTGGCAGCTCGGTTCGCTCTCCCAGGCCACCTGGCCCAAGGTGCTCGCGGTCCTGCCGTGCGCGGCGCTCGGGCTGACCGTCGCGCCCCTGTACGCGCGCCGGCTCGACCTGCTGGCGCTCGGCGAACGCCCGGCCCGGCATCTGGGCGTGGACGTGGAGCGGCTGCGGATCGTGCTGGTGCTGGTGATCGCGCTGCTGACGGCGGCGGCCGTGAGCGTGTCGGGGATCATCGGGTTCGTCGGGCTGGTCGTACCGCATCTGCTGCGGATGGCGGCCGGGCCCGGGCACCGGTTCCTGCTCCCGGGCAGCGCGCTGCTGGGCGCGCTGGTGCTGCTGGCGGCCGATCTGACGGCCCGTACGGTCGCCGAGCCGGCCGAACTCCCGCTCGGTGTCCTCACGGCGCTGCTCGGCAGTCCGTTCTTCTTCTGGCTGCTGCGCCGCACCCGGCGCAGGCAGGGAGGCTGGGCATGAAGGGTTCCCCGGGTCCGCTCCGGCTGCGGCGGCGTCCGCTTCCCT
>KL568529.1:88148-88968 GCA_000715605.1 Streptomyces speibonae | reverse complement strand
TGTATAAGAGACAGGCCGAGGGGCTGTCCGTACGGCTCGGTGCGCGTGAGGTGCTCGCGGGCGTCGGCGTCCGGGTCCGCGCCGGTGAGGTGCTGGCCCTGGTCGGTCCCAACGGCGCGGGCAAGTCGACCCTGTTGAGCGCGCTCGCCGCCGATCTGCCGCCCGCCGCCGGGAGCGTACGGATCCACGGGCGTCCGGCGTCGGACTGGTCGGCGCCGGAACTGGCGCTGCGCCGGGCCGTGTTGCCGCAGGCCGCGTCCCTGTCGTTCCCGTTCACGGTGGAGGAGGTGGTCCGCATGGGGAGGGCGCCCTGGGCCGCCGCCCGGCCGGAGGAGGACGAGGCGGCCGTGGCCGAGGCGATGGCCGCCACCGAGGTGACCGGCTTCGCCGCGCGCCCGTTCTCCGCGCTCAGCGGTGGCGAGCGGGCCCGAGTGGCGCTCGCCCGGGTGCTCGCGCAGCGCGCTCCCCTGCTGCTGCTCGACGAACCGACGGCCGCGCTCGACCTCCGGCACCAGGAGCTGGTGCTGCGGCTGTGCCGGGCGCGGGCGCGGGCGGGCGACGCGGTGGTCGTCGTGCTGCACGACCTGGGGCTCGCGGCGGCACACGCGCACCGCGTGGCGGTGCTGCGCGGGGGCCGGATCGCGGCGGACGGGCGGCCCGGTGAGGTCTTCACCGGCGAGCTGCTTTCGGAGGTGTACGACCAGCCCGTGGAGGTCTTCCCGCATCCGCGCACCGGAGCGGTCCTGGTACTCCCGGAGCGGGAGGCTCCGGTGTGAGTGGAGCGGGATCCACCGCTGCGCCGCGCGGCGGTGGGCGGCGC
>KL568529.1:86060-87886 GCA_000715605.1 Streptomyces speibonae | reverse complement strand
GGCCCGGGGCAGCACGCCGATGAAACGCCGCAGCAAGTACGGCAACCAGCACCGCAGCCGACCGCCACCGACACTGACACCACCCGCCAGGCACCCTCCACCAGGCCAGCACCCCGGCCCAAGTCCCGCCCGGTGCCGTGCGCCGGGTCACGGTGCGGACGCGGTCCGCGGTCCCCGCGTTCACGCGTTCGGCCGCCCCGGTAGGGTTCGCCTCCGGGAAGGGGAAGGTGAAGGAACCGGATGAGCAGGGATCTCGGCCTTCGAAGGCTCCGCGGGCGGCGCCGGCTCGGCACAGGCGTGCTCACGGCCGCGTCGTTGACGGCTTTGTCGCTGACGGCGAGCGGCTGTGTGGTCGTGCACGGTGAGCGCGAGGTGCTCCCGTCCGCCACACGCGCCGAGGCCGCGAAGGCGCTGGAGGAGTTCACGGCCGCCTACAACGCGGCCGACAAGGCCTACGACAGTTCCCTGGACGCCGATCACACCACCGGCGCCCTCGCCGACATCGACACGGCGCGGCTGAAGGCCGGGCGGACCAACAACCCGAAGGGCAATCCCCGGCACGAGCCGCTGGAGCTGACGGACGCGAAGTTCGCCATTCCCGCGAAGGCCGGCTGGCCGCGCTGGTTCCTCGCGGACGCGGCCGGGAACAAGGGCGGCGAGACGCGCTGGCTGCTGGTGTTCACCCGCGACGCGGTGGACGAGCCGTGGGAGGCGGCGTACGTGACGCTGGTGGCGCCCGAGGACATACCCGAGTTCAAGACGGACGGGGACGGCTGGGCGGAGGCCGTGCCCGCGAACGCGTCCGATGTGGCGGTGCCGCCGGGCGAGTTGAGCAAGGACTACGCGACGTTCCTCGGGGACGGCGGGAAGGCGTTCGCGGACGGCCCGCACACCAGCGGGTGGCGCGAGGCGCGCGAGAAGAAGGCGGAACGGCCGGGGCTCGCCCGGCAGTACATCGACGAGCCGCTGACGAGCGGCGATTACGCCCCGCTGGCACTGCGTACGAAGGACGGCGGAGCGCTGGTGTTCTTCGCCACGCGGCACTTCGAGAAGCAGACCGCCGCGGAGGGGGCGTCGGTGCCGACGCCGAACAAGGACGTACTGGCGCTGACGAGCGGGGAGATCAGGCAGTCGCTGACGATGGAGTTCGTCTCCAGCGAGGTGGCGCTGGATCCGGCCGCCGGGGCGGTGGAGGTCCTGGGGAGGGTCCAGGGGCTGACGTCGGCGAAGGGCGAGTAGGGCGGCCGGTTCAGCGGCGCAGGGGCCAGGCCGTGCCGGCCTGGTCGGAGTGTTCGCCGGCGTGGCGGGCGCAGGAGTCGGTGAGGAACTCGAGGAGGCTCAGCGGGTCGGGCAGCGCGTGCTCGGGGCCGCGCACCCAGTGCACCGACCGGCCGTCGTCGCCGGGGAGCCGGGCGGGGGGTACGAGGACGTAGGAGCCGCGGCAGTGCCAGCGCAGGCCGGGGTGCTCGTCCATGGTCTCCGGGTGGCAGTCCAGCTCGCACGGCCACCACTCGTCCTCGTCCTCGGGGGTGCCGCGGGTGAGGGTGAAGAACAGCATGCGGCCGTCGTCGCTCTCTGCGACCGGGCCGACGTCGATGCCGGCGTCGAGCAGGCGGGTGAGTGCCTCGCGGCCGGCGTCGAGGGGGACGTCGAGGACATCGTGCACCATGCCGGTCGCGGTGATGAAGTTGGCCTGGGGCTGGTGGCGGGCCCAGCGCTCGATCTGGGCGCGGTCGGTGGTGGACTGCGTCTGCCAGGCGAACGACACCGGGTGCCGGGCGGGGGTGGGACAGCCCACACGGTCTGTCTCTTATACACATCTCTGA
>KL568529.1:85459-85826 GCA_000715605.1 Streptomyces speibonae | reverse complement strand
ACCACTGGGAGAGTCTGCCCTGTCGGCCGCTCCGGCCGCCGAACTCCGCGCTCATCTATCCCCTCGCCTCGCCGTCCTGCGCATCAGCATGCCCTATGGTCCCACGGTCGTGCCCATCGGGGGTCCCTCACCCACAATCGGCGCAGGTGGGACGAGGGGGACCGGAGCGGACGAGGGGGGCCGGACGGGCGAAGGGGACACCCGCGCGGGCGTGCGAACCGGGGCGCGCGCGGTGGTGCGCCGGGGTGTCATTGCCGACCGCGCCGCCAGGTGCGCCCCTACCGTGGTCGGCATGGTCACATGGATCGCGTCGACGGGGCTCGCGGCCGCGGCCTCCGTGGTCTCGCTGACCCTCACGGGCGGACAC
>KL568529.1:84945-85257 GCA_000715605.1 Streptomyces speibonae | reverse complement strand
CCCGCCGCTGGAGTGGGGCCGCGGACCGCTGACGATCGACTCGTTGCCCCGGATCCCGTACGCCGCCCATCGGGGCGGGGCGCGCGAGGTGCCCGAGAACAGCATGTCGGGGCTGGTGGCGGCGTTCCGGCGCGGTACGGCGCAGGTGCTCGACTTCGACACCCGGGTGCTGCGGGACGGCACGCCGGTCGTCCTGCACGACGCCACCCTGGACCGCACCACCTCCGCGGACGGCAAGGTCCGGGACCTGGACGCCGGGGAGTGGCGGGACGTACGGCTGCGGCCGCGCGACCGGCTGCCGGGGAGCTGGCG
>KL568529.1:82001-84738 GCA_000715605.1 Streptomyces speibonae | reverse complement strand
GAGATGTGTATAAGAGACAGGTGCTGATGCTGGAGGTGAAGGATCCGCGCGGCCTCGACCGGGTGGCCGGGCTGATCCGGTCGCGCGGCCTGACCCGCTCGGTGTTCGTGAACACCAACGACCCCGAGGTCGCCCGCCGGGTCCACGGCCTGGGCCTGACCGCGCAGCTGTGGCGCTCGGCCCGCCAGATGCGCACCGACCGCCCCGAACGCTGGCGCTCCTACGTCGACCTGCTCGACGTCGACATCAAGGCGCGCGACGCCGACCTGCGGCGCGCGGTGGACTCGGGCATCCCGCGGGTCTGGGCCCACACGGTCGTCACCCCGGCTCAGCGCGACCGCGCCCTGGCCCTCGGCTGCAACGGCATCATCACGGACGCCCCCGGACGGCTGGCACGGCACCGGACACCCGGCCCGGGGGCGGTGACGGCGGCACTGGGGCGGTGACGGCGGCACTGGGGCGGTGACGGCGGCACTGGGGCGGTAGGACTACCGCCAGGGTTTACCGCGCGGGCCGGAAGTCCATCCGGCGTTGGACGTCCCGCGCCCCTCGTCCGGTGCAGGGTGGTGCGCGGCAGATTTGTCCCGTACAGATCAACGAGGGGGAATCGATGAAGCGCAGAATCCTGGCGTTGCTCGCCGTGGTGTTCGCGGCGGTGCTGATGACACCGTCCGGGGCACACGCCGGCGCGCAGACGGACGACTGGGTGCGGACGAGCTCCAACACCACCCTGCCGAACTGGCGCAACGCGACGAGTCACGTCGGCGGCGTGCAGCAGCAGACCTACATCCAATGGAACGGCAGCGGAAACGTGGTCGTCGCGGGCTGGGTCTCGGACACCAGGACGGACGGCTACTGCGGGGCGATCCAGATCCGCTACCGGATCTCGACGTCTTCCGGGCAGTGGTCGGGCTGGCACCACCGGAAGCTCGCGCCCGCCGTCGACTGCACCACCAACGGCAAGGCGGTGAGCAGCCACTACTGGCTGTCCCGCTATCCCACCAAGGATCTGCAGGCCCGCGCCTGTCACGCGAACTCCAGCGGCGCGATCCTGCACTGCGAGGGCACCTGGCACTGAGGCCCCCGCACCGCCCGGCACCTGTACGGCCCCGCCTCCCGCTCAGCGGGGGGCGAGGCCGTACAGGGCGTACTCGACGAGGGTGTCGGTGTAGTCGTAGCCGATCGGGCCGGTGTGCTGGAGCCAGCGCTGGGCGAGGGGGGAGACGAAGAGTTCCAGCGCGATGCGCGGGTCGATGTCCGGGCGGACGTCCCCGGCCTCCTGGGCCGAGCGCAGGCGGTCGACGTAGAGCCGGAGCTGGGGCTCCAGGAGCCGGGCGACGAATCTGCGGCCCAGCTCCTCGTTGACGACGCCCTCGGCGGCCAGGGCGCGGGAGGGGGCCTCGAAGGCGGGGTCGCGCAGTTCGTCGACCGTGGCGCGCAGGACGAGCTTGAGGTCGGCGGCGAGGTCGCCGGTGTCGGGGATGGCGTACTGCCGCTGGCCGGCGGTGCCCCCCTGGCCCCGGGCGGCCTCCTCCGCCGCCTGGTCGCTCAGGTCCAGGAACGCCTCGAGGAGCACGTCCGCCTTGGACGGCCACCAGCGGTAGATCGTCTGCTTGCCCACGCCGGCGCGGGAGGCGATGCCCTCGATGGTGGTCTTCGGGTAGCCGACCTCGGCGACCAGGGCGAGGGCGGCATCGTAGATGGCCCGCCGGGAGCGCTCGCTGCGGCGGGTGGCGTCGGGGGCGGTCTGGTTCTGGGCCATGGGTCGAATTTACCAGGATGGCAAGACGGTGCGTCTCGCCACGGAGGGGGAGTGTGGGTCAGGCGTCGGCGGCCGGGGGCCACGGGTCGCCCCAGTCGGTGTCCCGGGCCGCCCGGTACAGGTCGCCGTGGCGTTTGGTGACGGTGGTCCGGCGCAGGGAGGGCTCCGTCTCGCAGAGGTCGAGGAGCACCTGGCCCTTGCGGATCTGCGGCCTGCGGACGATCCGGGCGGGGGCCGGGGCGGCCGGGACCCGGGTGGCGGCCACATAGCTGAACTTCTCGTCCTCGTAGGCGAGGGAGCCGCCCTTGACCTGGCGGTGCAGCGAGGAGCGGCTGACCCGCGCGGAGAAGTGGCACCAGTCCGTGCCCGGGGCGATGGGGCACGCGGCGCTGTGCGGGCAGGGCGCGGCGACGTGGAAGCCCGCGGAGATCAGGCGGTCGCGGGCCTCGATGACCCGGGCGTAGCCGTCGGGGGTGCCGGGCTCGACGATCACGACGGACCGCGCGGCGCGGGCGGCGGCGTCGACGAGGGCGGCCCGGTCGAGGGCCGTGAGCTCGTTGAGTACGTAGGAGACGGTGACGAGATCGGTGTCGTCGAGGGTGAGCTCCGCACCGATGCGGGAGCGGTGCCAGCGGACGGCGCCGAGCGCGGGGTTCGCGGCGGCGAGCTCCCGGCCGAGGGCGAGCGCGGGTTCGGCCCAGTCGAGGACGGTCACCGGGCGCTCCCCGTCCCAGGTCGCGCTCACCGCCCAGGCCGCCGCGCCGGTGCCGCCGCCGACGTCGACGTGGGAGCCGGGCGTCCAGCCGGGCACGGCGTCGGCGAACGCCTCCAGGGCCGAGCGCACCGCCTCGAAGGTCGCGGGCATGCGGTAGGCGGCGTACGCGGCCACATCGGCGCGGTCGCGGAGGATGGGCGCCGCGGTCGGGGTGGCGCCCCGGTAGGCGGCGATCAGCCGCTCGACGGCCTGCGCGGCCT
>KL568529.1:79931-81782 GCA_000715605.1 Streptomyces speibonae | reverse complement strand
CGCAGGGTGTCGGCGGTGCGCGGGGCGGTGGCGGCGTCGTTCACCCGGTGAGTCTACTGAGCGGAGCCGCCCGCTTTGCGCACCGCCCGCGCCACCCGGGTCGCCGCGAGCGCCCTGGGGGTGCTGTCGGGCGACCGCGGGCGGCGGGGGTGGACCGTGTTGGCCAGGAGGATCACGAAGGTGTCCGTGGCGCGGTCCAGGACGAGGGAGGTGCCGGTGAAGCCCGTGTGGCCGGCGGCGCCCCGGCCCGCCAGCTCCCCCATGAACCAGGGCTGGTCCAGGGCGAAGCCCAGGCCGGGCGGGCGGAACAACAGGTCCACGAAGTCCGGGCCGAGGACGCGGGCGGGGCCATAGGAGCCGCCGGCCAGCAGGGTGCGGCAGAAGACGGCCAGGTCCCGGCCGGTGGAGAAGAGGCCGGCGTGGCCGGCGACGCCGCCCAGCGCCCAGGCGTTCTCGTCGTGCACCTCGCCCCGCAGCATCCCCCGGTCCGCCTTGGCCCACGGCCGCCGCTGGTCCTCGGTGGCGGCGGCGGACGGGCACGGTCCGAAGGCGGTCGCGGTCATGCCGAGGGGCCGCGTGATGCCGTCCCGCACCAGGACGTCGAGCGGGCGGCCGGTGAGGCGCTGGAGGACGTGCTGGAGGAGCAGCATGTTGAGGTCGGAGTAGCAGTACGTGCCGGGCACGCCGACGGGCCGCTCCGCGCGCAGGAGGGCCAGCCGTTCGGCGTCGTCGGCGCAGGCGTACAGCGGGAGTTCGGGGCGCAGCCCCGAGGTGTGGGTGAGCAGTTGGCGGACGGTGATGCCGTGCCGTACGGCGGCGGTGAAGTCCGGGAGGTACGCGCCCACGCGCGCGTCGATGCCCAGCGTGCCCCGCTCGATCTGCTGCACCGCCGCCACGGAGGTGAACAGCTTGGTCAGGGAGGCCAGGTCGAAGGGGGTGTCGACGGTCATCGGCACCCGTGCGGACGGGGGCAGTTCGACGGGGGTGTCCGTCTCCTCGTCGTGGGCGGCGTGGCGCACGGCCCAGCCCGCCGCCTCCCGCACGGCGAGCACCGGGCCGCGCCCGACGACCACGACGGCGCCCGCCGCCCAGGGGCGTGCGCCGTCGGTGCGGGCGTGGACCTCACGGACCAGGTGCCGGAGTTCCCCGGCGTCGAGCCCGGCCCGTTCGGGCGTGCCGTGGCGGAGTCGCGGCGTGCTCAGATGCCCCCGCCCTTCGCTCCCGTCCGCTCGTTCCACGGACGGCACATTCCCAGGAAGCAGCCCATCGCCACCAGCGCGGCGACCAGTTGGACGACGGCCATCGGGACGGCCGTGTCCTCGCCCGCGACGCCCACCAGCGGTGAGGCGACGGCGCCGATGAGGAAGGCCGTCGTACCGAGCAGGGCGGACGCGGAGCCGGCCGCGTGCCGTGCGCGCATCAGCGGGAGGGTCTGGGTGTTGGGCAGGATGACGCCCATCGCGGACATCAGCACGAACAGCGCGGCGGCCATGGGCACCAGCCCGGCGTCGCCGAAGGCGCCCAGGGACAGCATCAGCAGCACGACCGCGGCGGCGATCACGACGACGAGTCCGATGCCGAGCACCTTGTCCAGGCGGACCCGGCCGACCAGGATCTTCCCGTTGACCTGCCCCATGATCATCAGGCCGACCGAGTTGAGTCCGAACAGCAGGCTGAACGTCTGGGGGGAGGCGCCGTAGATCTCCTGGATGACGAACGGGGAGGCCGCGACGTAGGAGAAGAGCGAGGCGAAGCCGAATCCGCCGGCGAGCATGTAGCCGGTGAAGACCCGGTCGGCGAGGAGCCCGCGCATCGAGCCGAGGGTTTCGCCGATGCCGCCGCCGTGCCGCC
>KL568529.1:77044-79750 GCA_000715605.1 Streptomyces speibonae | reverse complement strand
AGAGATGTGTATAAGAGACAGGTCTCGGGCAGCTTGGCCCAGACGACGACCGTCAGGGCGAGGCCGACGACGGTGAGGACGACGAAGACGCCCCGCCAGTCCGTGACCCGCAGGATCTGCCCGCCGATGAGCGGCGCCACGATCGGCGCGACGCCGGAGATCAGCATCAGGGTGGAGAAGAAGCGGGCCATGGTCACGCCGTCGTACAGGTCACGGGCGACCGCACGCGCGATGACGATGCCCGCGGCGCCCGCCAGGCCCTGCGCGAGCCGGCAGGCGACGAGGAGTTCCACGGTCGGCGCGAACGCGCACAGCGCGGTGGCGACGACGTAGACCGCGAGGCCGGCGAGCAGCGGCCGGCGCCGCCCCCAGCGGTCGCTCATCGGGCCGACCACCAGCTGCCCGAACGCCATGCCGGCCAGGCAGGCGGTGAGGGTGAGCTGGACCGTCGCCGCGGGCGCGTGCAGGGACCGGGTGACCTCCGGAAGCGCGGGGAGGTACATGTCCATCGCCAGCGGCGGGGTGGCGGTCAGGCCGCCCAGGAGAAGGGTGACCAGCAGGCTGGTACGGCGTGCGGTGGTGGTGGTGCGGGTGTCCGGCGGAAGCGCGGGCCCGCCCCTGACGGCCGCTGTCGCTGGTGTGTCCGGCACCCTGCTTTCTGTCGTATTCGGTATGTATGCCCCACCCTCAGGCACGTGACCCCTCCCTTTTCATGCCATCGGCTCCCTATGCTCTCAGCTCGTACGGAGTGCTCGGACATCGACGACGATCCCATGGGAGCGCTCCCGAGAGTGTGGATGAACCGAACGTTGAGACAAGACACGAGCAAGGTGGGACGAATGACCGAGCGGAGAACACGCTGGGGGATCCTGGCGACCGGCGGGATGGCCGCCACGTTCGTGGCGGATCTGGTGGACATGCCGGACGCGGAGATCGTGGCGGTTGCCTCCCGCTCGGCGGAGTCGGCGAAGGCGTTCGCCGACCGGTTCGGGATACCGCGGGCGTACGGCGACTGGGATTCGCTGGCGCGGGACGAGGACCTCGACGTCGTCTACGTGGCCACACCGCACTCGGCGCACCGGGCGGCGGCCGGGCTGATGCTGGAGTCCGGGCGGAACGTGCTGTGCGAGAAGCCGTTCACGCTGAACGGGCGGGAGGCGCGGGAGCTGGTCGCCCTCGCGCGGGACAACGGGCGCTTCCTGATGGAGGCCATGTGGATGTACTGCAACCCCATGGTGCGGCGGCTCAAGGCACTGGTCGACGACGGCGCGATCGGCGAGGTGCGCAGCGTCCAGGCGGACTTCGGCCTCGAAGGCCCGTTCCCCGCCTCGCACCGGCTGCGGGACCCCGCGCTGGGCGGTGGCGCGCTGCTGGACCTCGGCGTGTACCCGGTGTCGTTCGCGCAGCTGCTGCTCGGCGAGCCGTCGGACATCGCGGCGCGGGCGGTGCTGTCGGAGGAGGGCGTCGATCTGCAGACGGGGGCGCTGCTCTCCTGGGACGGCGGCGCCCTCGCCTCGCTGCACTGCTCCATCGTCGGGGGCACGGCGGCCTCCGCGTCGGTCACCGGGTCCAAGGGCCGGATCGACATTCCGTACGGCTTCTTCTTCCCGGACCGCTTCACCCTGCACCGGTCGGGCCGTGACCCCGAGGAGTTCACGGCCGACCCCGCCGACGGTCCCCGCAGCAGCCTCAAGCACGAGGCCGCGGAGGTGATGCGGGCCCTGCGGGCCGGCGAGACGGAGTCGCCGCTGGTGCCGCTCGACGGCACCCTCGCCGTGATGCGGACGCTCGACACGATCCGGGACCGCGTCGGCGTCCGCTACCCGGGCGAGGGCGCTCGGGCCCCCGAGGTCACGCCGGCCTGAGCCCCGGCTCCCCCGCCTCCGTCACGAAGGAGGCGGCGGTGGTGAGCGGCGCGCCCTGCGTGGTCACGTGGGAGACCGTCCTGAAGTCGGCGCGCGCCCGCTCCCGGCCGAGCGTCACGGTCGTGTAGCCGCGCAGCCCGCTGTAGAACTTCATGTGCGGGTTGGCCGCCGTGATGGTCTCCCAGTTGGCGGGCTTCGCGGCGCCGTCGCCGCCGCTGGAGACGGAGGTCGTGACGATCTCCGTGCCGACGGTGCGGGAGTCGGGGTCGGCGAAGTCGCGCTTGATGTCCATGGCGTAGTGCACGTGCACGTCGCCGGTGAGGACCATGAGGTTCTCGACACCGGCGGCCTGCGCGCCGGCCAGGACCCGCTCGCGGGAGGCGGGGTAGCCGTCCCAGGAGTCCATGGAGACCTTCGACGGCGGTGTGGTGGTGTCGTGCCGCTGGGAGAAGGTGACCTGCTGGGGCAGCACGTTCCACAGGGCGTCCGATCGGCGCCAGCCGCTCAGCAGCCAGCGTTCCTGGGCGGCGCCGGTGAGGGTGCGCGAGGGGTCCTCGGACTCGGGGCCCGGGTACTGCCAGCCGTCGCCGTAGGCCTGGTTCGAGCGGTACTGACGGGTGTCGAGCACGTCGAACTGGGCCAGCCGGCCCCAGTGCAGACGGCGGTACAGCCGCAGGTCGGGGCCGTCGGGGAGCTGGGGGCGGCGCAGCGGCATGTTCTCCCAGTAGGCCCGGTAGGCGGCGGCCCGGCGCAGCAGGAACTCCTCCGGCGGGACGCTGTTCTCCGGGATGCCGTCGGCGTAGTTGTTCTCGGTCTCGTGGTCGTCCCAGGTGACGACGAA
>KL568529.1:75213-76838 GCA_000715605.1 Streptomyces speibonae | reverse complement strand
CGTAGTTGTTCTCGGTCTCGTGGTCGTCCCAGGTGACGACGAAGGGGTGCGCGGCGTGCGCGGCGCGCAGGTCGGGGTCGGACTTGTAGAGGGCGTACCGCAGCCGGTAGTCCTCGAGGGTCACCGTCTCCCGGGCGAACAGGCCGGGGAGGGTGCCCGCGGGGTAGGCGCGGGCGCCGGCCACGTCGTTGACGGCGTACTCGTAGAGGTAGTCGCCGAGGTGGAACACGACGTCCAGGTCCTCGTCGGCCAGGTGCCGGTAGGCGGTCCAGTAGCCCTGGTCGTAGCGCTGGCAGGAGACCACGCCGAAGGTGAGTCCGGCGGCCCGGCTGCGGCGGGCGGGGGCGGTGCGGGTGCGGCCGGCCGGGCTGACGTGGCGGCCGGTGCGGAAGCGGTAGTAGTAGACGTGGCCGGGGGCGAGGTGGCCGGCCTCGACGTGCACGGTGTGGTGGAACTCGGGGTGGGCGGTGGCCCGGCCCCTTCTGACGACGCGGCGGAAGCGCTCGTCGAGGGCGAGCTCCCAGTCGACGGTGACGCGTTCGGGGGGCAGTCCGCCGTCGGCCCGGTACGGCTCCGGGGCCAGGCGGGTCCACAGCAGGACGGAGTCGGGGTGCGGGTCGCCGGAGGCGACGCCGAGGGTGAAGGGGTCGTCGGTGATCCGTGCGGCGTCGAGTTCGGCGGCGGCCGCGGTGCCCGTGCCGGGCACGTTGACCGCGAAGGCGAGCGCGGCGGCGGCGCCGGTGGTGGTCAGGAAGCGCCGGCGGCCGATGTGCCGGGCGGCCTCCCGCAGTTCGGGTGCGTGCGATGACTGGCGGACCTCGGATGTCATCCTGTTCCTCCCCTGGCGTGTGGGTGCGCAGGGAATTCGAGCGGGCGGGGACGACGTCCGGTTGACGCGTACACGGCGTCCGGATGACGGTCGCATGAGGTCCGCATGGCGGACCCTCCCGTACGCTGCGGGGCCATGAACGCCAAGGAAACGGACGGACGGGCAGGGGTCGCGGTGGTGACCGGGGCGGGTTCCGGCATCGGGCGCGCGGTGGCGGTGGAACTGCTGCGCGCGGGCTGGTCGGTGGCGCTGGCGGGACGCCGTGAGGAGACGCTGGAGGAGACCGCGGCGCTCGCCGCGCGGGAGCCCGGCGGGGGCGGATCGCTCACCGTGCGGACGGACGTGTCACAACCCGAGGACGTGAGCGGGCTGTTCGCGGCGACGGTCGCGCGCTTCGGCCGCGTGGACCTGCTGTTCAACAACGCGGGGACGTTCGGCCCCGGCGGGGTGCCGGTGGAGGACCTGCCCTACGAGGCCTGGCGGCACGTGGTGGACACCAACCTGAACGGGGCGTTCCTGTGCGCGCAGGCGGCGTACCGGCAGATGAAGGAGCAGGATCCCCAGGGCGGCCGGATCATCAACAACGGCTCCGTCTCGGCGCACGCCCCGCGCCCCCGTTCGGCCGCCTACACCGCCACCAAGCACGCCCTGACGGGTCTGACCAAGTCGCTGTCGCTGGACGGCCGGCCGTACCGGATCGCGGTGGGGCAGATCGACATCGGCAACGCGGCCACCGACATGACCCGGCGCATGGAGACCGGCGCACTCCAGGCGAACGGGCGGACCGTGCCCGAGC
>KL568529.1:74662-74996 GCA_000715605.1 Streptomyces speibonae | reverse complement strand
GCGGCACATGGCGGAGCTGCCGCTGGAGGCGAACGTGCAGTTCGCGACGGTGCTGGCGACGGCGATGCCGTACGTGGGGCGGGGCTGAGGGCGGCGGACCGGCCGCGCGCTGACACAGCCCCGGGGCGGGCACATCTTCCACAAACGGAGTTTCAACGTCCGCCCCATTGCCGCCGGTAGTGGACTTATGCTCAACTCTCCTACACCAAAGCTTCACACTTGGAGCGAAGGGCTTCCGCAGGCCATGTCCCGGGGGGGGCGGCAGTCGTTCCACACCATCGGGTTGGGGGTGGACCCGCGCGGGACCGCGGGTACGCACCGGTGGGTGGAACGG
>KL568529.1:70502-74437 GCA_000715605.1 Streptomyces speibonae | reverse complement strand
ACGCCTCCCTCGCGCCATCAGAGATGTGTATAAGAGACAGGCCGAGGACAGCGCCGACTCGATCTCCTTGATCCACGCCTCGCTCTTCTCCGGGTCGTTGAGGCTTTCCTCCCAGTCCTCCCGGTCCATGCGGTGATCGGCGGGACCCGCCTTGAGGATGACGAGGATCTCCCGGGCCGTCGCCCGCAGGTCCTCGGTCACTCCGGACTGGCCGTTGACGCTCGGGCCCGCCGCGAACTGGTAGAGCCTGCGCGCCATGGCGGTGCGTTCGCCGTTCTCCACCTTCTTCCAGAACTTCAGGGCCTCCCGTATCGCCTCACTGCGGGACATGGGCTTGTTCGGAGCCTCGCTCTTCGCGTCCTTCGACTCCGCCGCCTCCTCCGCCTTCTGCGGGGGCTGCGGGTAACGTTCGGGGTGGCGGGCATGGTCGTAGCGCATCTTGGCCGCACGGCCTCCCTTGTAGCCGGCGACGCCGAACAGGATCAGCGCCGCGGACCCGGCAAGGGCCCAGCCGACGGGGCTGGTCAGCAGCGCTCCGCCCATGCCGATGGAGGTCGCCGTCGCGATGGCTCCCGCGGCCCTTGTGGTCTGGCCGACGGCGGTGAGCCCTTGCTTGACCTCCTTGTTGCGCTGCTTCTTGAGGGCGTACTTGTGCGCCTCGTTCAGCCCTTTCTTGTCCATCTCCTGCTTGAGTGCCGTGGCGGCCTCGGTCAGCGGCTGCGTCGTTTCGAAGGCCGCGTCGATGGCCATCTCGAAACGGGCCAGCGGGGTGTCGCCCGGGTCGGCCACGTACATGTCCAGCGCGGCGTGCGCTTCGGCCGTCGCCTCACCCGCGTTCATCAATGCCTGCCTCAGCTCGCCTATCGCCTCCTCGCCGGGTTCGGCGGGCATGGCGACGTTCTTCAGTTTCCGCCGCTTCCGGTCCGTCGTCACGGTGCGGACCGCGGCCCGGCCACCGATCACCAGGCCGGTCGCACCGCCCGTGGCACCGGCCACCGTGCCCACCGGTCTGGCGACGCTCATCGCCTCCTCGATCCTGGCCGCCTGCCTGGCGATGAGCAGGGCCTCGCTGACCGTGCCGGCGGCGCCGATGCCGGAGTCGGCCGCCGTGCTCTTGGCCTTCTTGTTCGCGGTGTGGAATTCCGCCCCTTTGCCGTGCTTCTTGGCTTCCTTCCGGGCCTCGTGCGCCTCCATGCCGGCGACCACGGTCTCGAAAGCCTCGGCTGCGGTGCCCGCCACCACGGCGCCGGCGCCCGAAGCGGCTACGTCCTGTCTGAGACCGGCATCGTTGGTGACGTAGGCCTTGTTGAGGAAACCCGCGTTGATGGGGGAATGCACGTTACTGACCCAGTTGTCGAGCTGCGCGAGGCTCTGCTGGGCCCGTTCGAGGGCATGGGCGACGCGGTCGTGAAAGCTCTTCTTCTTCTTGGACTCTTCGCTGGTGCCGGCGGTCGTGGCCGCGCCTCCGGTGTTCCCTGTACTCCCGGTGGTCCCCGTGTTCCCGGCGTCCTCAGTGGTTCCGGTCGTCCCGGTCGTCTCGTTGCCGCCGGACCGCATGACGGTCACGGCGGCCCGGTTGCCCGCGGTGCGCTGGATGTCCAGGAGGGCACGCTCCCGCGACGTGGTGAGCCCCGACGGGCTCCGCCGCCGCGACACCGGCCGCACGCCGGTCGCCGATGGATGGGTCAGGGTGCGGTGGGCGGGAGTACTCAAGGACGTTCCCCTTCGCGAACCGGGCTGGGGCAGGGATCGTAGCGATGGTGTGAACCAATGAACACACGGCGTCACTCGATGTTTACCCATCCGTAACCGGTGCCGCCGCGGGGCACGGTGGATCAGTCCGGGCGCGGTGCGCCGCGGGGTGGTCGCGGACCGGCGGCGACGGGCCGGATCGCGGGCCGCCTCCGGCCAGTGCGGGTGGGTGAAGTCGAAGCCCGCGTCGAGCAGTCGGCCGGGGACGACCCGCCGGCCCTTGAGCAGCAGTTCCGTGTACGAACGCAGGGCGAAGGCGCCCACCTCGGCCATCCACCGTGTCGCGGGCAGGCCCACCGGCCTGTGCCACGCCCCGCGCAGGTCGCGCAGGAACGCGCGCTGCGGAAGGGGCCCGGGGGCCGCGAGGTTCACGGCGCCGGTGAGGTCGCCCCGGTCGATGAGGAGACGCCGCCCCGGTCGCATCGCCACGGCCTGGGAGCGCGAGCATGCCCGGCACACCGGGCTCCGTTCCGCCGATCACGCCGGTCGTTTCGTCGTGGGGCGCGTCGAAGCGGTGGCAGCACCCGGGAGACCATCATGGCGCGGAGGTTGGCGGGGGTGTAGCGGCAGCTCACACTGCGCCCGGCCAGGTCGATCACGACGTCGCCGCCGTCGACCGCCTCGGTCCGCGGGCCCGGTGACCGGCCGTCCCAGTACACCTCGCCGGGCCCCGCGGGGCGCCTGGTCAGCACCACGACCTCGTGCGCGGCCGGGCTCAGCGCGCCGACACCACCCGGACGTGGCGGAGCCCGGGAGTCGTATCCAGCTCCCGGGCCCCTGGGGATGCCACCCAATTGCGCACGCCGGTGGCGTTTAAGAGGACGGATCAGTCATCAAGCCGTCGTGTTCTTCCTTTGAACTACCGCGCCACGAGAGAGGCGCAGACGAGATTCGAACTCGCATCCGATGGCGTTGTCCGTCCCCGGTCGATCCGGCGATCGGCGGCAATGCTGAGACTGGAGCGAGAGTCTGAGATTGACCGCGGCCGCCGTCTCGGCGGGCCGCGCTTTCAGGCTGAACTTCAGTTTCAGCTTGCGCTCCTGGCACGCACCGGTCCTCAATCCGGCCCGTGCCCCGTAGCGCACCCCCGCGCTCGCACGCGGGGGCGTTCTCGGTCGTGGTACCCGCCTCCGGCGTCAGCCGAACAGATACCCGAACACCGCGTCCCCGACCCGCTGGTCGGTGACCTCGGCGCTGTTGGCCTCCTCACGGGCGAACTTGACCGCCTGCTGGAGCTTCTCGACCCGCTCGACGAGCTCGTTGACCCGCCGCGCGGGGAGCGCACCGGAGAACTTCACGGTCGTCCAGTAGCCGATGGGCACGTCCTCGTAGTACACCTCGACCTGCGCCGGGTGCTTGTCGGTCGCCTCCGCCTTGACGTGGTTGCGGGGCACCTTCTTGGTACGGATCGTGCGCACCGGGTCCGTCTTCCACCAGTCCGTGGACGGGTCGTGGGACCAGGACTCGGCGGCGTCGAGGGTGGGGAGCTTCCTGACGAAGGTGTGCAGGTCCGTGAGCTGCTTCTCCAGGAAGAGCAGGTAACTGACCGGCGCGTCGGCCACGAGGGTGCGCCCGTCGACGGTGACGTCCGCCCGCGCCGTGCAGTTCGCCCAGTCCTTGGTGGCGGTCACGTCGAACAGCCGGGTCAGCGAGGCGGCCATCTCCCGCAGCACGTCCTCACCCTGCACCTGCACCCGGGTCGACTCGGGCGGCAGCTGCTCGCCCTCCTCGTCCTTGGGCTGGTAGCTGCGCGAGATACCCGCCAGCAGCGCGGGCTTCTGCACCTTGTGGTGCGCGGCGGTGATGTCTTGGAGCGCCTTGCTCTTGACACCCTTCTCGACAGCGATGATCTGATTCAGCTTCGCCACGTGGCTCCCCCTTCGAACACCAGGGAACCTACCCGTCCCGGACGTCCGCGTCCGCCGATTTTCCGCCCGGCGCCCCACCGCGACCGGCGCTCCCGCGCGGAACGTTGACCGTCCACGGCATCGCGTGGGTACGGTACCCACGCATCGGGGAACGCCTTAACCTGACAGACCCGGGCAGTGGGGCGCTACGGCACACGGCCCGGCGTACGCGTGAGGGGGCACGTGGACATGGCAGGAGAAGGACCCGGGTTCTCGGACCCGGCCGCCCGCGGAGCGGGCACGGCGCCGTGGCGGATGCGGGTACTGGCCGTCCCC
>KL568529.1:68561-70323 GCA_000715605.1 Streptomyces speibonae | reverse complement strand
CGAGGACCGGGACCGGCACCGTGCCCCGGCAGCTGGGCGGCCCGTCCCGGACCGCCGTCGCGGGCGCCGCCGTACTGCTCACCGACCACCTGGCCGTGACCTGCGCCCATGTGGTGGAGAGCGCGCTGCGGTGCGGTCGCCTGGACGACGCCCCGGAGGGCGCCTTCCCGGTGGACTTCCCCGCGCACCCCGGACACCGGGTGACCGCCCGCGTGGCCCCGGGCGGCTGGTTCCGGCACCCGCCCGCCGCCGACCTGGCCGTACTGGCGCTGGACGGCCCTCCTCCCCCGGGCGCATCCCCGGCACCCGTCGCGGACGGCACGGCCGGTGACGGTGCCGCGGTCCTGGTGTACGGGCACCCCGCCGCCGTGCCCGACGGGGTGTGGGCGCGGGCCAGGACGGTGGCGGTGGGCGGGGCGCACCCGGGCTGGATGCAACTCGACGGCGACGACGGCCGGGGCGCGCGCGTCGAACGCGGCTTCAGCGGCGCGGGGGTGTTCGACGAGGCCAGGGGCCGGGTCGTGGGCGTGGTGGCGTCCGTGCTGAACGCGGTCGGACCGGCTCCTACGCGCGTCGCGTGGATGATCCCCCTCGCGCTCCTCGCCGGCACCCCCTTCGCGCCGGCGCCGCCGCCCGCGGCCGGTGCGCCCGCGGCCTCGGCCGCACCCGTGTCCGTGGACGCCTGGGACCTCGTGGACGTGCTCATGGCCACCGGGGCCGCCACCGCCGACGCCCGCGGCCTGCTGTCCGTGCTGCCCGCCGGCATCTCCGGCACCGTCCCGCGCGACGACGTACCGCGGTTGCAGCTGTTCCACCTGGTGCGCCGGTGCGGCGACTTCGCGGAGGGGCCCGCCGCGCTGCTGCGCGCCGTGCGCCAACTCGAGGGCGACTCCGTCACCGCACGGGACTTCGCCCGCGCGGCACGCGCCCTGTGGCCCGACCGGTTGGACGGCGATGCCTGACATGTCGCAGCGCCCTTGGTGGAGCCCGGGTGCGGGCGACCCGGTCTCCCGCACCGAACGCGCCGCGCAGCTCGTCGACGCGCTCATGAAGGTGCCCGTCCTGGACACCCTGCGCTCGCGCCGGCTGTGCGTCGAGACCGCCCTGGAGCGCCTCGGACAGCGGCTGTCGGTCGCGGAGTTCGACGAGAAGAAGCCCCATCTGGTGGAGATGGTGAAGGTCTTCGGGGGTGTCCCGGAGGGCTGGCGGGAACTGACCGGCGCGGTCCGGTTCCTGGCCCACTACGACCTGCCCTCGGAGCAGGCGGCCGCCCTGGCCGTCGGCCCCGCCCCGCATCTGGGCGACTCCGAGCAGCGGCGCGAACTGGCCTCGCTCCTGGCCGGCCTCGACCGGCAGAACGTGCCGGAACTGGAGCGGATCTTCGCCTTCGCCGCCGGCGACGGCTTCGGGCCGCTGCCCGCGAGCGTGCGCACGGCCTGGGAGGCGTACGAGCTGCTGGAGAACTGCAATGTGCCGCCCGACGGCGTCTCCCGCAGCGTGCGCTTCGTGCAGGAGGTGGCCTACGTCGTCGGGCCCGAACTCGGTGACGCGCTGCGCCAGTGGCTCAGCCGGGACGTGCGCGCGTCGGTCGACGAGGGCGTGGAGGCCATGCGCCTGCTGGACAACGTCCGCCGGAGCACGGGCCGTTGGCGTGAGGCGGCGGAGGGGACGGCCTATGTCGTGGTCCGGCTGCACCCGTGCGACGACTCCGCCGAGCATGTGTGGCTCACCTGCTGGACCAGTACCGGCGGGTCCTGGGAGC
>KL568529.1:65812-68333 GCA_000715605.1 Streptomyces speibonae | reverse complement strand
GAGATGTGTATAAGAGACAGGCGACGTGCCGGCCCGGGTGGCCGCCCTGGTGGACCAGGAGGAGGCGCGGCTGCGCCATCACCGGGGAGGCGTGGTCCTCGAGTTCATCCTTCCGGTGGACATGGTCAACACCCCCGTGGAGGAGTGGCCGCGCGCGGCTCCCTTCGGCTCGGCGGCCCAGGACGCGGCCTTCGCCGCGCCGTTCGGGATGGAGTACAAGGTCGTCATACGCAGTCTGGAGCGGATGGACGCCCTGCATCTGCACCGGGTGTGGAACGAGCGCTGGCAGGTGCTCACCGGAGGAGGCGCGGCGAGCGTGCACCGCTGCGAGAAGGGCGACGGGTCCCAACGTCAGCATCTCTACGCGAAGTTGAAACAGGACCCGTCCATCGCCCTGATGACCCTCGGCTCTCCGCCCGACGACGAGGCGGGCCGGCGTGAGCTGGTGCTGGGATTGCAGGTGGGTCTGCCGGTTCTGCTGTGGGCGCACGAGGGGGCGCTCAGCGACCGGGAGCACGCCGTGGTGCACACACTGTCCGACGCGGGCGGCTGGGATGCGCTACTCGACCATGTGACGCGCTTGCACTTCTCTCCCGGAACACGGGACGATGGGCGCGAGGACGCCATGCGTTCTCGCATAGCTGTGCTGTGGGACGATCCGAGCCGCCTCCCCGAGGTCCCGGAATCGGCGGGTTGAGCTCTCCGCCCGTCCGGGCATACGTCAACTCGCGGCAGAGCGAGGGATGTTGGACGGGGAGGTGGCTCGGTCGTACGGATGTGCACCGCTCCGCGCACGACTCAGGTTTGGGGGGACGGTCGATGGCCGACAGGGGTCTGCACGATCCGGCAGCGGCCGACGGCACCGTCGTCGATCCCGGTGCCTGGCACATCTACCGGGGCACGGGCCGGCCGCGTGAGGACGCACCGGGCGCCGACCTGCTGCCGCCTCCCCCGCCCTGGCGGCGCTTCTCCGGCGGACCGCTGATCGAGGAGCCGGCGCCGCAGGACGAGGCGGAGTTCACCCGCCGCCTCGGTCCGGCCGACGGCCCCGTGCCGCGCACCGCCTCCACCCAGGAGAAGGACCTGGTCAACGCCGCGCTGATGCTGCGCCGCCCGTTGATCGTCGCCGGCCCGCCCGGCATCGGCAAGTCCAGCCTCGCCCACCTCATCAGCCGTGAACTGGGCCTCGGCCGGGTGCTGCGGTGGAACATCACCAGTCGCAGCACCCTCAAGGAGGGCCTCTACGCCTACGACGCCATCGGCCGGGTCCAGGAGGCCGCCGCCCGTGGCGCGCTGCTGGGCGCCGCCACCGGGGCGTTATCCGGGGGGACGATCGGGGAGACGGACGGGGAGACGGACGGCAAACCCTCCGCCGAACCCGTCGCCGACGGGCCGCACAACATCGGTGACTACATCCAGCTCGGCCCGCTGGGAACGGCGTTGCTCCCCCGCTCGGTTCCACGAGCGCTGTTGATCGACGAGATCGACAAGGCCGACGTGGATCTCGTGGGCGACCTGTTGAGCGTGTTCGAGGAGGGCGAGTACCGGATTCCCGAACTGGCCCGCATGCGCGCCCGGATGCCGGACGCCGAGGTGCACACCGACGACCCCGACGGCACGGCGGTCGTCCACCACGGGATGGTGCGCTGTGCGGCGTTCCCCATCGTCGTGATCACCAGCAACGGCGAGCGCGTCCTGCCGCCGGCCTTTCTGCGCCGCTGTCTCTACCTCGAACTCCCCCCGCCGGACGCGGACCAGCTCGCGGCGGTGCTCTCCGCCCATCTGGCCGACGGCGACGACGAGCACCGTGCCGTCATGATCCGGGACTTCCTGGCCCGCTCCCGGACCAGCGGCACCCTCGCCGCGGACCAGTTGCTGAGCTCGGAGTTCCTCCGCACCGCCCCGTCGGGCCCCGACCAGGACTCCTGGAGCGAGTTGTTGCACGCGTTGTGGCGGCGGCTCGACGGGGCAGGGACTGGAGGATGAGCCGCTCGCCCTTCCCAGGCGGCGGGGCGCGTGACGGTGTCGGACCGGATGCCGCTTCGGGGTCCGCGACGCGCACCGGCCGGGACCGCTCGGCGCCGCTCTGGGACGAGGCCGGGGACGCCGTCTGGCTGGCGATGCAGCGCGAGAGGCTGATCCTCCGGGCCGCCGGGGCACCCCCGCCCGAGCCTCCGGCACAGCACACGGCACGCGTCGAGCCCCCGACCGCCGACGACGCCCCCGCGCCCCAGGCGGTCCGGGCGCCGAAGCCCGCCCCCGCTCCCCGGGAGACCACCACCCGCACCGACGACCTCCGGCCGCCCGAAGAAACCGGACCGGCGCCCGTACCCGTCCCCGTGCCCGTGGGCGGCACCGGCTCCCACTCCCGGCCCGGTCCCGCCGGCCGGTCGGCGGAGCGCCTGGAGAACCTGCTGGTGGAGCTGGGCAGGAAGCTGGCCCTGGACGACTCCCGGTCCATCGAGAAGTCGGTGCTGCCCCTCAAACAGCGGGTCGGCTCGCCGCACCGGCAGGTGCTGGA
>KL568529.1:63610-65643 GCA_000715605.1 Streptomyces speibonae | reverse complement strand
GGCAGGTGCTGGACGAGGAGCGCACCGCCGAGACCGCCGCCGAGCAGGGCGTCTGGCTGCCGTTCCAGCGCCCCGCCGAGGAGCGCTGGCTGACGCTGACGCTGGTGGTCGACACCGGGGAGTCGATGCGGCTGTGGGCGCCGACCGCCGAGCGGCTGCAGGAGACCCTGCACGGCTCCGGCGCGTTCCGGGACGTCCGGCTGCTCCACTGGCCGACGGGACCGCGCTCCGCCGATCCGATGCCGCCGGGCGACGGACGCCACGTGCTGCTGGTCCTCTCCGACCTCCAGGCCGTGCGCTGGGCCGACGGCAGCGCCCACCGCGCGCTCGCCCGGTGGGCCGGCGCGGCCCCCACGGCGGTCGTGCACGTGCTGCCCGGCCATGTGTGGGCCCGCACCGGCACCCGCACCCGCCGGCTCCGGCTCACCGCGCCGGGCCCGGCTGCCGCCAACGCCACCTGGTCCGCCCGCCACGACGACCTCGCCCTGGACCTCGACGACTTCCACACCGGCGCGGCGGACGGACTCGGGGGCGGCCCGGCGGACGGATTCGGCGACGGTCTCGCGGACGGCTACACCCCGGGGCCGGGACCCGGGGCCGCCGGCCGGGGCATCGCCGTACCGGTGGTGACGCTGACGGCCGAGGGGCTGGGCCGGTGGGCGCGCTTCACCGCGGGCGGGACGACCGGCGCGTGGGCCACCCGGGCCCTGTGGGTGTCCCCGACAGCCGGCGGCCCGGCCCTGGTGGCACGTCAGAACCCGGCGCACCGCGCGGCACCGCCCGAGGTGGCGGCCCGCACCCTGCGGGCCCAGCTGTCCCCCACCGCCTACCGCCTGGCCCGGCTGTGCGCCGCGCTGCCGCTGCTGAACCTCGCGGTACTGCGGATGATGCAGGCCCGGCTGCTGCCCGAGGCGCGCACCTGGCACGTGGCCGAGCTGCTGCTCTCCGGCATCCTGCGCCGGGTCCCCGGCGACCCCGAAGCACCGGCCCTGGCCCGCTCCGAGCTGGAGCTCGGCACCGAACTGCGCAGGGAGCTGCTGTCCGAGGGGACCAAGGGGGAGACGGCATGGGCGATGACCCTCATGTTCGACTCCCTGGCCGCCGCGGTGCAGGGCCCCTTGGGGCAAACCTTCGGTCAGCTCGGGGGAATCGTCCGCGATCCGACTCGCGCTTCCCGTTTTCCCATGGGAGCTTTACCACCATGGATTTCCTCTGTCCTCCCCGCATTCGCGGCCATGTCCGGCCCTTATGCGACGGCCCTGCACGAGCTCAGTTCCCGCATTTCCACGGCGACTGACCCCTCACCCTCAGCCGCCGTGGTGACACAGCCTCCGGGGGAGACGACCTCCAACGGCCCCGACATGGTGACCGTGGTGGCCGACGTACCGCAAACCGTAGAAGAAGGGACCATTGAAGTGACCGGCTTGCAGTCCGCCGAAGTCGGGCAGAGGAGTGACGGGCTGCAGAAGCCGCCACCCGTCTGGGGCAATGTCCCTCCCCGAAACCGGGCCTTCACCGGCCGTGTCCAGCTCCTCGAGGATCTCCATCGCAGGTTGCAGGAGGGCACCACGGCCGTGCTGCCCGAGGCCCTGCAGGGAATGGGCGGCGTCGGAAAGTCCCAGCTCGCGGTCGAGTACGTATATCGCCATCTCCACGAGTATCAGGTCATCTGGTGGATTCCGTCCGAGCAGCCGCAGCAGATCCGCCAGTTCCTGGTGATGCTGGCGAGCAGGCTCGGAGTGAGCGTCGGCAGCGGGGAGGCCAACAGCGCCGTTCCCGCGGTGATAGAAGCACTGCGTATCGGCGAACCCTACAAGAACTGGCTTCTTGTCTTCGACAACGCAGAAAATCCCGAGGCCGTGCGCGAATTCTTTCCGACAAACGGACCGGGCCGCATTCTCGTCACCTCCCGCAACGCCCAGTGGGCCGCCTCGGCGCGCCCGCTCGAGGTCGATGTCTTCACCCGCGAGGAGAGCAAGGCACTGCTGCAACTGCGTGCCCCCACACTGGACGACGAGACAGCGGACCGGCTC
>KL568529.1:61404-63377 GCA_000715605.1 Streptomyces speibonae | reverse complement strand
GGCCGTGTGGCTGTCCGAGACCGGTATGCCCGCCGACGAGTATCTGCGCCTGTTCGAGCAGCAGGCCAACGAGCTGATGAACAGCGACCCGCCGGCCGACTACCCGCTGACCGTGGCGGCCGCCTGGAACGTGTCGCTGGACCGGCTGCGCCGCAACCACCCCGCGGCCCTGCAACTCCTCCAGGTGTGCGCGTTCTTCGCCCCCGAACCGATCTCCCGGCGGCTGCTCACCGGCGTGCGGGACGCCCCCGTACCGGCGGAACTGAGCGCGGCGCTCAGCGACCCGATCAAACTGGGCCGGGCCATCCGTGAGATCAACCGCTACGCGCTGGCCCGCATCAACCACAACACCAACACGATCCAACTGCACCGCTTGGTCCAGCGGGTGCTCATCAACCAGATGTCGGACCCGCTGAAGCGGCAGATGCGCGAGGGCGCCCACCGGCTGCTCGCCAAGGGCGACCCGGACGAGCCGGAGTCCTCGCACCAGTGGCAGCAGTACGGCAATCTGCTGCCGCACGTGCTGCACAGCCGCGCCGTCGAGTCGACCGACCCCTGGGTGCGCCAACTCGTCCTCAACGAGGTGCAGTACATGTTCTCGTGGGGCGACCACCAGGGCTGCGCCGATCTGGCCAAGCTGACCTACGACACCTGGCGGGCGCGGGACGGGGAGGAGGCCGAGCAGGTCTTCGCCGCCGCCAAGCCGTACGCCGACGCGCTGCGCATCCTGGGCCGCTACTCGGAGGCGTACGAACTGGACCAGCGGACCCTGTCCGGCATGACGGAGGTCCTCGGCCCCGAGCACGAGTCCACCCTCGAGGTCACCAGCATGCTCGCCTGGGACCTGCGCCTGCGCGGTGACTTCTCCCGGGCCCTGGAGCTCGACAAGCACGTCTACGACACCTGCACCCGGCTGTTCGGGCCGAACGACGTGACCACCCTGGTGGCGGCCCACCGGCACGCCCTCAACCTGCGGTTCATCGGCGACCTGGGCGAGGCGCTCGCACTGGACCGGGACACCTACCGGCGCAGAGTGGAGGAGTTCGGCGAGAACTCCCTCAACACCCTGTCCACCATGGCGGCCGTCGCCCTCGACCTCCAGGAGGGCGGGCACTACCTGGCCGCCCGCGACCAGGCGCGCGACGTGGCGGACCGCTACCAGTACAACTACGGCGAGGCCCACCCGCACACCATGGCCGCCCTGCGCCTGCTGTCGGTGACCGAGCGGCGGGCCGGCAACCACGACCGGGCCCTGGAACTGTCCGGCCGTGCCCTCAACCTGTTCCGGACCCGGTACGGCGACAAGTACCCGCTGACCGTCTCCACGCTGGTGGCCCACGCCATCGACGTGCGCCAGAGCGGTGACCTGGCCAAGGCGCTGCTGCTCGGCCAGCAGGGGTACGAGGGGTTTGAGGCACTGCTCGGCCACGACCACCCGCACACCGTCGCCGGGCGCGTCAACCAGGCGATCTGCCTGCGGCTGTCCGGCCAGGTCGAGGCGGCCCACGCGATCGACACGCGGGCCCGGCAGCGTCTGGTGGAGACCCTGGGCGAGGACCACCCCAACGCGCTCGCCTGCTCCTCCAACCTCGCCGTCGACCTGTACGAACTGGGCGAGGTCCAGGCGTCGGTGGACCTCGCGCGGCGCAGCCTGGAACAGGGCCGGGCCCGCTTCGGCACCGACCACGACCACCCGGTCGTGCTGGCCACCGCGCTCAACCTGGCGCTCGGTCTGCGACAGTTGGGCCGCCACGAGGAGGCGGAGGAGCTCTACGCCGACACCCTCGCCCGCTACCGGTCGTCCCTCGGCGAGGACCACCCGGCCAGCCGCGCGGCGGAGGACGGCCGCAGCGCCAACTGCGACATCGACCCGCTGCAGATCTGACACCCCATCCGGCCCGGGGACCGCGCGTACGCGGCTCCCGGGCCGGGGGACGTGCCGCCGTAGCTGCGGGCAGTCGTGCCTCCCCCAG
>KL568529.1:60845-61197 GCA_000715605.1 Streptomyces speibonae | reverse complement strand
GGCGGTGGGGGTGTGCCGGACGCGTACGGTCCCGTGCCGGGCACGCGAGCCCCCGTGCCGGGCTCGGTGCCGGCGTCACTCACTCAGCCAGGTGCACAGCTTCACCGGGTCCACCGGAGAGGTGCCGTCCGCCTGGAGTTCCAGGGCAAGGGCACGCACCAGTTCCGGCCGGGCGTGCAGGCAGGGAGTCGTGGCGCCGGCGTCCGCCGCGTGCAGGGCCAGCGCCAGCCCGGCCCAGGCGGGGTGCGCGCCCGGGTCGTCGGCGAGGACCGCCTGGTAGCCGCGCAGCGCGCCCGCGACGTCCCCGCCGACGAGGTCGTGGTCGGCGGCCAGCAGTTCGGGCCGGCGGGGG
>KL568529.1:46023-60606 GCA_000715605.1 Streptomyces speibonae | reverse complement strand
GGCCCGGCGCCTCCGTCCACCCCGCGCGCGGGCCGGCCCGACCGCCAGCGCTCCGCCAGTTCGCGTACCTCGTCCGGGTGGGGGCGCAAATGGTGGAGCCGCCAGGTGATGCGCAGGTCGGCGCTCTCCGCGCGGGCCAGCGCGAGCGGGTGCGACGGCACCGGCTCCCCGGCCCAGGGGGCGGTCCAGGCGGCCAGTCGGGCGACGAACCGGCGCCCCCAGTCGGTCAGCCGCGCCTGGGGACCGGGCTCGCTCAGGGACCGCAGCGCCTGCGCCACCGCGTCCCGCCACACCGCGAACTCGAAGTGGGCGAGGTCCGCGCGGCGGCCGCTCAGCGCGTGCCGTTCGACCCGCCAGAAGTCGGCGACCCCGGCGAAGGAGTACACCCCGTGCACCAGCCCCGCGGTGGGCCGCGGGTCGCTGCGCCAGGGCGCGTACAGCAGAGGTTCGCGCGGATCCGGCCGGCGGAACAGACCGACCTGGTGGACGAGGCTGTTGAGGACGGAGTGCCGGGCCTCGTGCACCAGGGTGGCGGCGAGTTCGGTCGCGTCGTGGGGCTCGGACAGGACGACACCGCCGACGGCCTCCGAGTACGAGGCGCTCTCGGCCCGGAAGCGGGGGGTGCGCGGCAGCGGCGCGAGGGTGCGCAGCGCGAAGGACAGCAGTCCGGCCGTCCCGGGATGGCGTGCGGCGAGCAGCCGCCCGGCCTCTTCGAGGAGCCGCCGCCACGTTTCCTCCTCGGCGCCGGTGAGGGGCGGGCGCGCGGAGTGCAGCTCCCGGAAGTCGCGGTACGGGTCGCAGTCGTCGAGCACGAAGGCATGCGGCCCTTCACCGCCGCCCGGAGGCAGGTGCACCGTGCGCACGGGGTGCCAGCGCCCACCGGGCGACGCGGGCTCCTCGGACAGCCGTATCAGGCGCGTGCCGAGGGTCAGCGTGGCTCCCGTGTCCGGGGCCGTCTCGAGTACGGCGGTGGCGTACTCCATGTGCGGGCCGGGGAACTCGGCGCGTCCCAGGGTGGGCAGGCACACCGTGCCGGCGCGGGCCGGGACCCGTACGAGGGCGTCCACCCCGGCGCGTACGGCCGCGACGCCCGCCAGCGCGTGCAGATACCCCGTGTCCTGCCACAGCGGCCGCCCGCCGGGCACGTCGGGCGGCTCCCCCGACCGGAGCCGGGCCAGCAGATCCACCGCCCACACCCCGACCGCGGGATGCGTGAGGATCTCCGACACGACCCGGGCGTCGGCGGCCTCCGCGCGCAGCAGCAGCGCGACCGCGTCGGTGACGGGCGGCAGCGGCCCGGGATCCCCGGCGGCGACGACCGCCGCGGTCACCCCGCGCAGCATCAGCATCCGCCGGCTGCGCTCGCCGAGGTTCAGCCGCCCCGCCGTCCCCGCTCCCACCTGTCCGGCCGCCACGGCGTCGAGATCGGCCACCGGAAGACGGTGCCGAGCGGTACCGCCGGCCGGTCTCGATGTCGCCTGGGACATCGAGTGCTCAGTCCTCGGGGGCGTCGCACCGCACGGGGGAGAACGGGCTGGGGTACGGGCCTCCGGCGTTCTGTCCCGCCGCTTCCCGGGCGAGCTCCGCGAGCAGTGCCTCCTGCGCCTTGGCTATGGGATCGCCGGACAGGGCCATTGCTTCCCGAAGACCACAACCGCTGAGATCGACAAGTCCGCTCTCGATGTCGGTCGTAGAAGTCCTCACGTCAGGCTTCCCCCTGTCGGCTCCCGCTGGTGACCCGGCGCGCGCGGACGCACCTCTTCCCATAGTGGCGGGCGCGCAGCCGTGCCGAAAGGGCTCCTGGCGGCCACGGAGGCCGGATTCTTTCGATCAGACCCGCCGTACGGCCGTCGGTGTTCCCGCCGGTCCCCCTGATCGCTACCGTGGGGCCCGGTCCGGCCGGACGGCCGAGGGGGAGGCAGCATGCTGGTCAGATTCGACCTGGACGACGGCGATTTCGTGATCGCGGACATCACGGTGAACGAGGGTACGGTCGTGGACGCCGCCACCCCGTCCGACCTGGTGGCCCGCGCCACCGGATCCTTCACCACCGCCCTGGAACAGGTGCGCAGCGCCGCCGCCCTCACCGTCCACCGCATGCGCGACCTCCCCCAGCGGCCCGACGAGGTCACCGTGGAGTTCGGCATCCAGCTGGACGCGGAGGTGGGCGCGGTCCTGGCCCGGACGGGGGCGCAGGGTCACCTTCAGGTGCAGTTGACGTGGCGGAACGACAACGGCCCGGACGAGCCCGCCGGATGAGTGGTCCCTCCCGGCCGCGCGGCCGCGCCCGGACCGCGGACACCGAGCCCTCGACCCCCGGAGAGGCACCCATGGCGCACCTCAGGCGAAGGACCAGGCAGGTGGGCGGGCTGCTGTTCGCGTTCGTCCTCATGGGCGTCTCGGCGTGCGCCGCCGGCGGCGGTCCGTCGAAGCGTGAGCTGAGAAAGATCGCCACGTCCGCCGCGGTGCAGACGAAGCGCGAGGCGGCCGAGCGGGACCTGCGGGAGCGGGTGCACGAGATCGAAGCGGGCGTGCCGTGGCTGGAGCCGCTCAGTGTGGTCACCTACGACCGGTGTGTCGACGTCCGCGGCGACGCCCACCTCTTCGACCCGAATCCTCCGGAACAGGCATCGATGGTGTGCCACATGTCGTCGCACATCCTCTTCTCGACGGACCGGCATCCGAGGGACGTGGTGGAGGACGTGCGCCGCAGCGGGGTCACGGACTGGACGCCGAGTTCGGTCAGCGACGCTCTCGCGTACTACGGCGACGACAACGGCCTGGACTATCCCGACCAGTTCGTTCCCCTGCTGACGACCGGTTCCGGGGTGGAGCCCCATGAGTCGCTGCGCTGGGACACGGAGAAGAAGAAGGTGTCCGTGAACGCGGCGGAGGACGCCCTGTGGGAGCGCACCACCCATCGCTACAGCGAGAGGTCCGTGGACCGGCTCAGGCAGGAGAACGGCGTCCTCTACATGTGGTCGGTCCGCTCCGGCGAGTACCACACGGTTTCCTGACGAGAGGCGGGAAGGGGAAGGGGCTCCGTGCGCAACGGAGCCCCTTCGTCGTGCGGCGGTGCGGGGTGGGGCTACAGACCCCAGCCGGCCAGCGTGCTCTCCAGCGCGTCGGCGTACAGGCGCGCTCCGGAGATCTTCGGGTGGAAGGACTGCGCGGACAGTCCGTAGTTGTTGAGGATGGGCCAGTCGACGGCCGGCTTGTCACTGTCGGTCAGGGTCTTGACGATGCCGTGGATGGTCTCCGGGTCGCCGCAGACTCCCTTGCCGTCGAAGACGCCGCGGGGGTCGGTGAAGCGGGCGTCGATCCCCGCGTTCTGCGCCTCGATGACCGCGTTGTTCATCTGCGTGGCGAGCACGTCCGCCACGGAGGCGATCCATTCCGCGGAGTCCGAGGACAGCCCGAACCCGAGGAGCCGGAGGCAGCCGCCGTCCCCGCTGATCAGTCGGGGATAGCCCATGAGTTCGATCTTGGCGTTGGGGGCCTCCTCGTGGATCGCCTCGATGGTCCTGAGGATTTCCGGCCGCACCACGGTCGTCATCAGGCCGGGAACGGCGTACTGGAAGCGTTCGCCCAGGTAGTCCTCGTACTTGTCCTTCGGCTCCCCCTTGACGTGTTTGTCGCTGAGCACCGCGTTGTTGCAGTTGCCGGTGGCGAACCCGACGAGGCATTCCTGGATGACGGCGCCGAACAGGGAGTCGTTGCCGCCGATGGACATCGTGACCAGGGTGGTGTGCTGGTCGAGGTAGCCCTGCTGGATCTGTGGCAGTTCCCCGCTGTTGTCCTGGGACGTGGTGAGGACGTTGTGCGTCCTCGCTCCGGAACAGGCGATCAGGTGGTGGTCCATGTTCGGGTGGTAGAGGTCTTCCATCTCACCGATGGAGGAGGAGTACCCCGGCGCGTCGGCCTGGCGGGACCACGCCTGGTAGGAGCGGTGGCAGGCGTTGCGGGTGGAGGAGTCGCTCTTGTTCCGGTAGTTGGTCTCCGGGTAGTAGTCGGCGTTGCCGTTGGAGGCTCCCTCGCCGGAGGAGAAGGAGTCGCCCATGGAGACGATCTGGTGCCGGGGCTTGCCGGGGAGTTTCTGGAACGCCACCGCGTCCCAGGCGATGTCCTCCGATCCGGTGCCGTCCTCGGTGAAGTTGCTCAGCGAAACGGTGGGGGTGCCGGTGAACCTGAAGGCACCCAGGCTCACCCAGCGGTTCTCACGGGTGCGCTGGGGCACGACACGGGTGTTGCTGGTGGAGTCGGAACCGCCGACGACGTACTCCGCCTGGCGGGTGTGGGCCCCGTGGTCCGGCATGTGCACGAAGACCCGGGCCCAGCCGATGGCGGACTGGTTCAGGGTCCACTTGCCGGTGATGGCCATCCGCGTGGCGTCGGGCGTTCCCGGGATCGGGTCGCGGGTGTGCGTGAAGTAGAAGTGGTTGCCGTACCCGGCCCCGATCTGATGGGTGTCGATCTTGCCGGGGTAGGTGTCGAGGGTATGGGTGATCCCGTCGTCGTCCTGCATCAGCGTGGTCCACGGGGCGAAGGTGAACCGGAATGATCCGTTCGACGTGACCGCGCCGCAGCTCCGCCCCGCCGACCCGGCCGGCTCCGCCCCGGCCGGCAGGTTGTCCACCACGAGGGTCCCCGACGGCAGGCCGGTGGAGCACTTCGGCGGATAGGCGGACCCGTCCGGCTGCTCCGGATAGCTGGTGTCGAAGCGGTGGATGGCGTTGCCGCACTGCGCGAAGAGCACGCAGTCCTTCCACTGCACCGGCTCGTCCCACCAGCAGTGCAGCAGGTGGTTTCCTTCGGAGTTGGCGTCCAGGGTGCAGGCGCCCAGGCCGGGGGCGTTGGAGTCGTCCTCACCGATCTTGGACGGGTCGCAGTCGTTGGCTGCGGTGCAGAACAGGTCGATCGGAGGCTTGGCCGACGTACGGTAGCCGTCGCTGTTCCACCAGGCCGGCCGGTACCCGGCCTGGAAGTCACCGGGCGCGAACAGGGCGGAGATCGGGCGGGCCGCCCAGCCGATCACCTTCTCCTGGTACGGCCAGTGCTGCGGGCTCGCGGCATGGCTGTAGTCGTCCTCGCCCTCGGAGTTCTCCAGGAACGGGGTGCGGTTGTACTTCCACAGCGGGTCGGCAGGGTTGTTGGTCCAGCCCAGACCCGTGTGCGCCGTGCCGCCGTCCGGGTCGCTCGTGTAGAAGCCCGAGTTGTAGGCCCACAGGGCGTAGAACCAGTTCTCGATGTAGCGCGGGTGGCCGTCGTTGACCTTCATCCCGGCGTTGTAGGTCTGGTCCCACTTCTCGGAGAGGATCTGCACACCGGCCGCGATGTTCGCCGTGTAGTCGATCGCCACGGCTTCCTGCGCGAGCTGCGACTTGGTCGGCTGGTCCCGTCCCGGCAGGCGCATACCGTCGGTGACCTGGGTGATGCCGTAACCGCAGTCGGCCTCGAACCAGTTGATGTGCCACGGGTCGAGCTGCTCACCGGAGGCGGCGTAGTCGACGCCGTAGTAGTTGCCGATGAGCGAGTTGGCGGTGACGCCGGGGACGGCGAAGCGGGTGGCCTGCCACATGTTGGACTCCTGCGCGGTGATGCCGAGCATCACCTGCGCGGGGATGTGCCACTTGTCGTTGTCACCGTCCTCCGTCTCCAGTGCGCCCGAGGGGTCGCCGGCGAGCACCGGAGCGGGGAAGAGACCGCCGGGGCTGTAGCCGCCGATGTCGTTCTTCTTCCAGCCGGCGGAGCGGTAGAAGTCCAGTTTGTCGACCACGGCCTGGTCCACGGCCCACTCCACCTGGCGCGGGGTGGGCTGGAACGCCTGGAGGTTCGGGTTGTTCCGCTCCACCGAGCAGGTCCGCTCGGACGTGCCCTCGATGGGGCTCGACGGCGAGCCCGGCCGCGGCTCCCAGCCGGCGTCGGCCTTCGCTGCGGCCTCGGTGCGCACCATCTGGGTGGACATCCCGGAGTCGCCGGAGTCCTTCGAGCCGTCCGCCTCCGCCGCCTCCGTCTTCTTCGCCGGTGAACGGCCGGGAAGTGCGGGCGACTTGGCCGTCCCCTGGGCGGTGGCCTTCGCCGAGCCGGTGCGCTTGGCGCCGGGAGACACGTCCAGCTTCGCCGTCCTGCCGGTGTCCAGCACCCGCAGCGAGATCCGGGCGGCCCGGGCGCTCTCGGCGTCCTCGGGGTCGATGACCGTGGTCAATCCGTCCGCCCAGGCCGTGGTCAGCGCGGCCCGGCCGTGGCTGGACAGCAGCGCGCCCTTGGTGAGCCGGCCCGGGTTGTGGACATGCTCGGCCTTCGCCCTGCTCGTCGCCTTGCCCGTGATGAACACCTCGCCCCGCGCACTGCGTGCGAGGTCCCAGGAGCGCAGGGCGCCCTCGGCGACCGTGGCGGGGGTGGCCCTCTTACCTGCCTTCACCTTGTCCGCGCCGATGTGCTCGGCGTAGGACTTCGGGGTCTTCTCGACGGAGGTGTCGAGTTCGCGGTCGATGAAGGTGACGCCGCCGGCGGCGTCCGCCTTGATCTCGAACGGCACGGTGCGGGTGCGGACGAGCTCGGTCTCCTTGGACCCGTTGATCCGCACCAGCTTGTTGCCGTGGGCGGCGACGATGCCGTTCTTCGTCGGGACGGCGGAGGTGACCTGCCCGGGATGGGTCGTCGCGCTCTTCTCCTTGCCCGCCGCGGCGTCGACGGTGACCAGGCGGGTCTTCTGCTCCTTGTCCCCGTCGTGGGTGAGCTGCGAGAAGACCACCTCGTCACCGGTTCCGCAGCCGGGGCTGAAGTACGCCAGCGAGGCGGAGAAGGGCAGCTTGGTCACCTTGCCGCTGTCGAGGTTCACGATCGCGGTGAACGCGCCGCGCACCATCAGCTCGGGCTTGTTGGTGAACATGCGCGGTGCGTAGGCGACGGCCACGTACTTGCCGGACGCGGTGACGCAGTGGTTGCCGATCCATGTGTCGGAGGCGAAGCCGTCCTCGCGGAGGGTGGCCACGGTCTCGAAGGCGTAGCCCTGCTTGGCCTTCGCGGCCAGGACATGGAATCCGCTCCCGTCACCGGAGGTCGTCACGGCCCGGTCGGCGGTGGCCTCGTAGTCCTCGCCCAGGATCGCCGCCCGGTCCTTGGCCGGGATCGCCGACGGCTCGGGGGAAGGTTTCTTCTTGCCCGGGTTCTCCCACCCCTGTGCCGCCTCCTTCGGCGGAGTGGGCTCGGCCGCCTGCACGGGCAGGCTGAGCGGTATGGTCAGCGCGGCGGCCACCGTGACGGTGACCGGCACACGCAGGCGCGATGTGCGTCTCTTCATACTCATCCTTCGGATGGGACGAATGACCCGCTTGGCTCCGGCGGTTGGCCGGGCGGCGGATCCCTGCCGCCGAATCGATCGGGCGGAGACTGTGCGCACACCCCGGACGCTGTCCTGCGTCCATCGGGCGTGCGGGAGAGACCGCAGCAGGCGTCGCCGACGACGCCCTACGGGATCGCTGGGTACGGGATCACTTGGTGCCGGTGCGACGGCACACGGGACCGGGCCGTGCCCGAACCACGCGGGCCACGGGGCCGGTCGGTGAGGATGACGGGAGGAAGGCCATCGATGCGCGAGGCCGCTTCTCCTCCTCGGACGGGGCGCTCTCCGCTACGCGGATCCGCCCCCGCGAGGGCAGTGCCGGCTGCTGGAACCCGACGCGTCCGGACGGCCGTCCGTTGCCGCGCTTCCGTTGGCACCGATCTGCACTGTTCCCCCTTTGTCGAGCGCTGAGTGCAACCCCCGCACCTCGCGGCCATCGGAAGAGTAGGTCAACCGCGGGATGGCGAGAAGAGTTCGACCGAGGGTCAAGGCTCGCGCGGTGAAACGGCGCGGTCACGGGGAGTCCTTCGGCATTCCGGCATTCACTCGACTTGCAATGCCAGGCCTACATTTGACGGACTTCCATGATTTGCCTGAATCAGGTCGGCGAGTTTCGGCCACCACCCCGTGCGCCCACGGTCGCGCCACGCCCCCCGACGACCCGGACCAGATGACGGCAAACCCTTTCATTGCCCGGGCGCTCGGGCACCACCACCACGAGTGGCCGACCGCTGACAAGTTGCACCTTTCGGCCGAACAGCGGGGCGGACCAGCGCCTTTGACCTCCTGGCCGCAACATGAACAGGGAGTAGCCCCCTCTCACTCCATGTGACCTTGATCACACCCGCGGGCCGCTACCGCCGCTGACACGCCTGTGCCCTGCGACTCCCCTCGGAGCCACAGGGCACAGCAGTGGGACGACTCAGCCCATCCGCTCGGCGGGGAACCCGACAAGCGCGGCCCACGCCTGCGAACCGACCGCCGGACCCGGGCGGTTCCTGTCCTTCGAGTCCCGTACCTACACGGTGTGCGGGCAGGTGGCCACCTCTACGCACTCACCACCGGCCCCGCGGCTGTAACTGCTCTTGAACCAGTCGGGCTGGACGGTCTCCGCGCACCGACCTCCGGTCGCTCCAGTCCCGCCCGGATCCGGCGCAGCTTCATCTGCCGCCCGAACACCCGCAGGATCCCCGTCCCGGGCTCCGGAGGAGCCGCCTCCGGCTCCCGTACCTGCTCACTCGTCATCAGCTCACCTTCACCGGAGGCCCACGCCAGGACCTCGGTCACGAGGGAATCGGTGAACGACCGTGGTTCACCAGAACGAGTGCGCCGGTCACGTGGGGCGGAGGTGTTCGCGCGGAATCGCGTCTTCCTCGTCGACGGGCTGCGAGGAGTGCCGGGACGGAGGCGTGGGTGGCGGCAGACGAGTCGGGCTGTACGCCGGGTTCTGTTCCGGCGGGTCCTCGCGGGCCCACCGGCGACGGCCATCCATCTAGGGCCGGTGTTGCCACCGGCCTCATGCGGTCTACCCGCGGACTCGGGCGGGCAGCCCTCGAGCGTCCGCGCAGAGACGCTTCCGAAGAGGCGTCCCCTCTTGACCTTGCTCCGGGTGGGGTTTACCTAGCTGCCCAGGTCACCCTGGGCACTGGTGGTCTCTTACACCACCGTTTCACCCTTACCCGGCGCCTGAGCGCCGGGCGGTCTGTTTTCTGTGGCACTGTCCCGCGGGTCACCCCGGGTGGCCGTTAGCCACCACCCTGCCCTGTGGAGCCCGGACGTTCCTCGGGAAGTCCCGTGAGGGACTCCACGCGGCCGTCCGCCCGGCTCGTCTGCCGTGTGGACCATGGTACCCGCCGGACGGCGGGCTTTCGTTCCGCGTTGGCCAGGACCGAGCCGGTGAGGATCAGGGCGAAGGCGGCCAGGACGGTCGCGGTCAGGGTCTCGTCCAGGAAGAGGGCGCCGGCCGCGACCGCGATCGCCGGGTTGACGTAGGTGATGACCGAGGCGCGGATCGGGCCGGCCTCCTTGATCAGTTCGAGGAAGGCCACGAAGGCCACCGCCGTGCAGACCGCGCCGAGGGCGGCCAGAGCGGCCAGGGTGTCGGCGGAGGGCAGGGACGGGGGGCGGGTCACGGCAGCCGCGGGGGCGTAGACGAAGGCGGCCAGGGCGAGGCAGGGGGTGATGAGGTGGAGGGTGGGGACGTCCTTGAGGTGGCGGTTGGCGATCAGGGGGGCGGTGGCGTAGCCGACGACCGTGACCAGGACCTCCGCGAGGGAGAGGGCGTCGCCGCCGGTCAGATGGGGCAGGGTGAGGACGCCGACGCCGCCGAGGCCGAGTGCCAGGCCGGTGATGCGGCGGGCGCCCAGGGACTCCGCGGCGCCGAAGAAGCGGGACAGCAGGACGCCGACGATCGGCACGCCCGCGATCAGCAGGCCGGCGGTGGAGCTGGAGAGGTGGCGTTCGGCGTCGGTCAGGGTGTACCAGGGGCCGACGATCTCGATGACCGCGAACGCCAGCATCGGCTTCCAGTGGGTGCGTATGTTCCGGGCGAGGCCCGGCTGGCGCAGCGCGAAGGGGAGCAGGAGCAGCGCGCCGAGGGCGCAGCGGGCGAACACCACCGCCGACGGGGACACCTCGTCCACCGCCACCTTGATCATCAGATAGGGGATGCCCCAGACCACTCCCATCAGGGAGAACAGGAACCAGCCGCGTGCAGTCATGCGGCGAGTGTCGGGCAGGTCAGCGTCCGGCGTCTTGAACGCTGTTGCGGTACGCCGCCGGGGTGACCCCCAGCACGCGGCGGAACCAGCGGGTCAGGTGCGCCTGGTCGGCGAAACCGACGAGGGCGGCCGCCTCGGCCGGGCGCACCCCGGCGTCGAGGAGGGCGCGGGCCCGGGTCACCCGGTACTGGGCGAGCCAGGCGTAGGGCGGCACCCCCATCGTCGTACGGAACGCGCGCAGGAGTTGGTAGCGGGAGAGGCCGAGGCCGGCGGCCAGGTCCGCCAGGGACGGCGGGGCGAGCAGTTCGTCGGCGAGGCGGTCGCGGACGGCGAGGGCGATGGGGCCGGCACCGGGGACGGTGTCGTCGTCGCTCGCGCGGGCCGTGGAGTGGCGGCGGGCCAGGGCGGTGAGCAGCCAGGGCAGGCGTGACTCCGCCTCCAGGGGGTCGGGGTGGGCGCTGAGGTCGGTGTGCGTGCGGCGCAGGGCGGCGGCCAGGCCGGGGTCGTCCAGGACCGGTTCGCGGAAGTGCGGGAGGGCGGTGCCGAGGGTGCCGTCGGTGAGGAGGGCGGGGGCGGCGTAGAGGGCGCGGTAGGAGTAGCCGTCGGGGGCGGCGGGGCCGCCGGTGTGCATCTCACCGGGTTCGAGCACGACGATCGACCCCGGCCCCGACACGATGTGCCCGCCCCGGTAGGCGATGACCTCCAGCCCGCCGACGGTGACGCCGACCGTGTACTCGTCGTGGGCGTGCGGGGCGTACTCGTGGCGGTTGAAGCGGGCGGTGAGCAGATCGAGCACGGGCCCGCACCGCCCGACCCGCGCCCTGGTCCAGCGCGCCTGTTCCCGTCCGTCCGCCACCGGTCGCACCCCCCTGTCCACAGGGGATCAGAGGAAGTCGGCGGTGTCCAGGTCGAAGGAGAACGGAGCAGGAAGGGACAGGGGCTTGCCCAGGGGGCGGGTGCGCCGCTCGCGGTACTCGTCCCGTGCCGGGTCGCCGAGGAGCGTGATCGCGGACGCTTCGCGGTCGATGAGGAGGTAGAGGGGGATGCCGCCGCGTGCGTAACAGCGCGCCTTGGTCTTCCGGTCCGTCTCGGGTTTGGTACCGGTCACTTCGATCACCAAGGCGATCCCCTCGCCGGGCATCCAAGGATCGGCTCCCCTAAAGAGGCGCAGCTCGGCGGGAGCCAGTGTGCCGTCGGGAATCACGTGGTCTTCTGGACTGCCGTCCGCGCCTCTCAATCTCAGGCCCTTGTCCATACGGGGGGTCGAAGGTGGCGAACCAGTCGAGGAGGAGTTTCTCCGACTGCGGGTCATAGGTGATCACGGTGTTGCCCTCTGCTTCCGTCGGCCGCCCAGACTGGCGCACCAGCCGCTCACTCGGGGGCGAACCGGTGCCGTTCGCCCGATCGGGCGGCTTGACCCTGTCGCAGCGGCAACGTTTCTACTGGGGGCATGCGGATCGGAGAGCTTGCGGCGGTTGTGGGGGTCACCACGCGGACGGTGCGGCATTACCACCATCTGGGGTTGTTGCCGGAGCCGGAGCGGCTGGGGAACGGGTACCGGGACTACACCCTGCGGCACGCCGTCGTGCTGGCGCGGGTCAGGCGGCTGACCGAGCTGGGGCTGGGGCTGGCCGAGGTGCGGGACGTGCTCGCGGACGACGCCGGCAAGGACCTCGCCGAGGTGCTGACGGAGCTGGACGAGGATCTGGCGCGGCAGGAGGCGGCGATCCGGGAGCGGCGGGCGCGGTTGCGGACGCTGCTGGAGTCGGAGGACGAGCTGACCGCCGAGGGGCCGGTTCCTCCGGAGCTGGCCGCGCTCTTCCGTGACACCGCCCATCTGTCCGACTCCCCCATGGCCGCCAAGGACCGCGAGCTGCTCGCGCTGATCGGGACGTCGGCGCCGCCGGAGGAGCGGGAGCGGCTGATGGGGCTGATCGGCTCGGTGGCCGGGGCGCCCGGCGGGGCGGAGCGGGCCGCGGCCGTGTACCGGCTGCTCGACGAGCTCGCGGAGGCGGACCCGGACGACCCGGGAGTGGAGGATGCCGCTCACGCGCTCGCCGCGTGCGTGCCGGCGGAGCTGGTGCCGGAGGGGGCGCTCGACGAGAGCGACAGCTTTCTGCGGGCCTTCTACGCCGACTTCGCCCCGGCGCAGGCGGAGGCGATCCGGCGGGCCCTGCGGATCGTGGGGGAAGGGCGCCGGTCGTGAGGGCCTTGCGGGTGGGCCTGCTGCTGGCCCGGCACGAGCTGCGGCTGATGGCGAGTCTGGGGTTGTGGCTGGCGCGGCGGGCGCACGGCATCGGTGGCGGTACGGCCTTCGGGTACGCGGGCGGGCAGGCGGCCGTGATGTTCGGGTTCGCGTTCGTGTGCGTCATCGAGACGGTCGCGATGTCCGTACTCCTCGACGACTGGCCGGCCGTGCACGCCGTGGTGCTCTTCCTGGACGTCTACACCGTCGTCTTCGTCATCGCGCTGCACGCCGCGTCCGTGGTCCGTCCCCATGTCCTGGACGCGGATGAGCTGCGCGTCCGTCGCGCCGTCCACGTCGATCTGCGGATACCGCTGGAACGCGTCGCCTCGGTCCGGCGTGAGCTGCGGATGACGCACGAGAAGGCCGAGGGCGAGCTGGACCTGGTCATCGGCTCGCAGACCACCGTCACGGTCGAGCTCACCGAGCCGGTCGTCCACGTCACCTTCTTCGGCCACCGCCGCGAGATCCGACTGGTCCGCTTCCACGCGGACGACGCCGACGGCCTCGTCCGTGCCCTCGGCGCACGGCCCGCTGCAACTCCTCTCTCCGGTGATAGCGTCTAACCGACAGCTGTCGAAGGGGGACACGGCACGTGACGGCCAGGAGCAAGGAGGGGCGGACGCCCCGCGAACGGTACCGGAGCCAGGTGCGCGCGGAGATCAAGGAGCGCGCCTGGGAACAGATCGCCGTCTCGGGCGCGCCGGGGCTGTCGCTGAACGCCATCGCCAAGCGGATGGGCCTGAGCGGCCCCGCGCTCTACCGGTACTTCTCCGGACGCGACGAACTGATCACCGAGCTGATCCGGGACGCCTACCGGAGCCTCGCCGACGCCTTCACCGCCGCCGCGGAGTCGGGCGCGGACCTCGCCGGTCTGGGACACACCCTGCGCACCTGGGCGCTCGCCGACCCCCAGCGCTACTTCCTCGTGTACGGCACCCCCGTCCCGGGCTACCACGCCCCCGACGACATCACGCTGATCGCGCGGAGCATCATGGCGCGCCTGCTCGACGCCGCACAGCTCGTGACGGACCCGGCGGACCCCACCGCCCTCGACGGTCACCTGGCGCAGGAGGAGCACCGGCGCTGGGCCGGGGACCACCCCGCCGAACCGGCCGTCCTGCGCCGCGCGCTCACCTTCTGGACCCGCCTGCACGGTGTCCTCTCCCTGGAGCTGGCGGGCCACTTCAGCGGCATGGCCTTCGACCCCGCGCTGCTCTACGGCGCCGAGCTGGACGCGCTGGCGCACCCCGTACCCTGACGGACGGGCCCAACCGAAGGAGTACGTGTGCTTGTCCTGCTGCCGCCGTCCGAAGGCAAGGCCGCTTCCGGCCGCGGTGCGCCGCTGAAGCCCGAGTCGCTGTCACTGCCCGGGCTCACCGCAGCGCGGGAGGCGGTGCTCGCCGAACTGGTGGATTTGTGCACCGGCGACGAGGACAAGGCACGCGAGGTGCTCGGGCTGAGCGAGGGGCTGCGCGGCGAGGTCGCGAAGAACGCGCGGCTGCGGACCGCCGGGGCCCGGCCCGCCGGGGAGATCTACACCGGGGTGCTCTACGACGCCCTGGACCTCGCGTCCCTCGACGCGGCGGCGAAGCGGCGGGCCGCGCGGTCGCTGCTGGTCTTCTCCGGGCTGTGGGGCGCGGTCCGGGTCACCGACCGGATCCCCTCCTACCGCTGCTCGATGGGGGTGAAGCTGCCCGGGCTGGGCGCGCTGAGCGGGCACTGGCGTGCGCCGATGGCCGAGGTGCTGCCCGAGGCCGCCGGCAAGGGACTCGTCCTCGATCTCCGGTCGGCGGCGTACGCGGCGGCCTGGAAGCCGAAGGGCGAGGTGGCGGCGCGGACGGCGACCGTACGCGTGCTGCACGCGCCGACGCGGAAGGTGGTCAGCCACTTCAACAAGGCGACCAAGGGCCGCATCGTGCGGAGCCTGCTGACGGCCGGGGCGACGCCGAGGAACCCCGCCGAGCTGGTGGAGGCGCTGCGCGGCCTCGGCTACGAGGTGGAGGCGGCGGCACCGGCACGGGCGGGGGCGGCGTGGTCGCTGGATGTGCTGGTGACCGAGGTGCACTGACGTGCGGTGACATGCACTGACGCGCACTGACGATCGTATTGCAGTGTACGCAACGGCCTTTGCGTGCTCTGCATCGGTGAGGGCAGGATGACGGCATGAGCTCTCCCCTGTCCTCGGCCCCCTCCCCCTCGGTTCTCGACCTCGCGCCCGTCGTGCCCGTCGTCGTCATCGAGGACGTCGCCGATGCCGTACCGCTGGCGCG
>KL568529.1:43659-45811 GCA_000715605.1 Streptomyces speibonae | reverse complement strand
GGCCGGCGGGCTGCCGGCGGTCGAGGTGACGCTGCGGACGCCCGGCGCACCGGCGGCGATCCGGGCGGTCGCCGCCGAGGTGCCGGAGGCCGTGGTCGGCGCGGGGACGGTGATCACGCCGGGGCAGGTGGACGAGGCGGTGGCGGCCGGGGCGCGGTTCCTGGTCAGCCCGGGGTGGACGGACACGCTGCTGGAGGCCATGCGGGCGTCCGGGGTGCCGTTCCTGCCGGGGGTGTCGACCGCCTCGGAGGTGGTGGCGCTGCTCGAGCGCGGGGTGCGGGAGATGAAGTTCTTCCCGGCCGGGGCCGCGGGCGGGACGGCGTATCTGAAGTCGCTCGCCGGGCCGCTCCCCCAGGCCCGTTTCTGCCCGACCGGCGGCATCGGCCCCGACTCCGCGCCGGAGTATCTCGCGCTGCCCAACGTGGGCTGTGTGGGCGGGAGCTGGATGCTGCCGGCGGACGCGGTGGCCGCCCGTGACTGGGCCCGGGTGGAGGCCCTGGCCCGCGAGGCGGCGGGGCTCAGGCCGTGAGCCGTGGCTACTGTTGATCCTTTGATCCTTGCGGTGCCAGGGCGACTGCCGTGTCGTTCGGGCCCTCCCCGCACGAGCGAAGGGCCAGGGCGGAAACGCCGCCCCTCACACTGGGCAGCGTCGGCGCCCCTGACACGAGCAGCACACCTCGCCGGCCCTCGGCCCGCCGTAGCGGCCTCGGCCACAGGTCTCTCCCGCGACAGCCCACGACTCGCGCGGGAAGGGGGACGGTCCGCCTCGAGAGCCCGTGCTCGGATCGATCGTTTGTGGCGTGTTTTCGATCAAGCGGATAGCGTGTCGTGAGCTGTTCCTGACGACACGGGGGTGTCGACGATGTCGTTCGACGACGAGTGGGCCTCGGCCAAGACGGTCGCCGTGCGCGTGAACAACGCCGGCGGTGACGGCGGTTCGAAGCCGAAGCCGGGTTCTGCCGACTATGTGGTGGAGGACGACGAGCTCGGCGACATCGGCCACGACGCGTTCGGTCTCTTCAACGGCCTCGAGTCGGGCGGAAAGCACGCGGCAGCGGCGAGCGAGACGGCGGGATCGAGCCTGACGGGTGACGGCTTCGTCACCGGTGCGGCGCTGACCGAGGTGAAGCGGACCTGGGAGACACAGGTCAAGACCCTCCTCCAGGCATGCGCGCACATCTCCAACCACCTGGATCACACAAAGAAGTCCAGAGCGAAGGACGACGACTGGATCCAGGCTCAGCTGCGCATCATCGGCCCAGTGGCGCCCGGGCAGGACGGCGCCGTGACCGCCTCGCAGATCGACAAGTACTTCCGCTGAGGAGCAGCAGCCGCCATGCCCACCTTCGAGCAGCTCCTCAACGCCAAGCTCGGCCCGCTCGACACCGCGGTCACCGAGTGGACCGAGATGATCACCAAGCTGAAACAGCTCCAGACCGACGCCAAGGCCATGAAGACCAAGTCCGACAAGGCCACCTGGAAGGGCGAGAACGCCAGCGTCACCAAGGAGTTCGTCACCAAGACGGCCAAGGAGTTCAACGACGCCGTCACCGAGGCCGAGTCCGTACGCGACCTCCTCAAGGACGCCCACTCCCTGCTGAAGGCCGCTCAGCGCGACCTCAAGGCCGCGTACGAGAACCCGCCACCGGGCACCACCGTCTCCCCCGACGGAGTGCTCAGCCACACCGTCCACCCCGACCGCCGGTCCAAGGACAACACCGACCCCGTCGCCACCGAGGCGCAGTTCGACCACTACCGCAAAAAGCTGGAAGGCATACTCCAGCGTGCCGCCGAAGCGGACGAACTGTGCGCCTGGGGCCTGCGTGCCCTGATCAAGAACCACCCCAACGACTTCGGCAGCACCGACCTCGGCGGAGTCGCCGACGCCAAGAAGATGCGCGCGGAAGAGAAGCAGCAGGCCGAGAACGGCCGCGAAGCCGCCAAACTGTACGCCCGCTGGGAGCACCTCGACGACAAGGAGCGCGAGCGGCTGCTTCAGCTGGCCGAGGGCGGCAAGGACTCGCCGGCCTTCGCCGAGGAGCTCATGACGAACCTCAGCTACCGAGGCCGGGAGGAGCAGGAGGCGGTACTTCTGCTCGCCGGCGGCCTGGAGAGCGGCGGTCGCGACGGCCAGGTCTCCGGCACCGACGCC
>KL568529.1:42868-43482 GCA_000715605.1 Streptomyces speibonae | reverse complement strand
TACAAGGCCCTGTCCGGCACCCTCACCACTGCCACCGGCCCCGACTCCGCGATCGGCTCCCCCGGGGGCGTCACCTCGGCCTGGACCGACAGGCTCATCGCCACGGCCCGCGACGGCAACGGCCTGCCCGCCCGGCACCCGGGCCGGCTTCCGGGCGGCGCCGCGGGGCTGAACACGCTCACCACCCTGATGGCCGCCGACGTCGGCGACCCGGCGTACGACCCGAAGGCAGGGCCCGGCTCGTCCGGATCCGACCTGAGGGCCAAGGACAAGGACGACCCCCGATTCGACGCGGCGTTCCTCACCGAGGTCGGCGACACGATCAGGGAGTGGGAGACGCACACCGACGATCCGTACGAGGGCGTTTACAAGAACTGGCAGGGCACTCAAGAGGACCCGATGAAGGGTCTGATGAACGCCATGAGCCGTAACCCGGCCGCCAGTACCGCCTATTTCGACCCGAACACCGGTGACAACCTGAAGTATTTCCTCGAGGACCGCGACTGGCCGGGCAACTCCGTGGAATCCAAGATGCCCGACGAGCTGGTCAAGACCTCGGCCCGCGCCGAATTCGGCGCCGCCCTGGAAGCCGCCGCCACCGGCGGCGAACCGGG
>KL568529.1:39855-42671 GCA_000715605.1 Streptomyces speibonae | reverse complement strand
CCGGGCTCGCCGCTCGCCCAGGCCCCGGCCCGTCACGACGGCGCACAGTCGGCGATCTTCGAGAAGACGATCGAGCACTACGGCCAGGAGACAAAGGGCGATCAGGGCAACATGCCGGCCGCTCTCCGCACGTCGATGGGCTACATGATCGGTGACTACTCCGGCGACGTGCACGAAATCCTCGGCAAGAACCTCAATGGGCATTCCACGTACAACGATCTCGATCTGGACCGTGGTGACCTGGTCCGCGTCCTTCGCGCGACCTCGGAGGACGGCGAGGCGTTCGGTGTCATCCACCGTTCACAGGCGACGTTGATCGGCGAGGGCCTGCACGAATTCCCCGCCGACTCCTACCGCAAGTCCGACCCGGAACTGCATGCCTGGGTCAAGCAGTCCTCGTCCGTGCTCGGCCATCTCGACGGTGTCCGTGCCGATGTCATCTACGACCTGGGCCAGGCCGAGAAGGACGCCAACAGCTGGGACAAGATGATGCGCTACCACGCCCTCGGTGCACCGGTCACGGGGATTCCCCTCGTCGGCGACTCCATCCAGCGGATGGTGGACGTCGGCACTGCCCAGTACCTGGGCGAGGAGAACACCAAGGTCGACAAGCAGGTCCGGGAGGACCTGGTCAAACACTTCGACTACGGGCAGAAGGAGATGGACAGCCTGCTGGAGCAGATGGCCCGCAGCAAGGGGCTCGAGCCCGAGGAACTGGACATGAGCCCCGGTGAGTTCGAGGACAATATCCAGCGGCTCAACGAGGAGTGGTACCAGCACGGCCTCAAGGACTCGGACTTGAAGATGGGCGAGCGCTAGATGGACAAGAAGCGTCTGGTTCTTCCCGGCACGCTGGTCGTCGCGGCCGCCGTCGTGGCGGCGGTCAGCCTGTGGCCCGATCCGAAGGACGACATGCGGGAGCAGAATCTCTGCTGGGGTTCCCTCACCGAGAAGACCGCGGGCCTGCTCAACGACGGCAAGGCGGGCACGACCTCCGACGACGTCATGGGAGGCAGCAGCGGGAAGGCGGTGAAGGACGACCGGGTCTTCGGCACCGTCTGCACCGTCACGCGCGAGAACCCCGGTGGTGAGACGTACCGGGAACAGTACGCGCTGACCGCCACCACCAGCGACGGAACCAGCGAGGCTCCGAAGGGGGCGACACCGCTCGGCGGCGGCTACGAAGGCTGGCTGACCCTGCGGCACTCGGTGCTGCGGCTCCCCGAGGACTGTGTGAGCAAGATGGGTTCGACCAACAGGTACGGCGAGCTGCTGCTGTCGGTCTATCCGCAGGTGAACATCCACGAGAACTGGAACACCGGGTCGGTGACCGCCAAGAGCCGCACCATCCTCCTGGAGAGTGCCGCCAACCTGGCGAAGCAGTACGACTGCGCCGCCTGACCGCCCCCGCGGCCTGAGGCCGCCCCCTGGCCGGCGCCGTCGGGGCCGGCCAGGTGCCCCTAGCGCAGGTGCGAGGTGTCGTTGAACAGGCGGACGCTGGCGTTGCCGTCGGCGTAGTACGCCACGGCGGAGAGTGAGGCGGCCGACAGTTCCATGCGGAACAGGGCCTCGGGCGGGGCGCCCAGGGCCAGTCGTACGAAGGTCTTGATCGGCGTCACGTGGGTGACGAGCAGGACCGTACGTCCGGCGTACGCGGCGATCAGCTTGTCGCGCGTGGCGGCGACCCGTGCGGCGGTGGCCGCGAAACTCTCGCCGCCGCCGGTGGGTTCGGCGTCCGGGGAGGACAGCCAGGCGTTCAGGTCCTCGGGGTACCGTTCGCGGACCTCGGCGAAGGTGAGGCCTTCCCAGGCACCGAAGTCCGTCTCGCGCAGTCCGTCGTCGACGCTCACGCCGAGACCGAGGCGGGCGGCGATGATGCCGGCGGTCTCGCGGGTGCGGGCGAGGGGGGAGGCGACGACCGCCTGGACGGTGCCGCGCCGGGCGAGCACGGCGGCGGCCCGCTCGGCCTGCTCCCGCCCGATGCCGGAGAGGGAGGGGTCGCTTCCGCCGCTGCCGGAGAAGCGCTTCTGCGGAGTCAGCGGCGTCTCCCCGTGCCGCAGCAAGACGAACGTGGCCGGCGCGCCCATGTCCGGCCCGGCCCAGCCGACGGAGGGCGTGGCAACGGCCCGCGCGGCCCGCCGATCGGCGTCCACGCCGGTACGGGCCTGAGCACCCCCGTCGCGTCCGGCATCGGCGTTCCCGCGTCCCGCCCGCTCACCGGCACCGGCACGGCCGGCAGCGGCGCCCTCGGCGCCGGCTGCTCCGGCAACCACATCCGAGGCGCCATCCGCCGCGCCCGACGGCTCAACCGCCGCGTCCGCGACACCGGCCGCCCCACCAGCACCGTCGGCTGCACGGCCGGCAACGGCGTCGGCGGGCGCACCTGCCGCCTGCGCGGCCCGGACGTCCGCGTCGCCCGCGGACGCAGCGCCGGTGCCGCCGGTCCGGGCACCCGTCCCCGCGGCGCCGGCACCCGAGCCCCGGGCGCCGTCGGCCGCGTCCTCCGCAGCGCCCCCGGAGCCGTCGGCCGCACCCTCGGCCACCTCCCCGGCGCCCGCGTCACCCCCGCCGGTCGCGTCCGAAAGGGCCGCGCGGACTCGGGCCGCGCCCCTCTTCGCGTCGCCGGGCGGGCCCGACGGCTCGGGTGAGGTGGGCAGGTCGGCGCGGGACGCCGCGGGCGACCACTGTTCGCCGCGCCGGCCCGCGTCCATCGCCTCGTTGGCGAGACGGTCCGCGTGCTTGTTGCGCTCGCGCGGGATCCACTCGTACGTCACCCGCTCCGGCGGGAAGGCGCGGGCCGCCTCCGCCGCGAGCGG
>KL568529.1:38478-39630 GCA_000715605.1 Streptomyces speibonae | reverse complement strand
CGCGAGCGGCTTCATCGCCGGGTGCTTGATCTTCCAGCGGCCCGTCATCTGCTCGATGACGAGCTTGGAGTCCATCCGGACGTGCACCCGCGCCCCGGGGTCCAGTTCGCGGGCGGCGGTGAGGCCGGCGAGCAGGCCCCGGTACTCGGCCACGTTGTTCGTGGCGACACCGATGTACTCGGCCGCCTCCACCAGGGTCTCCCCCGTCGCCGCGTCGCTCACCACGGCGCCGTAGCCCGCCGGGCCCGGGTTGCCCCGCGACCCGCCGTCCGCCTCGACGATGAACTCCCGCACGGCCGGACCGCCCTACAGCCCCGACTCCGCCGTACGCACCAGGATGCGGCGGCAGTTCTCGCAGCGCAGCACCGTGTCGGGGGCGGCGGCCCTGACCTCGTTCAGCTCGGTGATGGCGAGTTCCTGGCGGCAGCCCTGGCAGGTACGTGCGTACAGCTTCGCCGCGCCGATGCCGCCCTGCTGCTCGCGCAGCCGGTCGTACAGGCTCAGCAGCGGGGCGGGCACGGAGCCCGCGACGACCTCGCGCTCCTTGGTGATCGAGGCGACCTCGCCGTCGATCTCCTCGAGCGCGGCGTCCCGGCGCGCGGTCGCGTCGTCGATCTTCCCCTGCACGGAACCGACCCGCTCGGTCAGTTCGGTGACCCGCTCCTGCGCGGACTCGCGGCGCTCCATGACCTCAAGGACGACGTCCTCGAGGTCGCCCTGCCGCTTGGCCAGGGAGGCGATCTCGCGCTGGAGGTTCTCCAGGTCCTTGGGCGAGGAGACGGCACCGGAGTCGAGGCGCTTCTGGTCGCGGGCGGCGCGCTGGCGCACCTGGTCGACGTCCTGCTCGGCCTTGGTCTGCTCGCGGGCGCAGTCGCTCTCCTCGGTCTGCGCGGCGACGAGCAGGTCGCGCAGCTGGGCGAGGTCCCGGTTCAGCGACTCGATCTCGGCGTGCTCCGGGAGCGACTTCCGCTTGTGCGCGAGCTGCTGGAGGCGGACGTCGAGGTCCTGGACGTCGAGGAGTCGGATCTGGTCGGCGGGCTCGGCGTTCAGTTGGGGGCTCCAGATGGGTCGGTGGCTCGGGACGACGCCGCGTGGGCCGTCCAGGGGTCGGTGACCGTCCGCGAGACATGGACCCGCAGGTCCCATCCGTGG
>KL568529.1:36964-38253 GCA_000715605.1 Streptomyces speibonae | reverse complement strand
AGAGATGTGTATAAGAGACAGCACCAGGGCCATTCGGTGGCCCAGTGCGCCGCGTCGAGCAGCGCGAGAGGACTGTGGGCGCGGGCCTCGGACGCCGGGTGGTGGCGCAGGTCCGCGGTGAGGAAGGCGTCCGCGCCGGCGGCGCGGACGTGGTCGAAGAGGCTGTCGCCGGAGCCGCCGCTGACGGCGACCGTGCGCACGAGCGCGTCGGGGTCGCCGGCGACGCGGATGCCCTGCGCGGTGGCGGGGAGCCGCTCGGCCGCGCGGGCGGCGAACTCACGCACGGTGACCGGATGGTCGAGCTCGCACACCCGGCCCAGGCCGCGCCGCCCCTCGGGGTCGGACGGGTCCGGCACCAGGGGCCGTACGACCCTGAGGTCCAGCGCGCCGGCGAGGGCGTCGGAGACACCCGGGTCGGCGGTGTCGGCGTTGGTGTGGGCGACGTGCAGCGCGATGTCGTTCTTGATGAGGGTGTGCACCACGCGGCCCTTGAACGTGGAGGCCGCCACCGTGGTCGTACCGCGCAGGTAGAGCGGGTGGTGGGTGACCAGCAGGCCGGCGCCCAGCTTCACCGCCTCGTCGACGGTCTCCCGGACCGGGTCGACGGCGAACAGGACCCGCGTGACCTCCTGGTCGGGCTCGCCCACGACGGTGCCGACCGCGTCCCAGGACTCGGCCCGCTCGGCGGGCCACAGGTTCTCCAGCGCGGCGATGACTTCTGACAGACGGGGCACGTCTGCAAGGCTACCTGGCTGTTTCGCACGGGAGTACCGGCTCCGTGGAGCACACCTGCCTCCCCCTCCTCAGGAGAATCGTTCCTGGAGCACCCTTACGTGTGAAGCGGGGCCCGCCCGTCCACCGTCAGGGCGGGCGAAAACTACCGTTCATCACCGGAGGTGACCGAACGATGACGGTCTGTGCCATCGAACCTGCGGCGGGACACGAGGACGGAGCCGGACGGGCGGGCTGCACCATCACCGCGGACGGTTGCTACGCCGCGCGCCTCGCCCTCGCCGGTGAATCCTTCTTCCCGGAGCGCTGGACCCTGGACGGCCCCGAGCCGTACGCCGTTCCGCTGCCCGGCAACCAGCCCGAGGAGCCCGGCACCGAGGTGCAGCCGCTGAGCGACGGGCGGGTCCTGATCCACCGGCTGGTGGAGGGGCGGCACGCCTTCTCGCTGCTGTACCCGGCCGGCCCCGGCACCGGCGAACTGCCGCTGGGCACGGTCGAACGCCCGGACGAGGCCACCCGGCTGCGGCTGCTGCCGCCCGCCCCGGACGGGGAGCGGG
>KL568529.1:36203-36787 GCA_000715605.1 Streptomyces speibonae | reverse complement strand
ATGTGTATAAGAGACAGGGCGTACGCCCTCGCCGCGGGCCCGCGGTCGACCACGGTGTGGCGGGTGGCCGGCGGCGCGTTCGGTCCCGAGCGGGTCGCGGAGGTCCCGGGCCGCTGCTCGGGCGGGGTGTGGCTGGACCGGGCGGGGCGGATGCTGGCGCTGGACCGGGAGAGCGGCGGGCACACCAAGGCGGTCGTGGTGGACCTGGAGCGCGGCGGCGAGGTGTCACCGCTGTTGGAGATCGCCGAGGACAGCGACGACCGGGTGCTGCTCGCCGACCCGGACAGCGGGCTGCTGCTGCTCCGCTCGGACGCGCCCTCGCCGGGACGGCACCGGCTGGGCTGGGGGGTGCTGGGCAGCACGCTGCCGGTGCGTTTCCCGGAGTGCCTGCGGGTGCCGGACTGCACGGTGACGCCGTTCGCGATCCAGCCGGGGCAGATGCTGACGCCGGAGGGCTGTGCGGTGGCGCTGCGCGTCGACGGCGCGCTCGGCAGCTGGGTCGGGGTGTGGCGGCCGGCGGAGCGGCGGATGCTGCACTTCCCCGCGCCCGCCGGGTGGTTGACGGGCTCGGGGCTCTGGACGGC
>KL568529.1:35475-36013 GCA_000715605.1 Streptomyces speibonae | reverse complement strand
GTGTATAAGAGACAGGTGCCGTGCGGGGTGGCGGTGCTGGGGATGCCGGGGCGGGAACGGCAGGTGGAGGGTCTGGACGTCCAGCCGATCCCTGACATGCCGTCAGCTGGTGACGGCGGTCAATCACTCGCGGCCGGCGGGGACTCGGTGACACCTCCGGGTGAACTGCCGCCCGAGGGCGCGGGCGATGGTCACGACAGCTCCTCGGCGCCCCGGCCCGTACCTCTTCAACAGGCGCCTCTGGGGCGGCTTGTAACGAAGTAGTGGCGGTCGGCGTGGTCGCCTGGATCCGGGGTGCGGTGGGCCGGTTAGACTCACCCGGCTGCAGGAAAGATCATGTCTACGGGGTGAATTCCTTCCGATGAACGACGTCAGGACGAACGAGGCGCAGTCCGCCGAGGACGGGCAGGTCACTGCCGGTCGCGGCAGGCACCGGGGGCCGGTTTCCACGCAGGACGCGGAAACGTCGCCGCGTGGCCGTCACCGCCGGCCGGCGCAGGAGAACGAGCACGCGGAGTCGGCCGCCTGACATACCGTC
>KL568529.1:33853-35300 GCA_000715605.1 Streptomyces speibonae | reverse complement strand
CATCGCACCACGAACGGCCCCGCCCGTCGCACACCGACGGGCGGGGCCGTTCGCCGTTCCTCCGGGGCGGCTCCGCCCCACGGCTCATCCGTGGCCGACGGTGGTGTCCGTGAGCACCGGCGCGTCCTCCCGTTCGACCGCGCCCACGGTCACGCGCACCTCGCCGTCCGCGCGCCACATCCTGATCCGCAGCGTCTCGCCCGGGTACACGACCCCGGCGAACCGGGTGGCGCAGGAGCGGACGCGGGTGACGTCGCCGTCCAGCAGTGTGTCGACGACCGCCTTGAGGGTCATTCCGTAGGTGCACAGCCCGTGCAGGATGGGCCGGTCGAAGCCGGCGCGGGCCGCGAACCCGGGGTCGGCGTGCAGGGGGTTGCGGTCACCACAGAGGCGGTAGAGCAGCGCCTGTTCCTCGCGGACGGGCACGTCGAGGGTGCGGTCCGGGGAGCCGGCGGGCGGCTCGCGGCGCGCGGACGGGCCCCGGTCGCCGCCCCAGCCGCCCTCGCCGCGTACGTAGATCTCCGCGTCGCAGGACCACAGCGGGCCGTCGCCGCCGGCGGCCTCGGTGCGCACGACGAGGACGGCCGCCCTGCCCTTGTCGTGCACGGCGACGATCCGGTCGGTGAGGGTGGCGGTGCCCTCGGCGGGCAGGGGGCGGTGCACGGTGAGCGACTGTCCGCCGTGCAGGACGCGGGCGAGGTCGACGTCGACCCCGGGCAGGGACAGCCCGCCGATCACCCCGGGCGGTCCGCCGCCGGCGACGGTGGCGAAGCTCGGCAGGACGTGCAGCCGGGACTCCAGGGTGTAGCGCAGCTCGCCGGGGTCGGTGGCGGACCGGCCCGCGCCGATCCCGAGGTGGTAGAGCAGGACGTCGGAGGCGGTCCAGGAGACCGTGCGGGTCCGGGGCGGGGCGGCGAGCGCCTTGGCTGCGTCGACGGGCATGTCTCTCCTGGTCGCGGGCGGGCGCGGCCACGGGAACGGCCCCGGCCCGGGACATTTGTCCTGCCGGAGACCGTACAGGCGGCTCTGTCGGGCGGTGCGGGCCCGCCCGTACCGTCGGGAGGGACGGCGGACGAATGGGGGATGAACAACATGGTGAACGACATGTCGGCGACTTGCGACACCCACGCGCGGTGGCATCCCGGGCGGCGCGGATCCGGGAAGGAGGAGGAGAGGGCACAGGAGGCGGGAGAGGTGCCGGACGTCGTCCGGCTGCTGCCGTGGCTGCTGCTCGGGATGGGCGCGTTCTCCAACCTCTTCCAGGGCACCACACCCAACCCGTGGATCGGCGCCGCCGGTCTGCTGGCCTTCAACTCGCTCTACATCTTCGTGGCGTGCGGCGCCCATCCCTGCGGGCGGTACGAGACGCGCTCCAGACAGGTCGCGCTCGGTCTGCTGGCCGCGGTGACCTGTGCGCTCGCCATCGGGTCTGTCTCTTATACACATC
>KL568529.1:32889-33570 GCA_000715605.1 Streptomyces speibonae | reverse complement strand
GGCCGCCGTGACCGTGGTGGCCGGGGCGGTCTCCTTCGCCCACGACGGCTGGGGCGGGCTCACCATCCTCTACGTGACCGCGATCTCGACGATGGTGACGGCCACGCTGCTGCGGCTGGCGGAGACGGTGCGGGAGCTGCGTGCGGCGCGGGAGGAGCTGGCCCGCCGGGCCGTGGAGAAGGAGCGGCTGCGCTTCTCCCGCGACCTGCACGACCTGCTCGGGCACACCATGTCGCTGATCGTCGTGAAGTCGGAGGCGGCCCGCCGGCTGGCGCCGCGTGATCTGGACGCCGCGCTCGCCCAGGTGACCGACATCGAGTCGGTCGGCAGGCAGGCGCTCACGGAGATCCGCGAGGCCGTGACGGGCTACCGGGAGGGCGGCCTGGACACGGAACTGGACCGGGCGCGCTCGGCGCTCACGGCGGCGGGTGTCACCGCGGTGGTGCGCCGCTCGGGCCCGCCGCTGGGTCCGCGCACGGAGGTGCTGCTGGGCTGGGTGGTCCGCGAGGCGGTCACCAACGTCATACGGCACAGCGCGGCGCGTCACTGCGAGATCACGGTCGCGGCGGCACCGGAGCGGGTGGTGCTGACCATCGCCGACGACGGCGAGGGCACCCCGGGGACGGACACGGGCGGGACGGGTCTGCACGGGCTGACGGAGCGGCTCGCGGCGGCGGGCGG
>KL568529.1:25571-32669 GCA_000715605.1 Streptomyces speibonae | reverse complement strand
GGGGGGCGCGCGCCGGGGCTTCACGCTTCGGGCGGAGCTGCCGACGGACGCCACCGACGCCGTGGAGACCAGGGATGCCGGGGATGCCGGGGAGCGCCCTGATGTCGCCGGGGGCGGCGGTACGCGCGCGGAGCCCGTGGGAGCGGGGGCCGGGACGGCGGAGCGGGGGTCCGCCGGACTCGCGCAGACCGGGGTCTGAGCGGCCGTGACCGCCCCGACCGGGCGCACACCGCCCTGCGCGCCCTACGCTGCGGATGTGAGCGACATGCCCCGCGACCACCGGCCCGCCAAGTCCGTCCGGGTGCTGCTCGCGGAGGACCAGGGGATGATGCGCGGCGCGCTCGCGCTGCTGCTCGGGATGGAGCCCGACATCGAGGTGGTGGCCCAGGTGGCCGCCGGTGACGTGATCGTGGACGCGGCGCTCGCCCACCGCCCCGACGTCGCCCTCCTCGACATCGAGCTGCCCGGGATGAGCGGCCTGGACGCCGCCGCGGAACTGCGGGACCAGGCGCCGGACTGCCGGGTGCTGATCCTCACCACGTTCGGCCGGCCCGGCTATCTGCGGCGGGCCATGGACGCGGGGGCCGCCGGTTTCCTCGTCAAGGACGGGCCGGTGGAGGAGCTGGCCTCGGCGATCCGCCGGGTGCTGACCGGGGAGACGGTGGTCGATCCCGCGCTGGCCGCGGCGGCGCTCAGTGCGGGGCCCAGCCCGCTGTCGGCCCGTGAGTGCGAGGTGCTGCGAGCCTCGGCGGACGGGGCGACCGTCGCCGACATCGCGGGCCGGCTGCACCTGTCGGAGTCCACGGTCCGCAATCACCTCTCGGCGGCGATCGGCAAGACCCGCACCCGCAACCGCATGGAGGCCCTGCGCGAGGCCCGCCACCAGGGGTGGCTGTGACCGGGGCGGCGTGGGCTTGGGCGTGGGCGTGGGGCTCAGTGCGCTTCGGCGGGACCAGGGCCTGAGTGTGCTCCGCCCGAGCCGGACACCCACCGCACCCCGACCGACCCGGGCCAAAGCCCCGCGCCCCGGCCCGAACCAGGGCCCCACCGCACCCCAACCCGAACCACGGCCCCACCGCACCCCAACCCGACCCGCGGCCCCACCGCACCCCGACCGACCCGGGCCAAAGCCCCGCACCCCGACCCGAACCACGCCCCCACCGCACCCCAACCCGACCCAGGGCCCCAGCGCTGCCCCGGCCCGAACCACGCCCCCGGTGCGCCCCGACCGGGCCGAAGGTCCGATGTGCACCGCCCGGGCAGGGCTCAGTGCGCTTCGGCCGCCGCCCGGCGGGGCAGCCACGCCCACATCAGGACCGCCCCGGCCGCCAGGACGACGGTCCCGACGCCGAAGACCAGGGCGTAGCCGTCCGTCAGGGCCTCGGGGGTCTCGACGCCCGCGGTGTGGGCGGCGGCGATGGTCGACATGACGGCGAGGCCCAGCGAGCCGCCCATCGTGCGGGAGGTGTTGACCAGGCCGGAGACCAGCCCGGCCTCCTCCGGTGCGGCGCCGGAGGTGGCCAGTGCGGCGAGCGGGGTCGCGGCGAGGCCCGCGCCCAGCATCATCAGGATGCCGGGGAACATGATCGCGGTGAGGTACGCCCCGTCCGCGGTCATCGTCGACTGCCAGCCGAAGCCGGTCAGCGAGACCAGCGTGCCGAACACCGCGACCGTGCGCGGTCCCGCCGTACGCATCAGGCGCGGCGCGAGTTTGGAGCCGAGGATCACGGCGAGGGAGCTGGGCACCAGGGCGAGGCCCGCCTCGAGCGGGGTGTAGCCGAGGACGTTCTGCGCGTACAGGGTCATGAAGAACCACATGCAGAACATCGCGGAGCCGCTCAGGAACATCGCGACGTTCGCCGATGCCACCGAGCGCAGCCGCAGCAGCCCGAGCGGCATCAGCGGGGCCTTGGAGCGGGCCTCGACGAGGAGGAAGAGCGCGATCAGGGCCAGTCCCGCGGCCAGCGGCACCAGGGTGGCGGCGGCCGTCCAGCCCTCGGCCTCGGTCTGGGAGATGCCGTACGCCAGGGTGGCCAGGCCCGCCGTCACCAGCACCGCGCCCGGCAGGTCGAGCCGCCGCCCGTCCCGGGCCCGGCTCTCCGCCAGCCACCGGGCGGCCCCGGCCAGCACCACCGCGCCGACGGGAACGTTGATCAGCAGCACCCACCGCCACGACAGCGCGTCGACCAGCAGCCCGCCGACGAATCCGCCGGCCGCGCCGCCGCCCGCCCCGACGGCCGTCCAGGTCGCGATCGCCCGGGCCCGCGCCGCGCCCTCCGGCACGGCCGAGGTGACGATGGTCAACGTGGAGGGCGCCAGCACGGCGGCGCCCAGCCCCTGCGCCGCCCGCGCCAGCAGCAGCTGCCAGCCCTCCTGGGCCAGCCCGCCGGCGAGTGAGGCCAGGGTGAACAGGCCGAGGCCGATGAGGAACATGCGCTTGCGTCCGTAGAGGTCGCCGGCGCGGCCGCCGAGCAGCATGAAGCCGGCGAAGGCGATGGAGTAGGCGTTCACCACCCACTGCAGGCCCTGCGCGTCGAGGGCCAGGGCGGTCCGCATGGACGGCAGCGCGACGTTCACCACCGAGATGTCGAGGACGACGAGGAACTGGCCGGCACAGGCCAGCGCCACCACCAGCCACATCGGGGGCGAGGTACGGCGGTCGGGTATGCGGGCGGTGTCGGTGGCGTCGAGCATGGGGGTCATGCTCTCAACCATCCGGCCACCCACGCATCGGCATTTCGGCCGACGCGGCCTCGTACTCCGGGTCTAGGCGGGGAGACCTCATCGCCAAGGAACGGTCAAGAATTCGTTAGGGGGGCGAAACATCGGAATAGTTGCCTCGGTGTACGGGGTTCGGCGTACACGTATCGACTTGCCGGCACCGGAGGCCCCCTTCATGACGCACACGACGACGTCCGACCGCCCCGTCGGCAGAGCGGGCGGGACCGTGGTCCCGGTGCTCGCCTTCGCGGGCATCACGGTCGCGGTGATGCAGACCCTGCTGCTCCCGGTCATCAAGGACCTGCCGCGGCTGCTGGACGCCTCCCCCGCCGACGCCAGCTGGGTACTGACCTCCACCCTGCTCTCCGGCGCCGTGGCCACCCCGATCATGGGCCGGCTCGGCGACCTCCACGGCAAGCGGCGCATGCTCGTCGCCAGCCTCGGGGTGATGGTGGCCGGCGCGCTGATCAGCGCGTTCACCAGTGACCTGATCCTGATGATCGTCGGCCGCACGCTGCAAGGCGTGGCGATGGGCGCGATCCCGCTGGGCATCGGGCTGATGCGCGACATGCTGCCGCGCGAGCGGCTGGGCTCCGCGATGGCCCTGATGAGCTCCTCCATAGGCGTCGGCGGCGGTCTCGCGCTGCCCGCCGCTGCGCTGGTCGCCCAGCACGCCGACTGGCACGCCCTCTACTTCGGCGCCGCGGGGCTGGGCGCGCTCGCCATCGCCCTCACCCTGGCCGTCGTGCCGGAGTCCCCGGTGCGGGCGCGGGGCACCTTCGACCTGCCGGGCGCGCTGGGCCTGTCCGCCGGGCTCGTGCTCTTCCTGCTTCCCCTCTCCAAGGGCAGCGACTGGGGCTGGTCCTCCGGCACCACGCTGGGGCTGTTCGGCGCGGCGGTCGTGGTTCTGCTCCTGTGGGGCCTGATGGAGCTGCGGGTCTCCGCGCCCCTGGTGGACCTGCGGACCACCGCCCGCCGTCAGGTCCTGCTCACCAACCTCGCGTCGATCATGGTCGGCGTCTCCTTCTTCGTCGTCTCGCTGGTCCTCCCGCAGTTGCTGCAACTGCCGGCCGCGACCGGGCACGGGCTCGGCCAGTCCATGGTCGTCGCGGGCCTGTGCGTGGCCCCGCTGGGCCTGACGATGATGTTCACCGCTCCCCTCTACGCCCGTCTGTCCGCCCGGTACGGCCCGAGGGCCACCCTCATCATCGGCCTGCTGGTCATCGCGGCGGGCTACGGCGGCGGCCTCGGCCTGATGGACGCCGCCTGGCAGACGGTCGTCACCTCGACGGTGATCGGCGCGGGCATCGGCCTCGCCTACGCCTCCCTGCCCGCGCTGATCATCGGCGCGGTCCCGGCGTCGGAGACCGGCGCGGCGAACGGCCTCAACACGCTGATGCGCTCCATCGGTACGTCGGTGTCGAGCGCCGTCATCGGCATGGTGCTGGCGGTCACCTCGGACACGGTGGGCGGCGTGGAGATCCCGACGCTGCACGGCTTCCGCCTCTCCTTCATGATCGCCACGGCCGCGGTGGCCGTGGGCCTGCTCCTCGCCCTGTTCCTCCCCGCCGGACGCCCGCCGACGCCGCAGCTGCGGGCGAGCAGCGAGGAGGACGCGCCACGCGGTTTCCGGGGCCGGGTCCTGGACGCGGCGGGGGCCCCGGTCGCGTGCGCCCGGATCACCCTGACCGACCGCCACGGCCGCCCGGCGGGCACCACCGTCTCCGCCGCCGACGGCACCTACGCGCTCACCGTCCCCGCCCAGGGCGCCTACGCCGTCACCACCCACGCCCCCGGCCATCCCCCGCTCACCTCCCCGGCCACCCACACCGGCGAGCACGATCCGATCGACCTGGACCTGGCCCTGCCGGGAGAGACGGTCACGGCGTAATCCCGGGCGCCCGGAGCGAGGCGGCGTCCGCCGCGTCCCCCACTCCCGTTACCCGTCGGTACCCCCGGCGCGTCGCCCGGTGGACGGTGCGGCAGCATGGGCCCGTGGACACACGTACGACCTCACAAGAGGCACGCCCCCTGCCGACGGCACCCGAGCCGGGGATCCTGGCCGCGTTCGAGGCGGCCAAGGGGTTCATGCCCGTGGACGAAGGGCTCGCCCTGTACGCGGCGGCGGTCGAGGCCGGCCGGTTGGGGCTGCCCCTGCTGGAGATCGGCTCCTACTGCGGCCGCTCCACGATCCTGCTCGCCGACGCGGCCCGCGCCGCCGGGGTCACCGCCCTCACCGTGGACCACCACCGCGGCAGCGAGGAGCAGCAGCCCGGCTGGGACTACCACGACCCGGAGACCGTCGACCCGGAGCTGGGTCTGATGGACACCCTCCCCACCTTCCGCCGCACCCTGCACCGCGCGGGCCTGGAGGACCACGTGGTCGCCCTGGTCGGCCGCTCCCCCCGCGTCGCCGCCCTCTGGACCGCCCCGCTCGCCCTCGCCTTCATCGACGGCGGCCACACCGACGAACACGCCACCGCCGACTACGAGGGGTGGGCCCCGCACATCGCCGACGGCGGCCTCCTCGTCATCCACGACGTCTTCCCGGACCCGGCGGACGAGTTCACCGGCCAGGCTCCCTACCGCGTCTACCTGAGGGCTCTGGCGTCCGGCGCGTTCACCGAGATCTCGGTGACCGGCTCCCTTCGCGTCCTGCGGCGCACGGGCGCGGGCGTCTGATTCCCGACGCTAGGGTGACTGCGTGTCGTACACAGGTCCCGAATTCGATCAGCCCCCGCCCCCGCGCTCCCGGCGCCGCACCCTGGCCGTGGCGCTCGCCGCTCTCGTGCCCGGTGCGCTGCTCGGCTGGGCCGTGTACGCGGCCGTGGGCGGATCGGGGGACGACACGGGCTCGGGGAGCGCCGCCGCCTCCTCGTCCGCCGCGTCACCCACGCCGTCGCCCTCGTCCACGGCGTCCGGGAGCACGTCGCCGTCGGCCGGTTCCGAGGACAGGAAGCCCGACGCGTCCGCCTCCGCCACCGCGAAGTCCCCGTCGGCCTCCGCCTCCGCGCCCGCCGGGACCGGCCCGCTCAAGGGCAAGGTCGTCGTCATCGACCCGGGCCACAACCCGAGCAACTTCAAGCACACCTCCGAGATCAACCGCCAGGTGGACATCGGGACGAACCGCAAGGCCTGCGACACCACCGGCACCTCCACCAACGACGGTTACGCCGAGGCCGAGTTCACCCTCGACGTCGCCCACCGGATGCGCACCCTCCTCGAAGAGCAGGGCGCCACCGTGAAACTGACGCAGGACGCCGACCGGCCGTTCGGGCCCTGCGTGGACGAGCGGGCGCGGATCGGCAACAAGGCGAAGGCCGACGCCGTCGTCTCGATCCACGCGGACGGCTCCGGCACCGGGAACCGGGGCTTCCATGTGATCCTCCCGGGCGCCGTGAACGCCGGGGCGGCCGACACCCGGCCCATCGTCGAGCCCTCACGCGAACTCGGCGAGCGCATCGCGGGCAACTTCGTGCGCGTCACCGGCAGCGCGCCTTCCAACTACACCGGCGGCGGTACCGGTCTCGTCACGCGTAAGGACCTGGGCGGTCTCAATCTGTCAACGGTTCCCAAGGTGTTCATCGAGTGCGGCAACATGCGCGATAGCAAGGACGCGGCACTGCTGACCAGCGGTGCCTGGCGGCAGAAAGCGGCGCAAGGGATTTCCGAGGGAATCGTGAGTTTCCTGCGCGGGTAGGGATCAGCGCGCTGATCCGGGCGGACAGCCCGATCCTGCGGACGATAGTGTCGTCCGTACGATGAGGGGCCACCCCCGCGCTTCACACCGGACGCTTCGGGCGACATGGTGACAGCGACGCCTCTTCCGACGACGAGACGACCTACGAAGGACCTGAAGTGAATATCCGCTCCCTCACTCGAGGCGACGGCGTGGTGATCGGAGCAGCGGTATTGCTGTTCATCGCGTCGTTCCTCGATCTCTACTCGATCGATGGTGCCCCGGACAGCGCGGACATCCCCAGCCTCTGGGACAGCGGGCCCGTGGTGCTCGGCATCGTACTGGCGGGGATCATCGGTGCCGCGCTCGTCGTCGTGGCCCGGGGGCTGCCTCAGCCGCGCAAGATCGCCGGCCTCGACCTCGGCCAGTTCGGCGTCGCCTTCACGGTCTTCGCCGCCTGGTGCGCGCTCGGCAACATCTTCGACCCGACCGGTGGTTTCGACGGCGAGGGCGGCTTCTCCGACGACATCGGCGCCGGCACGGGGCTGATCCTCGCCCTCATCGCCACGCTCGTCATGGCCGCCGCCGCCATCGCCACCCCCCTGGTCCCCGCCCTCAAGGGCGCCCTGCTCCCGGCCGCGCGTCCCGCCGCCTGTCTCTTATACACATCTCTGAGCGGGCTGGCAAGGCAGACCGTG
>KL568529.1:18591-25437 GCA_000715605.1 Streptomyces speibonae | reverse complement strand
GCTACCCGGGTGCCGGTGCGCAGCAGGCCTCCTTCGGCGGTCAGCCGCAGCCGGGCCAGCCGGGGCAGCAGCCCTTCCCGGGCCAGCCGCAGCAGGGCCAGCCCGCCGCTCCGGCGCCGGCCGGTGACTTCTCGCCGTTCTGGTTCGCCGTTCCGGTGCCGCGTCCGCTGTTCCCGGAGGACGGCTCGCCCACGCCGATCGCCGAACTCGCCCCCGGTACCTGGTACCTGGCGGTCGAGCAGCGCGGTCCGTCGCTCATCGCGCAGACGCAGGACGGCCGTCGCGGCGTTCTGCAGGACACGTCGGGCATCCAGCGCGGCTGATCCCGGCCCCCTCCTCGTCACGGCCCCCCGCCCTTCCCGGGCGGGGGGCCGTTGTCGTCGCCGCCGCCCTCGGCGGGCACGTGGCTCATTTAACTGAACCCCGTCATTAAAACAAAATTCATTGGTACTACTCTTCGGGCAGGACAGAGCGCCCTCCACGGGCGCCCCATGTCAAGAAGGGCATGCCACATGGGAGCAGCACCCAGACCACCCGGAACCAAGCGGCCGCGGCTGATCGCCCGCGGCTGGGTCCAGGCGGCGGTACTCGTCACGCTCGGCGGTTTCTTCGTCCTCGGTTTCCTGGCGATCCGGACCTATCAGGCCCAGCCCCCCATACCCGAGCGCACCGTCACCGCCGCCGGCGAGGTCGTCTTCACCGGTGACGACGTCCGCGAGGGACAGAAGGTGTTCCTGCGCACCGGACTGATGCAGTACGGATCGATCTACGGCCACGGCGCCTATCTGGGCCCGGACTTCACGGCCGACTACCTCAACCGCAGCGCCGCGCTGGTGCGCGAGTCCTACGGCGGCGACTCGGCGGACGCCCACGAGCGCACGGTCGACGACTACCGCACCAACCGCTACGACGACTCCACCGGCACCCTGGTGTGGAGCGACGCGCAGGCCGCCGCCTTCGCCGAACTGACCGAGCACTACGCCGGCCTGCTCGGCAGCCCCGACGGCAAGCAGGGCCTCAAGCCGGACGCGATCACCGACCCCGGCGAGATCCACGACGTCACGGCCTACTTCGCCTGGACGGCGTGGACCGCCGCGGCCGAACGTCCCGGCCACGACTACTCGTACACCAACAACTGGCCCTCCGAGCCCCTGGTCGACAACGAGCCGACCGGTCACACCGTGACCTGGAGCGTGCTGTCGCTGATCTTCCTGCTGGTGGGGACCGGTGCGCTGTTCGCCGCCTTCGGACGTTGGAACTTCCTCGGCTGGCACCACCGCGACCATCGCGAGCTGCGCTTCCACTCGCCCGACCGGGTCCGGCTCACCCCGGCGCAGCGCGCCACGGCGTGGTTCTTCCTCGTCATGGCCGCCCTGTTCCTGGTCCAGGTGCTGCTCGGCTCCGCCGCCCAGCACTACCGGGCCGACCTGCAGAGCTTCTTCGGCGTCCCGCTGGACCGCTGGCTGCCCTACAACCTGGTCCGCACCTGGCACACCCAGTTGTCGATCTTCTGGGTGGTCACCTCGTTCCTGGCGATCGGCATCTTCATCGCCCCGCTGATCTCCCGCGGCTGGGAGCCCCGGCGGCAGGCCCTGCTGACCCGGGTCCTGCTCGGCGCGCTGGTCGTCGTGGTCGTCGGCAGCCTGCTGGGCGAACTGGCCGGTCAGCGCGGCTGGCTCGGCGACCTGTGGGCCCAACTGGGCAACCAGGGCTGGGAGTACCTGGACCTCGGGCGCGTGTGGCAGGTCCTGCTGACCCTCGGCATGGTGATCTGGGTCGTCATCCTCTTCCGCGGACTGCGCCGCCGCCTCCGGGGGGAGAGCGTCGCCAACATGCCGTGGCTGTTCTTCCTGGCCGCGCTCGCCCTGCCCGCGTTCTACGCCGTCGGCCTGCTGGCCGGTCCGGACACGCAGTTCACCGCCGCCGACTTCTGGCGCTTCATCGTGGTGCACCTGTGGGTCGAGGACTTCATGGAGCTGTTCACCACCGCGACGGTCGCCTACCTCTTCGTCCTGCTCGGTGTCGTCCGCGAACGGGTGGCGCTGGCCGTCATCTTCCTCGACATCGTGCTGTACGGCGCGGGCGGCGTGATCGGCACCATGCACCACCTGTACTTCTCGGGCGAGCCCGCCGAACACCTCGCGCTCGGCGCCACGTTCTCCGCCCTCGAAGTGGTGCCCCTGCTCTTCCTCACCGTGGAGGCGTGGAGCTTCCTGCAGATGGGCGCCCGCCGCCACAGCCCGTCGGACACCCCCTTCCCGCACCGGTGGGCGGTCATGTTCCTGGCCGCGGTCGGCTTCTGGAACTTCCTGGGCGCCGGGGTGTTCGGCTTCCTGGTCAACCTGCCGATCGTCTCCTACTACGAGATGGGCACCGGGCTGACGGCCAACCACGCGCACGGCGCGATGATGGGCGTCTACGGCATGCTCGCGGTCGGCTTCGCGGTGTTCGCGCTGCGGTATCTCATCCCCGAGAACAAGTGGTCGGACCGCTGGCCCCGGCTCGCGTTCTGGTCGCTCAACCTGGGCCTGGCGTGGATGTCGTTCGCCACCCTGCTGCCCAGCGGCGCCCTCCAGCTGTACGAGGTGGTCGAGAGCGGCTACGCGGACGCCCGCAGCCTCGGTTATCTCCAGGGCGACACCAACGTGTTCCTGGAATGGCTGCGCCTGCCCGGAGACGTGGTGTTCATCGTCGGCGGTGTGCTGCCGCTGCTGTGGATGACCTGGCTGGGCGTACGCCACCGCGTCGGCCGTACCAGGCAGCCCGGGGACACCGAGGTGAGCCTGCTGTTCACCGAGGTGGGAGCCGACACCGACGGTGAGACGGAGAGCGAGACGGACGGCGACCCGGACGGCGAGACGGACGGTGCGAAGGAGGTGTCCCCATGAGCGGCGAGACCCTGCTCGCCGCCGGATACGTGACCCTGCTCCTGCTGGTCGTGATCGGCCTCGACGTCTACGGCCGGCAGAGCACCGGCGCCTGGGAGTCCCGGATCTTCGCGGGCTATCACCGGGCGGCCGGGCGGACCCCGGAGCGGGCGGACCCCCATGCGTGGCCGCACTCGGAGGTGCACCGCTTCCACCGGGCCGTCTCGCTGTTCATCTCCGTGGTGGCCCTCGTGCTCACCGGCGCCGAGGCGGTCCGCCACCACGCACCGGCGGAGGCCGCGCTGCTGGCCGCGGTGGCCGTGCCGCACGGTGTGCTCCTGGCCCTGCTGGGGCGCAGGCTGCGGCACGCCAAGGTCTCCCCGCCCGGGTGAGCGGGGCCGCGCCCCGTACCGAGGGGTTAGAAACAGACATTCCTGTTTCTAACCCCTACGGTTGTATCATCCTGACATGACCCCACGAGGCCCGCTCACCGACCCCGGCACCCGTGCTCCGGCCCAGCGGGGAAAGCGCGCCGCCGTCCTGCGGCTGCTGCGCGAGGCGGGCAGGCCCCTGAGCGCCGCCGACACCGCCACCCGCGTGGGCGTGCATCTCAACACCGCCCGCTTCCACCTGGACGCGCTCGTCGCCGAAGGCCTGGCGGTGCGCGACAGCGCGCCGCGCGACGAACCGGGGCGGCCGAAGGTGGTGTACTCCGCCGTCGCCGCCGAGGGCCCGGACGGCTCCCGCAGTTACCGGCTGCTCTCCGACATCCTCCTCGGCGTCGTCTCCTCCACCGTGGACGACCCGGTGGCCGCCGCCACCCGGGCCGGTCACGCGTGGGGCTCGTATCTGACCGACGCACCCGCCCCCACCGAGCGGATCGGCGCGGCGGAGGCGGAGCGCCGGCTGGTGGCGACCCTGGAGGCCGTGGGCTTCGCGCCGGAAGCGGTGACGGAGGCAGAGGAGGGGGCGGGCACGGAGGAAGAGGCAGGAGAGGCCGCGGCGGAGACGGGGTCGGGCAGGGCCGGCGGGCGGAAGCTGCGTCTGCACCACTGCCCGTTCCGTGAAGTGGCCGAGCGCCGCCCGGACATCGTGTGCGCCATCCACCTGGGCCTGATGCGGGGCACGGTGGAGACGCTGCGGGCCCCGCTGGCCGCCGACGGCCTGGAGCCCTTCGTCACCCCGCACGTGTGCGTGGCGACCCTGCGCCGCACGGACGCCGCCTGAGCCCCGGCACGGCTCAGCGGCCGACGGGCTCCCCCTGCTGCTGCGCGCCTCCGGTCTCCTCCCCGATCCGGGCGATCAGCCCGTCGAGCACCTGCTCGGCCTGCTCCGGGTCGAAGTCCTCCCCCAGCCGTTTGCGCACGCCGTCGTCGCTGAGGAGATGATGCACGGCCGGTGTCACGCCCTGCCGCGCGAGACAGTTCCGGGCGCACTGCAGCACACATCCGTCGACGGCGATGACCGGCCGGCCGCTGCGGGCCTTGCGGACCAGGCTCGGCACGTCCCCGCCGACGCCCGCGATGCACGACATCTCGGCGATGCCGTGCCGGTCGAGCTGGACGGCGATCCAGTTGGTCATCTGAGCCGCGCTCGAGCAGCCCGAGCAGGAGTAGACGAGCGGCAGATCACGGCGGCGTTTCACAGGGGACCTCACTCACAACGGCGGGGATCGCACGGTGCGTTCCCCCGCAGCGTAGGAGCGGTGGCCCGGCGGACGCAGGGGTCCGTCGGGCCACCGCCCGGGGCCGTTCGGCCCCTTCGGCCCGGTCGGCGCACGCGGTTCGGCGCAAGCGGTTCGGCGCACGCGGTTCAGCGCACGCGCAGGATGCCGTGCGCGCCGCGTTCCGCGTCGGTCATGACGTGGGTGACGAAGGGGTAGTTGCCGGGCTCGGGCAGGGTCAGTTCGACGAATCCGCCCGACGCGGGCGCGAGATCGAGCACCTGCGCGCCACCGCGCTCCCGGTTCCCCGGCCGCAGCTCGTAGGCGCCCTCGCGGAACACCGTGTCGAACTGCCCGCCCACCACATGGAAGGCACTCGGCACGTTCGGTCCGGCCGTCAGCACCCAGATCCGTACCCGCTCGTCGGCCTTCGCGGTCAGCGGGTCGTGGTCGTACTGGTTGGCGTACCCGTTGAAGGCGACCATGTCGGGCTCCTTCGCCTTGAGTTTGTCCGCGTCGGCGGTGCCGTTCTGCTCGCCGAGGTAGAACTCCGACTGGACCAGCAGGTATTCGCGGTCCACGCGCGGCAGCCCGGGCGGGTCGATGACGACGGCGCCGAACATGCCGTTGGCGATGTGCAGGGACATCGGCATGGTCGAGCAGTGGTACATCCACACCCCGCTGCGGGTGGCCGTGAAGCGGTACGTCAGTGACTCGCCGGGCCCGATGGTACGCATCGGCTTGTCCGGGGAGAGCGCTCCGGCGTGGAAGTCGACGGAGTGGCCGATGGTGCCGTCGTTGACGAGGGTGATCTCGAAGGTGTCCCCGACGCGGCCGCGCAGCACGGGCCCGGGGGCCGTCCCGTCGAAGGTCCACAACGTCTGCCGTACGCCGGGGGCGACTTCGGTCTCCGTCTCCTTCACGGTGAGGGTGCGCTTGTGCAGGCGGGGGTCGGTGGCGGACGGCAGGCGGGCGTCGCGGGCGGTGAAGCCGTCGGCGGGTTCGGCCATCGGGTCGAAGGCGTCGGCGGCGGAGGTGCCGTCGCCGTCGGGGGCCGACCCGGTGTGGTCGTGCGCGGTGCCGTGCTCCTGGGCGCCGGCCGCCCGTCCGTCGTCGTCGCCGCCGGTGACCCGTACGGCGAACACCATGCCCATCTGCCGGTGCCCGACCACCGAGCACCAGCCGTCCAGGTCCCGGCCGACGACGCCCGCGTCCAGCGTCGCCCGCTTCCCCGGGGCGATCCGGTCGGTGCGGGCGCCGGTCTCCAGGACCAGGTCGTGGGTGTCGTCACCGGTGTTGTGCAGCTCGATCACCAGGCGGTCGCCCGCGGGCACGTCCACGGTGGCCGGGGAGAAGCGCACGTTCCGCACCGTCACCTCGACGGTGGTCGTGCGGCCGGTCGGTGTCACCTCGCCGCCGTCCGCGCCCGTCGCGGCGGACCGCTCCAGGACCGGCAGCGACCGCACGTCCGCCGCGCCACCGCCCGCGACGGCCAGCATCACGACGGCGAGCCCGAGGGCCACGCCCCCGAGCACGCGGTGCGCCGCAGCGGGGGCGGGCCGGGGCGCAGGCTCGGCCGTCGTCCCCTTCCGCCGGTTGCGTATGCCCCGTACGACCGTGAGCAGCAGCAGGACGAGGAAGTACAGCAGCATCACCAGCAGCAGCACCGAGCAGACCACCCGGACCATGGACGGCACCGGCAGGACGCAGAGCAGCAGCGCGGCGTTGGTGATGGTCAGCCGGGCGGGCCAGGCTCGTTCGAGCCCGGCGGTGGCCGCCCGTACGGCCAGGGGGCCGCCGCCCAGGACCACGGGCACGAGGAAGCTGAGGGCGCCGAGCAGCACCTGGGCGATCCAGCCAGCGGCGAGCGGCGCGGTGAGCAGCGACGTGCGCTCCCCCACCGTGACCCACGAGGTCGTGGAGAGGAGGATGCCGGCCAGGGCGAGCAGGGACCCGGCGAGCCAGAGGCTGCCCGCGGCCACCGACCAGGCCGCGAAGGAACTCGGGGCCTTCGCCCGGGCCTCGCGCACCCAGGGGATGCCGGCGACGACGAGACCGGCGGCGTAGGCGGCCACGCCCGGGGCGGCCAGCGGCGGGGGGCCGAGCAGCGCGGCGGCGACGGCCGCGCCGAGCCCGGTGAGCAGGACGGGCAGGGCCCGGCGTCCGGCCCGTTCCGCGCCGTCGGCGACGCGGGTGCGCAGCATCGTGGGCCACAGGGTGATCAGGGTTCCGGCCACGGTGAGGCCGACCCAGCCGAGCAGGTTGATCATCTCGTGGGCGAGCAGCAGCCGTTCCGGCCTGTCTCTTATACACATC
>KL568529.1:18187-18322 GCA_000715605.1 Streptomyces speibonae | reverse complement strand
CGGGGGCCATGACGACGCCCAGCGCGGCGCCCACGGGCAGCAGGGCGGCGGCGGCGATGTAGTAGCGCACGGTCATGGAGAACCGGCCGGGCAGCGCCCGGCGCAGCAGGCGGACCAGCCAGCAGGCGTGGGCGG
>KL568529.1:17506-17986 GCA_000715605.1 Streptomyces speibonae | reverse complement strand
GGGCGGACCAGCCAGCAGGCGTGGGCGGTGACGGCGGCCGCGACGAGGCCCGCGCCGACGAGCACGACGGGCCAGCGATCGGTGAACATGCCGCCGATGACGGCGACGGCCCCGGCGTTCAGGCAGACCAGCCGCAGTGCGGCGGGGGCGCCCCGGTTCGCCTCGGGCAGCCGGAGCACGGACGCGGCGAAGTGCCCCGACCAGATGACGACCGCGTTGGTGACCGCGCCGAGGAGGAGGGTGTGGACCAGGAGCCAGGAGGCGTGCGGCAGGAAGTGGTGGGCGCTGCCGACCCCGGCGAACAGCGCGAGCCAGGCCACCACGATCGCGTTCACGCCGAGGTGCCACAGGGCGCGCGGGGAGCGGCCGGGCGGCTTCGGGGCGGGTGCGTTCGCGCTGGGGGAGGACAGGTGCGTGGTCACCGGGTGTTCCTCGGGTCGGCGGGGGCGGGTGCGACGGGTGGAGCGGATGAGGCGGCGC
>KL568529.1:16906-17283 GCA_000715605.1 Streptomyces speibonae | reverse complement strand
GGCGGCGACCGACGCGGTCGCCGCCGTGAGGACGAAGAGCAGCACCGCGGCGATGTTGAGGGCCCCGCCGAGTTGCCAGGCGCCGTGGATCTCCCGCAGGTCGCCGGCGAGGACGCGCAGGGCGAGGGAGGCGTGCAGCAGCCAGGCCGCCACCGCGAGGCCGGGGTGGTAGGGCAGCGGGCGGCGCAGTACGGCGGGCAGGATCACCGGGGCGTGCGCCATGATCATCGACATCACGAAGCCGAGGAACACGGCGTGCACCACGGCGTCGTAACGGCTGCCCTCGGCGACCGGACCGCCCAGCAGCCACAAGGCGCCGGCGAGGCCGAGCCACGCGTACCCGGCGAGCAGGCAGGCGGCGGTGAAACGGGGCAGTC
>KL568529.1:16382-16681 GCA_000715605.1 Streptomyces speibonae | reverse complement strand
TCAGAGATGTGTATAAGAGACAGCCGGCGGGCGACGTCGTGGACGCCGAGCCAGGCGACGAGGGCGAGCAGGGCGGCGCCGAGGAGGAGGGTGCCCGTGGCCGGCCACATCAGGGTGGCGACGGTGCCGGTGGCGACGGCTGCGACGCAGGCCAGGAAGGCCGGTTCGGCGTGCGGGGTCAGGGCCGCCACCCGGGCGAGTTCCAGGCGCTCGCCCGCGATGGTCAGGACGAGGAAGGCGGCCAGCCAGGGCAGCATGCGGGGGACGTCGATGCCGCCGAGCCACAGCAGTGCCGCACC
>KL568529.1:13296-16169 GCA_000715605.1 Streptomyces speibonae | reverse complement strand
CGCACGTACAGCGCGGTCAGTACGGCGGTCCCGGCGACGAGCAGCAGCCGCGGGACGGCCAGGTCCACGGGGCCGAGCAGCGACAGCCCCCCGGCGCCGAGCGCGGCGGGGGCCAGGTAGGGCCAGCGGCCGCCCAGGGCGACGGCGCGTTCCAGCGCGACCAGCGTGCCGGCGAAACCCAGGACCAGCAGCACTCCGTGCACCTGGGGCAGACGGTCACTGGTGACCGGGGCGGGGAGTCCGAGCAGCAGGAGGGCGGCATCGAGCCCGGCGAGCAGACAGGCCCCGGCGGCGATGAGCAACGGCGCCCGCCGGGCACCGGCCCGCCGGGCCTCGGCACCGAGGGGGGTCACGGGGTCACCTCCGGCAGGCCGGCGCCGTGCGACGGGCGCGCGGACGGGGCGACGGTTCCCGGGCGCGGGCCCCCGCCGGGCGGGTTGCCGGGACCCGGCCGGCAACAGCCCACCGACGGCATACCGTCACCGGACCACACCGGCGCGCGCCCGGCGGCATCCCGGCGCACGACAGCACCGCCACACGCCGACCGCACCACCGCGCCATCCGTCCCACCCCCCGCTGAGGCGCCACCGAAGGCGTGGAAGCACCCATCCGGCAACATGCCGACGCCGTGCCGCGCACGCCCCCCCGACCAGGCACCGCCGGCCGGACGGAGACAGCCCCGGGGCCGAACACCGACGCCCGACCGCCCACTCGCGCACCCGGCCGGATCCCGGCGCACGACAGCGCCGGCACACGCCGACCGCACCACCGCGCCATCCGTCCCACCGGCCGGTGAGGCGCAACCGGAAGCGTAGGAGCACCTGCCCGGCAGCGCGCCGCCAACGCCGTGCCGCGCACGCATCCCCGGCGAGGTGCCCCCGGGCGGGACGTCGGCGCGCGCATGCCGGGCCGTCACGACGCCTCCCCCGGGCCGGCGTCGGCGCTGCCGCCCCGCCCGGTCGGCGGCGGGCCCGTGTCCAGGTGGAGGCGGCAGGCGTGGGCCTCGGCGAAGGGGAGGAGTTCGATCTCCTGGCGGTCCTCGCCCAGCGCGGCGAGCGCGGCCCTCGCCAGCCCCTCGTGGACGCCGCAGATGACGCCGGGGTGCTCGCGGGCCGTCTCGACGAACGGGCAGCGCGGCAGCCGGACCGCACGTGCCTCCGCGTCGGCCTCCGGGGCGAAGCCGATCTCCCCGAGGAGGTCGAGCAGCCGCTGCCGTGCCTCCCGCGGGTCGGCCGACGGGTCCTGCCCGGCGGTCAGTACGCGCCCCCAGTCCTCGCCCGCCGCGAGCGCGTCCCCGCGCGGATCGGCGCTGGTGCGGGCGATCCGCGCGGCCAGTACGGCGGCGAGCCCGGCGTACTCCCGGGCGGGGGACTCCTGCGGCGGGCGGGCCCGGTAGCGCCAGGCGGGCCGGCCGCGTCCGGCGGGGGCGGAGCGTTCGCGGGCCGCCAGGCCGTCGTCGACCAGGGCGTCCAGATGCTCGCGCACGGTGTTGACGTGCAGCGCGCACACCTGGGCGAGCGCGGTGGCGGTGACGGGACCGGACTGGCCGCGCAGGTACTGCAGGACGCCGCGCCGCTGCCGGGACAGCGGGACGCGGTGCGATCCGCTGCCGGGAAGCGGGCCGTTATTTTCCACGGTCATGTCCGTACTATATTGCAGGTACCGGCCCGGTCCATTCGGACGGGTCGCCCACGGCTGGAAGGAACGGCCCCCTGATGAGCACCCTGACCCTCGCATCGGACCCGAAGGACGCGGCGGCCGTCGAAGCCGTCGAGGCCCACCACGCCCAGCTGGCCGGTGAGCTCGCCGGACGGGTGGCGATGCTGACCGCCGCGGCGGACCGCGACCCGGCCGAGGCCGGCGAGGTCCGCGCCGGACTCGTCGCCTTCTGCGACCGGGACCTGCTTCCGCACGCGGTCGCCGAGGAGAGCACCCTGTACGCCGCCGCCCGCGACCTGCCCGAGGCCCGTCTCCTCGTCGACGGCATGCTCGCCGAGCACCGCAGGCTGACCGCCCTGGTCGACGCGCTGCGCGAGTCCGGCCCCGCCGTGCGGACGGCGGCCGACGCCCGGGCGCTCCAGGTGCTGTTCGAGGAGCACCTGGACAAGGAGAACGATCTGATCCTGCCGCTCCTCGCCGGCGCCCCGGACATCTCACTGGCCGATCTGCTGGGCGGCATGCACGAACTGCTCGGCGGCGGCGAGGAGACGGAGAGCGAGTCCTCGGGCGGCGGCTGCGGCGGCAGTTGCGCCTGCGGCGGCTCGGACGACGCCGACGTGCCCGAACTCGACGTCCGTGAGGTCCCGCACGCGCTGCGGCACGCCACCGTCTTCGGCGCGCTCGGCGCCGTGAAGGCCGGGCGGTCCATGCTGCTCGTCGCGCCGCACGACCCGCTGCCGCTGCTGCGCCAGATCGAGGACCGCAACCCCGGCGTCTTCGCCGTGGAGTACCAGGAGCGCGGCCCGGAGGCGTGGCGGCTGCTGCTCACCCACCGCTGAACATCCGGCCCGGCCCCGGACGTTACGGGTTTCAACCGGCCGTTCGGGGCCAGTCGGAAGGTATGTCCCCTCGATATCGCACTGGTTCCAACTCCGCGGGGACGGTCGTCGCGGTGATCGCGGACATCATGGCCGTCATCCTCGGACTGTGGATTCTGATGTACCTGCTGGACGCCAACCGGGCCAACGATTTGGTTCAGTTCGTCCATGACGCGGCCAACTGGCTGGCCGCCTGGTCGCGTGACCTGTTCACCTTCGACGAGGAGTGGGCCCGGGTCGTCGCCGGCTACGGACTCGCCGCCGTCGTCTATCTGTTCATCGGCCACGCCATCGCGGGCCGACTGCGCCGGCACTGACCGGCCGGTCCGGTCGCGG
>KL568529.1:10036-13078 GCA_000715605.1 Streptomyces speibonae | reverse complement strand
CTGCGTCTACACGTCCGCGCAGCAGTCCGGGTCCAGCCCCTCGGGCAGGCGGTCGCCGCCGAAGACCGCGCAGGTCGGCTCGTGGCCGCCGAGCGCGGAGACGGCCAGCAGCAGTGAACCGGCCGTCCATGTCGTCAGCTCGCGCGGCCAGATCGCGTCGTCGTCGAAGACGTACCCCGTCCAGTACAGGCCGCTCTCCGGATCGCGCAGGTGCCGGATCGACTGAAGCACCTCCAGCGCACGGTCGGACTCGCCCATCGCCCAGAGCGTCAGGGCGAGTTCGGCCGACTCACCGCCCGTCACCCACGGGTTGGGCACCACGCAGCGCACCCCGAGGCCGGGCACGACGAACCGGTCCCAGCCCTCCTCGATCCGCGCCTTGGCCTCGGCGCCGGCCAGCGCGCCGCCGAGCACCGGGTAGTACCAGTCCATCGAGTAGCGGTCCTTGTCCAGGAACCGCTCCGGGTGCCGCCGGATCGCGTGCCGCAGCGCGCCCGCCGCCAACTCCCAGTCCGGCTGCGGCTCTTCGCGCTGCTCGGCGATGGCCAGGGCGCAGCGCAGCGCGTGGTGGACGGAGGAGGAGCCGGTGAGCAGGGCGTCCGCCGCGGGCGTGCCGTCGTCGTCGCGCCGCCAGCCGATCTGCCCGCCGGGCTGCTGCAGCCGCAGCACGAACTCCACCGCCGCGCACACGGCCGGCCACATGCGGTCGAGGAACGTGTCGTCACCGGTGGAGAGGTAGTGATGCCACACCCCGACCGCGATGTAGGCGACGAAGTTGGTCTCCCGGCCCCGGTCGGTGACGTCGCGCGGGTCGCCGTCGGCGTAGGCGGCGTACCAGGAGCCGTCCTCCAACTGGTGCCGGGCCAGCCACAGATAGGCCCGCTCGGCGGCCTCGTGCTCGCCCGCCGCGTCCAGGGCCATCGCCGCCTCGACGTGGTCCCACGGGTCGAGGTGGTGACCCCGGAACCACGGGATCGCCCCGTCCTCCCGCTGCACGGCGAGGATGCCGGCGACGGTCGCCGCGGCCTGCTCGGCCGTCAGCACGCCGGGCAGGACGAGGTGTTCGGTCCGGGGCGACCGGGGCGACCTGGAGGTGGTCACGCGGCGTCCGCCTCGGCGCGCGGCAGGTGCGGCTTGGTCGCGTACGCCACGAAGCTCTTGCCGATCAGCGGGTTGAGCGCCTGCTCGGCGACCCGGGTGGCCAGCGGCTTCTTCATGATGTCCCACACCAGCAGCTTGTGGTACGCCCGCACCGGCAGCGCCTTGTCGTTGTCCACGCCGAACGCGCACTTCAGCCACCAGTACGGGGAGTGCAGCGCGTGCGCGTGATGGGTGCCGTACGGGCGCAGGCCCGCCTCGCGGATCCTGCCGAGCAGTTCGTCCGCCTTGTAGATGCGGATGTGGCCGCCCTCGACCTCGTGGTAGGCGTCGGAGAGGGTCCAGCAGACCTTCTCCGGGCCGTAGCGCGGCACGGTGATCGCGATCCGGCCGCCGGGCTTGAGCACGCGCACCATCTCGGCGAGTACGCCCTTGTCGTCGTGGATGTGCTCCATCACCTCGGAGATGATGACGACGTCGAAGGACTCGTCGGGGAAGGGCAGCGCGAGGGCGTCGCCCTCCATGGCGGTGGCGGTGGCCCCGGCGGGCGCCTCCCCGGCCTCCTTCATCGCCGCGAACCACTTGGCGACCTCGCGGATCTCCTCGCCGTTCTGGTCCAGCGCCACGACCCGCGCACCGCGCCGGTAGCACTCGAAGGCGTGCCGGCCGGCCCCGCAGCCGAGGTCCAGGACACGGTCGCCCGGGGCGAGCGGGAACCGGGAGAAGTCGACGGTCAGCACGTGGCCCTGCTTTCGCGGTCGGAGCGGTCGGAGTGGTCGGAGCGGTCGGACGCTGCGGAGGGTTCGGAGGCTTCGGACATGCGGGAGAGGCCGGGGATCCCGGGTGCGTCCGCCGCGTTCACCGGGACGGGGCCGGCGCCCGCGTCGGCGGGGGTGTCGAGGGTGGCGTCACCGGCACCGCCCGGCGCCTGTCCGCGCGGAACCGATACCGAAGCAGGTGCCGGTGCCGTCGTACGCACCACACCCCCCGCGTCGCCCCGCCCGGCCGCGCGGTCCATCGCCTCCCGGTAGTGCGCCACCGTGCCCTCGGCCGCGCGGGCCCAGGTGAAGTGCCGCAGCACCCGCTCGCGCCCGGCCGCGCCGAGGCGGGCGCGCAGCTCCGGGTCGCCGAGCAGCCGGGTCAGCGCGGCGGCCAGCGCCCCGGACTCCCCGGGCGGTACGGCGAGACAGGTCTCCCCGTCGCGCCCGGCCACCTCGGGGATCGCGCCGCCGGTCGTGGCGACCAGCGGGGTGCCCGTGGCCATGGCCTCGGCGGCGGGCAGGGAGAAGCCCTCGTACAGCGACGGCACGCACGCGGCCTGCGCCGAGCGCACCAGATCGACCAGTTCGGCGTCCGAGATGCCCTTGACGAACTCGACGGCGCCCTCGAGGCCGTACCGCTCCATGGCCTGGGCGACGGGCCCCTCCTCGGGCCGCTTGCCGACCACGACGAGGTGGGCGTCGGGCTGCTCGGCCCGCACCTTCGCCAGCGCCTCGACGAGGAAGACCAGCCCCTTCAGCGGCACGTCCGCGCTGGAGGTGGTCACGATCCGGCCGGGGACGACGGCCACCGAGGGATCGGGGGAGAACAGGTCGGTGTCGGCGCCGATGTGGACGACGTGGATACGGTCCTGCCGTACGCCGAGATCGTCGATGATCTCCTGGCGCGAGGTGCCGGAGACGGTGAGCACGGACGGCAGGCGGCGCGCCACGCGCTTCTGCATCCGGGTGAAGGCGTACCAGCGGCGCACCGAGTAGCGCCGCTGCCAGGTCTCGGCGGCGTCCAGCTCCAGCCGCCGGTCGACGGTGATGGGGTGGTGGACGGTGGTGACGAGGGGGGCGCCGAGGTCGCCGAGGAGGCCGTAGCCGAGCGTCTGGTTGTCGTGGACGACGTCGAAGTCGCCGCGCCGGGCACGCAGATGGCGGCGGGCGCGCAGGGAGAACG
>KL568529.1:9166-9818 GCA_000715605.1 Streptomyces speibonae | reverse complement strand
ACATCGTGCCGACCTCGAGCGCGTCGATCCAGTCGCGGTACTCGTCGCGCCCGGGGGTGCGGAAGGGGTCCGGCTGGCGGTAGAGGTCGAGGCTGGGCAGCTCGGTGAGGCTCAGCCCGTCGTATCCCTCGTCGAGGACGGGGTAGGGCTGGGCGCCGATGACCTCGACGCGGTGTCCCAGGCGGGCGAGCTCGCGGGAGAGGTGGCGTACGTAGACGCCCTGGCCGCCGCAGAACGGGTTTCCCTTGTAGGTGAGGAGTGCGATCCGGAGCGGTCGCAAGCCGTCGGATGCGGGGCCCGCCGAGGGCCCGGCCTGACTGGCCTCAGCGGTCACTCTGGGCCCCCTTCTGCCTGCACTGTCCCGCGAGGTTACGCCGGGACGCTAACCTAGAACAAGTTTCAGAGTTGATCGTTCGGAGGATCCGAATCTACCGGCAGGTAGGGATGCTGTGAGCAGTGGATCAGGTGATTCACGCCACGGCGGACGGCGTGCCATGCTGTCCGATCATCAACCCTCACCGACTGTCACGGACGGGACCCATGCCCGCGGAAGTCCACAGGCCCCAGGCGTCCAAGAAGGCGAAGCCGGCAGCGGGCGCCGCACGCCCCGACCCGGCCGCCGGGCGCGCCGACTCCGCCTCCCCGCTCACCG
>KL568529.1:7892-8914 GCA_000715605.1 Streptomyces speibonae | reverse complement strand
CAGTCCTCCAGGCGTGCACGCAGCTCGCCGCCCGGGGCGGCTTCGACGCGGTGCAGATGCGCGAGGTCGCGGAGTCCTCCCAGGTGGCGCTCGGCACGCTGTACCGCTACTTCCCCTCCAAGATCCACCTCCTGGTCGCCACGATGCAGGACCAGCTGGAGCACCTGCACGCGACGCTGGCCAAGAAGCCGCCGGCCGGTGACACCCCGGCCGAGCGGGTCGCGCAGACCCTGATGCGCGCCTTCCGCGCGCTCCAGCGCGAGCCGCACCTGGCGGACGCGATGGTGCGCGCGCTGACCTTCGCGGACCGCAGCGTGAGCCCGGAGGTCGACCAGGTCTCCCGGCTGACCACCCGGATCATCCTGGACGCGATGGAGCTCACCGACCCCACGCCGGACCAGCTGGCGGCGGTGCGCGTCATCGAGCACACCTGGCACTCGACGCTGATCACCTGGCTCTCGGGCCGCGCGTCCATCGCCCAGGTCAGGGTCGACCTCGAGACGGTGTGCCGGCTGATGGACCTGTCGGCGGCATCGGGAACACCCGACACCGACTGAGCGCCACCGGGGTCGAAACTTTCGACACCCCACCGTCGGCCCGGATGACCCACTGCGAGCACGGGACACTCAATCGGTCAACTCCCGCCTCACCCCGCCCTGATGGTTGACCGCTGCCCCATCCCTCCGTATCGTCTCCGCAGCAATCGGAGCCGAGTTCGAAATTTTCGCAGCACCGCACCGTACGTACACCGCACACAGCACGGCATTCCCGCCCGCCGAGTCGCATCGCACGGGCCCCATCGAAGGGAAGGCACGCGCATGATCGGAATGCGAAAGCGAAGGCGATCGAGAAGACCGTTACCCCCTGGCCCGAAACCCACAGGCGCCCCCTCCCGGCGCCGGCTCCGCGCCGGCCTCGGCGCCACGACCACCTCCCCGCTCGCCGTCACCGCGCTCGCGGCACTCCCCCGGACCACCGCCCACGCCGCCGACACGCTGGGCGCGGCAGCGGCCGGACAGGGT
>KL568529.1:7504-7676 GCA_000715605.1 Streptomyces speibonae | reverse complement strand
CCGCCACTTCGGGGCCGCCGTCGCCGCGAACCACCTCGGTGAGTCGCAGTACGCCGCCACGCTGGACCGCGAGTTCAGCTCGGTGACGCCCGAGAACGGGATGAAACAGGTCGGCGCCCGTACGGCCGCCTGACCGGCCCGCCCCGAACCGCCCGCACCCGCGGCCCTAGGA
>KL568529.1:6901-7250 GCA_000715605.1 Streptomyces speibonae | reverse complement strand
GATGTGTATAAGAGACAGCTCCCACCTCGCTCGCACCGCGCGGAGCCGCTCCTTACGCCGTTCATACGTGCGGGTAGAGTGGCGCGTCGTCATCACACCCGTACGGGGGGAAGCCGGTGCAATTCCGGCGCTGACCCGCAACCGTGAGCCGTCCGCGAGACGGTGAGCCGGACTGCCCCGCACGGTCGTGACCGGCTCACGTGCCCGGCAGCCCGCCGGCGCACGGGCACCGTCGAGGTATACGGAGCCGAGCCGCCGGGGTGTCCCGCGCTGCCCGGCCCTCTTCAGGGAGAGGCACCCACCCGATCATGAACGTCCGTCGCAGCGCCTGTCTCTTATACACATCTCT
>KL568529.1:5609-6631 GCA_000715605.1 Streptomyces speibonae | reverse complement strand
CCGGCAGCCGCCGCCGATTCGTCCCCGTCACCGTCACCACTTCCCTCCGCCCTGTACGGCGACAGCGACCCGCAGTACGACGGGGTCTGGCGCCAGTCGCTCGCCCTCCTCGCGCAGCACACGGCCGGCGTCGAGCCGCCGAAGAGCGCCGTCGACTGGCTGACCGGCCAGCAGTGCGCGGACGGTTCCTTCGCCCCGTACCGCGCCGACCCGTCGAAGGCGTGCGACGACAAGACGATGGTCGACACCAACCAGACCGCCGCCGCCGTCCAGGCCCTCGCCGCGCTCGGCGGCCACGACGACGTGACGAAGAAGGCCGTCGGCTGGCTCAAGTCCGCGCAGAACGAGGACGGCGGCTGGGGTTACACCGCGGGCGGCGCCAGCGACACCAACTCCACTTCGGTCGTCATAGGCGCGCTCGCCGCCGCCGGCGAGCAGCCGGCCGAGGTGACGAAGGACGGCAAGTCCCCCCACGACGCCCTGCTGGCGCTGGAGTTGCCCTGCGAGGACGACGGCGGGGGCGCGTTCGCCTTCCAGCCGGACAAGAAGGGCAAGCTGATCGCCAACGCGGACGCGACGGCGGCGGGCGTGCTCGGTGTGCTGGGCGCGGGTCTGGCCGCGGAGCCCGGCCAGGGCGGTGCGGCGCGGGACGGCGCCGCCAAGGACGGTGCGGACGGCTGTGAGGAGGCGAAGACGCCCGAACAGGCCGCCGCCAACGGCGCCGCGTACCTGACGGACGCGCTGGCCAAGGACGGCCACCTCGTCTCCGCCCTCCCCGGCGCGGAGGACCAGCCCGACTACGGCAACACCGCCGACGCGGTCGTCGCACTCGCCGCGCAGGGCGCGACGGAGCAGGCGGGCAAGTCCCTGGCCTGGCTGCGGAAGAACGCCGGTGACTGGGCCGAGCAGAGCGGCCCCGCCGGCTACGCCCAGCTGATCTTCGCGGCGCACGCCACGGGTGCGGACCCGCGCGCCTTCGGCGGCACGGACCTGGTGCGGCAGCTGACGGCGACGGGACCGGC
>KL568529.1:4673-5341 GCA_000715605.1 Streptomyces speibonae | reverse complement strand
GGTATCGGCATCGGCTTCCTGATCAGCGGCCGCAGGAAGCAGCAGTCGTGATCCGCCGGGCCACCGCAGTCTTCCTGGCCGCGCTCCTGCCCCTGCTGGCAGGCGCGGGCCAGGCCCAGGCCGCCGGTTACCGCTACTGGTCCTTCTGGGAGCGCAGCGGCACGGCATGGACGTACGCCACCCAGGGCCCGTCCCTCGTCCGCCCGGCCGACGGCGACGTCCAGGGCTTCCGCTTCTCCGTCAGCGAGAACTCCGCGGACGCGGTGAAGCCCCGGGGCACGGCGGACTTCGACACCATCTGCGCGAAGACCCCGGCCCGGGACGGCGACAAGCGCGTCGCCCTGGTCATCGACTTCGGCACCCCCGCGGACGCCCCGTCCGGCGAAACCCCGCCGGACGGCCGCACGGCCTGCGCGCAGGTCCCCGAGGACGCGACGACGGCCGAGGCCCTGGCCGCGGTGGCGGGCCCCCTGCGCTACGACACGAACGCCCTGCTGTGCGCGATAACGGACTACCCGAAAAAGGGCTGCGGAGAACAAATCTCCGAGAAAGACCCCACCGCGCCTCCGGAGAACAACGCGAGCCCATCCGACTCGGGGCCGTCAGTGGGCCTGATGGCAGGCATCGCCGTGGTCGCGGCCCTGGCAGCAGCGGCGATCTGGCAGGCC
>KL568529.1:3454-4407 GCA_000715605.1 Streptomyces speibonae | reverse complement strand
GCCTGGGAGGTACCACCAGGGGCGATGGGGGTCCCCCCGCTCGAGCGAAGTCGAGAGTGGGGGAGGGTGGGCGCAGCGGCACCCTGACAGCGCGGGAAGGCGCCCCCACCCCTGCCCAGCCCCAGCGCGCGCACACGAACCTGCACCCCGGCGCCTGGTGGCTCTGGTCCCTCTCCCTCGGCACCGCCGCCACCCGCACCACCAACCCCCTCCTCCTCACCCTCCTCATCACCACCTCCGCCTACGTCGTGGCGACCCGCCGCCCCCACACCCCCTGGTCCCGCTCCTACGGCGCCTTCGTCAAGCTCGCCGCCGCCGTCCTGGTCATCCGCCTCGCCTTCGCAGTGATCCTCGGCTCCCCCATCCCCGGCACGCACGTTTTGGTGCACCTCCCCGAAGTCCCCCTCCCCGGCTGGGCCCAGGGCATCCGCCTCGGCGGCAAGGTCACCGCCGAAGCCCTCACCTTCGCCCTCTACGACGCCCTCCGCCTCGCCACCCTCCTCATCTGCGTGGGCGCGGCGAACGCCCTGGCCAACCCCTCCCGCCTCCTCAAGTCCCTTCCCGGCGCCCTCTACGAACTCGGCGTGGCGGTGGTCGTGGCGCTCACCTTCGCCCCCCACCTCATCGCCGACGTACGGCGCCTGCGTGCCGCCCGCCGTCTGCGCGGCCGCCCCGACACGGGCCTGCGCGGCCTGCTGCACGTGGCACTCCCGGTCCTGGAGGGCGCGTTGGAGCGCTCCGTCGCCCTCGCCGCCGCGATGGACGCGCGCGGATACGGCCGTACCGCCGAGGTCGCCCCCGCCGTCCGCCGTACCACCGCCGCCCTCACCCTCGGCGGTCTGCTCGGCGTCTGCGCGGGAACGTACGGTCTCCTCACCGCCGAGGGCGGCGCCTACGGCGCCCCCGTCCTCCTCGCCGGCCTGGCCTGCGCCCTCGCGGGCCTCTGGCTCGGC
>KL568529.1:2246-3212 GCA_000715605.1 Streptomyces speibonae | reverse complement strand
TGTATAAGAGACAGCTCCTGACCCTCGCGGCGTCCCGCGACCCGGCGGCCCTGCACCCCGGTGTGGTCCCGCTGGTCGCCCCCACCCTCCCCCTGTGGCCGGCGGCGGCCATCCTGATCGCCCTGCTCCCGGCCTTCATCACGCCGGCCCCCGCCCCCGTGCCCACCCACAAGGAGCCGACGACGTGATCCGCTTCGACAACGTGTCGGTGACGTACGACGGCATGACGGAACCCGCCGTCCACGGCGTCGACTTCGAGGTCCCGGAGGGTGAACTGGTCCTCCTGGTCGGCCCGTCCGGCGTGGGGAAGTCGACGGTGCTGGGCGCGGTGAGCGGCCTGGTCCCGCACTTCACCGGCGGCACCCTGCACGGCCGGGTCACCGTCGCGGGCCGCGACACCCGCACCCACAAGCCGCGCGAACTCGCCGACGTCGTGGGCACGGTGGGCCAGGACCCGCTCTCCCACTTCGTGACGGACACGGTGGAGGACGAACTCGCCTACGGCATGGAGTCGCTGGGCCTCGCCCCCGACGTGATGCGCCGCCGGGTCGAGGAGACCCTGGACCTCCTGGGCCTGGCCGGCCTCCGCGACCGCCCCATCGCCACGCTTTCCGGCGGCCAGCAGCAACGCGTGGCCATCGGCTCGGTGCTGACCCCGCACCCTCAGGTCCTGGTCCTCGACGAACCGACCTCCGCGCTCGACCCGGCGGCGGCCGAGGAGGTCCTGGCGGTCCTCCAGCGCCTGGTCCACGACCTCGGCACCACGGTCCTGATGGCCGAGCACCGCCTGGAACGGGTCATCCAGTACGCCGACCAGGTGGCCCTGCTGCCGGGCCCGGGCGAACGCCCGTGGCTCGGCACCCCGGCGGAGGTGATGGCGGTCTCGCCCGTGTACCCCCCGGTGGTCGGCCTGGGCCGCCTGGCCGGCTGGTCCCCCCTCCCCCTGACGGTCCGGGACGCCCGCCG
>KL568529.1:680-1992 GCA_000715605.1 Streptomyces speibonae | reverse complement strand
GCCCCCCACGAGCCGGTGCGGCAGCACAACCCGGCACCCCCGCCCCCCGCCACTCCCACCCGCCGCCTGTTCCGGCGCACGAAGCCGGACCACCACGCACCGCCTGCCGCCCCCGTGGCGGAGGTCCGCTCCCTTGCCGTGCGCCGCGACCGCGTCCAGGCCCTGCGCCACGTCGACCTGACGGTCGTACCCGGCGAGACGATCGCGTTGATGGGCCGCAACGGCGCGGGCAAGTCGACGCTGCTCAGCGCGCTGGTGGGGCTGGTCGCCCCCGCCTCGGGCTCGGTCCGCACCGGCGACGCGGTCCCCCACCGCACCCGCCCCCGCGACCTGGTCCGCCGGGTCGGGCTGGTCCCCCAGGAACCCCGCGACCTCCTCTACGCCGACACGGTCGCCGCGGAATGCGCGGCCGCCGACCGCGACGCGGAGGCACCCGCCGGCACCTGCCGCGCCCTGCTCACGGAACTCCTGCCCTCGGTGGCGGACGACACCCACCCCCGCGACCTGTCCGAGGGCCAGCGCCTGACCCTCGCCCTCGCAGTCGTCCTCACGGCCCGCCCGCCCCTGCTCCTCCTCGACGAACCGACCCGCGGCCTGGACTACGCGGCGAAGGCCCGCCTCGTGAGGATCCTGCGCCAACTGGCATCGGAGGGCCACGCCATCGTGATGGCGACCCACGACGTGGAACTGGCGGCGGAACTCGCGCACCGGGTGGTCCTGCTGGCCGAGGGCGAGGTGATCGCGGACGGCCCGTCGGCGGAGGTGGTCGTGGCGTCCCCGTCCTTCGCGCCGCAGGTGGCGAAGATCCTGGCCCCGCAGCACTGGCTCACGGTCTCCCAGGTCAGGGAGGCACTGCGATGACGACGACACTCACGCGGAGCACGGACCGCCAGGCCCGGGCGATCCGTCTGGGCCCCCGCTCGTGGCTGGCGCTCGCCCTGGTCAGCGCGGTGGGTGTGGCGGGCTTCGGCTGGCCGTTCCTGGCCCCGCCCACCTCCACACTGAACGCACACGCCCAGGACGCGCCGTGGCTCTTCGCGGGCCTGCTGGTCCTCCTCGTGGCGGTGGTGGCGGCGACGATCTCGGAGTCGGGCCTGGGCCCGAAGGCGGTGGCGATGCTGGGCGTCCTCGCCGCCACGGGCGCGGCCCTGCGCCCCATCGGCGCCGGAACGGCCGGCCTGGAACCCATGTTCTTCCTCATGGTCCTCAGCGGCCGGGTGCTCGGACCGGGCTTCGGCTTCGTCCTCGGCTCGGTGACGATGTTCGCGTCCGCGCTGCTCACGGGCGGTGTCGGGCCGTGGCTGCCGTTCCA
>KL568529.1:0-489 GCA_000715605.1 Streptomyces speibonae | reverse complement strand
ACTCACGGGCGGTGTCGGGCCGTGGCTGCCGTTCCAGATGCTGGCGATGGGCTGGTTCACGATGGGCGCGGGCTTCCTGCCGGGCGCCGACCGCCTGCGCGGCCGCGCGGAGGTGTGGATGCTCGCCGGGTACGGCTTCCTGGCGGCGTTCGCCTACGGCACGGTGATGAACATGGCGGGCTGGCCCTTCATGTCGTCCCTGGCCTCGAACATCTCCTTCTCCCCCGACGCGCCGCTCCCCGTCAACCTGGCCCGCTTCGTCGCGTACTGCCTGGCCACGTCCCTGGGCTGGGACCTGGGCCGCGCCCTGGTCACGATCGTGCTGACCCTCACCCTGGGCACGCCGGTCCTCAAGGCCCTCCGCCGGGCCACCCGCAGGGCGGCCTTCGAGGCGCCGGTCACATTCAAGGACGCCCCTGAGTAACCCGCCGAGCACCCCCCGTCCCCAGGACGGTGAACCACCCCACATGACCCGCATCACATACGACC
>KL568528.1:234394-234979 GCA_000715605.1 Streptomyces speibonae | reverse complement strand
CTGACTCAGAAGACTAGGGCGGCCGGGACTACCCGCAGTGGGAGTACGAGGTGACGGCGGGCGGCCGCGTGCGCTACCTCGCCGACGAGGCACGCGCACGGTCTACTTCGTGTACGACTCCACGCGCCGCCCGAAGGACACCGAACAGCCGCACGTCCGGTGCGGTCGCCGGGCTACTCGACCACGCGTACCGTCGTGCCCGCCGTGCCGAAGGCCCACAGGGCCTTGCCGTCGTCCTTGGAGACGCGGATGCCGCCGGTCTTCGCGTCCGGCGCCGGGGGCGGGGGCGAGGAGCCGTCGACCGCGTTGGAGAAGGCCACGGAGATGCCGGACTTCGCGGCGAAGTAGACGATGTGCTCCACCGGGACGCCGTCGCTGCCGGTCGTGGCCTCGGTGCGGGTGCCGATCGCGTAGGCGCCGGGGTCCGGGGAGACGGTGCCCGGCCAGACCGGGAAGGTGCGGCGGGGCGCGTCGCTGGCGTCAACCAGCCAGACGCGCTTCTGGCCGAGGGAGTAGACGATCCGGCGGCCGGTGCCCGAGTCCGCGGGGACCGCCGCCGGTTTCTTCTCCTCGGGCTCGGCGGGC
>KL568528.1:230609-234191 GCA_000715605.1 Streptomyces speibonae | reverse complement strand
CCCGACGCGCTCGGCCGGCTCGTGGCCGCGGTGGGCTTCGTGCCCTGGTCCGCCTGGACGGCCAGGACCGCCACCACGGCTATCGCCCCCGTGGTCAGCCCGGTCACCCAGGCCCACGAAGGAAGACGGGCAGACACCGGTACGCATCTCCTCAGCTACGGGTCCCGAACGCGCGTCGGATCATCCTACTGCCCGTGCCGCCCCGTCTCCCTCCTCGTGGCGGTCAGTCCAGCACCGGCAGCAGGTCCGGCAGATGGCCGTCCGAGGCCTCCGCCGCGCGGCGGCGTTCCTCCGGGACCTCCCCGTACAGGGTCGTGCGGGGCTTCGCCGGGCGGCCGGCCGCTTCGGCGACGGCCACCAGGTCACGCACCGATTTGTAGGAGCCGTAGGACGAGCCCGCCATGCGGGAGATGGTCTCCTCCATCAGCGTGCCGCCGAGGTCGTTGGCCCCGGAGCGCAGCATCTCCGCCGCCCCCTCCGCGCCCAGTTTCACCCAGCTCGTCTGGATGTTGGGGATCCAGGGATGCAGCAGCAGCCGCGCCATCGCCGTGACCGCGCGGTTGTCGCGGACCGTCGGGCCCGGGCGGGCGATCCCGGCCAGGTAGACCGGGGCGTTGGTGTGCACGAAGGGGAGGGTCACGAACTCCGTGAAGCCGCCCGTCCGGCGCTGGATGTCCGCCAGGGTCCGAAGATGGCCCAGCCAGTGACGGGGCTGGTCGACATGGCCGTACATCATCGTGGACGAGGAGCGGATGCCCAGCTCGTGGGCCGTGGTCACCACCTCGATCCAGGTGGCCGCCGGCAGCTTGCCCTTGGTCAGGATCCAGCGGACCTCGTCGTCGAGGATCTCCGCCGCCGTGCCGGGGATGGTGTCGAGGCCGGCCTCCTTCGCGGCCGTCAGCCACTCCCGCACCGACAGGCCGGTGCGGGACGCGCCGTTGACCACCTCCATCGGGGAGAAGGCGTGCACATGCATGCCGGGGACGCGTTCCCTGACCGCCCGGGCGATGTCGAAGTACGCCGTCCCCGGCAGGTCGGGGTGGATCCCGCCCTGCATGCAGACCTCCACCGCGCCCACGTCCCAGGCCTGCTGGGCGCGGTCGGCCACCTGGTCCAGGGACAGGGTGTAGGCGTCGGCGTCCGTGCGGCGCTGGGCGAAGGCGCAGAAACGACAGCCGGTGTAGCAGACGTTGGTGAAGTTGATGTTGCGGGTGACGATGTACGTCACGTCGTCGCCGACCGCCGACCTGCGCACGTCGTCCGCCACCCGGCACAGGGCGTCCAGCGCCGGGCCGTCGGCGTGCAGCAGGGCGAGGGCCTCGGCGTCGGTGAGCCGGGTCGGGTCGTCGGCGGCCGTGCGCAGGGCGCCGCGGACGTCGGTGTCGACGCGCTCGGGCACCATCCCGGGGGCGGCGGCCTCGCGCAGCGCGTCCCAGTCTCCGTACACCTCGTCGAAGTCGTCGCGGCGGTCGGCGGTGCGGCCCTCGGTGTCGATGGTGTGGTGCAGATCGGTGCGGCCGCTCGCGGTGAACGCCTCGTCCGGCTCCTGCCAGGGCAGCCCCTCGGGGAACGCGTCCGGGCGGGCGAGCCCCGTCTCCGGGTCGGCGAGCGCGGCCACGTGCGGGCGCAGCCGCGGGTCCAGCCAGGGCTCGCCGCGCCGCACGAACTCCGGGTAGACGCAGAGGCGTTCGCGCAGCTCGAACCCGGCCGCCCGGGACCGCTCGGCCAGCTCCTCGATCTGCGGCCACGGCCGTTCGGGGTTGACGTGGTCGATGGTGAGCGGGGAGACGCCGCCCCAGTCGTCGATGCCCGCGCCGATCAGCCGCTCGTACTCGGAGTCGACCAGGTTGGGCGGGGCCTGGAGGCAGGCGGACGGGCCGAGGACGTGCCGGGCCACGGCGACCGTGGCGACCAGTTCGTCCAGCTCCGCGTCCGGCATGCCGCGCATCGCGGTGCCGGGCTTGGCGCGGAAGTTCTGGATGATCAGTTCCTGGATGCCGTGGTGGGCGCGGGCGATCCGGCGCAGCGCGAACAGCGACTCGGCCCGCTCCTCGTAGGTCTCGCCGATGCCGATGAGGATCCCGGAGGTGAAGGGGACGGAGGAGCGTCCCGCGTCCTCAAGGACCCGCAGCCGCACGGCCGGTTCCTTGTCGGGGGAGCCGTGGTGGGGGCCGCCGGGCTCGGACCACAGGCGGGTCGCGGTGGTCTCCAGCATCATGCCCATCGACGGCGCGACCGGCTTCAGACGCTGGAAGTCCGTCCAGGTCAGCACGCCCGGGTTGAGGTGCGGGAGGAGGCCGGTCTCCTCCAGGATCCGGATCGAGATGGCCCGGACGTAGGCGATCGTGTCGTCGTAGCCGTGCGCGTCGAGCCACTCGCGCGCCTCGGGCCAGCGGTCCTCGGGCTTGTCGCCCAGGGTGATGAGGGCTTCCTTGCAGCCGAGCGCGGCGCCCTTGCGGGCGATGTCCAGCACCTCGTCCGGCGACATGAACATCCCGTGCCCGGCCCGGCGCAGCTTGCCGGGCACGGTGACGAACGTGCAGTAGTGGCACTTGTCCCGGCACAGCCGGGTCAGCGGGACGAAGACGCTCTTCGAGTACGTGATGACCCCGGTCCGGCCGGCCGCCTCCAGACCCGCGTCCCGGACCCGGGCGGCGGAGGCGGCCAGGTCCGCCAAGTCGGCTCCGCGGGCCTGGAGCAGCACCGCCGCCTCGGTGACGTCCAGGGAGACCCCGTCCCGGGCGCGTCTGAGAGCGCGGCGCATGGCGTTCTCGGTCGGGACGGCGGAGGTCGCGGGAGTCGTCATCGTTCGAGCATAAGGTCGCCCCGATCAGCCGGAACTGCGACCCGGACAACGTCGGCGGACGGCCCCCGCACGGCGCCCCTCCGCCCGGGGCGCCCGGGGGTCTCCGGTCTCGGGTGTCGCCGGGACCGAGCCCTCTTGGGGACCGACCTTCCGTCCTGTGACAGGGATCACAGCGAGCGGATGGCAGCCTGCCGGCTGACGGCCCCTCAGGTACCAGTGAGCGCGGTCCGTCGGCGCCGCATCAAAGAGGTGAATACCGATGGCTCCGCCGCTCCCTCTGAAAAGGAAACGGAGAACCCCTGTGAAAGCAAGCGCACGACGGGCTGTCCTGGCCGGGCTGGTGTCCGCCACGATGGTGACGTCACTGAGCGTCGGGGCGACGAGCGCCTCCGCGATAGGCAGAGTCAGTTGCACCTCGGATGAGTTCCTCAAGATCACCGTTCATTTCGGCGACAACGACATTGAGGGTTCGGATTGGTGCTACGCCAACAAGGGATGGACCGGGCTGCCACAGAACTTGTGGATCACCAAGATCTGGACCGGGAAGAACGTCGTCCAATGGCGCGGGGACGGGAGGTGGCAGCCGCAGACACCGATCGGCAAGAACAGGCCGTACACATGGCCGAACCACTGGGGCGGGGTCCGTATCGACGCCATCAAAATCTTCTAGTGCAGGTGGGCGGCGATCCAGCGGTTGCTCCCGCTCTTCAGGAACGCCCCCGAAGGGGACGCTCCTGAAGATGGGGCGCCTGGTGGGCAGCCCGTGACCGGCGGGG
>KL568528.1:230077-230362 GCA_000715605.1 Streptomyces speibonae | reverse complement strand
GATGTGTATAAGAGACAGGTCACGGGCGTGAAGGATCTCCGGATGCGGCGTTCAGAGGAACTCCGCGTAGTCGTCCAGCGTCCGCAGTACCTCCGCGTCCCCCTCCGCGGGCAGTTGCACCACGACCTCCTCGATGCCCAGCTCCTCGAAGTACGCCAGCTTTCCCGCGCTGGGCGAAACGGCGTACGGCACGACCTGAAGGGCGTCCGGGTCGCGGCCCGCGTCCGCCCAGGCGGAGCGCAGTACGGGCAGCGACTCCCGCAGCCCACGCCCGCCGATCGGCAG
>KL568528.1:228940-229857 GCA_000715605.1 Streptomyces speibonae | reverse complement strand
CCCGCCGATCGGCAGCCAGCCGTCGGCGTACTCGCAGATGTGCGCGAAGAGCTTGGGCCCGGCCGCCCCGCCGACCAGCGTGCGCGGGCCGACCACCGGGCCGCGCGGCTTCCGCACCGGCTTGGGGTACGCGATGCTCGCCCGGACGCTCCCGAACTCGCCCTCGTACGCGGTCGGTTCCTCCGACCACAGCGCCCGCATCAGTCCCATCCGGTCCCGCACCAGCTCCCGCCGGGTGCGCCAGCGCACCCCGTGGTCGGCGGCCTCCTCCACGTTCCAGCCGTAGCCGAGGCCGAGCGTGAACCGGCCTCCGGAGAGGTGGTCCAGGGTCGCGATCTGCTTGGCCAGGTCGATCGGGTCGTGCTGCGCGACGAGGGTGATGCCGGTGCCCAGACCGAGCCTTTCGGTGACGGCCGCGGCCTGCCCGAGCGCGACGAAGGGGTCCAGCGTGCGGCCGTACTCCCGCGGCAGTTCGCCGCCCGCCGGATAGGGGCTGGTCCGCTCCGCGGGGATGTGCGTGTGCTCGGGGAGGTAGAGCCCGGCGAAGCCCCGCTGCTCCAGCTCACGGGCGAGCCGGACGGGGGTGATCGTCTCGTCGGTGAGGAAGATCGTGACGGCGATGCGCATGGGCGGCCTTTCGTACGCGGACGACGCCCCATGCATACCCCGGCCACCCCCTCCTGTCCATACCGACCGGTCGGCATCAGCCAGGGCGCATCCTCCGGGCGGGCGCCGCCGCGCCGACGTCGGGGACGTGCACCGCGCCCGGCAAGCGCGGCGTCCCGGGCACGGACGCCCCGGTCGCCGCGCGGCTGCCGGAGGCACCGGCGCCCCACGCGGCACGGTCCGGCCGGAGACCGACCGGGGTGTGGCGCACACCGCTGCCCCGCTGCCGGTGCCGGACGCCGGCGTGGCGC
>KL568528.1:227694-228764 GCA_000715605.1 Streptomyces speibonae | reverse complement strand
GCCATCAGAGATGTGTATAAGAGACAGAGGCTCGGGGCACCATGACGTCTCGCGCCGAACGCAAGTACCGTGCCGCCACCGCCTTCCAGCGCCGGGTGGGGAACCCGCTGCTGCGCCGGCTGCCGTTCCAGACCCTGCTCGAGACCACCGGGCGGGTCTCCGGGCTCCCCCGGACGACCCCCGTGGGCGGGCGCCGGATCGGCGACTCGTTCTGGCTGGTCTCGGAGTTCGGGGAACGCTCGCAGTACGTCCGCAACATCAAGGCCGACCCCCGGGTGCGGGTGCGCGTCCGGGGCCGCTGGCACACCGGTACCGCCCATCTGCTGCCCGACGACGACCCCGTGGCCCGGCTGCGCCGCCTGCCGCGCTTCAACGGCCTGGCCGTACGGGCCTTCGGGGCGGGGTTGCTGACGGTGCGGGTGGATCTGGACGGTTGAGGACGAAGATGTGTGGGCCCGGTGGGGGCCCGCCCCTCCCCGTGTGATCGGCGTCTCGCACAGCTGACGCATCCGTCAGGAGCAGGCAAACTGGCGTAGTTGCTCACAATGCACAGGGGGGACTGCATGGACGGGGTACCGCGAAGGCACGAGCAGCCGCGTACCGGATCACCGGACGAGTCGAGGGAGCTGCGTTTCGCCGTACTCGGCCCGGTGCGCGCCTGGCGCGACGGGGAGCCGGTGGCCACCGGCAGCCCGCAGCAACGCGCACTGCTCGCCGCGCTGTTGCTCCGCGAGGGCCGTACCGCCACGGCGGCCGAACTGATCGACGCCCTGTGGGGCGAGCAACCGCCGTCGCAGGCGCTGGCGGCGGTGCGCACCTACGCCTCCCGGCTGCGCAAGGCGCTCGACGCCGAGGTCCTGGTCAGCGAGTCCGGCGGTTACGCGGTGCGCGGCCTCGGCGAGCGGGCACTGGACCTGGCGGTGGCCCAGGAACTGGCCGCGGGCGCGGAGAAGTCCCGCAACACCGGGGATCTGTCCCACGCGCGCGACGCGCTCAACCGGGCCCTGGCCCTCTGGGACGGCGAGACGCCTGTCTCTTATACACATCTCTGATGGCGCGAGGGAGGCGTG
>KL568528.1:225567-227480 GCA_000715605.1 Streptomyces speibonae | reverse complement strand
GCTGCAACTCCTCGACTCCCGGCTGGACATGGACCTGGAGCAGGGCTGCCACGCCGAGGCCGTCTCGGAGCTCACGGCCCTCACCGCCGCGCACCCGCTGCGCGAGCGCCTGCGCGAACTGCTGATGCTCGCCCTCTACCGCAGCGGCCGCCAGGCCGAGGCCCTCGCGGTGTACGCGGACACCCGCCGTCTACTCGCCGACGAGCTGGGCGTGGACCCGCGCCCAGGGCTCCAGGAACTCCAGCAGCGCATCCTGCGGGCCGATCCGGGCCTGGCGGAGCCGTCCGCCCCGGCCGCCGAACGGTCGGCGGCCCCCGTCCGCCCGGCCCAGCTCCCGGCGGCGGTACCGGACTTCACGGGCCGCGTGTCCTTCGTGCGGGAGCTGAGCGGCGTCCTGGCGGCGGCCTCCGGCGACCAGGGCCGGGTGATGGCGGTGTCGGCGCTGGCCGGCATCGGCGGCGTCGGCAAGACGACCCTCGCGGTCCACGTGGCCCACCAGGCCCGCGCTGCCTTCCCCGACGGCCAGCTCTACGTCGACCTCCAGGGCGCCGGGGCGCGGGCGGCCGAACCGGAGACGGTCCTCGGCTCCTTCCTGCGCGCCCTCGGCACGGCGGACTCGGCGATCCCGGACACCCTGGAGGAGCGGGCGGCCCTGTACCGCTCGACGCTGGACGGCCGCAGGGTCCTGGTCCTGCTGGACAACGCGCGCGACGCGGCGCAGGTACGCCCGCTGCTGCCCGGCACGGAGGGCTGCGCCGCGCTGGTGACCTCCCGGGTCCGGATGGTGGACCTGGCCGGGGCCCACCTGGTGGACCTGGACGTGATGTCGCCGGAGGAGGCACTGGCGCTCTTCACGAAGATCGTCGGTGAGGAGCGAGTCGCCGCGGAGCGGGAGGCGGCCCTGGACGTCGTGGCGGCGTGCGGATTCCTGCCGCTGGCGATCCGCATCGCCGCGTCCCGCCTGGCGGCGAGGCGGACGTGGACGGTCTCCGTCCTGGCGGCCAAGCTCGGCGACGAACGCCGCCGCCTGGACGAACTCCAGGCGGGCGACCTGGCGGTCGAGGCCACCTTCGAGCTCGGCTACGGGCAGCTGGAGCCCGCCCAGGCCCGCGCCTTCCGCCTGCTGGGTCTCGCGGACGGCCCGGACATCTCCCTCGCGGCCGCGGCGGCGGTCCTGGACCTGCCGCCCGAGGACACGGAGGACCTGCTGGAGTCCCTGGTCGACACCTCCCTGCTGGAGTCGGCGGCGCCGGGCCGGTACCGCTTCCACGACCTGGTGCGGCTCTACGCGCGTGCGTGCGCCGAGCGGGACGAAGAGCCGCCCAGCGAACGCGAGTCGGCGCTCTCGCGGGTGCTGGACTTCTATCTGGCGACGGCGGCGCGGGTGTACGCGATCGAGCGGCCCGGGGACCGGCTGGTGGACGACCTCGAACCGACCCGGTACCCGGGGCTGCGCTTCGACACCGGGTCGGCGGCGCTGGACTGGCTGTACAGCGAGGCGTCCCCGCTGCTCGCGTGCGTCCGGCAGGCGGCCGGCACGGACCGGCTGCGGCGGGCGGTGGACCTGCTCTGGGCGGCCAAGGACCTGATCGAGTCGGGGGCCAACTCCCACCAGTACGAGACGACGGCCCGGTCCCTGTGCGAGGCCACGCGGGCCGCCGGGGACGCGCGGGCGGAGGGCAGGGCCCGCACGACGCTCACCAACGTCCTGCTGGTCTACGGCCGTATCCAGCAGGCCGAGAAGGAGGCGCACCGCGCCATGGAGCTGGCGGCCCTGGCGGGCGACGCGACCGCGGTCAGCTGGGTCGCCAACGACCACGGGCTGATCTGCCTGCACCAGGGCCGTTCCGCGGCGGGCGAGGTCTTCTTCGAGCAGGCCATCGAGGCTGTCTCTTATACACATCTCTGATGGC
>KL568528.1:224303-225369 GCA_000715605.1 Streptomyces speibonae | reverse complement strand
CAGAGATGTGTATAAGAGACAGCGCCAACCTCTCGCGCGCCCACCTGGACCTCGGCAACGTCTCCAGGGCCGTCGAGATCGCCCGGCACAGCCTCGCCGTCCACTCCGAACTGGGCCGGCCCATGCGGCGGGCCAGCGCGCACTTCGCCCTGGGCCTGGCGCTGGCCAGGGCCGGGCGGCACGCCGAGGCGCTGAGCCAGTTCGCCGACGCCCAGGACATCTTCACCGAGCACCGGCAGCGTCTGTGGGTGGGCAACACCCACTTCCGGATGGCGGAGGTGCACCTCGCCGCCGACCGTCCCGCGCAGGCGGCGCAACACGCCGAACAGGCCCTTGCCCTGGGGTGCGTGGGGGGCGACAGGATGCGGGGGAACGTCGTGGCGCTCCTCGGCCGGTCGCTGTTCCTGCTGGGCCAGAAGGACCGGGCGCGGGCGTGCTGGCGCGACGCGCTCGGTCTGTACGAACAGTGCGGTGCCGCCGAAGCCGACGCCGTCCGGGACCTGTTGGAGGGTGCGACGGCGGCGTGAGCCGGCAACGCACGCGGTGCGCGCGGGCGTTCAGCGTTCGTTTATCGCCCTGAGGGATGCTCATATCCGTCGAACCGTCGCGTCGGGGGGCAGACGGTCCGGCCGGAGCCCGGCGGGTTACTGTGCGGGCTCCGAACGGCCCGCCCGGCAGCCCGCGGGGGAGCTTCCGGGCGGGCCCTTTCCGGCTCGTTCCGAACACACACAGAGAGTCAGAGTGATGAGCGACACGAAGAAGGACGCGGACGCCACCACGCAGGACAACAGCATGCCCGCGCCGCCGAAGGACGGGGGCGCCACCACGCAGGACAACAGCATGCCGAGCGAGCCCGCCACGGGCGAGGGGATCACCACCCTGGACAACAGCATGCCCGCACCGCCCGCCCTGGACCTGGACCGGGACGGCAAGTAGTTCTCGCGCCGCACGGGGGAAACGGCCGCGACGGCCCGGAGGGGAGGCCGTCGCGGCCGACCTGTGACCCGTATTTGTCAGGAGCATGACACACTGGGTGGCGGGCGTCGCGCACCCGGCGTAGCGTCAG
>KL568528.1:223737-223998 GCA_000715605.1 Streptomyces speibonae | reverse complement strand
GCCCCTTCCGTGCAACGGCACGACGGCCGTCCCGCACGTCCCGGCTATGTGGTGCGGGCCGTGCCCGTGCCCTTCTCCGCGTCCAGCGCGTACACGCAGCGGTCCTTGCTGCACGCGTACACCACGCCGTCGCGGACCACCGGGGAGCCGGTGATCTCGCCGCCGGTCGCCAGCTTCCATCTCAGGCGGCCGTCGTCGGCCTTCAGCGTGTACAGCAGGTGGTCGCTGGAGCCGAAGTGGATACGGCCCTCGGCCACCGCG
>KL568528.1:222466-223515 GCA_000715605.1 Streptomyces speibonae | reverse complement strand
GGCCCTCGGCCACCGCGGGGGCGCCGACGATCTCGCCGCCGGCCTGGAAGCGCCACTTGGGCGTGCCCGCCACCGCGTCCAGGGTGTACAGCCCCTTGCCGCTGCCCACGTGGACGTGGCCGCCGGCGACCAGCACCGGTTCCGCCGAGGCGCGGGACTCGGTGGCGATGCGCCAGCGGTCGCGGCCGTCGGTGGCGTCGAGGGCGTAGACCGTGCCGAGGTAGTCGGCGAGGTAGACCCCGCCGCCGGTCACCGCCGGGCCCGGGACGAAGGCGGGCGGGCACAGGAAGACCGCCGGGGCCTCGAAGTGCCAGCGGACGTGCCCGGAGGTGGCCTCCAGGGCGAGCACGCGGGTGCCGGCGGAGACGTAGACGTAGCCGTCGGGCGCGTGGGCGAGGCGGACCGGGACGCCGCCGCAGGAGGCCGCGTCACCGATGGGGTACGACCAGCGCTCGTCGCCGGTGCGGGCGTCCAGGGCGCGCAGCCGGGCGTCCTGCCAGACGTAGACGGCGCCGTCGTGGACGGACGGACCGGCCTCCGGGGACTCGAAGTCGGTCTGGCAGCCGCCGATCTCCCACAGCTTCTGCCCGGTGGACGCCTCCCACGCCTGGACGCCGCCGCCGCGGGTGCCGGTGACCACGGTGCCGCGGTCGGCCTTGAGGGAGTACACCCAGGCGTCCGCGGGCTGCCGCCACAGGTCGCCGCCCTCGCGGGCGTCGAGGGCGAAGAGGGTGGGTCCGTCGGAGGCGTGGATACGGCCGTCGGCGACCGCCATCGACCAGGCGACGTCCCGGGTCTTGAAGCGGCGCCGGCCGGTGGCGACGTCCAGGGCGTGCACCTCGAAGGAGGTCACGTAGACGAGGTCGCCGTCGACGGCGGGGGTGCCCCAGACGTCGTTGGACATGCGGAAGCGCCACGGACGCCAGCCGCTGGGGTGCTCCGGGGCCGCGGCCGGCGCCGGTACGGCCGGGTCCGCGCCGTTGACGCCGGGGCGGGGCCTGGACCAGGTGCCGGCCAGGGCGGCCGCCGGTGACGGCGCCGCGACGGCG
>KL568528.1:222014-222156 GCA_000715605.1 Streptomyces speibonae | reverse complement strand
GGGACCGGCGCGGGCCGGGACGGGGGCGGCGGGACGACGGGGTCGTGCGGGGGCGGGGGCGGCACCGGGGGACGGGCACCGCCGCCCCCGCTGCGGCCGGACCCGGAGGAGGGCGCCCGCGCCGGGCGCCCGCCGCGGCGGG
>KL568528.1:218478-221753 GCA_000715605.1 Streptomyces speibonae | reverse complement strand
CGATCAGGCTCACCGCCCGCTCGGGCAGCCAGGCCGACGCGGTACCGCTGTCGTCGGAGCCGGAGCCGAAGAGGTGCGGGGCGAGCTGGGCCTGGAGGTCGGCGGGGTTGGGCCGGGCCGTGGCGTCCATCTGCATGCAGGACTCGATGAGCGGGCGCAGCTCGTCCGGGAGGCCCTCGAGGTCCGGGCCCTCGCGCAGCAGCATGAAGACGGTCTCGACGGGGTTGGCGCCGTGGAAGGGCGGGTGGCCGGTGGCGGCGAAGACCAGCATCGAGCCGAGCGAGAAGACGTCGCTGGCGCCGGTGACACTGCGGGAGTCCTTGGCCTGCTCCGGGGACATGTAGGCGGGGGTGCCGACCGCCACGTTCGTCATGGTCAGACGGGTGTTCGAGACGCCGGACGCGATACCGAAGTCGATCACCCGCGGGCCGTCCTCGACGACCAGGACGTTGGAGGGCTTGAGGTCGCGGTGGACCAGTCCGGCGCCGTGGATCGACTGCAACGCCTCCGCGACGCCCGCCGCGAGCCAGCGCACCGCCTGGGCGGGCAGCGGCCCGCACTCGTTCACTATCTCCTCGAGCGAGGGCGCGGGGACGTACGCGGTGGCCAGCCACGGCACTGCGGCGCGCGGGTCGGCGTCCACGACGGCCGCCGTGTAGAAGCCGGAGACCGCGCGGGCCGCCTCCACCTCGCGCGTGAAGCGGACGCGGAAGAGCTGGTCCTCGGCCAGCTCGGTCCGCACCGTCTTGATCGCCACCCGCCGGCCCGACGCCGAGCGCGCGAGATAGACCAGCCCCATGCCGCCGGCTCCCAGCCGTCCCAGCACCTCGAACGGCCCGATTCGCCGCGGATCGTGCTGCGTCAGCTGATCCACCACTTGCCTGCCACCTCCCCGTACGCGTCGCGCCACCACCTGTGCGCGACCGTAGTGCAGCGTCTCACCACCGCACGGCCGTGGCGGCACGCACCCCGATTCTTCCTGTCCGGCGCTCCGGTTGCGAACCGGCCGACAAATCGGGTGTCCAGGTTTACATACGGAACAGAGGGCGGAAACGGTTCAACGCTTCAACAGTTCAACGGCGCAGCAGTGCGAAGGACGCCCCCTGATTGTCGGTGACGACGGCCGCCGTGCCGTAGGACGTCTCGAAGGGCGGAACCTGCACCCGGCCGCCGAGCCGGGTCACCTCCGCCAGACCGGCCGCCATGTCCTCGACCGCGAAGTGGACGAGGACATGGGGCGGCATCTCGGCGGCGAAGACGTCGGAGACCGGCGCCCGGCCGAAGTCGGGGTCGGCGTCCGGGCCGAAGAGGGCGTCGTGGAAGAGCTCGCCGTAGAAGGTGTTCGCGGTCCCGGTGTCCCGCGTGTAGAGCTGCACCCAGGCGAAGGTGCCCGGCTCGTGGCGGCGGCCGAAGCCGGGGGTCCGCGCCCCCTGCCAGAGGGCGAACACGGCACCCTCGGGGTCGGTGACCAGCGCCGTGGAACCCAGGTCGCCGAAGGGCCGCGGCGGGGAGACGACCTGCCCGCCGCCCGCGCGGATCCGCTCGCACAGCGCCCCGGCGTCCGGGGTGGCGAAGGACACCGTCCACACGGTGGGCAGCCGGCCGTCCGTCTTGTGCGCGAGGGAGGCGACGGGCTCCCCGTCCTTCAGCGCCCGCACGCCGCCCTGCGGCTGATCCTCGAAGGTCCACCCGAAGAGCTCACCGTAGAACCGCTTGCCCGCCTCCACGTCGGGTAGCTGCGCGTCCACCCAGCACGGGGTGCCCTCCGTGTACTGCGATGCCCTGTTTTCGGCCATGCCGCCAAACTATCGGCGCCGCCCGCACGCCGCAGACCAGGCACACCAGCGTTCTCGCGGCCGCGCACCCCATTTGCAGTCGGCCGAATCGCGCTCGGATCACCCGTCGGTAAGCTGACGGCATGACAGGACAAGTGCGTACCGTCGACGGCCGCGTGGCCGGCCGGCGAGGGCAGGCGACCCGGCAGAAGCTGCTCGACTGCCTCAGCGAGATGCTCAGCTCCTCCCCCTACCGGGATGTCAAAGTCATCGACGTGGCCCGCCGCGCGGGTACGTCGCCGGCGACCTTCTACCAGTACTTCCCCGACGTCGAGGGTGCCGTTCTGGAGCTGGCGGAGGAAATGGCGGCCGAGAGCGGCCGGTTGACAGAGCTGGTGGAGGGCCGCTCCTGGGCCGGGCGGGCCGGCTGGCAGACCGCCCAGGAACTCGTCGACGGATTCCTGGACTTCTGGCGGCGCAACGACGCGATCCTGCGGGTCGTGGACCTCGGCGCGGCCGAGGGCGACAAGCGCTTCTACAAGATCCGCATGAAGATCCTCAACTCGGTCAACTCGTCGCTGACGCAGTCCGTCGCCGAGTTGCAGGCCAAGGGACGCGTCGACAAGGACGTGAACCCCGGCGCGATCTCGGGCGCCCTGGTGGCCATGCTGGCGGCCGTCGCCTCGCACCAGAAAGGTTTCTCCTCCTGGGGCGTGAAGCAGTCCGAACTCAAGCCGAGCCTGGCGCTGTTGGTGCATCTGGGGGTCACCGGCAGGAAGCCGACGAAGTAGGAGGCAGCGGCCGGCGACGGCGGCACGCCCACCCCGCCACGCCCCGGGCGAAGGCGCGATCCCTGTCATACGGGCGGCGGCCCACGAGGCGGCCCGCCGCCCGTCGCGCTGTGCGGGGCACGCACCACAGACCCCATACGCCCGCACCCCTGCCGCTGGAGGAGGCCCCTCATGCCCCTGACCCGCGAAGAACGCGAACGCTTCCTGGCCGAACCGCACATCGCCGCGCTGGCGGTCGAAGGGGAGAGCGGCCGCGCCCCGCTCACGGTGCCGATCTGGTACCAGTACGCGCCCGGCGGCGACCTGTGGATCCTCACCGGCGCCGGCTCGCGCAAGAAGCGGCTGATCGACGCGGCAGGACGGTTCTCGCTGCTGGTGGACCGCATCGAACCCACCATCCGCTACGTCTCCGTCGAGGGCCCGGTGACCGGCACCGCCCCCGGCACGATCGAGGCGCTGCGGGAGCTCGCCGCGCGCTATCTTCCGGCCGGCAAGGTCGAGGAGTACGTCGACTTCGCCTGGAAGAACCACGGCGAGCAGGTCGTCGTGCGGATGCGGCCCGAGCGGTGGGTGTCCTCGGACCTCGGGTCGATCTGAGAGGGCCGTGCGCCCGACAATCGGCGCATGGAACCCGATCTCCACGAGCTGCTGAAATCCTTGCGGGTGTGGGACCCGGCGGTCACCGGCCTGCCGCTGTCTCTTATACACA
>KL568528.1:216111-218246 GCA_000715605.1 Streptomyces speibonae | reverse complement strand
GGGGCTGGCGCAGGGGGCGGCCGCCGGGCAGCCCGAGCCGCACACCATGTCGCTGGCGACGGCGGACGCGGAGGGTATGCCGGACGTGCGGATCGTGATGCTGCACGGCGCGGACGACAAGGGCTGGTCCTTCGCGACCCACGCGCACAGCCGCAAGGGCGCGCAGCTCGCCGCCCGGCCGTATGCCGCGCTGGCCTTCTACTGGCCGGTGCTGGGCCGCCAGGTGCGCGTGCGCGGGCCGGTCACCGTGGCCCCGGCCGAGGAGGCGCAGGCGGACCTGCACGCCCGGTCCACGGGGGCGCTGGCCGCCGCCCTGACCGGCAGACAGAGCGAGCCCCTCGCCTCCCAGGAGGAACTGACCCGAGCCTCCCAGGCCGCCTGGTCCCGGGCCCGCCGCGACCCGCGGGCCCCGGTCCCCTCCTGGACCCTCTACCGCCTGAACCCGGCCGAGGTCGAGTTCTTCCAGGGCCACCCCGACCGCCGCCACACCCGCCTCCGCTACGTACGCGACGCGGAAACCTGGACAAGCCAACTCCTGTGGCCCTGACCCACCCGGACACCCCCACCGGGTGGCCCCCTCCACCCACCAAGCCCGGGCACCGGGCGAGCACAGGCTCCCGGGCGGGCCCGAGCCGAGGCCCCGGAAAGCGCGCGCCCCCAAGCCCGGGTAGAGGGCGGGCACAAGCCCGGAGGCGGGCACTCATCACCCAACGACCCGAGCGAGGGGCGCCCCCGGGCCCGAGAGGCCCCGGGGGGCGAACCCCTGGAGGACGCCCATACCTCCACCCACCGAGCCGGGCGCCGCGCAGGACCCGGGGGCCCGGGGCGAAGCCCCTGGAGGACGGCCACCTCTCAACCCACCGAGACGGGTGGCGGGTGGGCACAGGACCCGGGGGTCCGGGGGGCGAAGCCCCCGGAGGACGGCCACCTCACAACCCACCGAGACGAGTAGCGGACGGGCACAGGACCCGGGGGTCCGGGGGGCGAAGCCCCCGGAGGACGGCCACCTCACAACCCACCGAGACGGGTGGCGGACGGGCACAGGACCCGGGGGTCCGGGGGGCGAAGCCCCTGGAAGACGGCCACCCCTCGCCCCACCGAGCCAGGTGGGCACAGTACCGGGGACCTGGAGGCGAAACCCCTGGGAGACAGCCACCCCTCAACCCACCGAGCCGGGCGCCGCACAGGGCCGGGGGTCCGGGGGCGGAGCCCCTGGAAGACGGCCACTGCTTGACCCACCGAGTCGGGTGGCGGGTGGGCACAGGACCGGGGGTCCGGGGGCGGAGCCCCCGGGAGACGGGCACCTCTTGACCCACCGAGTCGGGTGGCGGGTGGGGGAACAAAGAACCCCGGTCACGACCTGAGCAGGCGTGATCAATCCGCAACCAATTTCGGTCTTGACCGATACCCATCAACCCACCCCCCGATTACGCTCGCGCTCATGACGTCAACGCCCGCGCAGCACGACCGCCCCGTCTACGTCATCGGCGGCGGCCCCGGCGGACTCTCCGCCGCCCACGCTCTGCGCGCGCGAGGCATACGGGCCGTCGTCCTGGAGCGCGCCGGCCACGTCGGCGACTCCTGGCGGCGCCACTACGACCGCCTGCGCCTGCACACCACCCGGCGGCAGTCCGCCCTGCCCGGGCTGCCGATGCCGCGCCGGTTCGGGCGGTGGGTGGCCCGGGACGACGTGGTCCGGTACCTGGAGAAGTACGCCGAGCACCACCGCCTGGAGATCGTCACCGGCGTCGAGGTCTCCCACATCGAGCGCACCCCCGACGGCACGGGCTGGCTCCTGCACGCCACGGGGGGCCGGCAGCTGACCGGCGCCGCGGTCGTCGTCGCCACCGGCTACAACCACACCCCGCACATCCCCGACTGGCCCGGACGGGACACGTACACCGGCGAGTTCCTGCACGCCTCCGCGTACCGCGAGCCGAAGCCGTACGCGGGCCGGGACGTGCTCGTCGTGGGCGTCGGCAACACGGGCGCCGAGATCGCCGTGGACCTGGTGGAGGGCGGCGCCTCCCGGGTGCGGCTGGCGGTGCGCACCCCGCCGCACATCGTGCGCCGCTCGACCGCGGGGTGGCCCGCGCAGTACTCGGGGATCCTGGTGCGCCGGCTGCCGGGCGGTC
>KL568528.1:214102-215905 GCA_000715605.1 Streptomyces speibonae | reverse complement strand
ATGTGTATAAGAGACAGGGTCCAGGCGCGGGTGGCGCTGCCGGACCTGGCGGCGCAGGGGCTGCCCCGGCCGGAGGCGGGTCTCTACACCCGGGTCAGGGAGGGCGCCATCCCCGTGCAGGACGTGGGCCTGATCGACGCCGTGCGCAAGGGCGAGGTCGAGGTCGTGGCCGCGGTGGAGGGGTTCGAGGAGGGGCAGGTCGTCCTGGCGGACGGCGAGCGCATCGCCCCGGACGTGGTCGTCGCGGCCACGGGATACACGCGGGGGCTGGAGAAGCTGGTCGGCGGACTCGACGTCCTGGACGGGCGCGGCAGACCCGTGGTCCACGGACCCCGTACCGCGCCCCACGCCCCGGGCCTGCACTTCACCGGGTACACGAACCCGATCAGCGGCAACCTCCGCGAAATGGCCCTGGACGCGCAGCGCGTGGCGAAGGCGATCGCCCGCACGGGAGCGGCCGCCCGCCTCCCGCACCTGTAGCCGCGGCCACGGCCGACGACGCCACGACACCCCGCACGCCGCCGGTCACACCACCACGCCCCGCTCGTGCCCGGTCACACCACCGCGACCCGCGCGGCCGGCCGTCGCCTGATCACCAGCGCCATCAGCGCCGCCGCCGCGCACAGCGCGCCCGACGCGTACCAGACCACGTCGTACGACCCGAACACGTCCCGGGCGACACCGCCCGCGAAGGCGACCACGGCCGCCCCCACCTGGTGGGAGGCGAGCACCCAGCCGAAGACGATCGGGCTGTCGTCGCCGTAGTGCTCCCGGCACAGCGCCAGCGTCGGCGGCACGGTGGCGACCCAGTCCAGCCCGTAGAACACGATGAAGAAGAGCATCGGCGGGTGCACGCCCGGCCCCAGCAGCAGCGGCAGGAACAGCAGCGAGACGCCGCGCAGCGCGTAGTACACGGCCAGCAGCCGCCGTGAGTCGAACCGGTCGGTGAACCACCCCGACGCCACCGTTCCGACGACGTCGAAGACCCCGATGACGGCCAGCAGCGACGCCGCGGTGGTGATCGGCATGCCGTGGTCGTGGGAGGCCGGCACGAAGTGGGTCTGGATCAGCCCGTTCGTCGAGGCCCCGCAGATCGCGAAGGTGCCGGCGAGCAGCCAGAAGGGCCCGGTCCGCACCGCCGAGAACAGCACGGTCACCGCCCGCCGGGCGGCCCCCGGCACGGGCGCGGGCTTGGGCACGAACTCCTTCGCCCCGTACGGCTTCTGGCCCACGTCGGCCGGGTGGTCGTGCAGCAGCAGCCAGACGAAGGGGACCACCGCGAGGGTGGCGAGGGCCACGGTGACGGCCGCGGGCCGCCACGCGTACCGGTCGACGGTCCAGGACAGCACGGGCAGGAAGATCAGCTGCCCGGAGGCGGACGCGGCGGTGAGGATGCCGGTGACCAGGCCCCGGCGTTCGGTGAACCAGCGGTTGGTGACGGTCGCGGCGAAAGCCAGCGCCATCGAGCCGGAGCCGAGGCCGACCAGCAGTCCCCAGCACAGCATCAGCTGCCAGGCCGCGGTCATCCACACCGTCAGCCCCGAGCCGAGCGCGATCACGGTGAGGGCGGCCGCGACCACCCGGCGGATGCCGTAGCGGTCCATCAGCGCCGCCGCGAAGGGCGCGGTGAGCCCGTACAGCGCGAGGTTCACGGAGACCGCCGCGCCGATGGTCCCGCGCGACCAGCCGAACTCCTCGTGCAGCGGGTCGATGAACAGGCCCGGTACGGAGCGGAAGGCGGCGGCGCCGACGATGGTCACGAAGGTGACGGCGGCGACGAACCACGCGCGGTGGACACGGACG
>KL568528.1:211915-213897 GCA_000715605.1 Streptomyces speibonae | reverse complement strand
GCGCGGTGGACACGGACGCGGGCGGGCTCGCGGCCGCCCGCGGGCGGCTCCACGACGGCGGCTGTCTCGCTTGTCTGGGTCACGCCATAGAGCTTCCGGTACGGCCGGCCGCGGCATCGAGTGGCCCGAAGGACAGCATTCGCTAGGATCGGGCCATGGATCCGGCCGAGCCCGCTCGTTCCTCCGACGCCGCCCGCCCCCACCGGGTCGTCGTCCTCGCCCTCGACGGACTGCTGCCCTTCGAGGCGGGCATTCCGCACCGCATCTTCGGCCGCCCCCGCGACGCCCGGGGACGGCGGCTGTACGAGGTCGTCACCTGCTCCGTCCGGCCGCCCGGCCCGGTCGAGACCGACGCCGACTTCACGATCGACGTCCCCCACGGCCCCGAGGCCCTCGCCACCGCCGACACGGTGATCGTCCCGGCCTCCTACGAACTCGGCCCGGTCTACGAGCGCGGCGAGCTGACCGGCGACCTGGCCGCCGCCCTCGCACTGGTCCGGCCCGGCACCCGGATGGCGTCCATCTGCACCGGCGTCTACGTCCTGGCCGCCGCCGGGCGCCTCGACGGGCGCCGCGCGACCACGCACTGGGCGGACGCCGAGCGCCTCCAGCGGCTCTTCCCGCGCGTCGAGGTCGACCCGGACGTGCTGTACATCGACGACGGCGACATCCTGACCTCGGCGGGCGTCGCGGCCGGCATCGACCTGTGCCTGCACATGGTGCGCCGCGACCACGGCGCCGCCGTGGCCAACGACGTGGCCCGGCGGACGGTCGTACCGCCGCACCGGGACGGCGGGCAGGCGCAGTACATCCCGCGGCCGGTGCCCGAGGAGCGGCAGGCGTCGACGGGCGGTGCCCGCGCGTGGTCGCTGGGCAGGCTGCACGAGCCGATCCTGCTGCGGGACATGGCCGCGCGGGAGTCGATGTCGGTGCGCACCTTCACGCGCCGCTTCCGGGAGGAGTGCGGGGTGAGTCCGGGCCAGTGGCTGACGCAGCAGCGGGTGGAACGGGCCCGGCATCTGCTGGAGTCGACCGGTCTGTCCATGGACCAGGTGGCGCGCGACGCCGGGTTCGGGACGGCACAGTCGATGCGGCAGCACCTCCAGGCGGCGCTGGGGGTGACCCCGACGGCGTACCGGCGGACCTTCCGGGCGGCCGGCGGGCGGCAGGACGCACCGGAGCCCGCGTCCGTCGCGTGAGGCCGAGCGCACAACCGTCCACACCCTGTGGACAACCGCGGCGGCCCGGCCGTCGACGGCGATGCGGCGCTGTCCGCCCCGAGCACGGCAGCGCCGCACCGCTCTTCGGCTCCGGTGCTCCCGCTGGGGTTCCCCTCGGCCCTGGGGAACCGACGCCGAATCACGACCCACACTCGCCGAGGGCCCCCGTCGTCGGACCCTCGCCGTCCCCTCGCGGCGAATCGCTGACGAACAGCGTGATCAACCGGTCACGGCGCGTCAACACCGATACGGGGGAGAAAGGGGCTGATGCGGCATACGCCCCGTTTGCGGGGACCGCGCACGGAAGCACGCCCGGCGCACCGGCTCACCCGCCACCCCGCGCGACCGGTGCCCCGTGCACCCGTACCGTGCCCCGTGCACCCGTACACCGCGCGTACTCAGACCACCTCGTAGGCCAGCCCGTCGTACGCCGTGACTCCCCCGCCGCGGGCCGGCGCGGCCTCGGATCCCCCCGCACAGCGGTCCAGTTCGCACCAGATGCGCTTGCCGGGGCCCTCCGGGCTCCAGCCCCAGCGGTCGGCCAGTCCGTCCACCAGGGCGAGCCCTCGCCCGCCGGTCGCCTCGCCGTCCACACAGCGCGGCACCGGCGCCCGGCCGCTGCGGTCGGCCACCTCCAGGCGGACGACGGCCTCCTCGGCCGCCTCCACGTCCGGCAGGCACAGGCGCAGCACGGCGGGACAGCCGGTGTGCACCACGGCGTTGGTGACGAGCTCCGAGACGAGCAGGATCAGCGTCTCGGCC
>KL568528.1:205563-211715 GCA_000715605.1 Streptomyces speibonae | reverse complement strand
CCAGCGGCTCGTCGGCCCCTATGCCGGACCCGGCCAGCCGTGAGCGTGCCCACCGCCGGGCCCGTCCCACCTCAGCGGGGTCGGGCCGGATCTCCAACTGCACTTGAAGCACCTGCACCGCTCACACCATCCGAACCGGCGGACACTTGGTCTCGCGCCTCACGAGAGCCACGATCGTAGCCATTTTCTGCATGGCCAGAACAATGGCCGGACAGGAGTCACGGAACGTGATTCCCTTGTGGGACAGCATGGTTGACGTTCCGTCACGTCAACAAGCGCTTCAGGCATATTCCAGCGCGAAGGAGTACCCGTGCGGCATACTGTGCGACGCTCGCGGCGGGGGGCCGGACGGACGCCGGCGAACGGCCCGGGTGACCTGCGGGCGACCGCGGGCACCAGCGGGAACGGAGCCGCCTCGGGGGCGGCTCCGGCGCGTTGCGTGCTCACCGCGACTCGCATCCCCCACAAAGTACCGGAGCGGACGTCCGACTCCGGGCCGTGACGAGTCACGCGAAGGACACAAAGTCGGTCTCAACGCTGCGTGATCACGGGAATGCCACAATCCGCGACATCCGCGCGGGGCGCGTCACTCGGGGACGGTGAAGTAGCGGGCGAAGGCGCGGACGACCTCCTCCTCGCCGATCCTTCCGTCACCGTCGGCGCCCAGTGAGGCGGCGGCCGTCGCGGCGAGGTCGTCGGCGACGCCGAGCACCTTGAGCACGCGCGCGGTGTTCTCCACGCCGACCGCGCCGTCACCGGTGGTGTCGGCGACGGCGAGCGCCGCCTGCAGGAAGGGACGGGCGATCTCGGCGAACCGGTCCGGGTTGTCCCGCAGCCGCTTGACCGCGCCGCCCACGAACTCCTCGCGTGTGATGCGCTGGTCGCCGTCCCGGTCCGCGATGCCCGCCATGCCCTGCCAGAACGCCTCGGCACCGATATACAGGGCCTGGCCCCGGTCGGAGCGGGCGGCGGTGCCGAACTCGGCCAGCAGCGCCTTGGCCGCCTGACTGAAGTCCTCGCGGTCGATGTAGCCGTTGCCGTCCTGGTCGAAGACGGCGAACCGCGCCGCGATCCTGCGCTCGTACTCGCTGGTGACCATGTCTCTTTCCGGCCGCCTTAGGTCGGTGGGGTCGTCTCGCAGGGAGCGTACGTGGTGAAGGCCCGCCGGGGAGCGGGAAATCGGCGCCTGGACCAGGATCGGGGGAATAACGGGACAACCGTGTGACACGTGTGAGCGGTCCCCGGGCGCGCGGGCCGGCCGCGGGGATCAGGCAGACAGCGGACGGGAGTCCTCGTCGACCGCGGAGGCGACGTCCGGGTGGATCTCGAAGAGGCGGCGCACACCGAGGGCGCCGAGCACCTTGTTGACGTGGCTGCCGTCGGCGGCCCCCCGCGCGGGGAGGATCAGGCGCAGGCTGCCCTGGCAGGAGCGCAGCAGCCGGCGGGAGGCTATGAGCACGCCCACCCCGCTGGAGTCGCAGAACCACACCTCGGAGAGATCGAGGACGAGGCTGTGCCGGCCCTCGGCCACCACGTCGTGCACCCGCTGGCGCAGCACCGGGGACGTCACCAGGTCCAGCTCGCCCGACACCCGGAGCACGGCCCATTCGCCGTGCTCTCGATCGGTCACTTTGAAACTCACCACCACGCCCCTCGCTCGCCGAAACGGAAGCAGTACCTACGCTTCCTTGCAGCGCGGCTGCCCACCGCCCGTTCCCCGAAACACATCCCGGGAAACGATTTCCGAACGGAAAGGGCTTGTTTCAGTCGTCTTCGATCCGATTCGATCGGTTCCGATCAGTGTGGGGAGGGGTAGGCGTGGCTCGAACAGCGTCCGACGTGCCGGTGCGTCCCCTTACCACCTGCGGCTCCGTCGGGGGCGCACATTGCCATAAAGGGGCGTGCACCCTCGTTCATGCCGATTACATTCATGGGGTCACCGGCCACACACCGACCCCGCGCACCGACCGGCCCGGGGTTCCGGGGGAGAACAGGGGGTGAGGGGCCGCATGCCGCACAGGGAGCTACCGCCCCGCTGGGACCGCAAGATGCAGCAACGGCTGGCGCGCGGGGAGGCGGCGGCGCTCGGCGAGCTCTACGACCGGTTCGCCTCCCTCGTCCACGGCCTCGCCCACCGCGTCGTCGGCGACGAACACGCGGCCGACACCCTCACCCGCGACGTCTTCGCCCACGTCTGGGAGCACCCGGACTCCTACGACCCCAAGCAGGGGCCGCTGCGCAGCTGGCTCGCCGCGCTGACCAACCGGATGGCCGTGCAGCGGCTGCGCACCACCGAGACCGCCGCGCTCGCCCGGGGCGGCCCCGGCACCCCGGAGGACCTGGAGCGCAAGGTGCGGCACGCCTCGGTGGCCGCCCGCGCCGACTACATCGTCCAGTCCATGCCGGCGCCCCTGCGGGCCGCCCTGGAGCTGGCCTACTTCCAGCGCCGGGACTACCGCCAGACCGCCGTCGACCTCGGCGTCACCGACGACGAGGCCCGCCGCCGGCTCCGCCTCGGCCTGCAACTGCTCGCCACCGCCCACGACACCGAGGCCCCGGGCGCCCCGCCCGGAATCGGGGGTGCCGCGTGACCGACGAGCACCGCCCCGCGCCGTACGACGCACAGGACGGCCGGCGGCAGGCGCCGACCGCCGTCGGCACGCGCCCGGCAAACGGGCCGGACGGTACGCCCCTCGTGCTGGAGCACCACGTCCTGAAGTCACTGCTGGGCGCCTGGGCGCTGGCCGCGTGCGCACCCGCGGAGGCCGAGGCCGTCGAGGAGCACCTGGGCGACTGCGGACCCTGCGCGGACGAGGCGCTGCGGCTGCGCGAGGCCGTCGGCCTGCTGCACCGGCCCGAGAGCCTCGACCTGGACCCCGGCCTGCGCACCCGCGTCCTCGACTCCTGTCTGGAACGCCGCCCGCCGCGCATCCCCGTACCGGAGTGGGCCACCGCCTACGACACCGAGACCGCGCGCCTGGACGCGCTGCTCCAGGACTTCGGCGACTCCGAGTGGCACGCGCCGGTGCGGCTGCGCTGGTACGAGGGCGACGAGGCGAGCAGCCGCCGCACCACCGTCGCCGGGGTGATCGCACACCTGCTGTCCGTCGACGGGCTGGTCGCCGTCGCCCTCGGCCTCGACGACCCGCTCGGCGACGTCGCACCCGCCGGGCCCACCCCGTCGGAGCGGACCGAGGCCTACTGGCGGGCCGCCCACTTCCCGCCCACCCGCTCCGTCCGCGCGCCCTGGCGCGAGCAGAGCCACGCCCTGGTACGGACGGTGTCGTTCACGGGCAGCGGCACCGGGCGGATGACCGTGCCGTACGGCGACTTCGAACTGCCGCTGCACGACGCGATGCTGGACCGTGCCTTCGAGTGCTGGGTGCACGCGGAGGACATCGCCGAGGCCGTGGACTACCCCTACGACCCGCCCTCCGGGCGCAATCTGCACCGCATGGTCGACCTGGCCGCACGGATGCTCCCCCGGGTCCTGGAACACCGCCGGCTGCACGGGCTGGCCTCCCCCGTGGAGCGCCGTCTGGTCGCCGCCGGGGAGCCCGGGCGCAGCCTGCGGCTGGAGATCGAGGGATCAGGGGGCGGGGAGTGGCTGATCCCGCTGGACTCCCCCGCGGCGAAGGGCTCCGCCGAGCACGAGGTGGCGCATGTCGCGCTGGACGGGGCGGAGTTCTGCAGGCTGGCGGCCGGACACGTCGCTCCGCGCGAGGCGGCGGCGGGGCAGGTCGGTGACCGCGCCGCGATCAGGGACGTGCTGCTTGCGGCGGCGAGCATGAGCCGGATGTAGGGGCTGGTCGCGGACTCGTCGGCGACTGCGGGCCGGCGGGAGCCGTTCGCGCCCACGCGGCGGAGCCCCACATCGATACAGCCCCCGGGCTCTCAGGCGAAAACCACCGTCCGGCGGCCGTTGAGCAGGATCCTCCGCTCCGCGTGCCACTTCACCGCCCGCGCCAGCGCCTGGCACTCCACGTCCCGTCCGATGCCCACCAGCCCCTCGGGCGTCACGTCGTGGCTCACCCGCTCGACCTCCTGCTCGATGATCGGGCCCTCGTCGAGGTCGGCGGTGACATAGTGCGCGGTCGCGCCGATGAGCTTCACGCCCCGCATGTGCGCCTGGTGGTACGGCTTCGCGCCCTTGAAGCTCGGCAGGAAGGAGTGGTGGATGTTGATGATCCGCCCGGAGAGCTGCTTGCACAGGTCGTCGGAGAGGACCTGCATGTAGCGGGCGAGGACGACGAGTTCGACGTCCTCCTCGCGCACGATCTCCAGCAGCCGCGCCTCCGCCTCCGACTTGGTGTCCTTCGTCACCGGGATGTGGTGGAAAGGAATGTTGTACGAAGCCACCAGCTCGGCGAAATCCGTGTGATTGGACACCACTCCGGCGATCTCCACGGGCAGCGCCCCGGTCCGCGCGCGGAACAGCAGGTCGTTCAGACAGTGCCCGAACCGGCTGACCATGAGCAGGATGCGCATCCTCTCGTCGGCCCGGTTGATCTGCCAGTCCATCTGGAAGGAGTCACCGATCGCCGCGAAGCTCGCCCGCAGCTTCTCCACCGTCACCGGGGCGTCCGCGGAGAAGTGGACGCGCATGAAGAACAGTCCCGTGTCGTGGTCACCGAACTGCTGGCTGTCCTCGATGTTGCAGCCGGTCATGAACAGATAGCTCGACACGGCGTGCACGATGCCCTGCTTGTCGGGGCAGGACAGGGTGAGAACGTACTGGTCGGCGGGGGCCGCGGCTCGGGTGGACTGCTCGCTCATGCACAAAAGGGTCCCACACGCGCCTCGCGCCCGGCGCCGTCGTTCCGCTACGCGGACCGTGTCAGGATCTGCAGCACCTCGAGGGTGCTCGGCGGGGCGTCGGGGTCCTCCCCGTCGCTGGCCGCCATCCGCACATGGGCGTCCCGCGCGGCCCGCACCGCCTCCGGCCATCCCTCGTTGTCGAGGTAGGCGGTCACCGGCGCGTCCGGCCCGACCTGGTGCATGATCCGCAGCACGCGCAGCACCGCGGTGTCGACGAGCGCCGCCTCCTGCGAGTCGCGGAAGATCGTGCCGACGTACTTCTCGGCGGACCAGTTGTCCAGCCAGGTGTCCTCGACCAGCCGGTAGACGGCGTCGGTGACGTCCCCGTAGCCGGGCACACCGGCCAGCCAGACGTCCCGCTGGAAGACCGGATCGGAGAGCATGTGCAGCGCGGAGCGCACATTGCTGCGCCAGCGCCACCACGGCATGTCGTTGAGTGGCATGCCGCCCATGGTGAAGGAGCGACGGCCGCGACGGGAAGAGTTCTCCGAACCTTGCACGGTCGTCGATCGTACGTTTCGGTGCCACACCGGTCACAGGGGCCCCCGCAATTCACCCCTCCGTCACCATCCGTTGACCGCGAGTCACTCCAAGGTTGGCCGTACGGGGGAATCGTGCGGTTTCATGACCGGCAGGCGACAGACCCGAAGGACCCGTTTCTCCCGCCTCCTCCCCCGTTCCGTCCGGGCCGGCGCCCTGGCGGCGTGCGTGGTGCTCACCGCCGGGTGCGGTGTCGTCCCCGGTGTCACGGGCGCTCCGGGGACGACACCGTCACCGTGATGACCTGGGCGCCCGAGGGCAGCGACGCCACCAACAAGGCCGGAATGCCCGCCTTCGCCGAGGCGTACGGCCGCTGGATCAACGCCCGGGGCGGCATCAACGGGCGCCGGCTGAACGTGCTGACCTGCAACGAGAAGAACGACACCGCGGCCGTCTCGCGGTGCGCCCGGCGCGCGGTCGAGGAGCGGGCCGTCGCGGTCGTCGGCTCCTACAGCCAGCACACCGACGCCTTCCTGCCCGCCCTGGAGGGCGCCGGCATCCCGTACCTCGGCGGATACGGCATCACCAACGACGAGTTCACCAGCCCCCTGTCCTACCCGGTCAACGGCGGACAGCCGGCGCTGCTGGCCGGCCTCGGCCGCACCCTCGCCGACCAGTGCGGTCCGGTCACCCTGATCCGGCCCGACAGCATCGCGGGCGACCAGTTGCCCCCGCTGCTCGACTCGGGCCTGAAGGCGGGCGGGCACCGGCCCACCGGCGACCAGCGCGCCCCGGAGACCGCCACCTCCTACCAGCGTCAGGCGGAGCAGGCCCTGCGGCGGGCCACCGCCGTC
>KL568528.1:204100-205389 GCA_000715605.1 Streptomyces speibonae | reverse complement strand
CCTCCTACCAGCGTCAGGCGGAGCAGGCCCTGCGGCGGGCCACCGCCGTCCCCGGCGAGCGGGGCTGTGTGGTGCCCGCGCTCGGCGACCGCACGGGCACCTTCATGGACTCCTTCCGGCGGGTCCGCGCCGGCCACCCCGACGTGCGTACGGCGACCGTGCTGGGCAGCGTCGACCAGTCGGTGATCGACGCGTCGGGCGGGGCGTCGGGGCCGTACGAGGGGTCGTACGTCACCGGCTGGTACCCGGCGGCGAGCGACCCCCGCTGGGACGGGATGAAGAAGGTGATCAAGGAGGAGGCGTTCGGCGACAACCGGATCGACCCGGCGGACGCCGGGGTGCAGACCACGTGGATCGCCTACACCGTGTTCCGGCAGGCCGTCGAGTCGCTCGGGGACGGCGCGGTGACCGCCGACACGGTGAGCGGGGCGCTGGACGGCGGGCTGAAGGCCGACACGGGCGGGCTCACGCCCACCCTGCGGTGGAAGTTCCAGGACGAGCTCGCCGCGGTCGGCTTCCCCCGGCTGGTCAACGCGCACGTGACCCTTCAGGTGGTGAAGAAGGGCCGGCTGGTCGCGGCCCGCAAGGGCGCCACCGACGTGACGGCGACCCTGCGCGACGCGGACCTGTGACCCGCCGCCGGTGAGCGCCGGCGGGTCAGAGCTGGGTGGGCTGGCGTTCGGTCAGGCCGTACTGCTTGGCGATCGTGTTCCACAGCTTGGCCGCCTTGCCCTTCTCCGCGGTCGCGGTGCCGCTGGCCCGGTTGCCGGCCCGGGTCTGCTTGGTGGCGCGGGCCTGGCCCTTCTTGCAGAACTTGCCCTTGGAACCGGCCACCTGGTCCGCCCAGGCCGCGTAGTGGTTGTCGGCCGAGGCGGACGCCTGCCACGCCTTGGTGAGCGCTGCGGTCAGGGCCTGGTGGTCCGGCAGCTTGTCCACGGACAGGGCGGAGAGGTCGGTCACCAGCCGGCTGCGCTGCCCGGCCGCGGCCCGCAGGTCCTTGGCGGCGGTGCCGAGGTCGCGGCAGGCCTTCACATCGGCCACCGCGTTGATCACGGAGGTGCGGCTGTTGCCGCTGTCGGCCAGCAGCTTGTCCAGCTCCACGGCCTGCTCACGGGCGGGGTCCACGGACGGCGACGGGGACGCCTCCTCGCTCGCGGGCGCGGTGGCCGACACGGTGCGCTTGCCGCTGTCGTCGTCGCCACCGCCGTCCCCGCTGCCCAGCCAGGCGCCCGCGCCGACGCCGAGGACGGCGATGCCGATGCCGACCGCCGCGATGGCCGGTACGCGGT
>KL568528.1:202050-203820 GCA_000715605.1 Streptomyces speibonae | reverse complement strand
AGAGATGTGTATAAGAGACAGCCGTAGGGCTGCCCGGGCGGCTGGTCGGTGACGGGGGCGATGTACTGGGTGGCCTCGGCGTCCGGGTTGCCGGCGGCGGGGGTGCCCTGCGGCTGCGCGCCCAGGTACCGGGTGGTCTCGGAGTCGTGTGCGGCGGGCATCTCGGGCGGCAGCGCGCCCGGGCCCACCGGGGGTATGTACTGCGTCGCCGCCTCGTCCGCGCCGCCCGCGGGCACCGGCGGCAGGAACTGGGTGGCCCCTTCCGACCCGTCGGGCGCGACTCCGGCCGGGGAGCCGTACGCCTGCGGGGCGGGAGCGTCGTATCCGGCGCCGGCCGGCGGCAGGGGGGCGGACGCGCCGTGCCCTCCGGTCCGGTCGCCGTAACCGGCGCCGGAACCGTATGGGGGGTGCCCGCCGTGCCCGGCCGACGCGTCCGCGCCGTACGCACCGTGCCCGGCGGACGCGGGATCGGCGCCGTACGGGCCGCCGGGACCGTGCCCGGCCGACGGGGCATCGGCGCCATAGGCACCGCCCGCGCCGTGCCCGGCCGGCGAGGGGTTCGTGCCCGGGTGGGTGCCGTAGCCCGGGTCGGGCCGGGACGGGGCGTTCTCGGGGGGCAGCGGGCCGGGGCCCTGGGCACCGCTCCGGGGAGCGTTGCCGTCGCCCCAGGAGGACCCTTCGGGCGTGCCCCACTGGCCGCCGTCGGGCGCGGCCGGCCACTCCTGGGCCTGCTGCGGCCCCGCGTTCCCCTGGTCGGGACCCCACGGCGTGCCCCAGGTCTGGCCGCCGGGCGGGGCCGAGGCCGGGAAGTGGCCGTCGGAGGGCCCGCCCTGTGCGCCACCGCCCCGTGGGACCGGTCCGACCGTCATGCCCGGCAGCAGGGGCTCACCACCGTCGGAGGGCAGCACGATGCCTTCGCGCGCTTCGCGCGCCGAGGGCTCCTCGCCCTGTCCACTCTGCGTCACCGGGACTCCTACCAATGGGGGACCTTGTGAATCGTCGGTTCACGCTACCGGGTCCCCGGAGCCCGGTGCCACGCAGCACAGAACAAGACCTCCTGCCCTGTGAGCGCGGTAACAAAACCGGGTCACCGCACGCTGATTACGTTCACCTCCCGCACGCCGCCCCGCGCGGTCACCGGCGTCAGGCCGCCGCCTGGAGCTCCATGCGCGCCCCGAACTCCCGTACCACCGGCTCCTCCCGGTAGGGCTCCAGGCGCTGCTGGAGGTCCTCCAGGTACTCGGCGCCGCGATTGGAGCGCAGCCCGTGGAGCAGCCCGGCCGCCTTCAGACCCGTACTGCAGGCCTGTTCGATCTCCCGCTGCTGCACCTGGGCCGTGGCCAACAGCACATAGCCGATCGCCCGTCGCCGGGCCCGCGTCTCGGGATGACCCTCCAGGGACTGGCGGGCGCACCGCGCGGCGGCCTCGGCCTGCCCGAGGTCCCGGTGACAGTGCGCCAACTCGTCGGCCAGATAGGCCTCGTCGAAGTGCGCGATCCACACCGGGTCGTCGCCGGAGTCCGCGTCGGCGGCCTCCATGGCGCTCACGGCCCGCCCCGCCGCGCCCTGCGCGGCGTGCGCGTCGCCCATCAGCGCGTGCCCGCGCGCCTCCGCCGCGAGGAACATCGCCTCCGCGCGGGGCGTCACCCGCCCCCGCGCGCCCTCCTGCGCCGCACGCGCCAACTGCGCGATCTCGCGCGGGTTTCCGAGCTGCGCGGCCAGGTGGCTCATGGAGGCCGCCAGCACGTACCCGCCGTAGCCGCGGGCGCC
>KL568528.1:200483-201806 GCA_000715605.1 Streptomyces speibonae | reverse complement strand
GCAGCGCCTGGATGTAGTAGCGCTGGGCGAGCCCCGGCTGCCCGGTGTCGACGGCCATGTACCCGGCGAGTTCGGTCAGCCGCGCGACCGCGGCGAACAGATCCCGGCCCACGGCCTCCCGGTACGAGCCCGCCAGCATCCCCGAGACCACGCTGTTGAGGTAGTGCACGACGACCGGGCGCACATGCCCGCTGCCGTACTGGTGGTCCAGGTCGACCAGCGCCTGGGTCATCGACCGTACGGCCGCGACGTCGGACTGGCCCACGCGCGGCCCCGCGGAGCGCGCCACCTGCCCGTCCGGGCCGGAGATCAGCCAGTCGCGGTTCGGCTCCACCAGCGCGGACGCCGCCACGGAGGAGCCGGACAGGAAGTCCCGCCGGCCCACGTCGCTGCGCCACAGCTCGCAGACCTGCTCAATGGCCCCCAGTACCGTCGGCGAGAACTGGAGACCGACCCCCGAGGCGAGGTTCTTGCCGTTGGCCATACCGATCTCGTCGATCGTGACCGTCCGGCCCAGCTTGCGGCCCAGGGCCTCCGCGATGATCGCCGGTGCCCGCCCCCGCGGCTGCTGTCCGCGCAGCCAGCGCGCCACCGACGTCTTGTCGTAGCGCAGATCGAGGCCGTGCTCGGCGCCGCACATGTTGACCCTGCGGGCCAGACCGGCGTTGGAGCATCCGGCTTCCTGGATGAGCGCCTGCAGCCGTTCGTTCGGCTGCCGCGCGACGAGAGGCCTTGCGGCCATGGCGTACCCCCTGAGGCTGCGGTGCCTGCCCACGCACCGGTTGACGTTCTTCCGCGGCCGTACTTCTCACGTCCCGGCGAGAAAACCGGCCGTGAAGATCAATGCCCCGCCGATGTGCCGACAATGCGAAGCATGTGAGGATTGCCGGGGTAACGGCTGGTGCCGACCCCTTTCGTGGCTACCCACGCGCGGACGCGGATCCTCCCGCGCGCCCCCATGGATGCACCCATGCGCCCCGAGCACGGAAGAGGTGCTCCTCCCCCGCGCATGCGGGCGGGCGTAACCCCTGGTGACGGCCGTAGTTGTGTTCATCGTGGAAGAGACGATCGCGGGCGCCGACGCCGTACAGATCCCGAAGCAGCGCGGGGAATCGCTGCTGGACACCGCCGTTCGCTACGCGGAGGAACGGCACTGGGACGTGTTCCCGGGCACCTGGCTGGAGGTCGTGGACGGGGTGCACGGCTGCTCGTGCGGTGACACGGCGTGTCCCGCCCCCGGCGCGCACCCGGCGCGTCCGGACTGGGCGACCCAGGCGACCGGCAGCGCCACCGTCGCCCGGCGGATGTGGCAGAAGCAGCCGG
>KL568528.1:199897-200293 GCA_000715605.1 Streptomyces speibonae | reverse complement strand
ACGCCTCCCTCGCGCCATCAGAGATGTGTATAAGAGACAGGACCTTCGACGCGATCTCGGTACCGGAGACGGCCGGCTTCCTGGCGCTCGCGCGGATGGAGCGGATGGAACTGACGCTGGGCCCGGTGACGCTCACGCCGGACCGGCGGATGGAGTTCTTCGTCCTGCCGGGTGCGGCGGCGAAGGTCCCGGACCTGGTGCGCAAGCTGGGGTGGACGGTGGCGTCGCTGGACCTGGCGGTCCTCGGGGAGGGCTGCTACGTGGCCGCCCCGCCCACGCGGTTCGGGTGCCGCGGGGCCGTGCAGTGGGCCTGCCGGCCCACCCCGGTGAACCGGTGGCTGCCCGACGCCGAGGAGCTGGTCTCGCCGCTGGCCTACGCCCTGTCTCTTATACACA
>KL568528.1:199293-199652 GCA_000715605.1 Streptomyces speibonae | reverse complement strand
GTGGCCTAGGCTTCCAGCCGGTGGAGGGAGACGTGGTGGGAACCGTGGCCGTACAGGTACGAGGGCTCTGGAAGCGCTTCGGGCAGCAGGTCGCCGTGGGCGGGATCGACCTGGAACTGCCCGCCGGGCGGTTCATCGGGCTGGTCGGGCCCAACGGCGCGGGGAAGACCACCACACTGTCCATGGTGACCGGGCTGCTGCGGCCGGATCAGGGCACCGTCGAGGTCGCCGGACACGACGTGTGGCGCGACCCGGTGGAGGTCAAGTCCCGGATCGGGGTGCTGCCGGAAGGGCTGCGGCTCTTCGAGCGGCTGTCGGGGCGCGAACTGCTCGCCTACACCGGGCGGCTGCGGGGGCTG
>KL568528.1:196013-199067 GCA_000715605.1 Streptomyces speibonae | reverse complement strand
GGGCTGCCCGGTGACGAGGTCGACCGGCGGGCCACCCAGCTGCTGGACGTCCTCGACCTGGCCGGCGCCCAGCACAAACTCGTCGTCGACTACTCCACCGGCATGCGCAAGAAGATCGGTCTGGCCGCCGCGCTGCTGCACAACCCCGAAGTCCTCTTCCTGGACGAGCCGTTCGAGGGCGTCGACCCGGTCTCCGCGCAGACCATCCGGGGCGTGCTGGAGCGGTACACCGCCTCCGGCGCCACGGTCGTGTTCTCCTCCCACGTCATGGAGCTCGTCGAGTCGCTGTGCGACTGGGTGGCCGTGATGGCCGCCGGCCGCATCCGCGCCCACGGCCCCCTCGCCGAGGTGCGCGGCGACGCCCCCTCGCTCCAGCGGGCGTTCCTCGAACTCGTCGGCGCCGACAGCCGCGACGCCGGCTCCGACCTCGACTGGCTGGGCGGCGGCGCCCGATGAGCGGGGCCGCGGTCACCGCCGTCCTCGTACGGCTGAAGCTGTCCCTGCTGCGCAACGCCCTGCGCCAGTCCGGCGGCCGCAAGGCGGCGTACATCGCCTCCGCCGTCGCCGCCCTGCTGTTCGCCGCGCTCCAGCTGATCGGGCTGATCGCGCTGCGCGGCTTCGACCACGTCGAGTCCCTGGTGGTGCTCCTCGTGGCCGTGCTGGCGCTGGGCTGGGCGGTGATGCCGCTGTTCTTCCCCGGCGGCGACGAGACCCTCGATCCGACCCGGCTGGTGATGCTGCCGCTGCGGCCCCGGCCCCTGGTGCGGGCCCTGCTCGCCTCCTCACTCGTCGGCATCGGACCGCTGTTCACGCTGTGCCTGCTCGCCGGTTCGGTGGCCGCCGTCGCGCACGGCGGGGCGGCGATCGCCGTGGGCGTGCTCGCCGCGCCGCTGGCGCTGCTGGTGTGCGTGGCCCTCGCGCGGGCGGTCGCCGCCGCGAACGTACGGCTGCTGACCAGCCGCAAGGGCCGCGACCTCGCCGTCCTCAGCGGACTGGTGATCGCCGTCGGGGCGCAGGTGGTCAACTTCGGCGCGCAGCGGCTGGGTTCGTCCGGCCTGGAGCAACTCGCCCCGGCGGCCGACGTGCTGCGCTGGTTCCCGCCGGCGTCGGCGCTCGGCGCGGTGCACGCGGTGGGCGAGGGGTCGTACGGGATCGCGGCCGCGCAGCTGGCGGTGAGCGCGGCGGCCCTGGTGGCGCTGCTGGCGCTGTGGTCACGCGCGTTGACGCGGCTGATGACCTCCCCGGACGGCTCCACGCTCCAGTCGGGCGACGCGGCCGTGCGCGAGAGGGCGTCGACCGGGCTCGCCCGGCTGCTCCCTGCGGGCCGCACCGGTACGGCCGTGCAGCGCAGCCTGCTCTACATCTGGCGCGACCCCAAGACCAAGACCGCCTGGGTCACCTCGCTGGCGATCGGGCTGATCGTGCCGGTGTTCAACGCCTGGCAGGGCACCGGCTCGGTGTACTTCGCCTGCTTCGCCGCCGGGATGCTCGGCATCATGATGTACAACCAGTTCGGGCAGGACACCTCCGCGTTCTGGATGGTCGCCATGACCATCTCCTCGGCCCGCGACGCCTACCTCGAACTGCGCGCCCGCGCGCTGACCCTGCTGCTGATCACGCTGCCGTACTCCGCCCTCGTCACCGTGGTGACGGCGGCGATCCTCGGCGACTGGGGCCGGCTGCCGGAGGCGCTCGGCCTGTCCTTCGCGCTGCTCGGCGCGATGCTCGCCACGGGCGCGTGGACCTCGGCCCGCTTCCCGTACTCCATCCCGCAGGAGGGCTACAAGAACGTCGCCCCCGGCCAGGTCGGGCTCGCCTGGATCTCGATCTTCGGGGGCATGGTCGCGGCGGCGGTGCTGTGCGTCCCGGTCATCGCCCTGACCATCTGGCTGAACATCGACGCGGACGGGCGGGAGCTGCGCTGGCTGCTGCTGCCGGTCGGCACGGTCTACGGAGCCGCCCTGACCCTGCTGGGACTGCGCCTGGCCGCACCGCGGACGGCCCGCCGGCTGCCGGAGATCCTCACGGCGGTCAGCAAGGGCTGAGCGCGCCGCCCTGTGAGCACCGCCCTGGGCGCACCGCCTCCGCCGACAAGGTCGCGCGGTATGTTCTGCCCGGAGCGGCGCCCCCGGCCGGGGCGGCCACGGGGGCCTTTTCCCTCGTGAACGGGGTGGCACGGCTCGTTCGTACAACAATTCTCTCAATCTTGTAGAGAAGCCGATGTGCGCTGAGTCACGTTCAAGTTGAATGATTGCAAGTGAGACAACCCGTCGTGCCGTACGTGCGGACGCAGCCTGCAGGGGGTCCAGGTGAGTGCTTCCCGGCGTAGTGGGACCACCGACGAGCTGGGGCCGGACGAGCCCGAGCCCGGGCGGGAGGGATCGGACGGCTCCGACCTCCTCGCCGCGCTCCTCGACGGCATGGACGCCGCGCTGTGCGCCTTCGACGCGGACGGCGTGGTGACGCACTGGAACCGTGAGGCCGAGCGGATCCTCGGCTGGACCGCGGCCGAGGCGGTGGGCCGCCCCGGGTTCGCCGGGTGGGCCGTGCGCCACGCGGACGCCGAGGAGGTCGAGGCGCGGCTGATGTCCGCCATGGACGCCCCCGGCCGGCAAGTGCACGAGTTCGCGCTGCTGACGAAGGACGGCGGCCGGGTGCTGGTACGGACGCAGTCCGCGGCCGTGCGCGGGCCCGACGGCAAGCCCGCGGGGGTGTACTGCGCGTTCAGCGAGGTGCACACGCAGATCGATCTGGAGCGGTCCATCGCGCTGAGCGAGGCCCTGCTGGAGGACGCGAGCTGGGGCGTCGTCCTGGTCGACGTCGACCTGCGGCCCGCGGTGGTCAACGCGCACGCCGCGCGGGCGCTGGGCGCGGGGCGGACCTCCGTCCTCGGGCGGCCGCTGGGCGAGCTGCTGGCGCAGGGCGTGGAGGAGCTGGAGAGCGCGCTGGCCCATGTGCTCGCCGAGGGCGCCCCGCCGGCACCGGCCGAGCTGTGGGTGACCGTGCGCACGCCCGAGGGCGAACAGCGCCGGTGCTGGCGCAGCGGGTTCGTGC
>KL568528.1:195071-195809 GCA_000715605.1 Streptomyces speibonae | reverse complement strand
CTCGCCGAGGAGCCGGTGCCGCTCGGGGTGGGGTGGCTGTTCCAGGACGTGACCGAGTCGCGGCAGGGCGAGCACGAGGCCTCGCTGCTGCGGTTCCGCGCGCAGCAGCTGCACCGCGCGGCGCGTGCGGCGGCGGAGTGCGAGGATCCGGCGGAGGCGGCGACGGTCCACCTCGACTTCGCCCTCGCCGGGTTCGCCGACCACGCGCTGATCGACCGCGTGGCCGACGGTACGGAGGACTCCGGCCCGGTGCGCCTCGTACGGGTCGCCGCGACGCCGTCCGGAGCGCCGGGCCCCACCCGGATCGAGGGCCGGGCGGGACTGCCGGTGCGCTACGGCGAGGGCCATCCCGCGGTGCAGTGCGTGGAGCGGGCGGGGTCGGTGCGGGCCGGGGCGGGTTCCCTGTCCCCCGAGGACGCCCGCGCGTGGGCTCAGGCCCGCCAGTGGCCGCCGGACGCGGTGCACGCGCTGTGCACGGTGCTGCGGAGCCGGGGGCGGACGCTCGGTGCCGTGACGTTTCTCCGGGGCGCGGGCCGCCACGCGTTCGAACGCTCCGACGCGACGTACGCGGAGGACGTGGCGGCCCACATCGCCACATCCCTGGACCTGGCGTCCTTGACGCGCCCGGATCGGTGACGTCGGGACGATCGCAGCCCGTCCGGGGGTACCCCCTCCGGGGGAGTTCGAGGACGAGGCCCGTTCAGGGCCGAAAAGGGGGTCCGGGGGCTTGCCCCCGGG
>KL568528.1:193483-194838 GCA_000715605.1 Streptomyces speibonae | reverse complement strand
AAAAAGGGGGTCCGGGGGCTTGCCCCCGGGGACGGGACGGGAAGGGGCGGCGGGGGCGAACTCAACCGCCGTACAACTCGGCGGCCCCAGAACTCAGTGACCGTAGAAGATCCGGTCCGCGTACTCCTCGAACACCCGCGCGTTCCACGCGTGCCCCCCGTCCACATTCCCCGACCGCAGCAACGGCGGCTCGATCCCCCGCTCCGCCAGCACCACCGCCGCCGTCGCCACCACCGACTGCACCACCGCCGCCGTCACCACCGTCGACGCGGGAGCGAACGGCGCCGGCACCTTGTCGTGCGTGAGCTCCGCGTCCCCGACCGCGATCCCGGAGTCCAGCACCAGATCGCAGTGGTCCTTCAGGAACGTCCCCGACGCGTGCCGGGACGACGTCTGCGCCGCGTACGCCACCGACGTCACGCCGATCACCCGCACGCCCATCTCACGGGCCTTCACGGCCATCTCCACGGGCAGCGCGTTGCGCCCCGACAGGGAGATGATCAGCAGCGCGTCGCCCGCGCGCAGCGGCGACGACTCGAGCACCACGCTCGCGAGCCCGTCGACCCGCTCCAGCGCGGACCCCAGCGTGGCCGGCCGCACGTCGACACCCACCGCACCCGGCACGGCGAGCAGATTCATCAGGGCGAGGCCGCCCGCACGGTACACGAGGTCCTGCGCGGCCAGCGAGGAGTGCCCGGCGCCGTAGGCGAAGAGACGGCCGCCCTCCGCGACCGTGTCGGCGAGCATGGTGCCCGCGGCCGCGACGGCGTCGCCCTCCTCGTCGCGGATCCGCTGGAGCAGGTCGATCGCGGCGTCGAGGAACTGACCGGCCGGAGTGCGGTCGCTCATGCGGCATCCCTTCGCTGGAGTGTCGCGGATCACCGTGCGGTCTGGACCATCGCCGTGTCAATACGGCGCCCGGCCACCCGTATTTCCGGCTCCGGCACCGCTCCTTTCCACAGCACGGCCCGGTTGTCAGCCGGATGGGTAAGAATTGAGTTCTGGGCCAGCGCACGGGCCGGTGAGCAGTCCAGCCTCCGGCAGAGCCAATACGCACATCTCATCAAGGGGCATGTATGTCCGGACTGATCGACACCACGGAGATGTATCTCCGCACCATCCTCGAGCTGGAGGAGGAAGGTGTGGTCCCCATGCGCGCCCGGATCGCCGAGCGGCTCGACCAGAGCGGGCCGACGGTCAGCCAGACGGTGGCGCGCATGGAGCGCGACGGACTGGTGTCCGTCGCCCCCGACCGCCACCTCGACCTCACCGAGGAGGGCCGCCGGCTGGCCACACGCGTGATGCGCAAGCACCGCCTCGCGGAGTGCCTCCTGGTCGACGTGATCGGCCTGGAG
>KL568528.1:189451-193226 GCA_000715605.1 Streptomyces speibonae | reverse complement strand
GTCGAGCGTCGCGTGCTGGAGCTGCTGCGGCACCCGACCGAGTCGCCCTACGGCAACCCGATCCCGGGCCTCGAGGAGCTCGGCGAGAAGGACGGCGCCGACCCGTTCCTCGACGAGGGCATGGTGTCCCTGGCCGACCTCGACCCGGGCACCGGGGGCAAGACGGTCGTCGTGCGCCGGATCGGCGAGCCGATCCAGACCGACGCGCAGCTGATGTACACGCTGCGCCGGGCGGGCGTGCAGCCCGGCTCGGTGGTGAGCGTGACGGAGTCGGCGGGCGGGGTGCTGGTGGGCAGCAGCGGCGAGGCGGCCGAGCTGAAGGCGGACGTGGCCTCGCACGTGTTCGTGGCCAAGCCCTGACGGCGGAGCGCAGCGGCCGGACGCGGGGGGAGGCCCCGCACCGGCGGCCCCCGTCCACCGCCGGGCGAACGGTTCACGCCTGCCGGTGGTGAACGCGCCGAATCGAAGATCCAGTACGCCGAATGGCAGCGCACGCCGGAAACGCGTGCAAGGCTGTCGCGTGAGGCATATGACCTGAGGGATTCTTGGCCGGTCCGACAGCGATGTCGCCCCGGCCGGGGAGGGGCGGGAGGATGTGCCGTGACCACGTGAGGAGCCCCGGCGCCGCGTGGCGCCGGGGCCTGTCCTCCCCTGTGCTGACCCGGAGCCCCGAGCTCTCAGGGTCATTCCCCTCGGACCGGTTTCCCCGAGCGGTCCGCCTCCCGCTGAAGATCTCCCCTGGGCCGCGGCGATCAATCCCCGACGGAGGTCACTCGATCGAGGGGTGTTGCCGGACAGGAAGGCTTCCTCGAATGCGCATTCGATAATCTGCGGGCAGTGGCAGCACGGGCAGGGCGCAGGACACCAGCAGTGGGCAGTCAGCGAGCTTGGGGGGTGCCGGGACCATGGCACGACGCATCGACGTGACCGGAGCGGACGGCGTGCGACTCGCCGCCTGGGAGTTCGGCGACCCGCCCAAGCCCGGCGCCGAACCGGCGGCCGCGCAGAACACCCCCGGCGTGCTGTTACTCCACGGCCTGATGGGCCGCGCCTCGCACTGGGCGTCCACCGCCCGCCGGCTCTCCGCGCGCTACCGCGCGGTCGCCCTCGACCAGCGCGGCCACGGCCGCAGCGACAAACCCTCGGACGCCTCCTTCACCCGCGACGCCTACGTCGACGACGCCGAGGCCGCCCTCGAACAGCTCGGCCTCGGCCCCACCGTCCTCATCGGCCACGCCATGGGCGCACTGACCGCGTGGCAGCTGGCCGCCAAACGCCCCGACCTCGTCCGCGGACTGATCATCTGCGACATGCGGGCCTCCGCCCTCGGCGCCGCCTCCCAGCGCGAGTGGGCCGAGTGGTTCAAGGCCTGGCCCGTCCCCTTCGCCACCCTCGCCGACGTCCGCAAATGGTTCGGCGAGGACGACCCCTGGGTGGAGCGCCCCAACCCCGCCCGCGGCGAGTTCTACGCCGAGGTGATGGCCGAGTCCCCCGACGGCTGGCGCCCCGTCTTCGACCCCGACCAGATGCTCCGCACCCGCGAGACCTGGGTCTACGACGCCCACTGGGAGGAACTGGCCCAGGTCCGCTGCCCCGCCCTCGTCGTCCGCGGCCTCGACGGCGAACTGGGCCGCGCCGAGGCCCAGGAAATGGTCCGCGTCCTCCCCCACGGCCAGTACGCCGAGGTCGCCGACGCCGGCCACCTCATCCACTACGACCAGCCAGAAGCCTGGCTCACCGCCATCGACCCCTTCCTGACCTCCCTCAACCAGCCTTGATCCCTCCGGCGAAAAGGCAACGAAAAAAGTGGTTGATCCGGCGGCGATCGGTTCTTAGGGTGGCGGTACTTCGGAAGGGAGGTGGTTCGGCAGATGTATGGAAACCGGACGGAAGAGGTGGCTGCGGGCTAGTGGCCCGTCACCACACCCGGTGCGGTGCCGAGCCAGCGCGCGAGCTACGCGTGCAGCCGGCCTAATCCAACGCAGTCACCCGACCCGCGAGTCGCCGGTAACGTCCGGCCGGCTCCCCCGAGGGGGAACCAGGCTCGCGGGTCGTCTGCGTTTTCCGAAGGGGTCAGCGGGCCAGGTCGGTGTACCCGTCGATGTCGCGGGGGTCGCGGGCGGCCGGGCCGACGTAGCGGGCGGAGGGGCGGACCAGGCGGCCGGTGCGCTTCTGTTCGAGGATGTGGGCCGACCAGCCGGCGGTGCGGGCGCAGGTGAACATCGAGGTGAACATGTGCGCCGGGACCTCGGCGAAGTCCAGCACGATCGCGGCCCAGAACTCGACGTTGGTGGCCAGGACGCGGTCGGGGCGGCGGGCGTGGAGTTCGGCCAGGGCAGCCTTCTCCAGGGCCTCGGCGACCTCGAAGCGCGGGGCGCCCAGTTCGCGGGCGGTGCGGCGCAGGACGCGGGCGCGGGGGTCCTCCGCGCGGTAGACGCGGTGACCGAAGCCCATGAGGCGTTCGCCCTTGTCGAGGGCCTGTTTGACGTAGGACTCGGCGTCCCCGGTGCGTTCGATCTCCTCGATCATGTGCAGGACGCGGGAGGGGGCGCCGCCGTGCAGGGGGCCGGACATGGCGCCCACGGCTCCGGAGAGGGCGGCGGCGACGTCCGCGCCGGTGGAGGCGATGACGCGGGCGGTGAAGGTGGAGGCGTTCATGCCGTGTTCGGCGGCGGAGGTCCAGTAGGCGTCGACGGCGGCGACGTGCCGGGGGTCGGGTTCGCCGCGCCAGCGGATCATGAAGCGTTCGACGATGGACTCGGCCTTGTCTATCTCGCGCTGGGGGACCATGGGCAGGCCCTGGCCGCGCGCCGACTGGGCGACGTAGGAGAGGGCCATGACGGCGGCGCGGGCGAGGTCGTCGCGGGCCTGCTCGGCATCGATGTCGAGGAGTGGTTTGAGACCCCAGACGGGGGCGAGCATGGCGAGGGCGGACTGGACGTCGACGCGGATGTCGCCGGAGTGCACGGGGATGGGGAAGGGTTCGGCGGGCGGCAGGCCGGGGTTGAACGCTCCGTCGACGAGCAGGCCCCAGACGTTGCCGAAGGAGACGTGCCCGACGAGATCCTCGATGTCGACGCCGCGGTAGCGGAGGGCGCCGCCCTCCTTGTCCGGTTCGGCGATCTCCGTCTCGAACGCGACGACTCCTTCGAGCCCGGGTACGAAGTCGGACATCTGGCGGCTCCTCGTGAGGTGGGTGACAGATGGTGTTGTGGGATGGGACGACCATGTGTCGGATCAAGCCGGTGCGATCGGGTGCGTCCGGTGGTTCCGCGGTCACGCTGTGTGGACTCGCGGTCCGGGACGTCATCCCTGTAGTGCCCGGCTGGCGGTCACCCAACCGGATCAGTGCCTGCACGATATCCCCGGGTGCCATCTTTGGGGAGGGTTCGCGGCACTGAGTGCCATGGCGTGATGAAGGACACCGTGCCCCCGGAGGCGGGCGGTCATGGGGGAGGATGACGGCGTGACCGATCGAGACTCCGTTCCCTTCGATCTCGCCGCGATGCGCAAGCAGTACCGGACCGAAGGGCTCTCCGAGACCGACGTGGCCGCCACCCCGGTGGAACAGTTCGCGCGCTGGTTCAAGCAGGCCGCGACGGACGGCGGGCTGTTCGAGCCGAACGCCATGATCGTGTCGACGGCGGACGCGGAGGGACGGCCCAGTTCGCGCACGGTGCTGCTGAAGCACTTCGACGACGAGGGTTTCGTCTTCTACACGAACTACGAGTCCCGCAAGGGCCGTGACCTGGCGGTGAACCCGCGGGTGTCGCTG
>KL568528.1:188287-189225 GCA_000715605.1 Streptomyces speibonae | reverse complement strand
GTTCCCGTGGCATCCGATGGCGCGGCAGGTCATCGTGTCGGGGACCGCGCACCGTACCGGGCGGGACGAGACGGCGGCGTACTTCCGTACCCGTCCGCACGGTTCGCAGCTGGGGGCGTGGGCGAGCGGCCAGTCGTCGGTGATCGCGGACCGTGCGGAGCTGGACGCGTCGTACGCGGGCCTTGCGGCGCGCTATCCGGAGGGTGAGCAGGTGCCGGTGCCGCCGCACTGGGGCGGTTTCCGGGTGGTGCCGGCGTCGGTGGAGTTCTGGCAGGGCAGGGAGAACCGGCTGCACGACCGGCTGCGCTACGTCGCGGAGGGCGGCGGTGCCTGGCGGGTGGAGCGGCTCGCTCCGTGACCCGGGGGCGGGTCAGCGCAGCGCCTGCTCCAGGAGGGCCGTCCACTGGGTCACGACGCGTTCGCGGCGGGCGGTGTCGTCGCTGAGGAGGTTGGCGAGGCCGAGGCCGCGGGCCATGTCGAGCAGGCCCTGGACGGTTTCCCGGACTCCGGGGCGGGACTCGTCGGCGCCGAGGAGGTCGACGGCGATGCGGTGCGACTCGCGGCCGACGCGCAGTTCGAGTTCGGTGACGCGCGGGCGGAGCTGTTCCTCGTTGGTGGCGGCGACCCACAGGTGGAGGGCCGCCCGGAAGAGGGGCCCGGTGTAGAGGTCGACGAGGGCGGCGACCACCGCGCGGCGGTCGCCCGTGGCGGCGCCACCGGAGCCGTCGGGGCCACCGGGGCCGTCGGGGCCGTCGGCGAAGAGGGCGCGCAGGGCGGTGGAGCGTTCCTCGGCGACGTACTCGACGGCGGCGGTGAAGAGGTCCTCGCGGGTCGGGAAGTGGTGCTGGGCGGCTCCGCGGGAGACGCCGGCGCGTTCGGCGACGACGGAGACCGTGGAGCCCGCCCAGCCGTGTTCGGCGAGGCAGGCCACGGCGGCT
>KL568528.1:184861-188053 GCA_000715605.1 Streptomyces speibonae | reverse complement strand
TGCCGGGTGGCCCGGCTGCGGTCCTGCTTGGGGACTCGTTCGGCACGGTCGGCCGTGCTCACAGCGCCCATTGCGGATCCCGTCGTTCGAGGAAGGCGGTCATTCCCTCGCGCGCGTGGGCGGAGGCGAAGAGTCGGGCCGAGAGCGCGGTCAGGCCGACCGCGTCCCGGTCGAAGGTCTCCAGCACCCTAGCCGTGAGCAGCCGTTTCGTCTCGGCCAGGGCTTCGGGGGCGCTTTTGCGCAGGCCGTCGAGGACGGGGGCGAGGGTGGCGTCGACGTCGTCGCCGGCCGCGGTGAGCAGGCCGATGCGGGCCGCTTCGGCGGTGTCGAGGCGCTCCCCGGTGAGGTAGTAGCGGGCGAGTGCGCGCGGGTCGGTGCGGGGCAGCAGCGGCAGGGAGATGACGGCCGGGGCGACGCCGACGCGGACCTCGGTGAAGGCGAAGGTGGCCGTGTGCGCGGCGGCGGAGATGTCGCAGGCGGCGAGGAGGCCGAGCCCGCCGGCGCGGACGTGCCCGGTGATCCGCGCGACGACGGGTTTGGGCAGTTCGACGATCTGCCGCAGCAGGCCCACGAACGCTTCGGGCGGGGGCGGGTCGCGCAGGTCGGCGCCCGCGCTGAAGGTGGTGCCGGTGTGGGTGAGGACCACCGCGCGGACGCCGGTGTCCTGGCCGGCGTCGGTGAGGGCGGCGGCCAGTTCGCCGACGAGGGCGGCGGACAGGGCGTTGCGGCGTTCCGGGGCGTCGAGGCTGAGCGTTTCGACGCCCCGGTCGCGGGTGCGGCCGATCAGGGTCACGAGGGCTCCTTGTGCGCCGCGCGGAGTTCGCGGCGCAGGATCTTTCCGGTGGCGGCGCGGGGGATGCCGTCGATGAAGGTGACGTGGCGGACCCGCTTGTACGGGGCGACGTGCTCGGCGACGTACATCATGACCTCGCCCTCGGAGAGTCCGGGGGCGGAGGGCTGGCGGACGACGTAGGCGTGCGGGACTTCGTTGCCGTCCTCGTTGTAGACGCCGATGACGGCGGCGTCGGCGATGCCGGGGTGGGTGAGGAGCAGGGCCTCGAGTTCGGCGGGGGCGACCTGGAAGCCCTTGTACTTGATGAGTTCCTTGACGCGGTCGACGACGAAGAGCCAGCCGTCGTCGTCGACGTGGCCGACGTCCCCGGTGTGCAGCCAGCCGTCCTCGTCGATCATGGCGGTGGTGGCGTCGGGGCGGCCGAGGTAGCCCTTCATCACCTGGGGGCCGCGGATGAGTATCTCGCCGGATTCGCCGGCCGGGAGGTCCTTGCCGGGGTCGTCGAGGGAGACGATCCGCATCTCGGTGCCGGCGATGAGTCTGCCGACGGTGCCGGGGGGTGCGTCGTGCATGGCGTCCAGGGGGACGACGTGGGTGCCCGGCGACAGTTCGGTCATGCCGTACGCCTGGCCCACGGGCGGCAGTCCGAGCCGCCGGGCGCAGGCGGCGGCGAGGCTCGCGTCCAGAGGGGCGGCGGCGCTGATGATGTGCTTCAGGGAGGACAGGTCGTACTGGGCGACCAGGGGGTGTTTGGCGAGGGCGAGCACGATGGGCGGGGCCACGTACAGGCCGGTGATGCGGTGGTTCTGGATGGCGGCGAGGAAGGTCTCCAGGTCGAAGCGGGGCAGGACGACGACGGTGGCGCCCTGGCGCAGGGGCGCGTTCATCAGGGCGGTCAGTCCGTAGATGTGGAAGAAGGGGAGGACGGCGAGGACGCGGTCCCCGGGGCCCGTGGCGATCAGCGGCTGGAGCTGGGCGAGGTTGGTGGCGATCTGCCGGTGGGTGAGCATGACGCCCTTGGGGACGCCGGTGGTGCCGGAGGAGTAGGGCAGTGCGGCGACGTCCTCGGCGGGGTCGATGTCGACCACGGGTTCGGGGGCGGTGGAGGCGAGCATGTCGATCAGCGAACGGTGTCCGGGCGCGCTGTCGCAGACGAAGATCTCCTGGATGCCGCCGGCGAGTTCGGCGGCCCTGCGCGCGGTCTCCAGCAGCGGGGACACGGTGACGATCCAGCGGGCCGCGGAGTCCCCCAGCTGTTTGCCGAACTCCTCGGCGGTGGCGAGGGGGTGGACGGTGGTGACGGAGGCGCCGGCGCGGGTGGCCGCGTAGAAGGCGGTGGGGAACGCGATGGTGTTGGGGCTGTGCAGGGCGAGTACGTCCCCTTTGCGCACGCCGGCCTCGGCGAGCGCGGCGGCGACGCGGCGGTGGAAGCGGTCGATCTGCTCGTAGGTGAGGGTGGTGCCGTCGGTGCCGTCGATCAGGGCCGGGGTGCTGCCGAACTCGGCGGCGCGGGCGAGCACCGCGTCGTGGATGGGGAGTTCGACCGGTGGGACGTCTGCGTACGCGCTGCGGAACATGGTTCCTCCAAGACGGCCGGGGGGCCGTTGCCTAGTACGACTTGGGCAGGCCCAGGGTCTGGTGGGAGACGTAGTTGAGAATCATCTCCCGGCTCACCGGAGCGATACGAGACACGCGCGCGGCGGTTATCAGCGCGCCGAGCCCGTACTCGCGGGTGAGGCCGTTTCCGCCGAGGGTGTGCACGGCCTGGTCGACGGCCTTCACACAGGCTTCGGCGGCCGCGTACTTGGCCATGTTGGCGGCCTCGCCCGCGCCGGCGTCGTCACCGGCGTCGTAGAGGTGGGCGGCCTTCTGCATCATCAGGCGGGCGAGTTCGAGTTCGATGTGCGCCTGGGCGAGGGGGTGGGCGATGGCCTGGTGGGCGCCGATGGGGGCGTTCCAGACGGTGCGTTCGCGCGCGTAGGCGAGGGCGCGGGTCAGCGCGTGGCGGCCCATGCCGATCGCGAACGCGGCGGTCATGATGCGCTCGGGGTTGAGGCCGGCGAAGAGCTGGAGCAGGCCCGCGTCCTCGTCCCCCACGAGGGCGTCGGCGGGCAGCCGTACGTCGTCGAGGACGAGCTCGAACTGCTTCTCGACGGCGTTGAGTTCCATGTCGATGGGGCGGCGCTGGAAGCCCTCGGCGTCGCGCGGGACGATGAACAGGCAGGGCTTGAGCTTGCCGGTGCGGGCGTCGGTGGTGCGGCCCACGATGAGGGTGGCGTCGGCGATGTCGACGCCGGAGACGAACACCTTGCGGCCGGTGAGGATCCAGTCGCCGGTGTCGGTGTCGCGCCGCGCGGTGGTGGTGATGCGGTGGGAGTTGGAGCTGTCTCTTATACACA
>KL568528.1:169899-184687 GCA_000715605.1 Streptomyces speibonae | reverse complement strand
CGGCGAGGGCGGGCAGCCACTGGCGTTTCTGGGCCTCGGTGCCGAAGCGGGAGATGACGGTGCCGCAGATCGCCGGGGAGACGATCATCATCAGCAGGGGGTTGCCGGCGGCGCCCATCTCTTCGAGGACGAGGGAGAGTTCGGTGATGCCGCCGCCGCCACCGCCGTACGCCTCCGGCAGGTTGACGCCGATGTAGCCGAGCTTGGCCGCTTCCTGCCAGAAGGCGCGGTTGTCGGTGGTGTGGGTGGCGCGGGGGTGGTTGTTCGCGAACGCGGCGACCGCCGCGCGGAGAGCTTTGTGCTCTTCGGATTCGATGACGGGGGTCATGTGGCTCCTTCGACTGCGGGTTGTCCGTGGCTGGTCGCGCCCACGCGGCGGTGGCCGCACATCGGGCGCAGCTCCGCGCCCCTCAGGCGGGTCGCACCACCGCGAGCAACATGCCGGGCTCCACCTGCTGGCCCGCGGTGGCTTTCAGGGTGGTCAGGACTCCCGTGGCCGGGGCGGTGATCTTGTGTTGCATCTTCATCGCCTCCAGCCAGAGGAGGGGCTGTCCGGCTTCCACGCGGCTGCCCTCGGTGAGGCCCTCCGCGACGCGGACGACCGTGCCCGGCATGGGGGCCAGGAGGGAGCCGGGGGCGTGCTGGGCGGTGGGGTCGGGGAAACGGGGCAGGGCGGTGAGGGCGGTGGTGCCCACGTACACCCGGTCGCCGTACCGGCTGACCTCGTAGCGGCGCCGCACGCCGTCCACGTCGAGGATCACCAGGCCGGCGTCGGCGTGCACGACCTGGACGCCGTCGGCGGTCAGGCCCTCGCGGGTGTGCCGGTAGCGGACCTCGTGCTCCTGTCCGTCCATGAGGTACCGCTTGATCTGCGGCTGCGAGGGCAGGTTGCGCCAGCCGCCGAAGCGGGAGCGGCCGTGGGCGTCGGCGAGGGCGGCGGCGAGCGGGGCGTGCGGGTCGGGGGCGGGGGCGGTCAGTGCGGGCAGGTGCCGGTCGTAGAACCCGGTGTCCATGCGCCCCTCGGTGAACTCCTCGTGGCGCAGGGAGCGCACGAGGAGGTCCCGGTTGGTGCGGGGGCCGTGGATCACCGCGCGCTCGAGGGCGGAGGCGAGCTTGCGGATGGCTTCCGCGCGGGTGGGTGCGTGGGCGACGACCTTGGCGAGCAGGGGGTCGTAGTGGACGCCGATGTCGTCGCCGTCGGTGTAGCCGGTGTCCAGGCGTACCGAGTCGGGGACGGAGAGGCGGTGCAGCCGGCCGGTCTGCGGTGCCCAGTCCCGGGCGGGGTCCTCGGCGTAGAGGCGGGCCTCGACGGCGTGTCCCCGTAGGCCGGGCGGCCCGTCGCCCAGCGCGTGGCCCTCGGCGACGCGGATCTGCTCGGCGACCAGGTCGACGCCGGACACCGCCTCCGTCACGGGGTGTTCCACCTGGAGGCGGGTGTTCATCTCCAGGAAGTGGACCCGGTCGTTCGTGACGAGGAACTCGACGGTTCCCGCGCCGACGTAGCCGACGGCGCGGGCGGCGCGGACGGCGAGGAGGTACAGCTCGTCGGTCATCCCCCGGTCGAGGTGGGGTGCCGGGGCCTCCTCGATCACCTTCTGGTGGCGGCGCTGGAGGGTGCAGTCGCGGGTGCCGAACACCCACAGCGCGTCGTGGGTGTCGGCGAGGACCTGCACCTCCACGTGGCGGGCGCCTTCCACGTACGGTTCGACGAACACCTCGCCGTCGCCGAAGGCGCTCGCGGCCTCCGCGCGGGCGGCGGCCAGTTCGCCGTCCAGGTCGGCGAGGCGCCGTACGACGCGCATGCCGCGTCCGCCGCCGCCCGCCGCCGCCTTCACCAGGACGGGCAGGTCGGCCTCGGTGACGTCGCCCAGGGGTTCGATGCCCATGAGCTGTTTGGCGCGCGTCTTGGACGCCATCGCCTCGATCGCCTCGGGGGGCGGCCCGATCCAGATCAGGCCGGCGTCCCGCACGGCCCGCGCGAAGTCGGCGTTCTCGGAGAGGAAGCCGTAGCCGGGGTGCACGGCGTCGGCTCCGGCGCTGAGGGCGGCCTTCACGACGAGGTCACCGCGCAGGTAGGTGTCGGCGGGCGCCGTCCCCGGCAGGCGCACGGCGGCGTCGGCCTCGCGGGTGTGGAGGGCGCCGGCGTCGGCGTCCGAGTGGACGGCGACGGTCCGGATGCCCATCGCGCGGCAGGTGCGCATCACGCGGCAGGCGATCTCGCCGCGGTTCGCCACAAGAAGGGTCGTGATCATGGGCCTCACATCCGGAAGACGCCGAAGCCGCCGCGCGCGCCCTCGTAGGGGGCGGTGTGGATCGCGGACAGGCACAGGCCGAGGACGGTTCGGGTGTCGCGCGGGTCGATGACGCCGTCGTCGTAGAGGCGCCCGGAGAGGAACATCGGCAGCGACTCGGATTCGATCTGCTGCTCCACCATGGCGCGCAGGGCGGCGTCCGCGTCGTCGTCGTACGGCTGTCCCTTCGCGGCGGCGGACTGGCGGGCGACGATGGACAGCACGCCGGCGAGCTGCTGCGGGCCCATGACGGCGGACTTGGCGCTGGGCCAGGCGAAGAGGAAGCGGGGGTCGTAGGCGCGGCCGCACATGCCGTAGTGGCCGGCGCCGTAGGAGGCGCCCATGAGGACGGACAGGTGGGGGACGCGGGAGTTGCTGACCGCGTTGATCATCATGGCGCCGTGCTTGATGATGCCGCCCTGCTCGTACTCCTTGCCGACCATGTAGCCGGTGGTGTTGTGCAGGAAGATCAGCGGGATGTCGCGCTGGTTGGCGAGCTGGATGAACTGGGCGGCCTTCTGGGACTCCTCGCTGAAGAGGACCCCTTGGGCGTTGGCGAGGATGCCGACCGGGTGGCCGTGCAGGGCGGCCCAGCCGGTGGTGAGGCTGGTGCCGTAGAGGGGTTTGAACTCGTCGAAGTCGGAGGAGTCGACGATCCGCGCGATGACCTCGCGCGGGTCGAAGGGGATCTTGAGGTCGCCGGGGACGATGCCGAGGAGTTCGTCCTCGTCGTACTTGGGCGGGGCGGCGGGTCCCGGATCGTCGTGGGCCTTGCGGTGGTTGAGGCGGGCGACGACGCGGCGGGCCTGGCGCAGGGCGTCGGGTTCGTCGACGGCGAAGTAGTCGGCGAGGCCCGACACGCGCGCGTGCATCTCGGCGCCGCCCAGGGACTCGTCGTCGCTCTCCTCCCCCGTGGCCATCTTCACCAGCGGCGGGCCGCCGAGGAACACCTTCGCCCGCTCCTTGACCATGATCACGTGGTCGGACATGCCGGGGATGTAGGCGCCGCCCGCGGTGGAGTTGCCGAAGACGACGGCGACGGTGGGGATGCCGGCCGCCGAGAGCCGGGTGAGGTCCCGGAAGATGGCGCCGCCGGGGATGAAGATCTCCTTCTGGGAGGGCAGGTCGGCGCCGCCGGACTCGACGAGACTGATCACGGGCAGCCGGTTGGCGAGCGCGATGTCGTTGGCGCGCAGGGCCTTCTTCAGGCTCCAGGGGTTGCTGGCGCCGCCGCGCACGGTGGGGTCGTTGGCGGTGATCAGGCACTCGACGCCCTCGACGACGCCGATGCCGGTGACGAGGGAGGCGCCGACGGTGTAGTCGCTGCCCCAGCCGGCCAGCGGGGACAGCTCCAGGAACGGGGTGTCGGGGTCGAGGAGGAGTTCGATGCGTTCGCGGGCGAGGAGTTTGCCGCGCTCGCGGTGGCGCCGGACGTACTTCTCGCCGCCGCCGGCGAGGGCCTTGGCGTGTTCGGCGTCGAGTTCGGCGAGCTTGGCGAGCATGGCGTCGCGGTGGGCGCGGTACTCCGGGTCGGCGGTGTTCAGGGCGGATTCGAGGACCGTCACAGCAGGGCCTCCGGGATGTCGAGGTGCCGGGAGCGCAGCCATTCGCCGAGCGCCTTGGCCTGGGGGTCGAAGCGGGCCTGCGCGGCGACGCCCTCGCCGAGGATGCCCTCGACGACGAAGTTCAGGGCGCGCAGGCGGGGCAGTACGTGGCGGGTGACGGGCAGGGCGGCGGCCTCGGGGATCAGTTCCCGGAACCGGGCTGTGGTGAGTTCGTGCGCGAGCCACCGCCAGGCCTCGTCGGTGCGGGCCCAGACGCCGACGTTGGCGTTTCCGCCCTTGTCGCCGCTGCGCGCGCCGGCGAGGAGCCCGAGGGGGGCTCGCGTGACGGGACCCGGTGGCAGCGGTGCGGGGAGCGGGGGTTCCGGTACGTCCTCGAGTACGGCGGTGTCGGGGGGCGGCGCCACGGGGACGCGGCGTCCGTCGTGGAGGACGGCCACATGGTCGACGTCGCCATGGGGGACGTATGCATCCTCAAAGACCCCATAGGGGGAGCCCTTTCCCGGTGGCGCCATCACATGGAATCCGGGGTAGCCGGCCAGGGCCAGTTCGATGGCGGCCCCGCTCAGCACCCGTCCGACGGCCTCCTGCGAGGGATCCCGTACGACGAGCCGCAGCAGGGCGCTGGCGGTCTCCTCGGTGTCGGCGTCGGGCCGGTCGGTGCGGGCGAGTTCCCAGCGCGCCTCGGCGGGCGGGGACTTGGCGAGCGCGTCGCCCATCTGCTCCTTGACGAGGGCGGCCTTGGCCTCGATGTCGAGCCCGGTGAGCACGAACACGACCTCGTTGCGGAAGCCGCCGAGCCGGTTGAGGCCGACCTTGAGCGTGGGCGGCGGTGCCTCGCCCCGCACCCCTTCGACGCGCACCCGGTCGGGCCCGTCCTGCCGCAGCCGTACGGTGTCGAGGCGGGCGGTGACGTCCGGCCCGGCGTACCGGGCGCCGCCGGTCTCGTAGAGCAGCTGGGCGGTGACGGTGCCGACGTCGACGAAGCCGCCGGTGCCGGGGTGCTTGGTGAGGACGCAGCTGCCGTCGGCGTGGATCTCGGCGAGGGGGAAGCCGGGCCGGCGGAGGGCGCCGGGCGGGTGCTCGGTGAAGAAGGCGTAGTTCCCGCCGGTGGCCTGTGTCCCGCACTCCAGCACATGCCCGGCGACCACGGCTCCCGCGAGCCGGTCGTGGTCCGTCGCCGCCCAGCCGAAGTGGGCGGCGGCCGGGCCGGTGACGAGGGCGGCGTCGGTGACGCGGCCGGTGACGACCACGTCGGCGCCCGCGCGGAGGCACTCCGCGATGCCGGAGCCGCCGAGGTAGGCGTGGGCGGCGAGGCTGCCGGGGTACCGCGCGGTGAGGTCGTCGCCCTCGACGTGGGCGACCCGCACGGGGATGCCGAGCCGGCCGGCGAGGGCCCGTACGGCGTCGGCGAGGCCGGCCGGGTTGAGTCCGCCGGCGTTGGTGACGATCCTGACGCCCCGCTCGTGGGCGAGACCGAGGCACTCCTCCAGTTGCCGCAGGAAGGTGCGGGCGTACCCGGCGGAGGGGTCCTTGAGGCGGTCCCGGGCGAGGATGAGCATGGTCAGTTCGGCGAGGTAGTCGCCGGTGAGGACGTCGACCTCGCCGCCGGTGAGCATCTCGCGGAGGGCGTCGAGGCGGTCGCCGTAGAAGCCGGAGAAGTTGCCGATCCGCAGGGTCACCGGGTGCTTCCCTTCGGCTGCCGACCGCCTCCGGCCGGTCCTGCGAAGGCCTGGGCGATGTCCAGCCAGCGGTCGGCGTCGGGGCCGGAGGCGGTGAGGGCGAGGTCCGCGCGGTGGGCGCGCTGGGTGACGAGCAGGCAGAAGTCGAGCGCGGGCCCGGTGACCCGCTGGGCCGCGTCCTCGGGCCCGTACGCCCAGGTCCCGCCCCCGGGTGCGGCGAGCTCGACCCGGAACGGCTCGGCGGGCGGGGTGAGCCCGTGCACGCCGTAGGCGAAGTCCCGGGTGCGCGCCCCGAGCCACGCCACATGCCGGAGCCGGTCGCTGGGTGGCCGCATCACACCGATCGCGTCCGCCACGTCCAGTCCATGGGCCCAGGTCTCCATGAGACGGGCGGTGGCCATGGAGGCGGCGGACATGGGCGGCCCGTACCAGGGGAAGCGCGTCCCGGCCGGGGCCTCCCGCAACGCCTTCTCCAGCGCCGCCCGGCCCTCGCGCCACCGGGCGAGCAGTTCGGCGGGGGCGGCCCTGGCGTACTCCTCGGCGCCCTCGTCGACGAAGGTGCGGGGCGCGGTGAGCGCCCGCTCGACCAGCGCCCTGAACGCGTCCGCGTCGGTGACGGCGAGCAGGGCGCAGTGGTCGGTCCACGCGAGGTGGGCGATCTGGTGGGCGACGGTCCATCCGGCGGCGGGGGTGTCCCGCCCCCACCCCTCGTCCCCGAGCCCGGCCACGAGCCGGTCGAGCTCCTCGCTCTCCTCACGCAGATCGTCGATCACGGACATCGGCTCGGACACGAGGCGCTCCCCTCGGAACACGTGCACGGCGGTGTGCGGCGCGGTTGCGTGGAGCATGGCAGCGGCGAACAAAACAAGCAAGCGTGCTTGCATGGATTTCTTCGCGCCTTGCACAGGGCGGGAGAGGCCTGGTCGCCGTGCTCCGGCCGAGCCCTCAGAAAAGGGGGTCCGGTGTCACTTGCCAGATGGTGACGAGCTCCGAGCGCGGGGTGACCATGTAGACGAAGAAGCCCCCGGAGACGAACGCGTGTTTGGCCCCTTCATCGGCGCCCTGAAATCCGGGACCGTGCAGGTGGAGCGCTTCGGCCGCTCTGACCAGTTCGTCGGCCGTCTTTTCCACCTCTGCGAGAAAGCCGGCCGGAGCACCGCCCGCCACCGTCGCCTGATCCGGCTCGTACTCCCAACGCCAGGTCACTCCGCGTGCACCGCCTGGAAGGCCGCGCGGTAGAGGGAACTCGCCAGTCTGAGGTGTCGGCGGGCCTCGTCCGGCGTGGTGGCGATCCGGGCGAGGTACTCCGCGCGGTGGTACTCCCTGGCGGTGGCCGGGTGACGTTCGATCTCGAGCAGAGCGGCCCAGTGGCTCAGGTAGGCGTGTACCGGCCCCAGCGAGCCGTGCTCCACCGCCTCCGCGAGCGCCTGGTCCTTCGCCCGGTCGTACGCCGCCAGGAGGCCGGGGGCCACGACCGTGCAGGCAGCCCGCAGGGCACCCGGTGTTCGCTCCGGGCGAGGGATGAGCGGACGGTCGTCGACGTCTTCACCGTGCTGCACGCTCATGGCTCTGTTCCCTTCGTGCCTCTGGGAGGGGCCGGTCACGTGACGGGGCCGCTTGTTTCGAGAGACGAGAGCGACTCTAGTCCCGACACGCCTCGCCGCGCCCCACGACCGTCAGGAGAGAGCCTCCTCTTTCTTGACCTTCCCCCGCCCCACCTGTGTCCGTACCGCGCCCATGCTCGCCGCGATGACCAGGGCGATGGCGGCGGCCTCCGTGGCGGTCAGGGCCTGGTCGAGGACCAGGAAGCCGGCGGTGGCGGCGAGGGCCGGTTCGAGGCTCATCAGGATCGCGAACGTGGAGGCGGGCAGGTGGCGCAGGGCCAGCAATTCGAGGGTGTAGGGCAGCACGGAGGACAGCACCGCGACCGCCGCGCCCAGGGCGAGGACCGTCGGGTTCAGGAGTTTCGTACCGGACTCGGCGATGCCCAGCGGCAGGAAGAGGATCGCCGCCGCCCCCATCGCGAGGGCGAGCCCGTCCGCCTGCGGGAAGCGCCGCCCGGTGCGCGCACTGAAGATGATGTACGCCGCCCACATGGCGCCGGCGCCCAGCGCGAAGGCGACGCCCAGCGGGTCGAGGCCGCTGAAGCCTCCGCCGCCGAGGAGGAACACGCCGGTCAGGGCCAGCGCGGCCCACACGATGTTGATCGCCCGCCGTGAGGCCAGGACGGACAGGGCGAGCGGGCCGAGGACCTCCAGCGTGACCGCGGGGCCGAGCGGGATGCGGGCGACGGACTGGTAGAAGAGGCCGTTCATCGCGGCCATGGCGACACCGAAGACGATCACCGTGCTCCAGTCGGCGCGCGAGTGCCCGCGCAGCCGGGGCCGGCACAGCACCATCAGCACGAGCGCGGCCACCAGCAGCCGCAGCGACACGACCCCGAGCGCGCCCGCCCGCGGCATCAGCGTCACCGCCAGCGCCCCGCCGAACTGCACGGAGACCCCGCCGGCCAGCACCAGCCCGACGGGCCCCAGCGAGCCCCGCCCGCGCAGGACGCCGCCCGAGGGGGACGCGGGAGCGTGACCCGTTCCGGAAGAGGTGGACGGGGTGGCGGCGCTGGGGGTGGTCACGGTGCCTTCCAGGGACGTCGGAGCGGAGACAGGGCTGTACCGAGTGTGCGACTTGCTGGACTGTCCGGTCCAGCGTATTGAACTAAGTCAGCACCGTAAAGCGTTTATATGCCTGACGATGAGGCCCGCGCGCCACCTCGGTCAACTCCGTCCACGACGTGGACCCCCACCAGGTACGGTCTCTTGTGGTGGCACCCCCGTCCGTTCCCGACATCCGAGGCTCTGTGCGACGTCTTCTCGTCCGTCTCTGGCGACTTCTGCGCCCGCTACAGAGCCGCATCATGTGGCTGCTGCACGCCAAGTTCGTGGTCGGCGTGACCGGCGTCGTGCGCGACGACGAAGGGAGGGTGCTGCTGCTGCGGCACCGGATGTGGCCGCCGGGGCGCCAGTGGGGCCTGCCGAGCGGCTTCGCCCGCAAGGGCGAGGACTTCCGCGCGACGGTGGTGCGCGAGGTCAAGGAGGAGACCGGCCTCGACGTCGAGACGGGCCGCCTGGTCATGCTGAACAGCGGCCTGCGCACCCGCATGGAGGTGGCCTACGAGGCCCGCCTGCTCGGCGGCGAACTCCGCCTCGACCCCTTCGAGATCCTCGAGGCCCGCTGGTGCACCCCCGACGACCTCCCGGAAGAGATCCAGCCTGTGTGCCACCCACTGGTACGCGGGGAGACGGCCCTCTGAGTTCCCGCCCTCGGCTCAGCCCATGTTGGCCAGCGTGAGTTCCGCCACGATCAGGACGCCGACGATCTGTGCGCCCAGGACCGCGCCGGTCACCGCCAGTGCCGCGCCGGTCGTCAGGAGCCGCCGCGCCACCACGAACGCGAGGAGCGTGACCGCCACGATGAAGAGAAGGATGATCGCCGAGAACGCCACCGTGCCCCCTGTGGGAAGGAATTGGATACTGTACGTGACGGACGCCCTCGGTGCCCGGCGGACCTACCGCACCTCGATGCCGAAGTCCTGGACGAGTTCCTCCAAGCCGCCGGTGTAGCCCTTGCCGCCGAGGACGAAGTCCCAGTCGCCGTTCGCCCTGTGGCGGAACGAGCCGAGGACCAACGCGGTTTCGCCGGGCCGGCCGTCCGAGACCTCCAGCTGCCCCAGCTCGGTCAGGCCCGGGTCGAGCAGGCGGATGCGGGCGTCCGTGAAGCCGGAGAGGTCGGCGTCCGGGTTGGCCTCCGGATCGATGGCGGCCACGAGCACGAAGCGGTCGGCCTCATCGGGCAGGCCGTCGAAGGAGGCGCAGACCGCCGCCTTGTCGGGCGCGGTGGCGGGGACGGCGCGCACCGAGCCGTCCGGCGTCGCGGTGTTGTTGAAGAAGACGAAGTGATCGTCGCTGAGCACGCGGCTGCCCCGGCACACGAGGGCGCAGACGTCCAGGGCGACGCTTCCGGACCACGACATGCCCAGGACGTTGTAGTCGTCGGGCACCCCGGCGTCCGGCTCCGGGGACGCCGGCCGTGCCGGACCTTGCCGCCCGCCCCCGTCCAGCCGTCCCCGCAGGCCGTGGCGGTGCAGGAGGTCGACGAGTTCAGGGCCCGAGACGAGTTCCAGGGGCTTGCCGTTGGCGAAGGTGTGTGAGCCGGGGCCGAAGCCCGAGGTCGTCACGAGGACGCCCTTGTTGGCGCCCTCGGCCTGCACGGTCCCGTAGAGATCACGCACCGCGGTGGGCGGCACCGTGTTGCGGTACCGCTTCACCTGGACGACGATCTTGCCGCCGCGGATCGGCGTCGGATCCAGCGCGTCGACGTCCACACCTCCGTCGCCGGAGCGCTGTGTGGTCACCGCCTGCATCCCCATGGCCCGGAAGAGATCGGCGACGAGGTTCTCGAAGGCGATCGGGTCCATGGCGAACAGGTCCGGTTCCTCGTCGCCGCCGTGAGCGACCACGCGGTTGCCGACATCGCCCGGCCGCCTGCCGGGCCGTACCGTCGCGAGCTGGTCCGGCCGGGCCGAGAGCTGCCCGCGAAGAGCGTCCGTCAGGCAGCTGACCGCGTCCACCTGGGCCAGGTGCAGGTCGACGAAGGACGAGCGTGCCGCCATGACCGTGGCGAGGAACATCTGCCCCGGTCGGCCGGTCGTCGGGTCGTGCCCGTCCACGAACCCGTTCAGGGCCACGGACTCGAGGACACCCAGCTCGTCCGCCGCGAACAGCTCGTGCAGCACGAGCAGCATGCACTGGGCGAGGACCTCCCTGTGGAGCGCACGGCGCTGGCCGACCGGCCGGGGAGTCTCCTTGTCCTGGTCGACACTGGGCATGTACCGCACGGCCTTCGCCTCCGGCACGACGCCGTGGGCGGGCAGCTCCCAGTCCAGTACCAATTGCCCGGCCGCCGGGTCGTAGGCCGCCGCCACCTGACGCGGGAAGCCTTCCGGCCATGCCGTCGAGGCGTAGAGGGCGGCGGAGAAGTACTCGATCACGGAATCGGGTTCCCGGCGCCTGACGCCTTCGGTGGTCGCGGCGACACCCGCGTTGTGCCGCCGGATGTCAGCCAGCTGCGCATCGGCCCACTGCTGGTACTCCCGCTGGTACGACGCCAGTTGCTGCAACCGGTGGGCCTCCGCGGCCTGGGCGGCCTGCCAGTCCCGTTCGAAGCGCGCGCGTGCTTCCGCCTCCGCCTGGGCCCGGCGATGCGCGGTCCAGCCGCTCTGCGCCTGGTAGTGACGGGCATCCGGCATGGGCACGGGCTGCGCCAGGGGCCCCGGGGCGAAGGGCTGGACCTCTTCGGGCCGCATGAGCGTCGCGGCGCGGAAGGCCTGTGATTGACACCCTCGGGCGAGCAGCCCTTGCAACGACGCGACCTGCGCGTCCAGCTCCTCGGTACGCCGTAGGGCTTCCGCCTGGCGGTACTCGCGGCGACTGCGTTCGGCCCGCCGTTCGTAAGCCCGCGCCTGCTGTTCCTGTTGTCTCCGCCGTCGCGCTTCGGTTTCCTGCTGACGCTGCTGCTGCCGCTGCATCTCGGCCCAGACGCCGACAATGCCGGTGGAACGACGACTCATGTACGGCAGGCCCTCCCCAAGGCACTGGTTGTCCCCACAACCAGTTGTGACGGGACGACTCTAGCCAGCAACCGCTGCCCCGCACATCCTCTGGCCACAGAAAGCGCGATCCGGGCATTGGCGCAGGTCAACCTGACTGTCGAGTAACCCGCAGCCACCTTCGGGGGCCGGTGGCCCTCACCCGGCCCGGCGTCCCACCGCCAGCAGGTGCGAGCTCGCGGCGAGCAGTTCCGGGTAGGGCTCCGCAATACGGGCCGCGGCCAGCGCCGACTCGAACAGGCTCGACTCATGGAACGACCGGCCGGTGTTCCGCTCCGCCGCCGCCAGCAGGGACCAGGCCGGGCCTTCGATCCCGAAGACCTCCGAGTCCTCGAACCCCGCCGCGGCCACCTCGTCCCGCAGTTGCTCCCCGCTGTGGAAGTAGGCAGCGGTGAAGGCGCCCTTCCCGTCGTAGGTCTGGGTGGCGAGGATCGCATCGATGCCCGTTCGCAACGGCTCCTGGTGCAGGTGCGCGTACGCCGTGTGTTCGAACAGCGAGGCGTACCGGTTGATGCCGGCCGCCGCCAGCAGCCCGCCGGGCTTGAGTACGCGACGCGCTTCGCCCAGCGCTCGGTCCCGCTCCGAGCGCTCCAGCAGGTGGTACAGCGGCCCCAGCATCAGTACGACGTCGTAGGAACCGTCCTCGGCCGTGAGGCTTCGAGCGTCCCCGAGTTCAGCGGTGGCGCCGGTGGTCCGGGCCTGTTCGACGTGGCGGGCGACGGGGTCGACAAGGTGCACCTGATACCCGTCCGCCACGAGCCAGCGCGCGTGCGCGCCGGGGCCGCCGCCGACGTCGAGCACCCGGGCCGGGGCCGGCGGAAGGTGGCGGCGCAGCAACTCCTGCGTCCGCACCATTTCCAGACGGCCGTCCGCACTGGCCGTCAGGCGTTCCGCCTCATCCGCCGTCTCGCTGTAGAACTTCACGATCTCCGGCGCTACCTCAAGGCTTGTCATCCGGGCATTCTGGTGGCTTACCGGTGGACCAGTCCAGTGATCGGAAATGTGCCATGCCACTGCTGAAGTACGAGCAGATCGCCGACGACTTGCGAGCCCGGATCGCGAACGGCGAATTCGGCGCCGGCGATCTGCTGCCCTCGGGTCGCGACCTGGCCGAACAGTGGAGGGTGTCGCGGGCCACCGTGGTGAAGGCGTACGACGTTCTGCGCCATGACGGACTTGTGGTCGCACGGCAGGGGACCGGATTCACCGTTGCGGAGACTCCGATCGCCCGACCTGCCGGCGGACGGCGCGCGGGCTCGACCCGACTGTCGGGCGGAGCGCCGTACCGTCGGCTCGGCACCCCGGACCGGGCGGTGCCACCTGCTCACATCACCGGTGCGATGGGGCTTCGGCACGGCGAAGAGGCGCTGCGCCGGGTACGTCTGGTACTGCTCGACGACGGGTCACCGCAGAGCCTGGTGACGGCGTGGTTTCCCGCCTCGGTGGCGGACGCCGCACCGCGTCTGTCCGCACAGGGGCCGATCGCCGAGGGGACGACGCACTACGTTCGCCGTCAGACCGGCCGCTTCCCGGTGGAAGGGACGGACGTGACCACTGTGCGCCTGGCCACGGAAGACGAAGCTCGGCTCTTGGCGGTGGTGCATCCGTCGGCCGTGGCCGTGGTCCTCCACACGGCGTTCGACGAGCAGCAGCAGGTGCTGGTGTGCGAGGAGGGTGTCACGCCGTCCCATGTCTTCGAACGGGTCGACAACTACCCGATGGGGTCAGAAAGCTGACATAGCACTTGACTGGACCGGTCCACCGGTCCAGTCTCGGGTGATGTTGAACAGGTCCGCACGACTGTCGCGCCACACCGGCGCGCACGACGACGTGCGAAACCCCGGCAACGGATGCCGCCGTCCCGGGGCGTGGCCACCAGTCGAATCCCTGCAAAGGAACTGATGACATGACCGACCTTATCGGCCGTCTGGTCGAGTGGGTGAGCCTGATGCTCAGCCCGCGCGGAGCCCACCGGCGTACCGGTCCCCGTGCGGTGGCCGCCGCCCCGCCCTCGTCCCGTCCGGTGCCGGCAGGCATCCCCGTGCCAGCAGGCATCCCCCTCCCCTCGCACCGCAGCCCTTATGGGCTCCACCCCCTGCTCGACGGTTCCGCGACCGTGGCCGTGCGTCCGTATGCGGCCGCTTCCTGGTTTCAGGGAGGGCGGGCGGCATGACGGAGTCGGGTGAGCCGCGTCTGCTGCCCTGGGGCGGTACCGGTGGGAAGGCCTGTTACCTGATCACCGACGAGCACGACGGGCCCGTCTCCCGCCTGGCCGATGCCACCGAGGCCGTACAGCTCGGGATGGGGCGGGAACTGATCGCCCATGCGCGGGAGTTGCTGCCCGGTGCGCCGCGCGGTGAGCTGCGGCACCTCGCCGAGTGCCTCACCCATGCCCTCGCCGACGCACTGCGCGTCGCGGAGAGCCGGGGACGCAGGTTGGCGGAGGGCTTCAGTTCTGGGGCTGGGTGAGCCAGGGGACCGGGTTGGTGTATTCGCCGTCGAGGAGGACTTCGAAGTGGAGGTGGGGGCCGGTGGACAGGCCGGTGGAGCCGACGAGGCCGACGGCCTGGCCGGCCACCACGGACTGACCGGTGGTCACCTGGAGGGCGGACAGGTGGCTGTACGTGGTCTCAAGCCGCTTGCCGTCGATCGCGCCGTGGTCGATGACGACCCGGATGCCGTAGGCGGAGGTCCGGCCGGCGAACGTCACCCGGCCCTCGCGGGTCGCGGAGACCTGGGCGCCCTGCGGGGCATTGAAGTCGACGCCCGTGTGCAGCTTGGTGACGCCGGTCAGGGGGTGCTCGCGGGTGCCGAACGGCGAGGTGACGGTGAGCGTGGTGACGGGCGGTTGCAGCAGTGCGGTGCTGACCCGGCCGTCCTGCTTCTCGGGGTTGCGCCGGACCAGGGACTCGTACTGCGGCAGCCGGTCCTTGACGTCGGCGACGAAGGAGCGGGCCGCCTTCGGGACCTTGCCCGCCTTGGTGACCTCGTCCGTTCCGACCGCGTAGGCGGCGAGGGTGAGGTCGGCGACGGATCCGCTGATCCTGCCCTTGGTGCGCAGCGCGGTCACGTCCTCGGCCAGGGCGCAGTCCCGCCGCCCCAGCGCCATGATGGCGTCGGCCGCGTCCTGCGGCGAGGACGTGCCGTTGCCGTCGTCGTCACCGCCCCACTTCTTCCAGTCGGCCTCCGTGAAACGGGCCAGGCCCTGCCGGGAGAGGCTCGCGCCGTCGTCGCTCCACCCCGACAACTGGTCGATGTGGGCGGCGAGGAGGGCGGGGCCGATGCCCTTGCAGTCCTCGGTCGCCTTGCGCAGCCAGGGGACGTAGGAGCCGTCCACGTTGCTGACGGCCGTCTCCGACTGCCCCTGCGGCGCGGCGGTGTCGAAGATGCCCGCCATGGAGACGAACGCGAAGACCCCGGCGAGCGTCACCGCCGCCGGCAGCACAACCACCGTGAAGACGCCGGTGCCGCGACGACGACGGCGGCCGTCCTTTCCCTTGCCGGACGCCTCACTGTCGGACGCCTGGCTGTCGGACGCCTCCGCGGCGGACGCCTCCGCGGCGGACGCCTCCGCGGCGGACGCCTCCGCGG
>KL568528.1:166102-169737 GCA_000715605.1 Streptomyces speibonae | reverse complement strand
CCGCGGCGGACGCCTCCGCGGCGGACGCCTCCGGGGCAGGCGCCCGAGTGTCGGGCGTCCGCGCTTCGGGCGTCCGCTCCTCGGGCCGGTCCTCGGGCTGCGCCGCGCCGTCGCCGGTGGGCTCGTTGTCCATGGTGTGTTCCCGGCCGGTCCCCGCATCGCAGGGGTACGCCGTCTCTTCCCCGTTCCCTGGTCATCTGCCGGCGCGGATCCTCGACGGCGTCACGGCGGGGCGTGACGCCGGAGGGAGATACCGGCTCCGAGCCAGACGGTAGCCGGGCCTCCCGCACGGCACAGCGGACAGGGGGCCAGTACCCGTTGCCCGTTCGGGCACCGCCGGTGCCCGGAGCGACAGCGCCGCGCCCGCTCAGTCCTCCAGCGCCTGCGCCAGCACCTCCGCCAGGTGGCGGGCCCGCACGGCCCCCAGTTGGTGGAGCTGGGTGCGGCAGGAGAAGCCGTCGGCCAGGACGATCGCGTCCTCGGGTGCCTCGCGCACCGAGGGAAGAAGGGCCTCCTCCGCGCACGCCGCCGACACCTCGTAGTGGCCGGACTCGAAGCCGAAGTTGCCGGCCAGGCCGCAGCAGCCGCCGGTCAGTTCGCCGGTGAGGCCCGCCGCCTCGCGCAGCCGGCGGTCGGGGGCCTCGCCCAGGACGGCGTGCTGGTGGCAGTGGGTCTGGCCGGTGACCGGCCGGTTCAGGGCCGGCGGGGTCCAGTGCGGGGCGTGCCGTTCCAGGGTTTCGGCGAAGGTGCGGACGCGGGCGGCCAGCCGTGCCGCGCGGGGGTCGTCGTGGAGGAGTTCCGGGGCGTCCGTGCGCAGGGCCGCCGCGCAGCTCGGTTCCAGGACGACCACGGGCATGTCCGTGTCCAGGACCGGTTCCAGCAGGTCCAGGGTGCGGCGCAGCACCGCGCGGGCGCGGTCCAGCTGGCCCGTGGAGATGTAGGTCAGGCCGCAGCAGACGCGGGCCCTGCGGGCCGTCAGCAGGGAGAGCGCCGAGCGGGAGCGGGCGTCGCCCACGCGGTGGCGGGCCGGGCGCAGGGTCGGGGGCAGGACCACCCGCAGGCCCGCGGCCTCGAGTACCCGGACCGCCGCGCGGCCCACGGACGGCGACAGGTGCTCCGTGAACGTGTCGGGCCACAGCAGCACCGTCGTGCCCTTCCCGCGCGGGGCATCGGGCCGACCACGCCACCAGCGCGTGAACGTCTCCCCCGCCACCCGGGGGATCTCCCGCTCCCGCGCGATCCCGCCCAGCCGTTTCGCCGCGCGGGCGAGCGGGGCGACGGAGGCCAGCGTGTTCAGCACGCCCGCCGTCCTCGTCCGCGCGACCAGGCGCAGCCAGACGGGCAGCCACCCCATGGCGTAGTGGGCGGCCGGACGGCGGCGGCCCGCGTAGTGATGGTGCAGGAACTCCGCCTTGTACGTGGCCATGTCGACCTCGACCGGGCAGTCCGAGCGGCAGCCCTTGCAGGACAGGCACAGGTCCAGGGCGTCCCGTACCTCCGTCGAGCGCCAGCCGTCGGTCACCAGCTCGCCCGCGAGCATCTCGTGCAGCAGGCGGGCGCGCCCGCGCGTGGAGTGCTGCTCCTCGCCCGTCGCACGGAACGACGGGCACATCACCGCGGGCCCGGACACGGAGGTCGTACGGCACTTGGCGACGCCCACGCAGCGGCGTACGGCCGCCGAGAAGTCGCCGCCGTCGGCGGGATAGCCGAAGGCGACGTCCACCGGTTCGCGCGGGAGGACGGAGAAGCGGAGGTCAGCGTCCAGAGGGGCGGGGCGGACCAGCATGCCCGGGTTGAGCAGGTCGTCGGGGTCCCAGACGGCCTTGACGCGCTCGAAGAGGGCGACCGTCTCGGGGCCGTACATGCGGGGCAGCAGCTCGGCGCGGGCCTGTCCGTCGCCGTGCTCCCCGGAGAGCGAACCGCCGTGGGAGACGACCAGGTCGGCCAGTTCCTCGGAGAAGCGCCGGAAGCGGGCGATGCCGGGTCCGGTCAGCAGGTCGAAGTCGATGCGTACGTGGATGCAGCCGTCCCCGAAGTGCCCGTACGGGGTGCCGCGCAGTCCGTGACCGGCCAGCAGCGCCCGGAAGTCGCGCAGATACGCGCCCAGCCGGGCCGGCGGCACCGCGCAGTCCTCCCAGCCGGGCCAGGCCTCGGAACCTCCGCCGGACTCCGTCCGGGAGGTGCCCCCAGGCAACCTCGTCGCCCTGCCGCTCGCGTCCTCGCGGATCCGCCACAGGGCGCGCTGCCGGGCGGGGTCGGTGACGATCAGGGAGTCCACGACGTCCGCCGCGCGGACGATCGTCCCGGCACGCGCGCGTGCCTCCTCGCCGGTGTCGCCGCCGGTCTCCACGAACAGCCAGGCCCCGCCGCGCGGGAGGTCCGCGGCGGCCGCGGCGGGCACCAGGTCGGCCGCCATGCCCTCCACGGTGAGCGGGCCGTGCTCCAGCAGCCCCGCGGCCGCCTCCGCCGCCCCGCTCTCGTCCGCGTACGCCAGCACGGCGAGGGCACGCGCGCGGGGTGCGGGGACGAGGTCCACGACCGCTTCCGTGAGCACGCCCAGGGTGCCCTCCGAGCCGCAGAAGGAGCGGGCGACGTCGGCGCCCCGCTCGGGCAGCAGCGCGTCCACCGCGTAACCGGAGATCCGGCGCGGGAGGTCCGGGAACCCCGTGCGCAGTCGGGCCAGTTCGCCGTCGACGAGCTCGCGCAGGCCCGCCGGGGCGCCCGCCCACGCCCGTGCCGGACGCAGCCGCTCCCCGCGCGGGGTGAGGACCGACAGTTCACGCACGTTGTCGGCGGTCGTGCCCCAGGCCACCGAGTGGGAACCGCAGGAGTTGTTGCCGATCATGCCGCCGAGGGTGCAGCGGCTGTGGGTGGAGGGGTCGGGTCCGAAGCGCAGGCCGTGCGGGGCGGCGGCCTCCTGGAGCCGGTCGAGGACCAGGCCCGGCTGGACCACGGCCGTGCGCGCCTGGGGATCGAGGGACAGCAGACGGTTCATGTGGCGTGTGAAGTCGAGCACCACGCCCGTGCCGGTGGCCTGTCCCGCGATCGACGTTCCGCCGCCCCGCGGCACCACGGGCACGCCGTGCGACCGGCACACCGCCAGCGCCGCCGCCACGTCGTCGGCGTCCCGGGGGGCCACCACGCCGAGCGGCACCCGGCGGTAGTTCGAGGCGTCCATCGTGGTCAGCGCACGCGCGGCCGTGCCGAAGTCGACCTCGCCGCGCACGGCGGCCCGCAGTCCGGCCGACAGTTCCCGGTGTTCCGTCATGCCCTCAGGATGCCCCCGGCGGCCGGAACGACATGGGGCGACGCACAGGTCCCGCGGTGCGCCGATCACCCCGGGAGACACCGGATTTACTGAAAACGGAAGTCGAATCTTCCCAAGAGGAACACTAACTTGCATATAGTGACGGCGAGTTGCGCACTGATGTCGGACCTCGTTCGAAAGGCGACCCCAAAAGGCGACCCCTACAACAGGTCCGGCATCCCGTCGACCCCGCCCCGAGGCCCGCGCAGCCACCCGGCGCACGCCCGCGGACCGACCGAGGACCCGACCGAGGACCCTGATTGATGACCTCCCCCCTGCTCCCCGGCGACCGCCCCACCCCCCGCAGCCTGCTGCCCGTCCCGCTGCT
>KL568528.1:162258-165879 GCA_000715605.1 Streptomyces speibonae | reverse complement strand
GCCGTGCTCGCCGCCGTCTTCCTCGTCCCGGACGCCGCGGTCGGCGCCGTGGCGGTGACCGGGTCGGTCGCCGCGGTGCTGCTGTGCGCGGCCACCGCCTGGGCGGCGTACGCGGTCCTGTCCGCGCGTGCGGCGCGGGCCCGGCTGGAGGCCGTCACCGAGGATGTCGGGCGGCTGCTCCAGGAACGGTCCCGGCTCACGGAGGAGTCCCGCCGCCAGCACGACCGGCTCACCGGCGAACTGACCCGTGAGCGCGCCCGGTTGTCCGCCGAGCTGGACCAGGAGCGCAGCCATCTCGCCGAGACCCTGGCCGCGGAGCGCGAGCGCCTCACCGAGCAGCACAACATCACCACCGCGCGGTTGACGCAGGAGCACGCCGAGGAGCAGGCCCGGCTCGCCGACGAGCACACCGGCCGGCTCGCCCGCACCGTCGAGCGGCACGAGGAGGAACTGCGCCGCGCGGCGGACGAACACTCCGCCGACATCGCGCGGTTGACACGTGAGCACACCGAGGAGCGCGACCGGCTGACCGCCGAACGCGACCGGCTCTCCGGCGAGCAGACCCGGCTCGCCTGGGAGAACACACGGCTCACCGCTCAGCTGCGCGAGGCCACCGGCGCCCGCGCCGCCGCCCTGGCCGCGACCGCCAACGCGGCCGCGCGGATGCAGGCGCTGTCCACCGGCATGCTCGCCGACCTGCGCGCGATGGAGGAGAAGCACCACGACGAGGAGGTCCTCGCCGACCTGCTCCACCTCGACCACCGCACCGCGCAGGCGGGCCGGCTCGCCGACTCCATCGCCGTCCTCACCGGCGCCCGCTCCGGCCGCCGCTGGGCCAGGCCCATCGCCATGGAGTCGATCCTGCGCGGCGCCATGGGCCGGATCAGCGGCTACCAGCGGATCCGGGTGCACTCCGCCAGCGACGCCGCGGTGGCGGGCCACGCCGCCGAGGGCGTGATGCACGCGCTCGCCGAACTCCTCGACAACGCGGCGAACTTCTCCCCGCCGACCGCCGAGGTGCACGTCTACGTCGAGGAGGTCCCGGCCGGCGTCATCGTGTCGGTCGAGGACAGCGGTCTCGTCATGGGCGAGGCACAGCTGCGCCGCGCCGAACTCGCCGTCTCCGGGGAGTCCGCCGACCTCGGCGGCCTGACCGGCACCCGCCTCGGCCTCGCGGTGGTCGGCCGGCTGGCCCGGCGCTACGGGCTCCGGGTCTCCTACCGTCCCTCGGCCCGCGGCGGCACGGGGGTCCTGATGCTCGTCCCGCAGGACATCCTCGTCCCGCCGGAGGCCCCGTCCACACCCCCGGCACCGGTGTCCCGCACCTCCGCACCGGCCTCCCGCACCTCCGTACCGGCGTCCCGCGCGACCGTCCCCGCGCAGACGCCCCCGGCCGGCCAGGAGAGCCCCGCGGACCCGGCCGCCGCCCCCGGCCGGCCCGAACCGGAGACCGGCCACACCACCGCGCCCGACGGCGGCCAGGGCGGCGACGGCACTGCCCCGGACGGCCGTCCGGCGCACCGCGAGAGCACCCGCCCCGCCCCTTCCTACGCCGCCGTCCGCTCCGGAGCCGACGTCGACCCCGACCCGGTACCGACCCACGAGTCCCCGACCGCGGACTCCGACCCGTCGCCGCCCCTGGTACTGCCCCGCCGACGCCGCGGCCGGACCCTCGCCGAGGCCGAACGCGCGCGTACGGGCACCGGGCCCGCCGCCGACCGGCCCGCCCCGACGGCCGAGGAGACCAGAGCCCGCACCGCCCGCTTCAGCAGCTTCCGCCAGGCCGTACGCGCCCCCACAGCGGACGACACGGCCGCCCCGGACTCCGCCGCCGCGGCCACACCGGACGCACCGGACGCCACTGCCCCCGCGGATACACCGGCCGCCCCGGACGCCCTCGCCGGCGCGGGCGGCACCCCGACCACCCCCGACCCGACCCCCGAAGCACAGCCCACCCCCACGACTGCGGAAGGCGACACCACCTCATGACCGGCACGACCACCGCCGACGAGAAGCTCACCTGGCTGCTGGAGGGCCTGCTGGAGCGCACGCCGGGCGCGCGGCACGCCCTGGTGCTGTCACGTGACGGCCTGAAGCTGTGCCGCACCCCGGAGCTCTCCGCCGACCAGGCCGACCAGCTCGCCGCGATCGCCGCCGGTATCCAGTCGCTGTCCCACGGCGCCTCCGTCGAGTTCGGCGACGGCAGCGGAGGGGTGCGCTCGGCGATGACCGAGTTCTACGGCGGCGTCCTGTTCATCGTGGAGGCCGGCCAGGGCGCGCACCTGGCCGTCGTCACCACCGAGGACGCGGACGCCGGGCTCATCGGGCACAACATGAGCGAACTCGTGGAACAGCTCGGCGAGCACCTGACCGCCCTGCCGCGCACATCATGAGCAGGCCCGGCAGGGACGACTCCCCCGACCGGCTCTACACCCTCACCGGAGGGCGCAGCCGGTCCGGCCCCGGCAACCCCTTCGACCTGGTGACCCTGGTCGTCGCCGAAGGCGCCCCGGTGCCCGGCATGCAGTCCGAGCACGCGGCGATCCTCCGGCTGACCGAGCGCCCCACGGCGGTCGTGGAGATCGCCGCCGAGCTGAAGCTGCCCGTCAGCATCACGCGGATCCTGCTCTCCGACCTCCTCGCGGCGGGCCGGGTCAGCGCCCGTCACCCCCGCCAGGCCGCCGTACCCGACCCCGACATCCTGGAGCAGGTGCTCGTTGGACTCCGCAACCTCTGAGACACGCACCGCGGCCGAGACCCGCACGCCGCTCGGCGCGTCGGCCGAGAACGGCCTGAAGATCGTGGTCGTGGGCGGCTTCGGCGCCGGCAAGACGACGATGGTCCGCTCGGTCAGCGAGATCCGTCCCCTCAACACCGAGGAGACGATGACCCAGGCCGGCGAGAGCGTCGACGACGTCAGCGGGGTGCGCGGCAAGACCGCGACCACCGTCGCCTTCGACTTCGGCCGCATCACCCTGGACAGCCGCAACGTGCTGTACCTGTTCGGAGCGCCCGGCCAGGAGCGCTTCTGGTTCCTGTGGGACCGGCTGTTCTCCGGGACGCTCGGCGCGGTGGTGCTGGTCGACACCCGGCGCATCGACGACTCCTGGTACGCCATCGACCGGCTGGAGAAGCACGGCACGCCGTTCATCGTGGCCTGCAACGACTTCGGCGGCCCCACCTTCACGCCCCAGCAGATCCGCGAGGCCCTCGACCTCGAACCCGATGTACCGCTGGTGAACTGCGACGCGCGCTCCCGGGAGTCCAGCAAGATCGTCCTGATCACCCTGGTCGAACACATCCGGAGCCGGTACGCCGATCCGGCCCGAGCCTCCCGTCAGGAGCTGGTGTGAGTCCCTCCTCCTTCCCCAACGCCGTCCGCTTCCAGGGATCGCTGCTCCAGGACGACCCGGCCCGGGTCTACCGGGAGATGCGGCGCGAGCACGGCAGCGTCGTCCCCGTGGTGCTGGACGGCGACGCGCCGGCCTGGCTGGTGCTCGGCTACCGCGAGCTGCACCAGATCACCGGCGACCCGGTGCTGTTCAGCCGCGACTCCGAGCTGTGGAACCAGTGGGAGAACATCCCCGACGACTGGCCGCTGCTGCCGATGATCGGCCGCAG
>KL568528.1:157112-161998 GCA_000715605.1 Streptomyces speibonae | reverse complement strand
CCTGTACACCGTGGGCGAGCGGCACCGCGAGCGGGCGGGCATGCTGGTGACCGCCCTCGAGGAGGTCGACCCGTCCGAACTGCGGGAGTACGCCGAGAAGTTCGCGGACGGGCTGATCGACGCCATCTGTTCCCGGGGCAGCGCCGACATCATCGGCGAGTACGCGATGCTGCTGCCGGTGCGGGTGCTGGCCCGGCTCTACGGCTTCCCCGACGAGGCGGGTCCGGCGCTGGTCACCGCCCTCAACGACATGATCGACGGGCGGGAGCGGGCGCTCGCGGGCCAGACCCACGTGTTCACGTCGATGACGGAACTGGTGGCCGCGCGGAAGAAGGAGCCGGCCGAGGACGTCGCCTCCCGGATGCTCGCCGACCCCTCGGGCTTCACCGAGGAGGAGATCGTCCAGGACCTGATGGTGATGATGGCGGCCGGGCACCAGCCGACCGCCGACTGGATGGGCAACTCGCTGCATCTGATGCTCACCGACAGCCGGTTCGCCGCCTCCCTGTTCGGCGGCCGCAACAGCGTCGCCGAGGCGATGAACGAGGTGCTGTGGGAGGACACCCCGACCCAGAACGTGGCCGCCCGGTGGGCGTCCCGCGACACCCAGCTCGGCGGGCGCCGCATCCGCGCCGGGGACATGCTGCTCCTCGGCCTGCAGGGCGCCAACTCCGACCCGCAGGTGCGCACCGACGGCTCCGCGCTGACCGGCGGCAACGGCGCCCACTTCTCCTTCGGTCACGGGGAGCACCGCTGCCCGTTCCCGGCCCAGGAGATCGCCGAGGTGATCGCGCGGACCGGCATCGAAGTCGTCCTGGACCGGCTGCCGGACCTCGACCTCGCGGTGCCGGCCGCGAGTCTCACCCGCCGCCCGTCGCCGTGGCTGCGCGGGCTGTCCGAGCTACCGGTCACCTTCACTCCCACTCCCGCCCTTGGAGGCACGCTCGCATGACGGCTGGTACGGACACCACGACACCGGACACGGACCGAACCCGTATCCCCCTGGACCCCTTCGTCTCCGACCTGGACGCGGAGAGCGCGGCGCTGCGGGCGGCCGGGCCGCTGGCCGCCGTGACCCTGCCGGGCGGCGTGCCGGTGTGGGCGGTGACGCATCACGCCGAGGCGAAGAAGCTGCTCACCGATCCGCGGCTGGTGAAGGACATCAACGTCTGGGGAGCCTGGCAGCGCGGTGAGATAGCCCCCGACTGGCCGCTGATCGGGCTGGCCAACCCGCCCCGCTCCATGCTCACCGTGGACGGCGCCGACCACCGCAGGATGCGCACGCTGGTCGCGCAGGCCCTCACACCGCGCCGGGTGGAGCGGATGCGCGGGCGGATCACGGAGCTGACCGAGGGCCTGCTGGACCAGGTGGCCGCGCAGCCCGGCGACACGCTCGACCTGAAGGCCGTGTTCGCCTACCCGCTGCCGATGTACGTCATCGCCGATCTGATGGGTCTGGCGGAGGAACGGCTGCCGCGGCTGAAGGAGCTGTTCGAGAAGTTCTTCTCCACGCAGACCCCGCCGGAGGAGGTCGTCGCGACGCTGACCGAACTGGCCGGGATCATGGCCGAGACGGTCGCGCACAAGCGCGAGCACCCGGGCGACGACCTGACCTCCGCGCTCATCCAGGCGTCGGAGAACGGCGACAGCCTCTCCGACGAGGAGATCGTCGCCACGCTCCAGCTGATGGTGGCGGCCGGTCACGAGACGACGATCTCCCTCATCGTCAACGCGGTGGTGAACCTGTCCACCCACCCGGAGCAGCGGGAGATGGTGCTCTCCGGCGCGGCGGACTGGTCGGCGGTGATCGAGGAGACGCTGCGGTACTCCACGCCGACGTCCCATGTGCTGATCCGGTTCGCGACGGAGGACGTACCGGTCGGGGACAAGGTGCTGCCGGCCGGGGACGCGCTGATCGTGTCGTACGCCGCGATCGGCCGCGACGAGCAGGCGCACGGGCCCACGGCCGGTGACTTCGACATCACCCGGGAGAGCGCCGGCCGGCACATCTCCTTCGGGTACGGCCCGCACGTGTGCCCCGGCGCGGCGCTGTCCCGGCTGGAGGCCGGTGTGGCGCTGCCCGCGCTGTACGCCCGCTTCCCGGGGCTCGACCTGGCGGTGCCGGCGAGCGAGCTGCGCAACAAGCCGGTGGTCACCCAGAACGACCTGTTCGAGCTTCCGGTGAAGCTCGGCGGGTGAGGGACGCGGGTGGTGGACGGTCCTCCCCCCGGCCCGTCCACCACCCGTCTCAGCGGACGGACGATGTTTCGCCGGGGTTTCCCTCAGCCGCTAGGCTCCGGTCGTGGCTGAGATCCAGATTCCCGCTGACATCAAGCCCGCCGACGGTCGTTTCGGCGCGGGTCCCTCCAAGGTGCGGACGGAGGCGCTGGACGCCCTGGCCGCGACCGGCACGTCCCTGCTCGGCACCTCCCACCGCCAGGCCCCCGTGAAGAACCTGGTCGGCAAGGTGCGCGAGGGCGTCGCCCAGCTGTTCTCCCTGCCCGAGGGCTACGAGGTGATCCTCGGCAACGGCGGCTCCACCGCGTTCTGGGACATCGCGACGCACGGACTGATCGAGAACAAGTCGCAGCACCTCAGCTTCGGCGAGTTCAGCTCCAAGTTCGCCAAGGCGGCCAAGCTCGCCCCCTGGCTCGCCGAGCCCACCGTGATCTCCGCCGACCCCGGCACCCACCCGGAGCCGGCCGCCGAGGCGGGCGTGGACGTGTACGCCTTCACCCACAACGAGACCTCCACCGGTGTCGCCATGCCGATCCGGCGGGTGGCCGGCGCCGACGAGGGCTCCCTGGTCCTGGTGGACGCCACCTCCGGCGCGGGCGGCCTCCCGGTCGACATCACCGAGACGGACGTCTACTACTTCGCCCCGCAGAAGTCCTTCGCCTCCGACGGCGGCCTGTGGATCGGCGTCTTCTCCCCCGCCGCCATCGAGCGCGCCCAGCGCGTCCACGCCTCCGGCCGCCACGTCCCGGAGTTCTTCTCGCTCCCCACGGCGATCGACAACTCCCGCAAGAACCAGACGTACAACACCCCGGCGCTGGCCACCCTGTTCCTGCTGAACGAGCAGCTGGAGTGGCTGAACGGCCAGGGTGGCCTCGACTGGTCCACGGCCCGTACGAAGGACTCCTCGACCCGGCTGTACACGTGGGCGGACGAGTCCAAGTACGCCACCCCGTTCGTCGCCGACCCGGCCAAGCGCTCCCAGGTCATCGGCACGATCGACTTCAGCGACGAGATCGACGCCGCCGCCGTCGCCAAGGTGCTGCGCGCCAACGGCGTCGTCGACACCGAGCCCTACCGCAAGCTCGGCCGCAACCAGCTCCGCGTCGCGATGTTCCCGGCGATCGACCCGGCGGACGTCGAGGCCCTGACGCGGTGCGTCGACTACGTCATCGAGCGCCTGTAACGGCTCCTGCGTCAGCGAGGGGCGCCCGGCGCGAGTGCCGTGAGATCGAGGACGGTCTTCCCGCGGCGGGGGCCCGTCGCCGCCGCGGCGTGCGCGTCGGCCGCCCGTACGGCGGGGAAGACCGCCTGCACCGGCACGTGGAACAGGCCCTTCTCGGCGAGGGCCGCGGCGACGGCGAGTCCGTGGCGGCCGTCGGGCTGACCGCCGATCCGCCCGGTGGACAGACGCACCCCGGCGCCGGGTCCGGTGAAGTCGGCCAGCGTGACCACCGACCCGGGTCCGCCGGTGAGCGCGACGAGTTCGCCGAGCGAGCCGGCTCCGGCCACGTCGAGCGCGAGGTCGACGCGTGCGACGCCCAGCGCCCGGACCCGCTCGGCCAGGCCGGGCCCGTAGGGGACGGGGGTCGCGCCGAGGCCGGTGAGGAACTCCTCGCTGCCGGGGCGGCCGGTCGCGACGACACGGGCTCCGCGCGCCACGGCCAGCTGCACAACGATACTGCCGACCCCGCCCGTCGCGCCGTCGATCAGCAGGGTCGGGTCCGTCCCGTCGCGCACGCCGAGCACGTCAAGGGCGCGGGTCGCCGTCTCCACGCCCGTCCCGGCGGCGCCCGCCTCCTCCCAGGACAGGGCGGCCGGCTTCGCCGCCCAGAACGCCAGGACGGCGAACTGCGCGCTCGCCCCGCCCAGTCGGGCGGCATCGACGACGCCGAACACCTCGTCGCCCGGGGCGCAGCCTTCGGCCCCCTCGCCGACCTCGTCGACCACACCGGCCGCGTCCACGCCGGGGATGTGGGGCAGGGGCAGGCTGTCGCGGGAGGGTGAGGTGCCGGCCCGCAGCGCGAGGTCGACCGGGGCGACCCCACTGGCACGGACCGCGATGCGCACCTGTCCCGGACCGGCGTGCGGCTCGGGCGCGGAGCGCACGCCGAGCACCTCGGGGGGACCGAAACGGTCGAACTGCACTGCCTGCATGATCACCTCTCCCGCCCGGACCGTCCGGGCGCCGCCTCACGGTAGACATGGATGTGGAACAGCTGTTCCGTATCGGTCCGAAGTGAGAATCGCGGAGCGGGAAGTGACTCGGAAACCACGCAGGGACGCGGAACTCAACCGTCGCCGTATCGTCGCCACCGCCCGCGCCGCCTACGCCGCCGACGGGCTCGACCTGCCGATGCGGGAGATCGCCCGCCGCGCGGGGCTCGGCATCGCCACGGTCCACCGGCACTTCCCGGCACGCTCCGACCTCGTCGCCGCGGCGCTCGCCGAGCATGTCGCCCAGTGCCGTGCGGACATGCGGGCGGCCCTGGCGGAGCCCGACCCCTGGCGGGCCCTCAGCGGTGCCGTGCGCGGCTTCGCGGAGCACCGGTTGCACGACCGCGGGCTGAACGAGGCCCTGTTCGGCGCCCATCCGGCGGCCGCCGCCTTCGCCGACGACCGGCGGGCACAGGCGCGGGCCCTGGAGGAAC
>KL568528.1:154863-156866 GCA_000715605.1 Streptomyces speibonae | reverse complement strand
CCCGCCGGACCGGTGCGGTGCGCCCGGACGTCACCGTGGAGGACGTACGCGTCTGCCTCGCCGCCATCGCCTCGTACCGCTCGGCACACTCCGCCACCGGCCTGCGGCGCCTCGTCGACCTCCTGCTGACCGGGCTGTCGGCATCGGTCGTGCGGTGACGGGAAGAGCGCCCCGTCCGGACGGTCGGCCACAGGCGAGAGGCGCCCTGCTCACTCCTCGACGAACAGCTCCTCGGCGTGCACCGCGTGCAGCGAGCGGTCGAGCCAGGTCCCCAGCACGTCGAGATCGGTGCACCCGGTGATCCGCTCCCGAACGGATGCGGAGACCTCGACACCCCGCGCTCCGAGCACATGCAGGATGGCCTCGGCCTTACCTTCGGCCTTGCCCTCCTCCTTGCCCTCTTGCTTGCCCTCCGCCTTGCCCTCTTGCTTGCCCTCGAGCCAGGACTCTTCGACGATCGTCTTGCTGCCAGGGAAGTTCGGGGTGTAAGTGGCCATCAGGTGCCTCCACAGTCAGTCCCGGATCCTTGGCGTAGGCGAGAGCGGAGAAGACGGCGACTCCGAGGTCCCGGGCCGCCTCCTCCGCCTCGGTGATCACAGGGAGCGTGCCGGGCCCCAGGACCAGCGGAAAGACGACCACGCTCGATGCCTCACGCGGTGAACTGACCGTGCGACGGAACGTAGTCCACGCACGCACCATGCGAGGGCATTCGGAGGCAGTCTCAGCCGTACGAGTGAACATGCCCGCGGCCTATGCCATTCGGGCCGCCGCCGTCAGCGCCCTGCCGTCCGGCACATCCGTCCCAACCGAACCTCCTGCCCCGTCGTCTCTCCGAACGGCGGGAGACGCCCGCCGGACAGGAGAACGGTGATGACACGACGGATCCGCTTACACGCCAGGACGAGGGCCACCGCTGTCGGGGCGCTGGCCGCCGCGGTGCTGCTGGGCGCGAGCCTCACCGGGGGGAGCGGGGCGTCGGCGGCCACCGGGGCCGCCGACGGCCACGGCTCCGCGGGGTGGGCCGTGACCGAGGACTACGACCTGGGCGACACGGCGTTCACCGACCCCGCCACCGGCACCGTCAGCGAGATCCGCGCGGTGGTGCACCGTCCGAGCCGGGTCAGGGGCAAGCTGCCGCTCGTCGTGATCTCCCACGGCTCCTGGTGGGCGTGCACCGACACCGACGCCGAGGCGTGGCCCTGCGACCGGGGCGAGCCGTTCCCGAGCCACCGGGGCTACGACTACCTCGGCCGGGCCCTCGCCGCTCGCGGCTACGTGGTCGTCTCGCTCAGCGCGGACGGCATCAACATGACCTCCTTCGACTACGGGGACCGCGCCCGGCTCATCAACGAGCACCTGCGGCTGTGGCGGGAGCTCGCCTCGGGCCGCGGCGCGCTCGCCCGGGACCTGCCGGCCCTGCGCGGGCACGTGGACATGCGGCGCGTCGGGACGGTCGGGCACTCCCGGGGCGGCAAGGGCGTGATGTGGCAGGCGTCGGACAAGCACCGCAACGACGTGCCCGACGGGGTCCGGATGGGCGCCGTACTCGCCCTGGCGCCCGTGAAGTTCGACGACCCGGAGGGCGACAACAGCGACACCCTCGTCACGCGGACGCCCGTCGCCGTGGTGACCTCCGGCTGCGACGGCGCCGTCCACGAGGGGGGTCAGGAGTACCTGGACGACGTCGTGGGGCGCACCACGCGACCGGCCTACTCGGTCTCGCTGCGCGACGGCAACCACAACTACTTCAACACCCGGTGGACCCCGCCCGCCCCGCTCGGCGAGGACGACAGCACCTGCCCCGACCGCGAACTGGCCCCCGCGCCGCAGCAGAACGCGCTGACCGCCTACGCCACCGCGTTCTTCGACAAGCACCTCAGGAACGACGCCGCGGGCGAGGCCGTCCTCACCGGCGAACGGCCCCTGCCGGACGTCGTCTCGACCACGCGCGTGGTCGAGCCGGTCCCGGCCGGCTGACCTCCGGCCGCGGCACGAGGCGGGGG
>KL568528.1:153075-154648 GCA_000715605.1 Streptomyces speibonae | reverse complement strand
CCCGCCTCACCGGCTGAGCCGCTGGAACCTGCGGACCGCGAGCGGCAGGAAGAGCGCCGTCAGGACGACCGGCCACAGGCCCGCCATCAGCAGGGCGTGCTGTTCGACCCAGGAGTCGCCGCCGCCGACCGGGGTGCCGAACAGCTCGCGGGTCGCGGCGGCGGTCGAGGAGATCGGGTTCCAGGCCGCCACCGTGCCCAGCCAGTCGGGCATGAGCTGCGGGGCGACGAAGATGCTGGAGATCATCGTCAGCGGGAACGCGACCGCGAACAGGCCGCCCGCGGCCTCCGGGTTGGGCACCAGCAGACCCAGCCAGACGCCGAGCCAGATCAGCGCGAACCGCAGCCACAGCAGCAGCCCGAACGCCGCGAGGAAGGCCCAGCCGCCGTCCGGGCGCCAGCCCATGGCGAGCGCCGTCAGCATCAGGATGGCCAACTCGGCGCAGGCGACGATCAGATCGGTCACCCCGCGTCCGGCCACCACCGCCGAGGAGGCCATCGGCATGGAGCGGAAGCGGTCGATGACGCCCTTGGTGGAGTCGTACACCACGACGGTGGCGGTGTTGATGAAGCCGAATGCCATGGTCATCACGAACATGCCCGGCATCAGGAAGTCCTTGTAGTCGCCCCCGCCGGGCACCGTCATCGCGCTGCCGAAGACATAGCCGTACAGGAGGACCGACAGGATCGGGAAGCCCAGCTGCCAGGCGATGTTGACCGGCTGGCGCTGGTAGTGGGTCAGGCCCCGGCGGACGAGGTTCCAGCAGTCCGCGAGGGCCCAGTACACGCGGCCGTGGCCGTCCGGGACGGCCGGGTCGAGCACGCTCATGCCGCCGCCTCCTCCTTCTTCTCGGTGCGGTGTCCGGTCAGGCGCAGGAAGACGTCGTCGAGGCTGGGCCTGCGCAGCCCGATGTCCTCGACCCGTACGCCCTCGTCCTGGAGGGTGCGCGCCACGTCCGTGAGCGCGGCCACCCGGTCGCTCACGGGGGCGTGCACCCGCAACTCGGTGTCGTCCGACTCGGGTTCGCCGTCGGCGACGCGGGCGACGACCTTCGCCACGCGCGGGATCTCGGAGCGTTCGGCGACCACCACCTCGATGCGGTCGCCGCCGACCCGGTTCTTCAGCCCGTCCGGGGTGTCGTCGGCGATGGCCCGGCCCTGGTCGATGACGGTGATCCGGGAGGCGAGCCGGTCGGCCTCCTCCAGATACTGCGTGGTCAGCAGCACGGTCGTGCCGTCGGCCACCAACGCCCGTACGGCGTCCCAGACCTCGCCGCGGCTGCGGGGGTCGAGTCCGGTCGTCGGCTCGTCCAGGAAGAGCACGGCCGGTGCCAGGATCATCGAGGCGGCGAGGTCGAGGCGCCTCCGCATGCCGCCGCTGTAGTCGCCGACGCCCTTGTCGCCGGCGTCGCTCAGGCCGAACCGCTCCAGCAGCTCGGCGGCCCGGGCCCGGGCGCGGGCGCCGCCCAGATGGAACAGCCTGCCGAACATCTCCAGGTTCTGCCGTCCGGTGAGCACCTCATCCACGGCCGCGTACTGGCCGGTGAGCCCGATCCTCCCGCGCACCTCGCGCG
>KL568528.1:146878-152848 GCA_000715605.1 Streptomyces speibonae | reverse complement strand
ACGTCGAGCCCCGCCACGGCCGCATGGCCGCCGTCGAGCCGGATCAGGGTCGACAGGATGCGCACGGCGGTGGTCTTCCCGGCGCCGTTCGGACCGAGCAGTCCGTGCACGGTGCCCTCGCGGACGGTGAGGTCGAAGCCGTCGAGGGCGCGCTTGTCGCCGTAGCGCTTGACCAGGCCCTCGGCCCGGACGGCGCAGCCGTCGCCGTTGTCCATGGGGTCCCCCTTCCATCAACTGAGTACACCGTACCCGATTGTGCGTACGTCGTACCCAGTTTTTTGCCGCGGATCTAGACTGCCTCCATGAGCAGCGGCAGGGGCGGTACCCGGAGCAGTGGCAGCGGCGACATCGCCCGCACCCTCGATCTGCTGTGGGACACGGGCCCACGGCCCAGCAGGGGGCCGAAACCCGGGCTGACGCTGGAGCGCATCGTGGAGGCCGCCGTGGAGGTCGCCGACCGCGACGGGATCGGCGCGCTGTCGATGCGCCGGATCGCCACCGAGCTGGGCACCGGCACGATGTCCCTGTACCGCTACGTCCCCGGCAAGGCCGAGCTGCTCGACCTGATGCTGGACCGGGTGCAGCGCCCGTCGCAGAACCCCGCGGACCTCGGCGACGGCAGCTGGCGGTCGGCCCTGGAGGCCCTGGGCCGGGCCACCCTCGCCCTGTACCGGCGCCACCCCTGGCTGCTGGAGGTCAACCAGTCCCGTCCGGTCCTCGGCCCGAGCGCCCTGGACGGCCTGGAGAAGGTGTTCTCCCGGATCAGGCCGATGGGCCTGTCGGACCCCGAACTGCTGTCGGCGATCATCATGATCGACGGATACGTCGTCGGGGCCGCCCGCACCCAGCTGTACCAGGCGGAGGCCGAACGCAGCTCGGGCCTGACGGACGCGCAGTTCTGGGAGGCGCAGCGGCCGGCCCTGGAGAAGGCCATGCGCAGCGGGCGCTACCCCGTGCTGTCCGGGCTCTCCGAGGACACCTTCGGTTCCGACTTCGACCACTTCGAGTTCGGCCTCCAGCGCATCCTGGACGGCCTGGAGGTCTTCGTCACCCGCCGCACGGCGGAGGCGGCGGAGGCGGAGTCCGCCGACGGGTGACCGGCCGGCGTCACGCGCCCGCTACCGCTTGCCCCCGCCCCGCTCGGGGGCCTGCCAACGCTGCCAGAGCATCTCCAGCCCCAGCACGATGGCGCACAGCACCGCCACGGAACCCGGGGCCGCCACGAACGCCACGTGGATCGGGCTGTCCTCGTCCGGGAGGAAGAGGTCCACCCAGCCCAGCGCCAGGGCCAGGGCGGTGGCGATGCCTCCGATCCGGGACGCCCACTCGAAGAGGTGCGCGTGCCACGGCTTGGACACCCCGGTCGTCCTGGAGCGCACGTCGATGCTGAAGAAGATGAGCAGCACGGCGAGGAACGAGATCAGGCTGACCATGTCGGACGACGGCATCTGGCGCATGACGCGACCCTAGAGGCTGCCGCCCCGATCGGGCCGGATCAGCGGCGCCGCCGCCTGCGCCCCAGCCCGAACAGCAGCGCGACGACGACGGCCGCCGCGACGGCGCCCCCGACCTTGACCGTGTCGCCGCCGTCCTCACCCGCGGTGTTCTTCCCGTCCCCCGCGCGGGCACCCTTCCCGCCCCCGCCGTCCCCGTTCCCGGCGCCGGGCGCCTCCCGGGACTCCACGGGACTCTCCGTGCCCTCGCTGCCGAACAGCAGCCGGGACCCGTCGGCGGAGTAGGTCACCGACTCCCCCTGCCCCTGCAACGGCACGCTCAGCCGGCCCTTGCGCTGGAGCTTCCCGCCGTTCCAGGCGTAGTGGATGCCCCCGAGGTAGCCGCGTACGGCGAGGTCGCGGCCGTCCGGGGAGAGCGCGGCGTCGGTGGCCCACAGCTCGACGGGCGCGACCGGCCGGAACACGTTGTCGCCCTTGGGCGAGAGCTGCTCGGGCCCCTCGTACAGGTGCCCGCCCTCCTCGTTCTTGTCGATGATGTACACGCGCCCGGTCTTCGGGTGCACGACCATCGACTCGGCGTCCCGGGCCCCGTCGGCGTACTTCACGACGTACTGCGTGGCCCGCACGGTCGCGTCCGCCAGCCGCTCGGGCTCGGGCAGCTCGTAGATCCAGACGTGCGGCCAGGTGCCGCCGAGGTTGTCGCCGATGTCCCCGACGTAGATCTTGTTGCCGGGTCCGATCGAGATGGCCTCCACGTCCCGGGGCGTGCCCACTCCGGTGAGGGTGAGTCGGGCGACGGTCTCGCCGGTCGCGCCGTCGACGGCGTAGAGGTAGGGACCGTCGTCGCTGTCGTTGTGGGTCCAGTAGACGCCGGGGTGGAGGCGGGAGGCGGCGAGCCCGCTGGACTCGGTGATGCGCGGGTCTTTGATCGCGAAACCGTCGTCCCCTCCGGCTGCGGAGGCGGGCACGGCGAGCGCGCCCGTGAGGAGGGTCGCGGCGAGCAGGGCGAGAGGTCGGCGCATGACCCAAGACTGCCATCACCGGGCGGACTTCACGGCAGGTGGCCGGGCTCACATCGCGCCGGCCCGGCCGGTCGTCCATGATGATCGTGTGCTCAGGTTCATGCCCGTCGGTGACTCGATGACGATCGGGAGCGCGGGTGAACACACCTGGCGCTACCGGCTGTGGCAGCACCTGCGCACGGCGTACGAGGGCCCCTTCACGCTGGTGGGCCCGCGCGAGACGCTCCACGACCCGTCGACGGACACGCCCACGTCGTACGCGTACGCCGACCCCCGCTTCCCCCGCGCCCACCTGGCCGGCTGGGGCGAGGGCTGGCACCACATGGCCCCGCTGATCGGCGGGCACGTGCGCTCCTGCCGGGCGGACGTGCTGCTGGTGTCGCTGGGCCTGATCGACCTGGGCTTCTACACCAACGCCGAGCAGACGGCGGACAACGTGCGCGCGTTCGTCGCCGGGGCGCGGGCCGCCAACCCGCGGATCCGGGTGGCCGTGCTGCCGGTGATCCGCAACATCCGGGTGGAGGCGGACACGGCCTTCGCCTCCCAGGTCGCGCACTTCAACGAACTCCTGGCGAAGGCCGTCGCCGACCTGGACGACGCGGCCTCCCCGCTGCTCCTGGTCCCGCCCCCGCCGTCGTACGACTTCCGCACGGACACCTACGACGGCACCCACCCCAACGCCGCCGGCGAGCACAAGATCGCGTCGGCCTTCGCGGAGGCGATGTGGCGGGGGTGGGGGCTGGGCGGGCCGTACGAGGGGGCGTGACCGGCCGGGGGAACTCTGGCATATGCGCCCGGCCCCGTGTCCTGCTCACCGTGCGTATCGTTGTACCGCGCGGCCGCACTCGTCCGTGGGCGGCCGGGGAGGAGCGCGCCACGATGACCGTCCTTGAAGACAGGATCGCCATGGCCGATGTCAACACTCAGCGCTTGGACGAGTGGTTCGAGCGGCTGGAGCGGATGCCCGTCCCCGAAGGATTCAGGGTCGAGATCGTCGGGGGCAACGTCTACATGACACCGCAGCGTGACACGCATTGGGGAATCATCCGCCGGATCGTGCGGGCCATCGAGGACAGATTCGGGATGGACGTGCCGGTGTTCTCGGACGTCCGCATCGACTTCCCCGGCCATGAGAACGGTCTCTGCCCGGACGTGGCCGTACTCCGTGCCTCCGCCGAAAAGGACGACGAGGGCCACTGGCGTCACGAGGACGTCGAGTTCGTCTTCGAGGTCATCTCCGAGGGCACGGCCTGCAACGACTACGGCCCGAAGAAGGCCGCCTACGCGACCGCCGAGGTCCCTCTCTACGTCATCGCCGACCCCTACCAGGGCCGCTGCTACGTGTACACCGAGCCGAAGAACGGCGACTACGTCACTCGGACGAGGGTGGATTTCGGCGACGCCATCGATCTGACCGGCACGGTGGCCGACCTGACGATCGGGACCCATGACTTCCCCCGCGACTGAGGACGCGGCCAAGCGCCGCAAGCGGCGGTCGTTCCTGAATTGGCTGGCCGAAGGCGGGTTGCCACGTCTGACGGGGCCCGTGAAGGACGCTCCCCACTCACGCCGTCGACGTCCCCCGGTGGACGCTGCCGACTGAGTCCGCTTGCGTAGAGCGCACTCCAGGCCGTTGGCTGGGTGACCATGAGGTACACGCAGCTCGGACGCACGGGACTCAAGGTCAGCCGGCTCGTTCTCGGGACGATGAACTTCGGTCCGCAGACCGACGAGGCCGACAGCCACACCATCATGGACGCCGCGCTGGACGCGGGAGTGAACTTCTTCGACACCGCCAACGTGTACGGCTGGGGCGAGAACAAGGGCCGTACCGAGAAGATCATCGGCAGCTGGTTCGCCAAGGGCGGGGACCGCCGCGACAAGGTCGTGCTGGCGACCAAGGTGTACGGGAACATGGGCCCCGACGGCGAGGCCTGGCCCAATCACGACAAGCTGTCCGCGGTGAACATCCGGCGGGCGGTCGACGCCTCGCTGAAGCGGCTGGGGACCGACTACATCGACCTCTACCAGTTCCACCACATCGACCGGAACACCCCGTTCGAGGAGATCTGGCAGGCGATCGACGTCCTGATCCAGCAGGGCAAGATCCTCTACGTCGGTTCCTCGAACTTCCCCGGCTACAAGATCGCCCAGGCGAACGAGATCGCCGCCCGGCGCGGCGGGACCATCGGGCTGGTCAGCGAGCAGTGCCTGTACAACCTCGCCGAACGCCGTGCCGAGATGGAGGTGATTCCGGCCGCACGGGACTACGGGCTCGGTGTCATCCCGTGGTCGCCGCTGCACGGCGGTCTGCTGGGCGGTGTGATCAAGAAGGAGGCGCAGGGCGGTCGCCGCGCCTCCGGGCGGGCCGCCGACACGCTCGCCGACCCCGCCGCGCGCGCACAGATCCAGGCGTACGAGGACCTGCTCGACAAGCACGGCCTCGAGCCCGGCGAGACCGCGCTGGCCTGGCTGCTCACCCGGCCCGGGGTGACCGGCCCGATCGTCGGTCCGCGCACCGCCGCGCAGCTCGCGTCGGCGCTGCGGGCGGTCGAGCTGGAGCTGAGCGAGGAGTTGCTGGCCTCGCTGGACGAGATCTTCCCGGGGCCGGGGCCGTCCCCGGAGGCCTTCGCCTGGTGACCGCGGGCACGCCGTGACGCCCGGCGGCGGCGCCTACTTGCCGAGCGCCGCCGCCAGCGCCACCACGACGAACATCAGCACGAGCGCACCGGCCATGATCCGGTTCCGGGTCTTCGGGTCCACGCCGTCGAGCCTAACCGGCCGCGCCCAGTGCCCGACGGGCGACCGCCTCGTAACGGGGCTGCTCGCCCGGTGTCCCGGACCTCGGCAGGTGGCTGCGCACCAGCACCACCTCGTCCACGGTCCAGGTACGGCTGCGGAACGCGTGCAGGGCCCGCACGTACTCCCGTACGTCGACGGCGTCCCGGCTGCGGGCCACGGTCAGGTGAGCCTTGTAGCGGCGGTGCTCGTCCATCGGCACGCCCGCCTTCCGCGCGGCGGCCTCACTGCGCTCGGCCAGCAGCCGCATCGTGCGCAGATCCCCGTCGGCCCCGGCCCACAGCGCCCGGCCCCGCCCGAACTGACCGCCCCCGCACACCGCCAGCGGGAACGGTGCGGTGCGCGCCGCGGCCCGCGCCAGCCGCGAGGTGAGCTCCGGCACCAGCTCGTCGTCCACCTTCCCGTAGAAGGCGAGCGTGAAGTGCCACCCGGCCCGCCCGGTCCACCGCATCCCATCGGCCCCGGCCAGCCCCTTCAGCCGCCCCACCTCGACACCCAGCTCCCGCACCACGTCCTCCGGCGGCAGCACGACAGCGAAAAGTCTCATGCCCCCAGTCTCACAGGGGACCGCTACGCCGCCGGCGCCAAGGCGCGTCGGCCTTCGCGGGGGACGAAGCGGACGCGGGGGTGGCCGCTGTGCCAGCCCACCGAGAGCCGGAGGCCGCCGGCCTTCGCCAGGATGAGGCCTATGGCCG
>KL568528.1:145669-146637 GCA_000715605.1 Streptomyces speibonae | reverse complement strand
GCCGCCGGCCGCGAAGCCGAGGCGGGCGCCGTAGGTGTCGGTGACCCAGCCGACGATCGGGGCGCCGACCGGGGCGCCGCCGAGGAACACCATCATGTAGAGGGCCATGACGCGGCCGCGCACCGCCGGGTCGGTGGCCATCTGGAGGCTGGTGTTGGTGGTGACGTTGACCGTCATCGAGAACAGCCCCAGCGGCACCATGAGCAGGGCGAACATCCACAGCTGCGGCGCGGTGGAGGCGAGGATCTCCAGCGTGCCGAAGGCCACCGCGGCCAGGATCAGCAGCCGCAGCCGGGCCGTGCCGCGCCGGGCGGCGAGCAGGGCGCCGGCGACGGAGCCGACCGCCATCAGCGTGTTGAACATGCTGTAGACGCCCGCGCCGCCGTGGAAGACGTCGTCGGCGAAGGCCGTGAGGTAGACGGGGAAGTTGAAGGCGAAGGTGCCGATGAAGCCGACCAGGACGATGGGCCAGAGCAGCTCGGGCCGCCCGGCGACATAGCGCAGGCCCTCCCGCAGCTGGCCCTTGCCGCGCGGGGCGCGCTCGACGGCGTACAGCTCGCGGGAGCGCATCATCAGCAGGCCGGCCAGCGGTGCGACGAAGGACAGGCCGTTGAGCAGGAACGCCCAGCCGGTGCCGACCCCGGTGATGAGCAGACCCGCGACGGCGGGGCCGACCAGGCGGGCGGACTGGAAGTTCGCGGAGTTCAGACTGACCGCGTTCTGCAGCTGGCGGGTGCCGACCAGCTCGGACACGAAGGCCTGCCGGGCCGGGTTGTCGACGACCGTGGCGAGGCCGAGGGCGAAGGCGGCGACGTAGATGTGCCAGACCTCGACCCGGCCGGTGAGGGTGAGGACGGCGAGCGCGAGCGCGGTGAACGCCATCGCGGACTGGGTGACGAAGAGCGTGGGCCGCTTGCGCAGACGGTCGACGAGGACACCGCCGTACAGGCCCTGTCTCTTATACACAT
>KL568528.1:142523-145466 GCA_000715605.1 Streptomyces speibonae | reverse complement strand
GAACTGCAGGGCGGTGGTGATGCCGACGGCCGCCGAGGAACCGGTGAGGCTGAGCACCAGCCAGTCCTGGGCGATGCGCTGCATCCAGGTGCCGATGTTGGAGACGACCTGGCCGAGGAAGAACAGGCGGTAGTTCCTGACCCTCAGCGAGGAGAACATCGAGTTCCTGCGGGCGGGGGCGTCGAGGGTGGCCTGGGTGTCGTGGGGTTCAGGTGCGGGGGCGGAAGCTGCTCCGGTTCCCGTACTCAAAGGGGGTCATCTCCTTGGATGCGTGCGCGTCGGTTCAGATGTGTGCGAGCTTCTCCAGCACGGGGGCGGCGGCGCGCAGTGCGGCCCACTCGTCCTCGTCGAGCTCCGCGACCAGGGACGCCAGGAACGCGTTGCGCTTGCGGCGGCTCTCCTCGAGCATCGCCTCGGCCTGCTCGGTCTGTGTGACGACCTTCTGGCGACGGTCGTCGGGATGGGGATCGAGGCGGACCAGCCCCTTGGCCTCCAGCAGGGCCACGATGCGGGTCATGGACGGCGGCTGGACATGCTCCTTGCGGGCCAGCTCACCGGGGGTGGCGCTGCCGCAGCGGGAGAGGGTGCCGAGCACCGACATCTCGGTGGGGCTGAGTGACTCGTCGACCCGCTGGTGCTTGAGCCGACGGGACAGCCGCATCACGGCGGATCGGAGGGCGTTCACGGCGGCTGCGTCGTCGCCCTGGCTGAAGTCCGGCATGTTCTTTAGAGTAAGTCATTACTCTCGCTAAATACCACTCGGAACGCACCCCGATCACCGTGAGACCGGCCACTGCCGTCACGCGAGATCACCCATATGAGTGATCCGTCGGCGAAACGTGCCCCACCACACCGGGGAGTGCGGCAACGCTCATGCCCATGGGGACCGACGTGCTCAGCCTGCGCATCGACCGCGAACTGCTCGAACGGCTCCGGGAGCATGCCGCGAAACGCGGCATGAGCGTCCAGGACTATGTCGTCCGGACGCTCATGCGCGATGACTTCGACCAGCGGTTCCGGACCGCCGTCGAGGAGACGGAGAAGTTCTACGGGGTCAACGGGATCAACGGGATCAACGGGGTGGACCGGGTCACCTGAGGGCGCGTGGCCGGCGGCCCGCGCCCCGCGTCAGGTCAGGCCCAGCGCCGGCATCAGGTAGTAGAAGGCGAAGACCGCCGCCACCGCGTACATCGCCGGCGGGACCTCCCGGCCGCGGCCGGCCGCCAGGCGCAGCACCGCGAAGGTGATGAAGCCCATGCCGATGCCGTTGGTGATCGAGTAGGTGAACGGCATCATCACCATCGTCACGAAGGCGGGGATGGCGATCGTGTGGTCGGCCCAGTCGATCTCCTTGATCGAGCCGGCCAGGATCAGGAAGCCCACCGCGAGCAGCGCGGGGGTCGCCGCCTGGGACGGGACCATCGTGGCGACGGGCGTGAGGAACAGCGCCGCCGCGAACAGGGCGCCGGTGACCACGTTGGCGAAGCCGGTCCGCGCGCCCTCGCCGACACCGGCCGTGGACTCCACGAACGCGGTGGTGGCCGAGGAGGAGCTGGCGCCGCCGGCCGCGACCGCGACACCGTCGATGAACAGCACCTTGTTGATGCCGGGCATCTGCCCCTGCGCGTCGGTCAGCTTGGCCTCGTCCGAGACGCCCATGATCGTGCCCATCGCGTCGAAGAAGCACGACAGCAGCACGGTGAAGACGAACAGCACGCCGGTCAGCACCCCGACCTTGCCGAAGCCGCCGAACAGGCTGACCTCGCCGATCAGACCGAAGTCGGGGGTGGCGACCGGGTTGCCGGGCCAGGTGGGCGTGGTCAGGCCCCAGGAGGGGACGTCGGCGACGGCATCGACGACCACGGCCACGGCCGTCATCGCCACGATGGAGACCAGGATCGCGCCGGGCACCCGGCGCACGATCAGCGCCAGCGTGAGCAGGGCGCCGAGGACGAAGACGAGCACGGGCCAGCCGTTGAGGTGGCCGCCGGTGCCGAGCTGGAGCGGGACGGTGGTCTGGGCGGCGTCCGGGATGCGGGAGACGAAGCCGGAGTCGACCAGCCCGATCAGCATGATGAACAGGCCGATGCCGATGGCGATGGCCTTGCGCAGCCCGTAGGGCACGGCGTTCATCACGCGCTCGCGCAGACCGGTGGCGACCAGCAGCATCACGACGAATCCGGCCAGCACCACCATGCCCATGGCGTCCGGCCACGACATGCGCGGCGCGAGCTGGAGCGCGACGACCGAGTTCACGCCCAGGCCGGCGGCCAGCGCGATCGGGACGTTGCCGATGACACCCATGAGGAGCGTGGTGAACGCGGCGGTCAGGGCGGTCGCGGTGACCAGCTGACCGTTGTCGAGCTGGTTGCCGTACATGTCCTTCGCGCTGCCCAGGATGATCGGGTTCAGCACGATGATGTAGGCCATCGCGAAGAAGGTGGCGAAACCGCCGCGGATCTCACGGGGCAGGGTGCTGCCGCGCTCGGTGATCCGGAAGTAGCGGTCGAGGGCGCCGGACGCGGCACCGGACCCCGGCTGCTCGGGGGTGGGGGCCTTGGCGGGGGCCGACGTGGACATGCGGGGACCTCATCACCGGCGGACCTCCCCCAAAGTCCTTTGGTGTTTTCTACGAATGAAAGCGGCCAGAGACAAACGGATTCAGTATGAACATATAGAGCCGCCGATGCTATCTCCGCGCGTAGACAACGCGTGGGCAGCGCGTAGACAACGCGTGGGCAGCGCGAGGACCACACGTGGACCACGCAGGGCGCACCGAGGCCCCACCACCCTCGTAAGCTTGTCCGCATGGCCGGGTTTTTTGCGGGATCCCCCAAGCACGAGGCGCCGGAGCCCCTGGAGGGCCCCGTGGTCGCCACCATCGTCGGCGGCACGATCGTCTGGTTCGTCCTGTTCCTGGTGCAGCTGCCGTTCTACGGCTGG
>KL568528.1:140289-142291 GCA_000715605.1 Streptomyces speibonae | reverse complement strand
CTGCCGTTCTACGGCTGGTTCGAGGAGCACGGCCACACCTGGTGGCTGTGGACCTGCCTGGCCGGCGGCGGGCTCGGCTTCATCGGCATCTGGTACGTCCGCAGGCGCGACGCCGCGCTCAAGCGGGCCGAGCGCGAGCAGCGGGAGCAGGACCGGTCCCCGGACCGCTCCCCCGCCGCGTCGGCCGACTGAGGCGGCCGGAACCCGACCCTCAACTCCCGTGCGTACGACGGCCGTACGACCACGGCACTAGCCACTCCCCGCCCCGTCCTCCCCAGGTCGGATATTGGTCTTTTCAGGTGGGTGAAGCACCAAATCCGCACGTACTGTCGATTGCATGACGCATCTCGACGCGGGTGACCGGACCGATGCCGCGCCCCCCGCCACGGTCACGTCTCCGGTGACCGGACTGACCAGTGCGCAAGTCGCGGAGCGCGTGGCGCGCGGCCAGGTCAACGACGTGCCGGTGCGCAGCAGCCGCTCCCTGACCGACATCGTCCGCGCCAACGTCTTCACCCGGTTCAACGCGATCATCGGCGTGCTCTGGGTGATCATGCTGTTCGTCGCGCCCATCCAGGACAGCCTCTTCGGCTTCGTGATCCTCGCCAACACCGGCATCGGCATCGTCCAGGAGTGGCGGGCGAAGAAGACCCTCGACTCCCTCGCCCTGATCGGCGAGGTACGGCCCACCGTGCGCAGGGACGGGAAGGCGGCGGAGGTCGGCACCTCCGAGATCGTGCTGGACGACCTGATCGAGATCGGGCCGGGGGACAAGGTCGTCGTCGACGGGGTGGTCGTCGAGGCGGACAACCTGGAGATCGACGAGTCGCTGCTCACCGGCGAGGCCGACCCCGTGCTGAAACAGCCCGGGGACCAGGTGATGTCCGGCAGCTTCGTCGTGGCGGGCGGCGGCTCCTTCCAGGCGACCCGGGTGGGGCGCGAGGCCTACGCGGCGCAGCTCGCCGAGGAGGCGACCCGCTTCACCCTCGTCCACTCCGAGCTGCGCAGCGGCATCTCCACGATCCTCAAGTACGTGACGTGGATGATGGTCCCGACCGCGATCGGCCTGATCATCAGCCAGCTCGTGGTCAAGGACAACGAGCTGAAGGACTCCGTCGCCCGCACGGTCGGCGGGATCGTGCCGATGGTCCCCGAGGGCCTGGTGCTGCTCACCTCCATCGCCTTCGCGATCGGCGTGATCCGGCTGGGCCGCAAGCAGTGCCTGGTGCAGGAGCTGCCCGCGATCGAGGGGCTGGCCCGGGTCGACACGGTCTGCCTGGACAAGACCGGCACGCTCACCGAGGGCGGCATGGACGTCACCGAGCTGCGGGTGCTCGGCAACGGCGACGACGGGTACGTACGCAAGGTGCTGGGCGCGCTCGGCGCGGCGGACCCCCGGCCGAACGCCTCCCTGGAAGCGATCATCGAGGCGTATCCGGACGCCGGGGACTGGCGCCTCACGGACACGCTGCCCTTCTCCTCCGCCCGCAAGTACAGCGGCGCGACGTTCGAGGAGGCGGCCGGGAAGGAGCCCGTCACCTGGCTGCTCGGCGCCCCCGACGTCCTGCTGGACCCCGCCGACCCGGCGCTGGCCGAGACGGAGCGGATGAACCGGCAGGGGCTGCGGGTCCTGCTGCTCGCCCGCGCCCGGCCCGGGGCGGACGTCGACGACCCCGCGGCGGCCGAGGGCGTACGGCCGGCCGCGCTGGTGGTGCTGGAGCAGCGGCTGCGCCCCGACGCGGCCGACACCCTGCGCTACTTCGCCGAGCAGGACGTGAGCGCCAAGGTCATCTCCGGCGACAACGCGGTGTCGGTCGGCGCGGTCGCCTCCAAGCTGGGCCTGTCCGGTACGACGGTGGACGCGCGCCGGCTGCCCGACGAGCGGGACGCGATGGCCGAGGAGCTGGACCGGGGCACGGTGTTCGGACGGGTCACCCCGCAGCAGAAGCGGAACATGGTGGGCGCGCTCCAGTCGCACGGCCACACCGTCGCGATGACCGGC
>KL568528.1:133072-140117 GCA_000715605.1 Streptomyces speibonae | reverse complement strand
ACATGGTGGGCGCGCTCCAGTCGCACGGCCACACCGTCGCGATGACCGGCGACGGCGTGAACGACGTGCTGGCGCTCAAGGACGCGGACATCGGCGTGGCCATGGGATCCGGTGCGGAGGCCACCCGGGCCGTGGCGCAGATCGTGCTGCTGAACAACAGCTTCGCCACGCTGCCGTCGGTGGTGGCGGAGGGCCGCCGGGTGATCGGCAACATCACCCGGGTCGCGACGCTGTTCCTGGTGAAGACGGTGTACTCGGTGCTGCTGGCGGTGCTGGTGGTGCTCTCGCAGGTGGAGTACCCGTTCCTGCCGCGCCACCTCACCCTGCTGTCCACGCTCACCATCGGCGTCCCGGCGTTCTTCCTGGCCCTGGCCCCCAACGGGGAACGCGCCCGCCCGCACTTCGTCCGCCGGGTCATGCGGTACGCCGTCCCGGGCGGGGTGCTGGCCGCGGCGGCGACGTTCCTCACGTATCTGATCGCCCGGCAGCACTACACGGGCGCGGACGCGCTGGACGCGGAGACGAGCGCGGCGACGCTGACGCTGTTCCTGATCTCGATCTGGGTGCTGGCGATCATCGCCCGGCCGTACACGTGGTGGCGGATCGCGCTGGTGGCGGCGATGGGCGGGGCGTTCCTGCTGGTGCTGGCGGTGCCGTGGCTGCAGGAGTTCTTCGCGCTGAAGCTGGTCGGCATGACCATGCCGTGGGTGGCGACGGGGATCGCGGTCGTCGCGGCGGGGGTGCTGGAGCTGCTGTGGCGGTGGGTGGACCGGCGGTTCCCCGTGTAGCGGGCGCCCCGCGCGACTCCCGGTTTTCCCGGGGCATCGGCGACCATGGAGTCCCCGACCCCCGTGATCGGAGACGACGAAGCTGATGAAGCCGCGCGGAAAGAAGACCGACAACTCGCAGTCCCAGTCACGGAGAAGCGAACTTGCGGCCCAATTGTCCGCGCCGGTGCGGGCCTTCATGGCGACCGAGGCGGGCAGCGCCGGTCTCCTGCTGATCGCCGTGGCAATCGCCCTGTTCTGGGCGAATTCTCCCTGGTCGGAGGCGTACACCTCCCTCTGGCACACTGAGGCGTCCGTCACACTCGGCGACGCGCGGCTGGCGATGGACCTGGGCCACTGGGTCAACGACGGCCTGATGGCCCTCTTCTTCTTCGTCATCGGTCTCGAAGTGCGCCACGAGCTCTCCGTGGGCTCGCTGGAGGACCGCCGCCGGGTGGTGATCCCGGGTCTCGCCGGGATCGGCGGCATGCTCGTGCCCATCGTGCTCTACCTGGCGATCGCGCCGGGGGGCGAGGCCGCCAAGGCCTGGGGTGTCGTGATCGGCACGGACACGGCGTTCATGCTGGGCGCCCTCGCCGTGGTGGGTCCCCGCTTCGTCACACAGCTGCGGGTCTTCCTGCTCGCCATCACCGTCATCGACGACATCGTGGCCGTCACCGTGATCGGCGTGGTCTACTCCGGCAACATCAACGTGCCGGAACTGATCGCCGCGCTTCTCCTCGGCGTGGTGCTGTCCGCGCTGACCCGCTTCGGGGTCTGGCGGGCCGCGCCGTACGTGCTGATCGTGCTCGTGATGTGGCTCGCCACTCTCAACGCCGGCCTCCACGCCTCCATCGCCGGCATGCTCGGCGGTCTGCTCATCCCCGCCCGCAAGCCCTCCCGCGAGGGGGTGGAGCAGGCGGCGCGGCTCTTCCGGGCCTTCCGCCAGTCGCCCCGCGCGGACGTCGGCAAGACCGCGCGCAAGGGACTCCAGCGGGCCGTCTCCGTCAACGAGCGGCTGCAGACGATCCTGCACCCCTGGTCCAGCTATGTGATCGTGCCCGTGTTCGCGCTGGCCAACGCCGGTGTCGACCTGCGCGACGGGGTGCTGACCAACGCCCTGGGCTCCGCCCTCACCTGGGCCGTGGTCGTGGGTCTCGTCGCCGGAAAGCTCATCGGCATCTGGGGCGGCGCCGCCCTCGGTACCCGGTTCGGCCTCGGCAGGCTCCCGACCGGGGTGGCACCGGGCCACGTCCTGGGCGGCGGCGCGCTGTCCGGACTGGGGTTCACCGTCTCCCTGCTGATCGTCGGCCTCGCCTTCGAGGATCCGGTCGCCCGCGCGCAGGCGACGGTCGGTGTGCTGCTCGCGGCCGTCGTCGCCACCCTCGTCGGCTGGCTGGTCTTCCGCCTGGCCGCCGTCCTCAAGGGCCAGACGGACGCGGATCTGCCCCGCTACCTCGACCGGCCCGTCGACCCGGAGCGGGACCACATCCTCGGTCCCGTGGACGCGCCGCTGACCCTGGTCGAGTACGGCGACTTCGAGTGCCCCTTCTGCGCCCGCGCCACCGGCGTCACCAAGGAACTCCGGCAGCGTTTCGGGGACCGCTTCCGCTACGTGTTCCGGCACCTGCCGCTGCCCGATGTGCACCCGCACTCCGAGCTCGCGGCGCGGGCGGCCGTCGCCGCGGACAACCAGGGACGCTTCTGGGAGATGCACGACCTGCTCTACGCCCACCAGGACGAACTCGAGTACGAGGACACGGCGGGGTACGCCGCCGAGCTGGGCCTCGACGTCGAGAGGTTCCTCCGCGACCTCGACACCGAGGAGACGGCCGAGCGGGTCCGCGCGGACGCGGCCAGCGCCGAAGCGAGCGGCGTCCGCGGCGCCCCCACCTTCTTCATCGGCAACCGCCGGCACACGGGCCCCTACGACGCGGAATCCCTGGCCCGCGAACTGGAGGCGTACGCGGAAGAACCGTCAGGAGCCACCCGCCTCCCCACGGAGTAACCACCAGGCACGCCCAGCCACACCCCACCCGCAACCGAACCGAGCTGCCGGCCCCCACCCTCCCAGGGGCGCGGGGAACCGCGCGACAAGCCACCCACGACCCGCACCCGGGGTCCGAGGGGCAGCCCCTTCCCGGACGCCGGCGTACGAACAACCGCCCCCACCCTCCCAGGGGCGCAGGGAACTGCGCGACAAGCCACACCCCACCCGCACCCGGCGTCCAAGGGGCACCCCCTCCCGGATGCCGGCGTACGAAGAACCACCCCCACCCCCCAGGGGCGCGGGGAACTGCGCGACAAGCCACCCACGGCCCGCACCCGGGGTCCAAGGGGCAGCCCCTTCCCGGATGCCGGGGTCCGAGGGGCCGGCCCCTATTCCCACACCCGGGGGGCAGGGGGCAGGCCCCTCCCAGATGCCGACGTCAGTCGAACCACCGGTCCCGCGCCAATTCCTCCGTCCGCGACGGATCCTCCAACAGCGCCGCCACCTCGAACCGCCGCGGCCACTGCCCCGCCGCCCACGCCAGCCCCGCCGCCACCCCCTCCAGCGTCGCCGCGTGCAGCACACCGTCGTCCGTCAGCCGCCAGTCGATCGGTACTCCGTCGACGACCAGCTCCTCGTGCTCCACGTACGACCCCGGCGTCCCCGCCCCCAGCAGCACCCGCACCGCCTCCGGCACCTCGTGCTCCGTGCCCTCGGAGTGCACCTCCCCGGTGACGGACTCGCTCAGCCGCCGTACCTGGAACAGCTCCGCCAGCTCGGCGGCCCGCGCCGGCCGGACCGGCAGCAGCGGCACACCGGAGGTGAACGGCAGCAGGTCGGGCGAGTCGACGACCACCGCGTCCGCCGCGTCCACCACCTCGACCCGCCCGTCGACCACGGCCCGCAGGTCGTCCGGCAGGGTCACCTGCTCGGGGTCCAGCTCCGCCAGCGCCCCGTACAGCCCGTGCAGCTGGGCGGCCGTGACCGGGCGGTCGGGATCGGCGAGGCGGTCGAGCAGTTCCGCCGCGCCGCCCGGCTCGTCGAGGAGCGCGGCCACGGAGGTGCGGACGCCCAGCGCCCGCAGCACCTGCTCGTCCTCGAACCCGGTCGCGTCGGCCTCGTCGTACAGGCCCCGCAGCAGTGGGTCGCTGCCGGCCGCCCGCAGTCCGGCCGGGCGGCGCCCGCCGAGCACGGGGTGCCCGCGCAGCCACCACGCGGTGTACGGCCGTACGAGCTCGTGGGTGCCGTCGTGCAGCAGGACCCGGACGGGCTGGACGAGCGCGTCGCGCAGCGGGGGCCGGGACAGCAGCGCGAGGGCCTGCGGCCACCGCTCGTCGTCCACGAGGTCCAGGTCGCGCACGGCGACGATCTCGGTGGCGACCGGCGGGACCGGGCTGTCCGGGAAGCGGTCGAGGATGTCCTCGCTCCACACGTCCACGGCGTCCAGCAGCCCCGCGTCGTCGGGCTCGGCGAAGTCGCCCTCGCGGGGTTCGAGTTCGTCCGGGTCGAGGACCACGTCCGTGGCGCGGATCAGCGCGAAGTTCACCAGCACCCCGCAGGCGGCCAGCGGCTGCTCGCCCCACTTGGCGGCGAGTTCACCGTCCACGGCGGCCAGCTCGTCCTCCCGCATGACCTGGGCGAAGGGACCGCCGGGGAAGACGAGTTCGCAGGCCGGGGAGAGTTCGCCGTCCTCGTCGGGGAGGGCGAGCGCGCCGAGCCACGGCTCGTCCCCGGGTTCGAGTCCGGCGTCGCGCACCAGCCCGAGCACGGTGTCGGCGAGTTCCTCCGCGTCGAGGGTGTCCTCCTCCCAGTTCACGCCGCCCCCGTCGTCCAGGGACGCGGCGACGGCGGCCCGCACCTGCGGGGTGGTGAGGACCGCGCGCGGGGTGGCGGGGAGGGCGCCGAGCTTCTCCAGCAGGGGGTGCGCGGCGGCCGGGTGGGCGACCTTGAGGCCGAGCCGGGCGAGCACCTCGGGGTCGATCCGGGCGGCCTCCGCTCCGGGCAGCAGCACCTGCCGGGGCCCGATGGTCGTGCGCCCTGCCCCGGAGCCGAAGCCCTCGGCGCTCTCCCCGGCCAGCGGCACCGGCAGCCCGGAGAGCCGGTCCGGGTCGACCCCGGCGAGGGTGTCGTACAGCCGCCGCCACCACTCGGGGGACTTCTCCAGTCCGGCCAGCCGGTCGATCGCCTCGGTGAGCGGCACCCGGGCGACACCGAGCGTGCGCAGCTCGGCCCGGCGTTCCAGGCCGGCGGGCAGCAGCGTGGGGAGGACCTCGGCGAGCACGCGCACGGTGTCGGCCCCCGCGCCCTCCACGACCTCGGCGTCCCGGGGCCGCAGCGACTCGGGCAGTTCGGAGTCGGCGTCCTGCTCGGACGGCGCGACGGCCGGCGGCAGGAAGGAGGTGCGCGGCAGCCGTTCGAGGATCGCCCGGCGCAGCGCACCGTCCAGTTCGCCCTTGCCGAGCGGGCCGGGCACGAGGCCGATGATCCCGGGGGTCACCGGACGCCAGTCGGCGAGCAGCCCGGCGTAGGCGTCGGCGGCGCGCTGCACGAGGAAGTCGGTGAGGGGGCCGGGGGCGGCGTGCCGGCGGGTGGAGTCCAGCGGGAGGGAGGCGATGAGCAGGGCGGGCACGCCGAGGGGCTCGTCGCTCGGGGTCGGCGCGTGCACGACGGGGCTGGTCCGGGGCCGGGCGGGAGCGCCGTCGGGGTCCACGGGGACGGCCCAGGTGACCGACCAGTGCGGGCGCAGCCGCTCCTCGACCGGCCGGTCGGCGAGCAGGTCGGGGGTGAGCGGCCCGTGCGCGTCGGCGGTACGCCACCGGGTGACGCCGTCCCGGGAGTCCTCGACGACGGTGAGCCCGTCCTCCTCGCGCCGGGCCAGGGTGCGGGGCGCCGCGTCGCCGATCTCGACGACGACGTCCTGAAGGCCGGGGAGGGCGAGCAGCAGGGCGTCGTCGACCGCTTCGAGCAGCCGCTCGGCGAGGTCGGCGGCGGCCGGGTCGCGCAGCGGGAGGATGACGGCCGTGTCGTACGGGGCGGGCGCGGTGCCCTCGGCGGCGAAGGGCAGCCGGAGCAGCGGTACGTGCCCGTCCCGGCGGCGGATCTCGTCCCCGAGGCCGGGGCTGTGCCGCGCGGTCTCCCCGGCGAGCTCCCGCGCCTCGGCCAGCGACCACCGCACACCGCCGTGCAGGCCGACGACGGCGGGCTCGTCGGTGACGGCGAGGACGGCGGCGAACCCGACCCCGAACCGTCCCACCGCCCGCTCGGACTCGTCCCGCTTGGCGGAGGCGCGCAGCGTGGACAGCGACTCGACGCCGGCCGCGTCCAGCGGGGCACCGGTGTTGGCGGCGACCAGGACGCCGTCGCGCAGGGTGAGCCGGAGCCGTCCCGGCACGCCGGCCCGGGCGGCTGCGTCGGCGGCGTTCTGGGCGAGCTCGACGACGAGACGGTCCCGGTACCCGCCGAGGACGAGGTCCTCCTCGGCGTTGGCGTCCTCACGGAAGCGGGCGGGGCTGGTCGCCCAGGCGTCCAGGACCCCGCGCCGCAGACGCGCCGTGCCGAACGGATCGGCACCCTCGGCGGCGGGCCGCACGAACTTGCTCACGTTGACTCTCCTCATCGGCCCCTGATCGGCGTGAGGAGAAGGTACCGCCCCACGACACGGTGCCGCGCACGGCCGGTCGGCGGCCCGGGCCCGCGCGGCACCCGGAAGTGGGTGGTGGAAAACGCGCGAATTTTGATTCAGTTGCCGTCGGGTCACCGGACGTTCACGAGGGGGCGGCAGTCATGGGCCGGTTGCGGAAGACGTTTCGTGCGATCGAGGTCGGGGACGGCGGTGACGGGCGGTGGGGCGCGCACACACAGGCCCTGTGGCCGCTGATGGAGCGATGGACGACCAAGGAGGGGCGCACCCCGCAGGGGGCGGAACGCGCCCGGAAGCTGTTCGAAACGCACATGCCGGAGCTGGTGCCGGTACTCGAGCGGCTCGCCGGCCGGCTCGACCGGCCGGGCGGGGAAACGTTCCTCACCCTGGCCGCCGTGCGGCCCTTCTTCTCCGGCTGCACCCAGACCGGCGCCCCGGGCTCGCTGCTGCGCAACTACGACTTCGCCCCGGACGACTGCGAGGGCACCATCGTCTCCTCGCACTTCCTCCGCCCGGTCATCGGCACGCAGGACGCGGCCTGGGGTCTGCTGGACGGGATGAACGACGCCGGGCTCGCGGTGTCGCTCACCTTCGGCGGCCGCGAGGTGCACGGTCCCGGCTTCTCCGTCCTGATCGTCCTGCGCTACC
>KL568528.1:132569-132818 GCA_000715605.1 Streptomyces speibonae | reverse complement strand
ACACCGTCGACGAGGCGGTCGGCAGACTGCGGTCCCTTCCGGTCGCCATTGCGCAGAACGTCACCCTCGTCGACTCCGAGCAGGCGGTGACGGTGTTCGTGGGGCCGGACATCCCTCCGACCGAGGCGCCGGACGCCTGCGCGGCCAACCACCAGCACCTGCCGGTGCCCGAGGGGCAGGAGCGGTTCACCCGGACCCAGGAGCGGCTGGGCGCCGTACGGGCGGCGGGTGCGGACGTGGCCGCGATGC
>KL568528.1:130772-132296 GCA_000715605.1 Streptomyces speibonae | reverse complement strand
GGCTGTACCAGTACGCGTACGACCAGGGGCTCGGCACGCTCTACACGGCCCACTACCGCCCGGCCGAGGGCCGGGTCACCCACTACTGGCCCGGTGCGTCCTGGGAGCAGTCCTTCGACGCGTTCACCCCGGGCTCGCGCACCGTGTCCCTCGGCGCGGACGGGGTGGCGGCATGAGCGGCGACGGTACGGCCTTCCACACGGCGTACGACGAGGTCCTGCGGAACTGGCCCGTGGAGGTGCGCGGCACCGACGTACCGACCCCGTACGGCAGCACCCGGGTGCACGTCTGCGGCCCCGAGGACGGCACCCCGCTGGTCCTCCTGCCGGGCGGCGGGACGACCTCGATGGTCTGGTACGCGAACGTCGGCGCGCTGACCGCCGCGCACCGGGTGTACGCCGTCGACCTGATCGGCGACTTCGGCCGCAGCGTGCACGACGGGGCTCCGCTGCGGGGCGCCGGCGACCTGTCGGCCTGGCTCGACGCGCTCTTCGCCGGGCTGGGCCTGGACCGGGCGCACCTGGCCGGCCACTCCTACGGCGCCTGGATCGCCCTGAACCACGCCCTGCGCGCGCCCGCCCGGATCGACCGGCTCGCGCTGCTCGACCCGGTGCAGTGCTTCGCCCGTATGAGCCCGCGCTACCTCCTGCGCGCGGTGCTGACCTCGCTGAAGCCCGCCGCCGAGCGCCCCAGGGCCCTCCACCGCTGGGAGACCGGCCGTGACCCCGACGATCCGCTGTGGGCGGCGTTCCTGGACAGTACGGCCGTGGCGAAGCGGTCGAAGGTCGTCACCATGCCCCGCCCCGGCGGGGAGGCGCTGAGGGCCTGCGACGTCCCCGCCCTGGTGCTGCTCGCCGAGCACAGCCGCGCCCATGACACGCCCCGGGCGGCGGCCGCCGCGCGCCGGCTCATGCCCGGCGCGGAGGTCGTCGTCCTCCCGGACGCCTCCCACCACTCGATCCCCACGGAGCGGCCGGCCGAGCTGAACCGTCTGCTGGTGGACTTCTTCGCCTGAGACCCAGCCCACATTCGAGTCGGCCTCCCGGTGACATGCTCCACAGGCGGAAAGTCCGGTACTACCCGGAATAGTCGTGAAGCACCCTCCATGAAATCGGACATTTAACGCATAACCCTGATCGATCAGCTTGAAATGGGGGGTTTCGCCCCGTGGCGACCCCTCCGTCAAGAGATGTGCGTCTCACGCCTGACCTACGGCCTTTCGTCGTAGGTCACACCTTTGCGGCTTTTGCGGGGGCCGGGCTACCAAGGAACAGCCATCGCGGCACGGACCCGTTCCGCCGGATGGCATCCCCCGTCCCCTCCCCCATGAGGTTTCGATGTTCGAGCGCGTCACGTCCCGTTTCCCCCGTACGACCGCCGCCCGCACCCGTGCGGCCATCCTGGCCGCCGGACTGGGCTCCACGGCCGTCCTGGGAGCCGGGGTCGCGGTCGCCGCCGCCGAGAGCGCGCCCGCGTCCGGTACCGCCACCGCCGTCCAGGCGCAGGCCGCCGCGCAGGCCGAGG
>KL568528.1:130104-130545 GCA_000715605.1 Streptomyces speibonae | reverse complement strand
AAGGCCGCCGCGAAGAAGCAGGCGTCCTGGGTCTCGCCGGTGAAGAGCTACAAGCTGTCCGCGAGCTTCGCCCAGAACGGCGGCATGTGGGCTTCCAAGCACTCCGGCCAGGACTACGCCGTCCCGACCGGCACCCCGGTCGTCGCCACCCACGGCGGCACCGTCGTCAAGGCCGGCGGCAACGGCGCCGGCGACGGCCCCGCCTACGGCAACGCCGTCGTCATCAAGCACGGCAACAAGACGTACTCCCAGTACGCCCACCTGTCCTCGGTCAACGTGAAGGTCGGCCAGGTCGTCAAGACCGGCCAGAAGATCGCCCAGTCCGGCAGCACCGGCAACTCCAGCGGTCCCCACCTGCACTTCGAGATCCGCACCACCCCGAACTACGGCTCCGCCGTCGACCCGGCCAAGTTCCTGCGCGCCAACGGCGTCAACCTCTGA
>KL568528.1:128849-129923 GCA_000715605.1 Streptomyces speibonae | reverse complement strand
GTCAACCTCTGACCCAGGTCACACCGCAGCACCCCCGGCGACCCGAGGACGGCCCCGCGCCCGTCCTCGGGTCGCCGTCCGTGCGGGAACCGACAAAGAATCAACCGGTCGGCGCAGAGGGGGAACGATTCATCGGGTGAACGGTGCCACTGAGACGCAAACGGCTGCTCCGAGCTCTGCCACTCTCGGGCCCGGACACCCTCAACCGTTTGGAGCTTCCCTTGCGTCTTCGTCGTATCGCGACCGGTGCCCTTGGTTCTTTCGCCCTCCTTCTCGCCTCCGTCGGCGCCGTCACCATGAGCGCCGGTCCGGCCGCTGCTGCACCCTGCGGCTTCTACGAGACCAGCTCCGACGCCTACTACAACCACTGCACTTCGGACGGCTCACACATCGTCATCGAGATCGACGACTGGGGTCCGAACAGCGAGCGGTGCGTGGGACCGGGCGTGACCTGGATCGGTTCCGCCGGCGACATCGACGGTGCGTGGTACGTCGGCCGTACGTGCTGAGCCGGGTCGTCGCGACAGCCCGAGGCTGACGCCTGATCGGCTCAGGGGCGCGAGGGTGGGCCCCGCCGGGAACCGCTTCCGGCGGGGCCCACCTGTGTGCCGGAGGGTCAGCTGGTGTGCAGGGTCAGTCCGTAGCGGTCGAGGATCTCGTTGACCGGCTGGAAGGAGACCACCGTGTTGCTTTCGCCACAGTTGCCCCCCGCACCCGAGACGACGCCCTGTGCCTGGTCACCGCTGAGGACCGAGCCACCCGAGTCGCCACCCCCGGCGCAGGCACTGGTCAGGGTCAGCCCGTGCACGACGTTTCCGCCGACGAAATTGACCGTCTGGTTCTTGGACAGCACGTGGCCGCAGCGCCAGTGAGTTGTCCTGCCCGAGCGACAGACGGACGCGCCGACAGGGGCCTCGGCCGAGCCGCGTACGAGCTGGTCCGGGACCGTGCCCCAGCCGAGGACGACCGGCGTCGTCCACCAGCCGTTGCCCACCGAGACCCAGGCGAAGTCGTCACCCGGGTGCGAAGCGGCCTGCACCGTACCGATGAAGGAGCCGTCCCAGCCTGTGGCTC
>KL568528.1:126374-128663 GCA_000715605.1 Streptomyces speibonae | reverse complement strand
GTGCCCCGCGGTGACGAAGCCGCCGTGTACCGCGAAGCCGATGGAACAGTAGGCGCCGCCGCTCGTGTACGGGTCGCCGCCCACGATGCCGGCGGCCGTGGCCCGCATCTGCTCGGCGACGGTGCGCACGGTGACCGGGCCGGCCTTGCGGGCCTCGCGTACGAAGCCCCGGACGTCGCTGTCGGTCCGCTTGTCCCGGACCACGTTGACGACCACCGTGTTGGCGGTCGGGTCCACGTACCAGTCGCTGACACCCGACGGGGCGTCGAGCCGGTCGATGCGGGACACGGTCTCGTCGAGCCGGCGGGAGCTGTGCTCGACCGTGCGGACGGTGGCGCCGGTGGACTGCACCTTCCGTACCGTGGAGTCGTCGGCCCCCGAGGTGATCGCCACGGTCAGTCTGCCGCTGTCCTCGTCGAACCACGAGCCGCCGTAGGCGGATCCCGCCGCCTCGCGGGCCTTCGGTTCCGTGGTGGTGGCCCGACGCTCCGCGGCGAACCGCTGCTCCGCCTCGGCGCGTGTCAGTCCTAAGTCGCGCTGCATCGCCTTGAGCATGCCGGGCGAGGCGGATGCGGTATCCGCGGAGGCGGTGGCGGAGCCGGGCGATTCACTCGCCGAAGCGGGCAGGGCGCCGGTCGCGGTCAGGCTTCCGAGCACGAGGAGGGCAGCCAGACTGGCTTTCGTCAGTTTGGTACGTATCACAGTGAACTTTCATTCCCTCTCTGAACGGGACAGAGCGACCTCGGACCAAGATCGCCCTCGCGTTGAGGGCGAGTCGATCACAAGGGGTGTCGCTTTCCGAGAGAGATCACCATTCGAGGTACGGAAGCCCGGCTGTCCGTGCCCTCACGCGCATTCGGCCTGCCCGCGTCGGTGCCCTCAGCCCTCGGATGCGTACGGGACGAATGCCGCCCACGTGTCCGGGGCGAACGTGATCCGGGGGCCGTCGGCGTTCTTGGAGTCGCGGACGTGGATGGTGCCGGGGGTGAGGGCGAGTTCGATGCAGGATTCGCCGTTGGTACCACTGCTGTAGCTGCTCTTGAACCACGCCAGGTCGGAGGCGTCCCCGGTGAATTCCTTGCGCATCATGTTTCTCCAAGCAGCTGTTCGAGGAAGGCCAGTGACTCCCGGGGGGTGAGAGCCTGTGCCCGGACGGCGCTGAACTGCAGCTCGAGAATGCGGAGCTGCCGGGGTTCGGAGACGGGACGACCGTTGAACGCTCCGTCGCCACGTCCTACGGCTGTACCGTCTGCGAACTTCAGCAGTTCGATCCTGCCATCCAGTCCCGGGTGGGCGTCACTCTTGGTGGGCATCACCTGAAGCGTGACGTTCCACAACCGCCCCATCTCCAGCAGACGTTCGAGCTGTCGGTGCCACACCATTGTGCCCCCGATCTCGCGTCGCAGAGGCGCCTCTTCCAGCACGAAGTGAATCGCAGGGGCGGGATCTCGCTCGAACACGGACTGCCGGTCCATGCGAGCGGCCACCATGCGTTCCACGTCGTCAGGCGAGTACGGCGGCTGACAGGCCTCGAACAGTGCTCGCGCATGGTCCCGCGTCTGCAACAGGCCGTGGATGCTGTTGCACTCGTACAGCCCGATCTCAACCGCCTTGCCCTCCAGCTTCCCCAGCGCCCGGACCTTTTTCGGATACCGGACCTTCTTCACGTCCTCCCAGGCCGCCGAGATCAGCCCGCCCGCGTTCAGGACCTCGTCCGCCTTGTCCAGGAACTCCTGGCGAGGGATGCGCTTGCCGCCCTCGATCTTGTAGACCATGTCCTCGCCGTAGCCGACGATCCGGCCGAACTCCGCGGCCCGCAGCCCCGCCGCCTCACGCCGCAGCTTCAGTTGCCGCCCCACCGTGGTGATGACCGCGACGCCCCACTCGTCGTCCGGGTCCACCTCCCAACCGGGCTCGTCCGCCTCTTCCTTGAGCCGACCCGCCTCCGCCTCGACCGCCGTCATGCCGCACCTCTCCTTCGGAACCGTCCGTGACGCACGCGGCGCCCTGCCCGTACCAACCGTCAGCACAGCCACGACAGCACCGGACAACCACCGGACAGTGACCGTACGCATGCATTGAGTGACTTCTTACGGTACGCAGATCCGGCCACGCTGGGTGACGTGAATCAGCAAACCGCCGAACCCACCGCCCCCGTCCGCAACTTCAGCGTGCAGCTCTCCCCCACGCCACGCAGTGCCCGCCTCGCCCGGCTCCTCACGGACGCTCACCTGCGCGACTGGGGCTACGACTCCGAGGCCGCACGCCACGTCGTGGCCGAACTGGCGG
>KL568528.1:125205-126146 GCA_000715605.1 Streptomyces speibonae | reverse complement strand
CGTTCTACCTGGTGGACCACACGCTCCGTATCGAGGTCACCGACACCCGGAGCGACGAACTCCCCCGGCAGCAACCCGCTTCCGCCGAGGACGAGTCGGGCCGCGGACTGTGTCTCGTCGACGCGCTCGCGGACCGCTGGGGCGTGTCCGAGGAGCGTTTCCCGCGCAAGACCGTCTGGGCCGAACTCCGCCTCGCGGCGACCGCATGCCCGTAAGGGCGGCGAGGTGTGCCCGGGTGCCCCTTCCGGTGGTGTGGTCCGCCCTGTTAGGAGGGAGGGGAGGACCCCAGCCCTCTGCGCCATCACCTACCTCGACGGAGCACACGCATGCGCACACAGCGCGAATCGGACCCGGGCCGTCTTCCCGATGGGCCCGCTCGGCGACCCGCGGCCACCGGCGTCCCGCAGGCGGTGCAACGGGCCGCGGCGGCGTCCGGGGCGCTGACCCCCGGGCAGGTGACGGCGCTCCAGGGCGCGGCCGGCAACGCGGCCGTCGTCCAGCGACTGGCCGGGAGCGGGGACCAGCACGGCTCGGGGTGCGCTCCGGGGTGCGGGCACGGACCCTCGGTCCAGCGTCGCGGCGCCGGCACTCCGGTGCAGCGTCGGGTAGCGGCCCACGACGTCCTGAGCACCCCGGGGCGGCCCTTCTCCGGGCCGCTGCGCGACGAGGCCGAGGGTGTGTACGGAATGGATCTGGGCCACGTGCGCGTGCACACGGGCCCGCAGGCCAAGGCGTCCTCCGAGGAGATGGGCGCGGAGGCGTGGACCTCGGGCAATCACATGGTCTTCAAGGGCACCCCGAAACGGGAGGAAGTGATGCACGAGGTCGCGCACACCATCCAGCAGATGGCAGGGCCCGTGTCGGGCAACGACCACGGCGACGGGCTCCGCATCTCGGACCCCAATTCGCCGGAGGAGCGGCAGGCCGCCGCCATGGAGAAC
>KL568528.1:124685-124989 GCA_000715605.1 Streptomyces speibonae | reverse complement strand
CCTCGCGCCATCAGAGATGTGTATAAGAGACAGGTCCAGCGCCTGATCTCGTCCGTGACCGGACACGACCACAGCGAGGACGAGTGCTGACCCTCCGGCGGCCGGTGCGACCCGGCGGCCGGTGACGGCCCGCGCCCGGCCGCGCTACGAGTGGCCCAGTTCCGCCGCCGAGGCGTCCTCCGTCGCCGGGACCGAGCCGGAGTCGGCGGACGGGCGCAGCGGGAAGGGGTCGACGCGGGTCTCGTCGATGACCGGCGGGGCCGGCTGCGGGGGCTTCGGCATGACCGCCGCCTCGGAGTGGCTG
>KL568528.1:123021-124492 GCA_000715605.1 Streptomyces speibonae | reverse complement strand
GGAGGGAGACCACGTGGCCGTCGGCCGGGGAGTACTCGTTGGCGCACACGCCGAAGGCCTGCCCGAGGGAACCGCCGATCGGGGCGAGGAAACCGCACGACATGCAGGAGGCCGGTGCCGCCTGCGCCATGGGGGTCTTGGGGCCGTACGCCTCCTCCCAGCGGTCGGCGGCGGCGTGCAGCCCGTAGCGGGACAGCACCCGGGCGCGGCGCATGCCGAGTTCCTCGGCGACCGCCGCGATCGAACCGCGGGACGGGGCCACCGCGAGGTGGGCCGGGCTGCCCTCGGTGACCTCGGCGTCCTCCGCCTCCACCAGGTCGGCCATCTCCTCGGACACCGCGGAGTTCGGCGGCGGCTCGTCCGCGCCGGTGTAGCCGGGCTCCAGACGGAGGTCCTCGGCGTCGGTGGGCAGGAGGTCGCCGGGGCCCATGTCGCCGGGGCGCAGCCGCTCGCTCCACGGCACCCACTCCGGTGCGAGGACGGCGTCGGGGCCGGGCAGCAGGACCGTCTCGTCGACGGTGACGATCTTGGCGCGGGAGGCGCGGGCGACGGTGACGGCCCAGCGCCAGCCACGGTAGCCGGGCTCCCGGCACCCGAAGAAGTGCGTGACGACGCGGTCGCCCTCGGAGACCAGCCCCTCGTGCTCCCCCACGACCCCGGGCGCGGCGGCCTCCTCGGCGGCGGCGCGGGCGAGGTCGACGGCCTCGGCGCACAGACGGTCGGGGGTGCGGCTTCGCGTTGTCGCTGCGCTCACAGGTATCGCTTCTCTCCTACGCCGTCTCACGGGTGCGCCACTCCCAGCGCGGGGGGCGGACGGAGCGGACAGCGGGACCGCGTCGACGTCCGCGCCACAACGTGCTCGCGGGCGCGCCTCCATCCATTCTGCGGGATGGCTGAGATACGCACGCTACCTGTTCGCGTGCCCTGGGCCTACACCGACGGTGCTTCCCGGGCTTCCGCGCGCCGGTTTCGGAGCGGCTCCGGCGGCCCGTGGGGGTTGGGCCGTCTGCGGTGGCTCGGGGCGCTCCCTGGCGGATACTGCACTATGCACCGCCTTCTCGGGGCACTATGACGTCGTGGCAACGGCGAGGACGCCCCACGGCGCCACCGGGACCCCCGGTGGGTCGCCAGGGGCGAAGGGCAAGGGCCGACGCACCGGCACGGGCCGGGCGGGCGGCCCTCTTGGCGCGTGCGGACGCGTCCTGCGCTACCCGGTGACCAAGACCGCCCGCGGGATCCGCCGCGCGACCCACGCGCACGGCGCCGGGGAGTCCGGGCTCGGCAAGCTGATCGAGCTGCACGGCGTGAACGGCGCCGGCGATGTCATGATCACCGTCGCGCTCGCCTCCACCGTCTTCTTCTCCGTGCCGACCGACGAGGCGCGCGGGCGTGTCGCCCTCTACCTCGCCATCACGATGGCACCGTTCACCCTCCTCGCCCCGGTGGTCGGCCCCCTCCTGGACCGGCTGCC
>KL568528.1:121544-122767 GCA_000715605.1 Streptomyces speibonae | reverse complement strand
GGCCGGCGCGATGCTCGCGCGGGCCCTGCTCGCGCTCGTCCTGTCCGGCGCAGTCGTCACCGGCGGACTCGAGCTGTATCCGGCCGCGCTCGGCGTCCTGGTCGCCTCCAAGGCGTACGGGGTGGTCAGAAGCGCGGTCGTGCCGCGGCTGCTGCCGCCCGCCTTCTCCCTGGTCAAGGCGAACTCGCGGGTCACCCTCGGCGGGCTGCTGGCCACCGGCGTCGCCGCGCCGATCGGGGCCGGCCTGCACCAGATCGGGCCGCGCTGGCCGCTGTACGGGGCGTTCGCGCTGTTCGTGACGGGCATGCTGCTGTCCTTCCGGCTGCCGCCGAAGGTCGACTCCGCCAAGGGGGAGGCCGTGGCACTGCTCGCGGCCGACGAGCAGCATCTGCACGGCCCGCACCGCAAGAGCGAGAAGCGTCCCGGGCTGCGCACGGTCGGTCCGGCCGTCACCCACGCGCTGGCCGCCAACGCCTCCATCCGCTGCCTCACCGGGTTCCTGATCTTCTTCCTGGCGTTCCTGCTGCGCGAGCACCCGATGTCCGGTCAGAGCGCCGCGGTGTCGCTCGGCATCGTGGGGGTGGCGGCCGGCGCGGGCAACGCGCTCGGTACGGCGGTGGGGGCGGGCCTGCGCTCCCGCGCGCCGGAGATCATCATCGTGACGGTGGTGGCGTGCGTGCTGAGCGCGGCGGTGCTGGCCGCGGCGTTCTTCGGCGCGGTGGTGGTGGCGTGTCTCGCCGCCATCGCCGGGTTCGCGCAGGCGCTGGCGAAGCTGTCCCTGGACGCGCTGATCCAGCGGGACGTGCCGGAACTGGTGCGGACGTCGGCGTTCGCCCGTTCGGAGACGCTGCTCCAGATGTCGTGGGTGCTGGGCGGGGCGATCGGCATCGCGATGCCGCTGATCGGGCCCCTGGGGCTGGGCGCGGGCGCGGCGATCGTCGCGACGGGCTGGCTAAGCACCGTACGCGGGCTGCTCCGCTCGGCCCGGCAGGGGCACGCGGGGCGGGCGCGAGTGGCGTAACGCTCCGGCCACGCCGTACCCCACGTGGGGAGCGGGGCACACCTGCCCGATAGCCTTCGGCCATGACCACGTTGCCCCGCGGCGCAGCCGCTCTGACACACCGCGCTGTGCGACGCCGCCGTGCCGTCGCCGCCGCCGGCGCCGTATCGGCCGGACTGCTCGTCCTGGCCGCCTGCGACAAGCCGACGCCGCTGGCCACCAT
>KL568528.1:119750-121332 GCA_000715605.1 Streptomyces speibonae | reverse complement strand
TGCGACAAGCCGACGCCGCTGGCCACCATCACGGTGGGCAGCGACTCGGTGAGCTCCGAGGCCACCTGCGGCGGGGAGGGCGACGCCCTGAACTCCGAAGCTCTCAACGCGTGCCTGAAGGACAAGGGCGTCGACGAGATCGACGTCGACCCGACCGAGACCGTGCGCTTCGGTGTCGACCCGGAGATCGCCGACCACGGCTGGACCATTCTGATGAACGGCCAGCCGCTGGTGGAGTCCAGCAAGAAGACCTACCAGGCCATCCCGGGCAGCGTGTTCTTCAACGCCCAGTACGGCGCCCAGGGCGACTCGACCCTGGTGTCGATCAAGGAGGGCGAGGAGGAGGCCACGGGCCTGTGGTCCTTCCGGCTGAAGAAGCAGGAAGACTGATCACGTCGTCCTCACGCGTTCTCGTGGCCACCGCGGTCCCCGCCGAGCGGGACGCGGTGGCCGAGGCGTTCGCCGGGGACACCGGGCGGGTGCGGCTGCCCGGGGTGAGCCTGGTCCGCGTGGCCGGCGGGTTCGACCTGCTGGCCACCGGTGTCGGTCCCGCCGCGGCCGCCGCGTCGACGGCTACCGCGCTCACCGCCGCCGCGCTGGAGGGCGCTCCGTACGGTCTCGTCGTGTGCGCCGGGATCGGCGGGGGGTTCGCGCCCGGGGCGCCGCTCGGCACGCTCGTCGTCTCCGCCGCGATCACCGCGGCGGATCTCGGCGCCGAGACGGCGGACGGCTTCCTGCCCGTCACCGATCTGGGCTTCGGGCACATCACGCACCGCCCGCCGGAACCCCTCGTGAGTGAGGCCGTCCGGGTGACGGGCGCCCGCCCCGGCACCGTCCTCACCGTCTCCACCGTCACCGGCACCGCCGGCCGTGCCGCCGCACTGCGCGCCCGGCACCCGGACGCCCTCGCCGAGGGCATGGAGGGCTTCGGCGTGGCCGAGGCCGCCGTCGCCCAGGGGCGGCCCGTGCTGGAGGTGCGGGCGGTGTCGAACCCCGTCGGCCCGCGCGACCGCGCCGCCTGGCGCATCGGCGACGCCCTGAGCGCCCTCACCGAGGGCTTCGGGAAGCTCGCGCCCGTCCTGGAGAGTTGGATCCAGCATGACCACCACCCGTGAGCACACCGGCGAGCAGCAGCGGCTGCGGATCGCCTACTCCCCCTGCCCGAACGACACCTTCGTCTTCGACGCCCTCGCCCACGGCCGCGTCCCCGGCGCGCCCGCCGTCGACGTGACCTTCGCCGACATCGACGTCACCAACGGCATGGCCGAGCGCGGCGAGCTGGACGTGCTGAAGGTGTCGTACGCGGTGCTGCCGTACGTGCTCGACGACTACGCCCTGCTGCCCTGCGGGGGCGCCCTGGGGCGCGGCTGCGGGCCGCTGGTGCTGACCCGGGAGCCGGGGACGGACCTGACCGGGCGCACGGTCGCGGTGCCCAGCGAGCGGTCGACGGCCTATCTGCTGTTCCGGCTGTGGGCGGCGGACGTGGTCCCCGGCGGGGTCGGGGAGATCGTGGTGATGCCGTTCCACGAGATCATGCCCGCCGTACGGGACGGGAAAGTCGACGCGGGGCTCGTGATCCACG
>KL568528.1:117530-119552 GCA_000715605.1 Streptomyces speibonae | reverse complement strand
CATGCCCGCCGTACGGGACGGGAAAGTCGACGCGGGGCTCGTGATCCACGAGGCGCGCTTCACCTACCAGGGCTATGGGCTGCACAAGCTGGCCGACATGGGCGAGCACTGGGAGGCCACCACCGGGCTGCCGATCCCGCTGGGCGCGATCATCGCCCGGCGGTCGCTGGGCGAGGAGACGCTGACCCGGCTCGCCGACGCGATTCGTACGTCCGTACGGGCGGCGTGGGACGACCCCGAGGCGTCGCGGCCGTACGTCATGGAGCACGCCCAGGAGATGGACCCGGCCGTCGCCGACCAGCACATCGGGCTGTACGTCAACGAGTTCACCGCCGGCCTCGGCGAGGACGGCTACGCGGCCGTACGCGGGCTGCTCACCCGCGCGGCAGCCGAGGGACTGGTCCCGCCCCTCGGCCCGGACGCGCTGCGGTTCCCCTAGACGTCGAGCTGGTCGGCGACCGCGCGGAGGAGGCCGGCGATCTTCTTGCCGGCCGCGCGGTCGGGGTAGCGGCCCCGCTCCAGGGACGGCGTGATGCTCTCCAGCAGGGTCGTCAGGTCCTGGACGATGGACGCCAGCTCGTCGGGCTTCTTGCGCTGGGCCGCCGCGACGGACGGGGTCGGGTCGAGGATGGTCAGGGAGAGGGCCTGGTCGCCGCGCTGCCCGGCGACCACGCCGAACTCCACGCGCTGGCCCGGCTTGAGGGCCTCGACTCCGGCGGGGAGGACCGAGGAATGCACGAAGACGTCGCCGCCGTCGTCACGGGAGAGAAAGCCGAAGCCCTTCTCACTGTTGAACCACTTGACCTTGCCGGTGGGCACGTCTGTCCTCGTCCTCGTACTCGTCGGGAAAACTGCTTCTGGAAAACGGCTCTACATAGCACTCGGGCGGGCCCGATGACCCGCCGGTACCAAGGCTAATGGTCTTCAGGCCGGTGACAAGACGTCACCCGGTTGTTCCTCTCGCGCTGGGAACTACCCTGGTCGGGTGCGTGACAAAACCCAAGTGAATTCCACCGCGCCCGGAGACGGTCTGGTCCGTGCCGGGGCCGTCGTCTTCTTCGTCGGTGCCGTGGCCACTCTGGTCACGGTGGCCCCGCTGTTCCTCGGAACGTCGCCCTTTCCGACGTACATGTTCGGATTGAGCATGCTCATGGGCGTCGGATTCCTGATCGCCGGAGCGGGTGTACTGCGTTCGGCCGCGGCGGGGCGGCGTCAGGCTCGGGCCGCGTTGCCGTCCGAGCGGTAGGCCGAAAACCATCGGGGGAATTCCGTCAGGTCGGTGAGGACGACGTCCGCTCCGGCCGCGCGCAGCTCCGTGGCGTCGCACGGTCCGGCGGCCACCGCGACGGACAGCGCGTCGGCGGCCCGCGCGCCGCGTACGTCGCCCACGTGGTCGCCGACGTACACGGCGGCCTCGTGCTCGCGCAGCGCCAGCGCCTTCTGCTCGGCCCACAGCCCGCCGATCACGGCGTCCGGTTCGATGCCGAGGTGGGCCAGGTGCAGCTTGGCGTTGGGCGCGTACTTCGCCGTGACGACGATCGCCCGTCCGCCGGCCTCCCGTACGGCCGATATCGCCTCGCGGGCGCCGGGCATGGCGAGCGTGGGGGCGATGGCGTACTCCGGGTACATCTGTCGGTACAGCTCCGCGACCTCGTCGACGCGGTCGGCGGGGAACCAGTTGATCAGCTCTTCCGCCAGGGGTGGGCCGAGGCGGCTCACGGCGAGGTCGGCGTCGATGTGGGTCGCCGTTCGCTCCGCCAGGGCCTGGTAGCAGGCGCGGATGCCGGGGCGGGAGTCGATGAGCGTCATGTCCAGGTCGAAGCCGACGGTGAGGGGGCGGGAGGTCGTTCGGTGCATGGGGTCCATTGTGCGGGGGGCCTGCCGCGTGGCTTCGGGGGCGGGGGCCGGCTGGGGAGCTGGGCGCCGGGGTTGGGGTGCGGGTACCCAGGTTTTCGCTTGCGGCGCTTTGCCGGTGCCTCCCAGGCCCTTCAGGCACTGGGGGAGGCACGACTGCCCGCAGCT
>KL568528.1:116965-117353 GCA_000715605.1 Streptomyces speibonae | reverse complement strand
CTGGGGGAGGCACGACTGCCCGCAGCTGCGGGCGACTAGCGGTTGCGTTGGCTGCGCCAGATGAGGAACAGGGCCGAGGACACCGCCGCCGCGCGGACCACCCATGGCCAGGTTTCCGCGATGGCCGCGTTCGTCTGGCCCTCGGTGATCTCCGTGCCCCACCGTCCCGACGCTCTTCCCCAGAGCCACAGCAGCCCGCCCGCGAGGGCGAGGCCGGGGATGACGATGACCGCCCCTTTCGACTCCGCCGGAGTCAGCCGCCGCGAGGCGTACGCGATGAGCCAGCCGAGGATCAGCGCGAACCAGTTGCCGAGCACGGCCCCCGCGACCAGCGACGCCGCCGCGAGCAGCAGCAAGGGGTTGCTCCAGCGCCGGGACGGCAGCCGCC
>KL568528.1:116252-116762 GCA_000715605.1 Streptomyces speibonae | reverse complement strand
CCGCAGCAGGCGCCGGCGCGGCGCGGCGGGCGCCTCCGCCTCCTCCGGCTCCGCCTCTTCCTCCGCGGCCGGCTCGGGCTCCTCCTTCGTCGCCGGGGCCCGCAGCAGCTCCGGGATCTCCACACCGCCCACGAAGCCCGGCACCTCGTCACCGGCGCCGAAGGGACTGCTGTCCACCCGCCACCAGTCGGGCTGCCCGGCGCTGTCCCCGAGTTCGTCGGTCCCGGCCCGGTGGGGCGGGGAGGGCACGTCGGCCGGGGCGGGCGCCGGTTCGGCCGGGCGCGGCCGGGGGACGACACGGCGCAGTACGCCCTTCGGCCGTCCCTCGCGCGCCTTGTCGGGTGCGCCGTCGTCCTCCCGTTGCGCCGGCACGGCGGCCGGCGGCGTCCCTGGGACCTCCGGGCCGTCCTTCTCCGGCGTGCTCTCCGCCGCCCTGACCACGTCCGTCGGTGTGCCGATGCGGGAGATGATGCGGCGCACGGCGGCGGGGGAATCGACCACGGCCTTGGC
>KL568528.1:115188-116022 GCA_000715605.1 Streptomyces speibonae | reverse complement strand
GTTCGGCGACCAGCCGCATGCGGGCCGCCGACGACAGCTGCCGCTGCTGCGCGACATCGCCGACGCGGCTCAGATACTCGTAGACGACCTGGTCACTCTCGATACCCACGAAGTCCCCTCCGGGACGGATGCGTTGGGACACCGTCGCCCGACGGTACCGCGATTCGCCCCCGCCCACTCAACTCCCGCCACGCCACGGACGTACCCACCCGCTAACGTGAGGCGGATGAGCACCGAGGAGAACCCCGCGGCGGCCCCCCGCTCCCTCGCCGAGGCCCTGCGGGGGCGGGACGACGTCTCCCTGGCCGCGCTGCTGCGCGGCCGGCCGGATCTCATCACACCCGTGCCCACGGATCTCACCCAGCTCGCCACCCGCGCCGGTACCCGGGCCTCGGTCGTACGGGCGCTGGAGCGGCTGGACCGGTTCACGCTGCAGACCGCCCAGGCGCTGGCGGTGGCCGGGGAACCGGCGACGTACGACGAACTGCTCGGGCTGCTCGCGGGCGACGACGGCGACCCGGCGGTCTCCGCCGCGCTGCCGCACGCGCTCGCCCTGCTGCGCGAGCTGGCCCTGGTGTGGGGCGGTGACGACCGGCTGCGGCTGGTCCGCACCGCCCGTGAGCTGCTGGCACCGTCGCCGCAGCACCCGTCGCCGACCGGGCTCGGCCCGACGGTGCGGGAGGCGACGGCGGGAATGTCGCCGGGGCGGATCCAGGAGATCGTGACGACGGCGGGGCTGCCGTCCACGCACGACTCGGTGTCCGCCGTGGCCGCGCTGACCGCCCTGTTCAACGACCCGGAGCGGATGTCAGCGCCTGTCTCTTATACACATCT
>KL568528.1:110950-115042 GCA_000715605.1 Streptomyces speibonae | reverse complement strand
ATGTGTATAAGAGACAGGGTTGTGGACGCGACGGCGGCCGGGCAGGCGTACACGGCACTGGCGACGGTCGAGGAGCTGCTGAAGGAGTGGCACGAGGGCGGCCCGGCGGTGCTGCGGGCCGGCGGGCTGAGCGTGCGGGACCTGAAGCGGACGGCCGTGGCCCTCGACGTGACCGAGCCGGTGGCGGCGTTCTGGGTGGAACTGGCCTACGCGGCCGGTCTGGTCGCCTCCGACGGGGAGGCCGACGAGCGGTACGCGGCGACGCCCGCGTACGACGAGTGGCGTGAGCAGCCCCCGGCGGAGCGGTGGGCGCGGCTGGCGACGGCGTGGCTGGCGGCGACGCGGACCGCGGGGCTGGTCGGCGGACGGGACGCGAAGGACCACACGCTGGCGGCGCTGGGCCCGGGCCTGGACCGCTCGGCGGCCCCGGAGGTACGGCACCGGGTGCTGACCCTGCTGGCCGCCCTCCCGGAGGGGGCCGCGCCGTCCGTCGAGTCGGTCCTGGCCCGGCTGGCCTGGGAACGTCCACCGCGCGCGGGGCGGGACGGCGCACCCGGGGGCGGCGGGCGCGGAGCGGGGGAATCCGCGGGCGCGGGCCGGCGTGAGGCGGCCGGGTACCTCGGTGGCACGGGCGGACGTGAGCCGGCGGCGGGCCGGCCCGGGGCGGACGGGTACGGGTCGGCCGGCCGGTCCGGTGGGAGCGGGCACGGCGCTGCTGCCGGCTATCCCGGCGCGGGCGGGCGTGGCTCCACGGCCGGGTATCCCGGTGCCCCGGGTGGCCGCGAGCCGGGGGACGGTGGCGACGATCCGCGGGCGCGGCTGGCCCGGTGGGTGCTGAGCGAGGCGGAGATGCTGGGCGTGACCGGGCGGGGCGCCCTCTCCACGCACGGGCGGGCGCTGATCGGCGCGCCCGCGCCCCGGCGGGCGGAGGCGGAGCCGACGGGGCCCGGCGACAAGCTGCCCGTGCACCACCGGCCGGCCCCGCCGCCCGCCCCGCTCTCCCCCGGCGGACAGGCCACCGCCGCCGCGGCCGCCGCCCGTCTGCTCGCACCGCTGCTGCCGGAGCCGCTGGACCACGTCCTGCTCCAGGCCGATCTGACGGCGGTGGCGCCGGGCCCGCTGCAGCGGCCGCTCGCCGACATGCTGGACGTGCTGGCGGACGTGGAATCGAAGGGTGGCGCGACGGTCTACCGGTTCACGCCCGGGTCGGTCCGGCGCGCGCTCGACGCCGGGCAGACCGCCGCCGACCTGCACGCCTTCCTGGCCGCGCACTCCCGTACGCCGGTGCCGCAGCCGCTGGCGTACCTGATCGACGACGTGGCCCGACGGCACGGGCATCTGCGGGTGGGCGCCGCCTCGGCATACGTCCGCTGCGACGACGACGCGGTGCTCAGCGAGATCCTCGCCGACAAGCGGGCCGCCGCGCTGGGCCTGCGCCGGCTCGCGCCGACGGTGCTGGCCGCCCGGGCCGACCCGGCGGGCCTGCTGGAGGGGCTGCGCGCCATGGGTTTCGCCCCGGCCGCCGAGTCCGCCGAGGGCGATGTCCTGATCGCCCGTGCCGACGCCCGCCGCACCCCGCCGCGCACGCCCCCGGAGCCGGTCCCGGACGGCCCGCCCGTTCCCGACGACACCCTGCTGACGGCGGCGATCCGCGCCATCCGCGCCGGTGACCGCGCCTCCACCGCCCCGCGCAAAGCGGCCGCCGGTGACCGTTCCGGCCGGGGCGGCGAGCTGCCCCGGACGACCGCCGCCGAGACCCTCGCCACCATGCAGGCGGCCGTCCTCACCGGCGAGGCGCTGTGGATCGGCTACGTCAACGCCGAGGGCGCGGCGAGCCAGCGCGTGATCGCCCCGGTGCGCGTCGAGGGCGGCTTCGTCACGGCGTACGACCACACAGCCGACGAGGTCCGTACGTATCCGCTCCACAGGATCACGGGGGTCGCGGAGCTGGCGGAGGGCGACAGCTGACCCGTTCGGGTGTATGGCGGGTTTCATGCGCGCCACGCCCGGCATGTCCACCTGACGAGCGAGGCCGGGGCCGCTTCCGCATGGTGCGGGCGGCCGTGGGGCAGCCACCGGGTGTCCCTGAACGGCGACAGAAGGGAAGTCACCGGGTTCTGATCCGTTTCGCGTTCCGATCCGTTTCTCGTTTCTCGTGAGCGGCGGGCCGGTCCCTCGTCCCCGGGGCCGGCCCTTCGCCCATGGGGTGAACAAGCTCACGCCGGCCGCGGCGAAGGAGCGTGGCCCGCTCGGGACCACGGGAGCGTGCGATCAGGCAAACTGGACGTTTGGCCGTGCAGTGTCCGGCCGCGTCCGTCGCCGAGCCGCAGAAAGGCAGCCGCGCGTGAATGGTCCGCTCATCGTCCAGTCCGACAAGACCCTGCTCCTCGAGGTCGACCACGAGCGGGCCGACGAGTGCCGCCGGGCCATCGCGCCCTTCGCGGAGCTGGAGCGGGCGCCGGAGCACATCCACACCTACCGGGTGACCCCGCTCGGCCTGTGGAACGCGCGGGCGGCCGGGCACGACGCCGAGCAGGTCGTGGACGCGCTGGTGCAGTACAGCCGCTACCCGGTGCCGCACGCGCTGCTCGTCGACATCGCCGACACCATGGACCGCTACGGCCGGCTCAGCCTGGTCAAGCACCCGGCGCACGGACTGGTGCTCACCAGCACCGACCGGCCGGTGCTGGAGGAGGTGCTGCGCTCGAAGCGGATCGCGCCGCTCGTCGGCGCCCGGATCGACCCGGACACGGTCGTGGTGCACCCCTCGGAGCGAGGGCAGATCAAGCAGACGCTGCTGAAGCTGGGCTGGCCGGCCGAGGACCTCGCCGGGTACGTGGACGGCGAGGCGCACCCCATCGAGCTGGTCGAGGACGGATGGGCGCTGCGCCCGTACCAGAAGCAGGCCGTGGAGAACTTCTGGCACGGCGGTTCCGGTGTGGTGGTCCTGCCCTGCGGGGCGGGCAAGACGCTGGTCGGCGCGGGGTCGATGGCGCAGGCGAAGTCGACGACGCTGATCCTGGTCACCAACACGGTCTCGGCACGGCAGTGGAAGCACGAGCTGGTGCGGCGGACCTCGCTGACCGAGGACGAGATCGGCGAGTACAGCGGGACGAAGAAGGAGATCCGGCCCGTCACCATCGCCACGTACCAGGTGCTGACGACGAAGCGGAAGGGCGTCTACCCGCATCTGGAGCTGTTCGACTCCCGTGACTGGGGGCTGATCCTCTACGACGAGGTGCATCTGCTGCCGGCGCCGGTCTTCAAGTTCACCGCCGACCTCCAGGCCCGGCGGCGGCTCGGTCTGACGGCGACCCTGGTGCGTGAGGACGGCCGCGAGTCCGACGTCTTCTCGCTGATCGGCCCGAAGCGGTTCGACGCGCCGTGGAAGGAGATCGAGGCGCAGGGGTACATCGCGCCCGCCGACTGCGTGGAGGTCCGGGTGAATCTCACCGACTCCGAGCGGCTGGCGTACGCGACGGCCGAGCAGGAGGAGAAGTACCGGTTCTGCTCGACGACCGCCACCAAGCAGAAGGTGACCGAGGCGATCGTCCGCCGCTTCGCGGGCCGGCAGACCCTCGTCATCGGCCAGTACATCGACCAGCTCGACGAGCTCGGCGAACACCTCGACGCGCCCGTCATCAAGGGCGAGACGTCCAACGCGCAGCGGGAGAAGCTGTTCGAGGCGTTCCGGCAGGGCGAGATCAGTGTCCTGGTGGTGTCCAAGGTCGCGAACTTCTCCATCGACCTGCCGGAGGCGACGGTCGCCATCCAGGTGTCCGGCACGTTCGGCTCCCGGCAGGAGGAGGCGCAGCGGCTCGGGCGTGTGCTGCGGCCCAAGGCGGACGGCCACCAGGCCCACTTCTACTCCGTGGTCGCCCGGGACACCATCGACCAGGACTTCGCGGCGCACCGCCAGCGGTTCCTGGCGGAGCAGGGGTACGCCTACCGGATCATGGACGCGGACGAGTTCCTGGCGGAGAGCTGAGCGGGCGCGTCATCCCTCGGGCAGGTTGAACACCAGCGCGAGGACGACCAGCCAGGGCAGCAGCGACAGGCCCGCCAGCCACAGGCGCGGCACCGACCAGCGGC
>KL568528.1:110212-110686 GCA_000715605.1 Streptomyces speibonae | reverse complement strand
CCCGCGAGGATGCCGCCGTAGAACAGCGTCCCGAAGATGACGCTCAGGGTGTTGGTCAGCGCGGCCGAGCAGTTGTCGGGGCCGCAGCTGTCGGTCGCCATGACCGACAGCCCGCCGAACAGCACGGCCGACGGCGCGAGCATCGCCCCGAGCCCGGTCGCGACGGCGGGCGCGACCCAGGCCCGCGGATCCCGCTCGTCCCGGTACCGCCGCGCCGACGACACACCATGATGCTGACTCATGGCCCCAGCGAACCGCCCCCGGGCCCTCCGCCGCACCGGCGCGCGTACTCACCCGGGTGCGTCCGCGTACTCAGCCGCCGGTGAGGGCAGGGGCGAGTCCCGCGAGCAAGCACACCTCCCCACAGCCCCGCCCCGGGACACCGGCCCCATGCGTATCGACGCGGAAGGCGTCCCGCGGCAGGACGGACGACGGCCCCGACGGAGGCCGGACGCCCGCCCCGTCGCCCACCGC
>KL568528.1:109714-109927 GCA_000715605.1 Streptomyces speibonae | reverse complement strand
CCACCGCGCCGGTGGCGTTCCGGACAAGCCCGCTCACGGCCGCACGCTCCCGCCCCCGGGGCCCTGGGGCGGCCACCCCCGGGCCCGGGACACCGGCCCCATGCGTCAACGCACCGCCCCGACGACAGACCTCACCCCTGCTCCGCCCGGGCCGGACGCCCCTGGGCGGGGCTTCACCAACCCCGAGGGCCGGCGCAGACGCCACCCGCCCAT
>KL568528.1:103891-109609 GCA_000715605.1 Streptomyces speibonae | reverse complement strand
CCCGGGGCCCTGGGGCGGCCACCCCCGGGCCGCCCGCCGCGCCGGTGGCGTGCGGGCAGGTGGGCGGCGTGTTGCGGGCGGGCGGTGTGGTCAGGTGTTCGCGCTGGAGGGGCCGAAGAACTCGATTTCCGCGATGGCCACCTGCTTGTCCTTCGCGGCGGCGTGGGCCGACTCGATGGTGAAGCGGACCTTGACGGCCTCGCCGACGCGGAAGGCGCGGCGCTGGGGGCCCGCGCCCTGGTCCAGGACGATCTCCTTGGTCACTGTCTTGCCGTCGCGAAGGGTGACCACCGCCTTGAGGCGGTGCGGCAGGGCCGACTCCTTCAGCTGGTTGGCCTTCGTGGAGACACCCGGGGTGATGACCAGGTCCAGCAGGCGGGTCGGCTGGTTGAAGCCGACCTCGACCCACTCGCCCTGGCCGGACAGCTCGACCCCCGGACCCCACCAGGTGTTGTTGAGCTTGTCGACGAGCAGTTCCGGCGGGTGCTTGTCCCAGGAACGCGAGGCCGAGACCTCGTCCGGCGAGACCGGGGACCGCTTGGCGAAGTGGTCGCGGGCGGCCTGGATGCCGTCGGGGACGTACAGGACGGCCAGGATCACCAGCGTCAGCGCGACCGCCGCGCCGATCCACGTGCCGATGCTGTCGAAGACACGGCGGAGCCGGGGACGTTCACCGGCCCACGGCGTCTCGTTGCGGCGTCGGCCGAACAGACGGCGCCACCAGGGGCGGTACTCGGGCGCGTCGGAGCCGTCCTCGCTCAGCGGCATCGCACAGCGGGCGCAGTAGTGGCGGTCGGGACGGTTGGGCGTCGAGCACCACGGACAGGGCGGCCCGAACCCCGTGTCCGGGTTCGGGCCCGGGGTCCGCACCTGCGGCCGGTCGGCGACGGGCCGGCCGGGCAGCACGGGCGCGGCCTCCGGCGGCGGGGCGGCGGCGGGCGCGTCGGGTTCGGCGACCGGGACCAGGAGGGAACGGGCGCGGTCGGACGCGGACACCGTGTCGCCGGCCCCGGACGGAGCGGGTTCGTCCGCGTCGGTGATCCGGGGGATCTCGTCGGTGTCGTCCTCCTCCGACTCCCGCGCCTCCGAGGACGCGGGCACCGCGTCCGAGGGCGGTTCCGCGTCGTGGGGTCGGCGCTGCTGCGGCAGGTGCGGGACGTCGTCGGAGACGTCCTCCGCGGTGCCTGCCGTGGCCGCGGGGGCGGAGGAGGCCGACACGTCGGACGACGCGGCCGCGGCCGAGGACGCCGCGGGACGGGTGGCCGCCCGGCGACCGGCCCGGTCCCAGCCGAGCACGGCACCGCACGCATCGCAGAACGACTGCCCCGGTTCCGCGGGGGTACCGCAATCGGCGCAGTTTTGCGTGGTCATCTCTCCGAGGTCCTCTCAGCGGTGGTCACTTCGACCGTGTAGGGCATGTGGGCGGGTCGGGCCGCGGCGACGAGGGAGTCCAGGCGGAACTCGTCGGCCTTGGTGGGGCGGGGCAGCCGCAGGGTGACGTGGAGCCGCGGGCGGGGCTCACCCGGGAACCGGCCGAGAGGACGGGCGTCCCAGTCGGCACCGCCGCTCTCGGTGATCTCCGGTTCTACGCCGAACGCCAGCCGCACCGCCTCGGACAGCCCGCGCCGGGTGCCCCGGACGCGGTGCAGCCGGGCGGCGGCGGCCACCGCCGCGCGCAGCCGGGCCTCCGGCTCGCTGCCGTCGGTCTCGGCGCCGACCCAGGTGCCGAGCCACTGGGCGAAGTCCGGGGGCGTGAGCGCCGGGTCGAAGTAGACGTGGACGCAGTCGAGCACGTTGAGGATGGGCGCGAAGACGTCGTCGAGCCCGGCGACGAAGCGCTGGGCGAGCTCGTCCTCGGCGAAGACGGACGGGAGCATCGCTCCGATGGGGGCGGAGGAGCCGAGGCCGTCGACGGAGCCCCGCCTGCCGGTCATGTCGCGTCTCCGATCACGCGGACCCGGTGGTCGAAGGAGAAGACCAGCGACGGCGCCGCGAGGTCGATCCGGTCGGTCGCCTCACCGCGCTTGCCGGTCAGGGGGTCGGCGGCGTGCAGGATCACCTCGTCGACGAGTTCCACGCCCGGGACGCGTTGCAGCACCGCGAACATCTCGCCGGACTGGACCGGGCGGCCGAAGGGCCAGCCCTTGCCGTCCGCGCCGCCGGTCAGCGGGTCGAGATACTCGTAGAGCGCGTCATGGGCCTGGCGCCGGACCCGGTCGGTGTCGACGCCGCGGAAGGCGTGCAGGGTGGCGACGACGGTGACGCCCTGGTAGTAGGGCGGACCGACGGCGAGCCGGGTGCCGATGAGACGGCGCTCGTCGAGGTACCGGGTGATGCGCGCCAGCAGGTCGTCGCCGGGGACGAGCTGCTCGAAGCGGAGCCGGCCACCGGGGTCGGGGACGGCCTGGGGGACGACGAGGACACGCACCGCGTAGGCCCCGTGCTCGCCCTCCTCCCCTTCCAGGCAGGTGATGCGGGCGGTCTCCGGCGCGGCCCGGCGGGCGAGTTCCTCGTAGTCGCGCAGGGTCACGGCGCGTTCCTGCGCGCGCAGGGAGACGGGCGCCCGGACCTTGGCCTCCTCGACGGTCTCGCCGTCGACCCCGCCGCGGGCGGCCTCGCGGTTGACGACCTCGGCCACGAACGGGATGGAGCTGCGCATCACCTGGATCGCACCGCGGGCCACGTTGCCGGCCTTGCCCCCGCCGGTGCGGTAGCGGCTCGCGCGGATGACGGCGCCCTTGGGGGGAACGGCACCGTACTGGCGCAGACTCCCGTCGGGTTCACGCACGGAGGGGCCGAAGCTGATGTCGCCGGTGGTGGCGTCCAGGACGATGTGCCGGTCGTCCGGGGCGGAGGCGGCGAAGTCGGTGACGACCGTCCAGTCCTCCCAGCCGTCGAACCCGGCGGTCTGCAGCAGGACCGGCGGGTCGTCGCCCACGACCGGGGTGTGGGTGAGGCGGACCCGCTGGCCGGGCAGGCCGGTGGACTCGCCGAGCGTCTCGTCGTACACGGCCTCGGCGTGCACCGCCCGCGTGGTGCCGCCGATGGTGTAGGCCTCGGCCCGGCGGACGGTGGGCGAGGTGGTGTAGAAGGGCTGGCCGGGCAGCGGGTCGGTGACGCGGCAGCGCAGCCAGCCGGCCTCGTGGCCGCCGTTGCGGGACAGGACGTGGCCGCCCGGAACGTGCAGGACGATGTCGCCGGGCCGGTTGAGACCGCCGGTGCCGTCGCGGTCGACCTCGCAGGGCTGCCAGCCGTCCGCCGTCCACGCCTCCCAGACCAGCGGGGGCTGGCGCGGGTCGACACCGACACCGTCGACGCGGCTGTCGAGTTCCAGGGCGAGGGCGCAGTGCGGAACGGCGGCGCTGAGGCCGATGAGCATGCAGTCACCGGGCGAGGGCGCCTCGGCGAAGCACATGAGGTCCTTGCCCTCGGTCAGCTCCGTGGTCTGGTCGGTGACGGCCTCGCCCTGGCGCTGCACCGCCAGACGGCGCAGCGAGCTCGGGACGACGGTCAGGTCGCGTTCGGTCGCGAAGATCACCGCCTCCTCCCGTTCGGTGCGCAGGGTGGCGACCTCGGTGCCGACCGGTACGAGGATCGGCTCCTCCTGCGGCGCGGACAGCCAGAAGGTGACGTCGGTGCGCGCGGCGGAGGGCGGGAACAGGGAGATGCCCACCAGATCGAGGAAGGCGAGATGGTTCTTCTCGGGAACCCGGTTGAGCCGGTAGACGATCTGGTCGGCCATGTGGGCGACCGTCTCGATCAGGGTGATGCCGGGGTCGGAGACGTTGTGGTCGGTCCACTCCGGGGCGCGCTGCTGGATGTAACGCTTGGCATCGTCGACGAACTGCTGGAAGCGCCGGTCGTCGAGGTTCGGGGAGGGCAGGGACATCAGCGGTCGCTTTCAGGAGAGCCGGGGAGGCCCGGGCGGTCCGGGAGGAGGCCTGGGCCGGCGGAGCCGTCGGAGGCGCCTGACGCGCCCGGCTCGTCGTGGGACGGAATGACGTAGAACGGGAACACGAGGCTGCGGGGGTTGTTGGTCCCGCGGATGGAGTAGCGCACGTCGATGTAGAGGACGCTCTGGTCGGTGCCGGCGGTGACCGAGACGTCCTGCACCTCGATGCGCGGCTCCCAGCGGTCCAGGCTGGCGTGGACCTCGTACTGGATGCGGCCGGCGGTCTGCTCGTTGACCGGGGCGAAGACGAGGTCGTGGATGGCGCAGCCGAACTCGGGGCGCATCGGCCGCTCCCCCGGCGCGGTGGCGAGGACCAGCCGGATGGCCTCCTCGATCTCCCGCTCGCCGCTGACCAGGGCGATGCCTCCGGTGGGTCCGATGCGCAGGGGGAAGGCCCAGCCGGAGCCGACGAACTGTTCGGCCATCAGGTGATCACCTGTTCCTTCCGGGGAGTCGTACGCCTCGTGTGCGTCACGGTCGCGGTCGTCCTCGCTGTCGCCGTCACGGGATCGGGTAGGGCTTGTTGTTGACCATGACCACGCCCTGGAGCACGAGCGTGGCGGCGCGGATGCCCACGTTGGCGACGGAGTTGAGCTGGATGGTGCCGGTGGAGTCGATCGTGGTGGCGCCCAGCGCCTTGAAGTTGAGCGCTCCCATCGCGTCGAGCGTGACGGCGCCGGTCGGCGACTTGACGTTGACGAGGCTGCGGCCCTCGATGTTGAGGAGGCCGCCGCTCTTGATGGTGAGGTTGCGCCGCGCGCTCAGGGTCAGGTCGGTGCCCGCCTCGATGTCCACCGAGCGGCCGCCCTTGATGCTGACCGTCCCCTCGCTGTCGACGGTGATCTCGGTCTTGGTCCGGTCGAGGTGGATGGTCAGCTTGTCGTCGCCGCTGGCGATCCGTACGCCCTGCGTGCGCCCGCCGGTCTGCTGGCTCAGCAGGTCGACACGGTTGCCCTGGCGGTCGGACAGGGTGTGCCGGACCGCCTGCTTGCGCAGCCCGTCGTGCAGGGGCTCCTTCTTGGTGTCGGTGGGAATGTCCCGGCCGTTGTAGAGCCCGCCGATCACGAACGGATGGTCCAGTGCGCCCCGGTCGAAGCCGACCAGCACCTCGTCGCCGACGTCGTAGGGGAAGATGCTGCCGCCGTTCTTCCCGCCGAGCTGCACGGTCCGCACCCAGTCACTGACGTAGTCGTCGTCCAGCCACGGGAACTGGAGCTTGACCCACCCCCGCTTGAGGCGGTCCTTGACCTGGACGTCGGTGACGATCGCGTTGGCCACGCTGGGCAACCGGGGCGCACTGGCGTCCGCGCTGCCGCCCGACGCCAGCCCGTACAGGGAGCGCCACTGCCGTCCGCTGACCGTCACCCAGGACTCGTAGTGCTTGCCGGCGGCGAAGACATGACGGACGGAGGTGACGGTGTACTTGCCCTCGAAGGGGTGCCCGACATTGGCGAGGGCCACGGGCACCCCGGGCCGCAGTTCCGGGTTGCCGTGCACGGAGACCTCCAACTCGGCGAAGGAGGAGGTGACGTCGTCGGCGAGGGCCTCGGCGGCGTGCCGGACCTCGGCCGGCTTGTCGTACGGCGTGCCGGTCTCGACGAGCTTGGCGGATTTGAACGCCCCCGCGGCGTCGCCCGGGGTGAAACCGATGTTGAAACCCGGGTGGGAGACGGCCGGAGAGGGGAGGCTGATCTTTTCCTTGAGGGTGACGTCCCAGCCGCGCGACTCGACCCTGCCGACCTGGTCGGCCGCGGTGACGGCGGCCC
>KL568528.1:100952-103706 GCA_000715605.1 Streptomyces speibonae | reverse complement strand
CCGCAGGATGTCGCGGCCGCCCTCCAGGACGAAGGCGCTCTTGTCGCCGTCCAGCGAGGGCGGGGGCGCGCCGGAGGACGGCTTCGGCTCGACGAACTGGAACTTCCCGTCGGCGTCGACCGACATGACCATCTCGTTCTCACCGGCGAGCCGGGACGCGAAGTCCCAGTCGGTGACGTTGGCCTGGCTGATGAACTCGTAGACCGTCTTCGTCCCGTCGATCCGGCCGACGGGCACACCGTCCTGGTCGGCGAGCTTTTTGACGATGTCGGAGGCGGACTGGTTGCGGTACGCGGCGACGCGGCGCTGCCGCATCAGGCGGTGGCCGAGGTCGTAGCCGCGTATGACGGTGTACGTGCCGGTGCCGTCGTAGTCGGCCTCCATGCCGGTGACCTCGCCGGTCAGCAGCGGGTCGGAGCCGCCCTCGCCGCCGGACACGGGGGTGAGGACCACCTTGCTGCCGAACTCCACCTTGAGCTCCTTGAGGATCACCCGGTAGGGGTCGCGGAAGGTGAGCCGGAACGCGGCCGGAACCCCGACGCCCTGGTCGACCCAGCAGTCGACGAGCATCGGAGCGAGCTCGGTGGGCAGTTTGTTGCCGTTGATGGTCGCCTGGATGATGCTGGAGAACGCGGCCTGCACCATCAGCGACGCACCTGCTCCGCCGCGGGCAGCACGAGTTCGTCGCCGGTCCGCAGCCTGGACGGGTCGTCGATGCCGTTGGCCTCGGCGATCGCCCGCCAGGCGTTCGAGTCGCCGTACTCCTGGAACGCGAGCGACTGGAGCGAGTCGCCCGCGATGACCTGGTGCACCCGCTGGGCGTTGAGCGCGCCCGAGGTCGGGTTCTGTCCCGGCGACGTGCTGGGGATCTCGCGCAGCTCCAGCTGGCAGGTGGCACGGATGGGCATGCCCGAGGTGCCGAACAGCGTGTAGGACGCGTTGACGGACTCCACGTACGCGGTGAACCGGGCCGTGGAGAACGACCCCCACTGGAAGACCACCCACGGCGGTGACGGCCGGTCGGCGGCGTAGCTCAGGGTGGTGACCTGGCAGCAGGCCAGCAGTGCCTCCACCCCCTTCATCACGTCGTTGCTGTCGGGATCGTCGGAGCGGTCCAGGAAGACCTCCACGCTCATCTCGCGGGGCTGGGTGCCCAGGAACTCCGGCCGCGTGGTCTTCCGCACGTTGGGTGCCGGGGTGAACTTCCAGTCGGCGCGCCGGTTGATCGACAGCTGGTCGGGGTTGAACTCGAGATCGAACGTCTTGACGAGGGGACCGGGCTTGGTGCTGGTCTTGGACGCCGGCGGCTCGTGGATCGCCAGGGTGGCGTGCACGAGGCTGCCCATGAGCTCGGCGATTTTGTCGGCGGTCTTGCCGCTGATGAGGGCCATGAGGGGGCCGTCCTTCTCCTGTCCGTGTCCTGTGGCCGGTCAGTCGTCCTCGTCGGATTCCGTGTCCGTGAAGCCGTGGTGGGCGATCTCCAGGGTCTCCATCGCCACGGCCGGATTGTTGGGGCTGAGGCTGGGGCCCTGCCAGCTGACCGGCAGGACGTCGAGCAGCCCCCACCGGGCGACCTCCGAGCCGTCCGCGCGCATGGCCACGATCTGCGCGGTGGGCCGGTCGATACCCGTCTGGATGGACGAGATCCACTTGGCGACCGCGCCGCTCTTGGGGGTGACGGGCCGGGTCAGCCGGATGTTCGAGAAGGTGATGCGGGTGGGCAGCTGATAGACGAACCCGTTGTTGCCGCCGTCCACCCGCTGCTCGATCTCCACCTGGGAGCCCAGGCCTTCGCACTCCTGGAAGAAGCCCAGGTCGTCGTCGTCGATGCTGAGCTTGAAGTAGATCGTGGAGGCCGGATCCTGACGGGTCATCGGGGAGGTGCCTTTCTTCGTGTCGTGTGGGTCCGGCGTGGCCGGGTGGCTCGTCCGTGAGGCGGGCGGTGGCCCGGCGGGCCCCTCAGGTGCGCGGGTCGCGGAGCCTGCCGATCCGTTCCCGGTCCAGACGCAACTCGGTGCGGATGTGGCGAGTGATGGGGTCGATGATCCGGTTCACCAGCTCGTCGATCTGGAAGGGGGTGAGTTTCTCCGGGTCGAACGCACCGGCGGGGACCGCTTGGTACGAAGGCGGCGGGCCGTCGGAGGAGGCCGCCGCGAACGGAGGCGGCTCGGGGGGCGGGTTGCCGGACTGCTCCCTCCGCTGGACGGACACCCGGTTGGCCGGGCGTGCCCGGGAGGAGGCGGGGGCCTGCGTGATCCGGGGGCCGCTTCGTGGACCGCCGGACGACGTGGCGACGCCGCTCGTGCCCGCGGTGCGGCGCTGAACGGCGGATCCGGCGGCGACGGGGGTCGCGGAGGCCGCCGGTGCGGCGGGCTTCGGCAGCGGCGGGGGCGGTGACACCGACGGCGGGGTGAGCGGGGCCACCGGGAGGGGGGTCGCGGTGGCCCCGGCGCCGGGTGTGCCGGAGCGGCGCAGGGGGACCGTGCCGACGGGCGCGGGACGGCTGGCGGATTTCCGCTGGACGGCCGGGGCCGCGGGAGCGGCGGGGGCGGCCGGAGCCGCGGTGCCGGACGGGGACGCCGGGGAGGCCGGGGAGGCCGGGGTCGCCGGGGACGGCGGGGACGGCGAGGGCGCCGGGGACGTCGTCGGCAACGGGGGAAGGGCCGGCGGAACCGGAGGAGTCACGGCGGCACGCTGCACCGGCACCGACGGCGCGGGACCGGGACCGTCGCCCTGCCGGGCCACAGGAGCACC
>KL568528.1:100524-100769 GCA_000715605.1 Streptomyces speibonae | reverse complement strand
CGCTGCACCGGCGCCGACGGCCCGGCACCGGGACCGTCGCCCTGCCGGGCCACAGGAGCACCCAGCGCCGCGCGCGCCCTGCGCCGGACAACGGGAGCAGCAGGCGCGGAAGGACCGACGGGAGCGGCCGTCTCCGCCCGGGACGACGAGGACGCCACCGGTGACGAAGAGGACTGGGACGACGAGGACGCCACCGGCGACGAAGCAGCGGACGGCGCACTCGCGGGAGCCGCCGCGGCACGCTG
>KL568528.1:98543-100300 GCA_000715605.1 Streptomyces speibonae | reverse complement strand
CACGCTGAATCGGCACCGACGTGTAGCCCAGGCCCGAGCCGGCCCGAGTCCTTGACGCGGGACGGGGGGCGGCGGCCCGCGCGTCCGGTCCCGTGTCCGGCAAGGACGAGGACGGGAGGGGAGCGCCCAGACCGGGGCGGGAGCCCGTCTCGGCCGCCCGGCTCGGCGGTGTCGGTGTGGACGCCTTCTTCCCCGGTGTGCCCGCCGCGGCGCTCGCGGAGCGCTGCACCGCGGGCGGCGCCGTGCCAGGGGTCGCGGCGCCGCTGCCCGGCGTACGGCGCACGGGAGGCCGGGAGGCCGACTGCCGTGACGCGGTCCCCTCCGCACCGATGGCCCCGACGGGACGGTCGGGGCGGTCGGGGCGGGCGGGCGTTTCCGAGGGAGGAGCAGGGGGATCCGACGCCGAGCGGTCGACGCCTGCCGCCGGCGGGGCGCCAGTTGCCGCCGCGTCACTTCGCAAGCCCGGCGTGCGGCTGCCCGGGGACGCGGCACGCTGGACCGGCCGAGGAGTACCGGACGCCGGGCCGGGACGGGGGCCATTGTCGGCAGGCGTCCGTCGGGCCGCTCCGCTTGCTGCCGTGCCTCCCGTCTCGGAGCCGCTCCGTCCTCCGGTCCCCCGCACGGGACCCGTGGCCGGGCCGGACACCTCACCCGGCACCGCACGCCGCACCGGCGTACCCTCCCCCGCACGCGACGAGGAAGCGGAGGCAGGAGCCGACGGCCCCTGACCGATCGAACCGGACTTCGGCACCGAAGCCGGGGCCGAAGGAGAAGCCGAAGCAGAGGCAGAACCGGCGCGACCGGCACCACCGCCCGCCTCGGGACCGGTGACCGCACGCTGCACCGGAGCAGAAGCAGAACCCGGCTGCGCCACCGAAGTCGAAGACGAAGACGAGGCCGAAGCAGAAGCAGGAGCAGGAGCAGAACCGCCCGCCCCGGAGCCGCTCCGCCCCCCGGCCCTCCGCACGGGACCGGTGTCCGGACCGGACACCTCACCCGGCACCGCACGCCGCACCGGCGTACCCGCCCCCGCACGCGACGGGGAAGCAGAGGCAGAAGCGGGGGCGGAAGCAGAAGCAGACGGCGCGTCACCCGCCACCGTCCGCTGCACCGGAGTGCCCGGCTCGGCACCGGGCGCGGGCGTTCTCCGGCTGCGGGACGCACCCGGTGAGGGCGGGGGTGCGCTGGTCGCGCCGGATCGCGGAGCCGTTCCCCGCGTCGGCGGGTTCGGGGCCGCTGCCCGCTGCACCGGGAGGCCGGCCGACCCGGCGCCCCGCGGAACGGAACCGGCGGAGTCAGCCGGCCGGTCGGGTGCGGATGCGGCTGCGGATGTGCCCGACGGGGTGCCGGACGGACGTGCCGCTTTCCGGCCCGAGGTGTCGGTCACCGCCGCGGCGCCGGCTGAGGGGGCCGGAGCGGGCGGGCCCGGTTCCCCCTTGTCGCCGTCCGTCGTCGACGGAGCGGGCGCCGAGGGGGCGGCCGGTCCGGTGTCCCTGGTCCGGCGGCTCACGGGCAGGGCCCGTCGCTGCACAGCCGCCGTCCCGCGCGGGGCCTGGAGCAGAGGACGCCGCGTCGGGGTGCTCCGGCCGGTCGGCACCGGTGTCGCACGGATACCCCGGGCCGACGGTCCGGGGGACGGGGTGGACCCGGCCGACGCGGCGGAGGACCGCTGGACCGGGGCGGGTGAGGACGACGGCGCCGTCGTCGGCGTCGTCCTCGGCGTGGTGGCCGGCGGGGTCGGCCCCGCCGCCGGAGAC
>KL568528.1:98103-98259 GCA_000715605.1 Streptomyces speibonae | reverse complement strand
GCTGCCGCGTCGCAGGTCCGCCGACCGACGGCGAGGAAGGCAGCGGGCGCAGGGGCTGTGTGGGTCCCGCGAGCATCCCTCGGCCCGCGTCCGGGTCGAGGACCGGGGACGGCGCCGCGGTGAACGACGGGTTCTGCCTGTCTCTTGTACACATCT
>KL568528.1:93309-97846 GCA_000715605.1 Streptomyces speibonae | reverse complement strand
GGAGGGCGCGGACGCGGCCGGGGTCGTACCCTCGTCCGCGGCCGAGCCGTTGCCCTCCTGGCCGGCGGGGCGCACCCCGCCGTCACCCCGCCGACCCCGCAACCGGTCCAGGAATCCCACCCGTTCAGCCCTCCGCGCCGCGCGTCACGAGGGACGCGATCTGCTCCGTGTACAGGCGCCGGTCCCGGTGTTCCAGGTCCAGGATCGACTCCAGGCTCCAGTGGAAGTGGTAGGCGACGTACGCGATCTCCTCGTGCAGCCGGTCGGTCGCGTACGTCACGATTCCCCCAGGCGGCTCCCGCCGAGTTCCACTTCAAAGGGTTCCGAGCAGTGCGGGCATTGCACGGCCGCACGGGTGTGACCCTCCGCGTTGATCTGGCGGTAGAAGTCCTGGAGGAACGCCAGGTCGGAGGCGAACATGTTCTCCACGATCCCGTCGTGCACCGCCGGCAGGTCGCCCAGCCGGGTGATGACCCGGCCGAGCAGCACCACCGAGAGGTACGCCGGGTTCTCCTGCACGCGCAGGTCGCGCAGGGGAACCAGTTCGTCCCGGGCCGTCGAAAGGCGCATCGCGCCCTCCTTGTGCACCCTGCCCGAGTCGTCGACGTACCCGCGCGGCAGCTCGAAGGGGAACTCCGTGCGGACCCGGTGCTCCACTGCCGGATCCGCCCCCGCGTGCACCGTGTCCCCGCCGGGCACGGGTCCCGGTTCCTGGGTCGGCGTCGCGGCGGCGGGCGCTCCGGCAGCCCGCGCAGCCGTGCGTCGCATTACTCGACGACCATTTCTTCGAAGACGATGGTGACCGTCTCGGTCGCGGTCCCCGCTTCACCGGCCTGCAAATCGCTGACCTGAACCTCGCTGCACCAGGCGTTGCGCAGGTTCCACCGCTTCACCGGCGTCCCCTCGGTGTCCATCATGATGATGGAAGCGTTCTTCCGCGCTTCGCCCATCTGGCCGTTGATCGATGCGTTCTGCCACTTGGTGAAGTCGTCGGAGATGGTCATACCGCGCTCGACGGTGCACTGGCCGTTCTTCTGGGTGCCCGGCAGCACAGCCACCGTGGGTTGCCCATCGGCGCTGTTCGATTTGTGTTCGATGGTGTCCTGCTGGATGGAGATGCCGCTCACCCTGCTGAGGTAAGCGATCATCACTCCGTCGATCTGGATGCCGAAATTGTGTGAAGTAAGGGAGTCACCCTTGCCGAAATCCATGTACTCGCTGTCCTTCTAGGAGTTGGGGGCCGGAGTGGGATGGAGATGACGCGGACTCGAAGCTCGCGCCCGGCTACTCCTCCAACTCGCTGCTCCCGCTGCTGAATTGCGCCAGCCGGAAGACCACGAACTCGGCGGGCTTGACCGGCGCGATACCGATCTCGCAGATGACCCGGCCCAGGTCGACCGACTCGGGCGGGTTGGTCTCCTCGTCGCACTTGACGTAGTAGGCCTGCTCGGCGGTCTGGCCGAACAGGGCGCCGCTGCGCCACTCGTTGACCAGGAACGCGGAGACGTTGCGCCGGATACGGGCCCACAGCCGCTGGTCGTTCGGCTCGAACACCACCCACTGGGTGCCGATCAGGATCGACTCCTCCAGGTAGTTGAAGTACCTGCGGATGTTCAGGTACCGCCACGCCGGGTCGGAGGAGAGGGTGCGGGCGCCCCAGACGCGGATGCCGCGGCCGGGGAAGGCCCGGATGCAGTTCACCCCGATGGGGTTGAGCAGGTCCTGCTCACCGCGGGTGATCTGCAGCTCGAGGTCGACGGCGCCGCGCACGACCTCGTTGGCGGGGGCCTTGTGGATGCCGCGCTCGGCGTCGTTGCGGGCCCAGATGCCGGCGACGTGTCCGCTGGGCGGGATCACCTGGGACCGGCCGGAGCGGGGGTCGAAGGACTTGATCCAGGGGTAGTACAGGGCCGCGTACTTGGAGTCGTAGCCGGCGGTCTCCTGGCGCCAGACGCGGATCTCACGGGCGTTCATGCCCGGGGGCGGGTCGATGATCGCGACGCGGTCGCCCATCAGCTCGCAGTGGGCGATGAGACCGAGCTGTACGGCCTTGACGGCCTCCAGGTCGATCGCGCCGCGCTTGTAGGCGGCCATCAGGTCGGGCACGGCAACCATGGAGATCTCATCGACGGCCTCCAGGCCGCCGAAGCCCGTGCGGTCGGCGGAGTCGCCGAGGTACTGGGCCGGTCCGGGGTGCGCGCTCTCGGCGGGCGCGGTCTGCTCGGGGGCGGGCGGCGCGGACAGCGCCACCGTCTGGTTCTCCGGGCGGGCGAGCTGCGCGGCGGGCGCGGCCTCCGTGACCGTGATGAACTGGGAGCGCTCCTTGACCTGGGTGACGACGTAGGCCCGGTTGCCCTTCTTGGCGCTCACGTCGAACGTCTCGACCGGCTGGTCGCCGTCCTTGACGATGAGCTTGAACCGCTCGGCGGGGCCCTCGCCCTCGGGGTCGGCGACCTCGACGGACAGCGGACCGTTCCGCCCGGGGGCGGTGGCCGTCACGGAGAAGGTGCCGAGCTGACGGGGCTCGGCGGCGGGCAGCGCGGCCTGGGCGTTCCTCCCCGTCACCGCGGCCGGGCCGGCTGCGGTCCGCTCGGCGGCCCCGGCGGCGTCGTCGGCGGAACCGCCGACCCGGACGACGTACGCGACCGTGCCGCCGTTGTTGAAGAATCCGTAGACGGAATGCGCGAGGTAGTACCCCTCGGTGAAGTCGCCGAAGGCCGCGACGTACTGCGACCAGTTGGTCACCAGTGTGGGTTCGTTCAGCGGCCCGCTCGGCGCGAGTCCGACGAAGGCCGCCACCGAGGTGCCCACACCCTCGATCGGGCGCGTGCCGCTGGCCACCTCCTCGACGTAGACGCCTGGCGACAGGTAGGACGGCATGCTCTGCTCTCCTCGGGGTACGAGACAGGACACCAGTGACCTTCGCGCGCGCGACGGCCCCGCCGAAACGTCCTTCGGTCCCCATCAGGGGGCAGCACCCCTGCCCCCTGCACTGCCCCTTGGGGCAGCCTCGCGCCCGGGCACCCTCGGCTGCCCTCGGGGGCAGCCGTCCCTGCCCCCGCGTCTCCTGACGCCGTGTCGGACGGCCCGTAGCGTCGCGACGTGAGCCTTTGGACCTCTCTAGAGCCCGCGTCCGCGACCGTGGATCCCGGCAGCAGTACGCGCGTACGGCTGCGGGTGCGCAACACCGGTGACGTGGTGGACGAGTACCGGTTCGAACCCGTCGGGGGTCTGGCGCCCTGGACGACCGTCGAACCCCAGACGCTCCGGCTCTATCCGGGGACGACCGGGACCGTGGAGCTGACCTTCGCTCCACCGCGCTCACCGGACGCGACGGCCGGTCCGAACCCCTACGCGGTACGGATCACCCCGACCGAACACCCGGACGCGGTGACCGTCCCCGAGGGCAATCTCACCATCACGCCGTTCACCGAAGTACGGGCCGAACTGGTGCCGCCGACGGTGAAGGGCCGCTTCCGGGGACGCCCCCGGCTCGCCGTGGACAACCTCGGCAACACCAAGGTCACCGCCTCACTCAGCGGCAGCGACAACGGCGACCAGCTCTCCTACGAACTGCGGCCGTCCAACGTCCAGATCGAACCCGGCCGCGCTGTCTTCGTCGACACCACGCTCAAGCCCCGGGAGACCATCTGGTTCGGGTCGAAGGTGGAACGGCCCTATTCCCTGGCCGTGCGCCGTTCCGGGGCCCAGCCCACGGAGGTCGAGGGCACGTACGTCCAGCGCGGCTTCCTCCCCCGCTGGCTCGCCACCGCCCTCGCCACCACGCTGGCCCTGGCCATCGCCTTCGTCCTGATCTGGATCGCCTACAAGCCCCAGGTCCGCACCCAGGCGACGGCACAGACGGAGGCCGGCAACGCGCTCGCCCCCGAGGCCAGCTCCGAACCCACGCTGGAGGCCCCGTCCCAACCTCCCGCCCCGGCGTCCCCCACGGCGCCCGAGCCGCCGCCCGAGACCCAGGACAGCGGCGGGGGCGGCGGCCAGGAGAAGGAAGAGGAGAAGAAGGAAGAGGAGGAGCGCACCGCGGCCACGGCGGTGAAGGAGGTCGCCGCGCGCAGCGAGGGCCGGCACGTCTGCTACCGCGCCTATGTCGCCGACCAGGGCTGGCAGGATCCGGTGTGCGACGGGGCGGAGGCCGGCACGGTCGGCCAGAACCTGCCCATCAAGGCCCTCAACATCGCGGTGTCGGAGACCAACGGCGTCGAGGGCAACGGGGCCCACGTCGTCGAGGGCTGGCTCACCGGCGAGGAGTGGTCGAGGGCCGAGAACGAGGTCGACATGGTCATCGGCAGCACCAAGGAGGCCGTGTCCCCGCTCTACGGTTTCACCCTCGGGACGAAGGCGGGCTCCGTCTGCGTCGAGACGTATGTGCAGGAATTCGAGTGGCTGGAGAACAAGTGCTCTCCGGCCGACAAGTGGGACACCTACGGCAGCCCCTTCGACAACCGCAAACAGCTGGAGGCCGTCCGCATCAGGGTGTGAGCGCGCTGTCCGTACGACGGGCCGCCGGGACCGCGGG
>KL568528.1:92360-93094 GCA_000715605.1 Streptomyces speibonae | reverse complement strand
GCCCTCCAGCAGGTCGGCCGCGCCGACCGCTTCGTCCCGTCCGGCGGCGAGGTAGGCGGCGGTCACCACCGCGCTGCGGATGGATCCGCCGGCCAGCTCGAACTCCCGCGCCAGGGGCGCCGGGTCGATGCCGTCCTGGCACGGCACGTGCGACAGCCCGTGCCGCCACAGGGCCAGGCGCTGGTCGGGGTCGGGGAAGGGGAAGTCGACCACCAGGTCCAGGCGCCGGGTGAACGCCTCGTCGATGTTGGCGCGCAGGTTGGTGGTGAGCAGCGCGATGCCGCCGAAGGACTCCAGCCGCTGGAGCAGGTAGGCGCTCTCCATGTTGGCGTAGCGGTCGTGGGAGTCCTTGACCTCGGAGCGCTTGCCGAAGACCGCGTCGGCCTCGTCGAAGAGGAGCACGGCGTCCGTGCGGTCGGCCTCCGTGAAGATGCGTTCGAGGTTCTTCTCGGTCTCGCCGACGTACTTGTCCACGACCGACGACAGCTGGATGACGTACAGGTCGAGGCCCAGGTCGGCGGCGACCACCTCCGCGGAGAGGGTCTTGCCGGTGCCGGACTCGCCCGCGAACAGGCCGAGTACGCCCCGGCCGCGTCCGCCGCCCGCGTTGAGCCGCCACTCGCCGAGGACCCGTTCGCGGTGCCGGGCGCGCAGGGCGAGTTCCCGCAGCTGGGCGAGGGGGCCGTCGGGCAGGACGAGGTCCCGCCAGTCCACGGCGGGGCGGATGCGGCGGG
>KL568528.1:90670-92176 GCA_000715605.1 Streptomyces speibonae | reverse complement strand
GAGCCGTACGTGGCCGGCGGTGAGCGGGCCGCCGTCGAAGGCGGCGAGGGCGCGGGCCGCCTGCGCGGCGCGCCGCACGCGGTCCCCGCCGAGGCGGTAGGGGGCGACGGTGGCGGCCAGGTCGAACCCGGCGGCGTCCGCGTCGGGGCCCAGCGCCGCCCGCCAGGCCGCCGCGGCGGCCGTCCCGGTCCCCTGCTGCGGGGCCTCCAGCACCAGCGGGTCGTGGGGCGACCACTGGGGGTCGTACGGGCGGGGATCCGTCACCAGCACGGTCACGTCCGGCGCCTCGGTCAGCGCCCGCACCAGGGAGGCCGGCTGCTCGCCCAGGCCGGTCACGACGGCGGCCCGGCCGGTCAGGCGTGCCTCCCGCAGCAGTTCGGGGACGCGGTCCGCGACGTCCGAGGTCCACAGCGCGTCGACGCCCGCGGCGCGCAGGGCCGCGGAGAAGACGGTCAGGCCGTCGCCCTCGCGGTGTTCCCGCAGGTAGACGGTGAGCGGGCCGGTCTTCAGCAGGGTCGCGAGGCGGTGCGTGAACTCGTCGGCGCCGGCGCCGGGCAGCGGGTCCGGCACCGGGTGCAGCCGGCCGAGGAGGGCGGCGTCCGGGGTGTCGTCGCCGAGCAGATGGGCGATCAGCCGGTCGGGGACGCGCAACGAGCGGCTGAGGAAGGGGCGTTCGGGCTCCTCGATCTCCAGCAGTCCGAGGGCGCGCAGGGGTGCCGCGGCGGAGAAGCGGGCGCGGGCGTCGGGGCTGTGCGCGGGAACTCCGCAGAGGTCCAAGGCGAGGGCCGTGGTGGCACGGCGGCGGCTGACGTCGTCGTTGAGGTAGCCGTAGAGCGCCTCGAAGGAGCGGTCGATGTCGGGGGCGAGGGCGATGAGCAGCACGGCGGCGTCGAGGTCGGTCAGCTCCCTGCGCGCGGCGAGCTCCGCCAGCCGGTCACCGGTGCCCCTGGGGGCCAGGGTCTCCCCGGCCGCGGGCGGGTCGGCGGTGGGCCGGGGGCGCAGCAGGTGACGTACCGCGTCCTCGGAGAGGTACAGGCCGCGCAGCGGATCCCCGGCCGAGGGGTCCCCGACGGAACGCGCGTCGACCAACGCGGCACCCCGCTCCCGCAGCACGTCGAGCCGGCCGGCCAGCATCCACGCGGGATCGCCGGCCCGGTCCGCACGCACGGCAGCCCGGCCCGCATCCGGTCCGGCGGGAGAACCGCCGTCCGGCCCCACGCCCCGGGCACCGCCCGTGCCGTCGCCGGCTTCCGTCCACGCCCCGGCGAACGAAGGGCCGCCCGGCCCCTCCGCACGAGCGGCGGGCCGACCACCGCCGGGGTCGGCGGGGGCGTCGGGGTGACGGTGTGCGGGCGGCACGTCACGCAGGGCCGCGGGCCGGGCGTCCCCCGGGACGGCGGGTGCTTCCTCCGACGGCACGACAGGCGGACCGCCACCCGGCGCGACGCCCGGCCCGGCGGGAGAACCGCCGTCCGGGCCCGCACCCCGGGCACCGGCACGGCGGGG
>KL568528.1:87966-90494 GCA_000715605.1 Streptomyces speibonae | reverse complement strand
GGGCCGGTCACCGCCCGGGTGGTCGGCCGGGGCGGCCGCGGGTGCTTCCTTCGGCGGCGTGACGGACGGGCCGTCAGCCGGTGCGCCGGCCCGACTCGCGGGCCGCGCGTCGCGCAGGTCGGCGGGGTGCGGGTGGGCCGGGGGCGTACCGGCCGCTTCGTCGCGGGGGTTCGTCATCGTGCGTCCGGCCGGTTGGGCGCCGTCCTCTCCCGGGCGGCACGGGCTTTCGCGACCTGGTGGGGCCGGTGGGAACGGCCCGCGGGAACAGGCTGCTCCCCCTTGGTGTCGTGGGCCCGGACCGTCGCGCCCTCGGTGACCGGCGGCCCGGAGTCGAGGTCCGGCAGGACCGGGAAGGGCGCGGTCACCACGAGGTCCAGGGACGGTTTCAGCTCACCGCCCAGCGCGGTCCAGATCTCGGCGAGGGAGCGGGACTCCGTGTGGATGCCCGCCACCGTGAGCGGCATCGACAGGCCCAGTTCACGCAGCACGGGCGGAAGTTGGGACGGCGCGAGGAGCTCGTGGGGCAGCAGCGTCGTCAGCACGGCGGCCAGCAGCCGGTGTTCGTCCTGCGGGGTCTTCGTCCATGCCGTCACCAGGTACGACAACCGGAACCACCGCGGCGGCCGACGCCGGCTCACCTCGTAGTTCTCCTCGCCGAGGACGGGTGCGTGGCCGCGAAACCGCCGCTTCACGTCCTCCCGGATGTCGTACAGGTAGACGTTGATCACGGGGGCGTTGCGCCGCGCCGCCCAGTCACGGGTCGGGGCCTCGAAGGAGACGTCGATGTCGGAGCCGGAGAGCGCCCCGCCCCTGATGAGCTCCTTGACGGTGTCGTCCACCACGTGGATCACCCGTTTGCCTCCGCCCCGCCGTGTCCGTACCGCCGTGCCACCGGCCCGCTCACCTCGCCGTATCCACCCGTCACCGATCGTGCACCGGGGTGACCTCGGGCCGCAGGCGCGCCGGGGACGACGGACGGGCAGTCCGTCTTGCCCTCCCGGCCCCAATGGGCCGCCATGGATTGCCCTTTCGGTCAGATGTAGCCTTCCCTCAAGGCGTAAGCCACGGCGTGCGCTCGGTTCCGCAAGTGAAGTCGCGTGGTGATGCCGTGTATGACGTTTTTGACCGTGCGTTCGGAGTAGGACAGCTTGCCGGCGATCTCTCCGGTGTCGAGACCCTCGGCGACCAGCCGCAGGACGTCCACCTCGCGGGGTGCGAGCCCCATGGAGTGGACTCCCGACCGGCCCCCCGCGCCGCGATGCAGCGTGCCCACTTGGCTGATGAGCCGCCCGAGCAGGTCGGCGGGCAGATCGCCGTCACCGCGTGACGCGGTGAGCACGGCCTGCACCAGCCGGTGGGCGGTGGCCTCGTGCCGCCAGACGATGGCGCCGACACCGCATTCGACGACGTCCAGCAGCTCGCTCTCCCGGATCGCACCGATCACCAGGACGGCGCGCGCGCCGTCGCTGCGTACGATGCGCCGCAGCCGGGTGAGCACCGCCTCGTCGAGTACGTCCGCCACGAGCAGGGCCACCGCGCCGGGCCCGGTGTCGTCGCGCAGGTCGATCTCCGGGTGCCGGCGCAGCTGGCTGATCACGCCCTCGCGGCTGATGGGGTCCGCGGCGGTCACCGACACGGGAACCCGCTGTCTTCCGGCACCCGGTGCGCCGGTGCCGGGGAGGCCGACCGTACGCGTGGTGCCGTTGGTGCTGATGGTGGTCCGGGGTGAGCTGAGCAACTGTGCCCCCTTGTTCAATAACCCGCCACTCGGGGTGGGCCGGTGGCGGTTGGGCACGTTCCACGCTGCGGTGGTTCCCGCGGCCCAGGCAATCGTGGAGCACCACGAGGTACACCACGAGACCACGACGGCGGGCCACCACGAGACCATGGCCACTCGCAGGAAAACAGCAGTTCAGCTGCGGTTTGCGCAACGGTGTGCCAGCTCGTGGACCGTGCGGGACGGCGGCATCGTGACCCTCGTCACGCTCTCCGGACCCGGGATGCCCCGCTTCCCGCGCATGACCCGTGTCACACCCAATGCCACCACGGCACGCATCCGTGCGTCATACCCCTTAGGGGTCACACGTTGCCCCATAGGGGTCACGGCCCTCAGCAGTTCCCCCCACCACAGGAGACAGCGATGACCGCACCGCTCCGCGAACGCGACGGCGCCCTCGCGCTGCTCGCGTCCGCCGCCGAGCGCGCCCGTGCCGGCACCGGCGGCCTCGTCCTGCTGCGCGGCGCCACCGGCACGGGACGCACCTCCGTGCTGGAGCGTGCCGCGCGGCATGCCGAGGGGCTCGGCATGCGCGTGCTGCATGCCCGCTGCTCCCCCGAGTACAGCTGCGTGCCCTTCGGCACGCTCCTCCATCTCCTGGACGCCCCCGAGGACACCGGCCCGGACCCCGACGGCATCCGCGGGGTCGCCGAACGGCTGTGGCGGCTGCTGTTCTCCTACGCGGCCGAGACCCCTTTACTCCTTGCCGTGGACGACGCCCATCTGCTCGACGACCACTCACGGCTCTGGC
>KL568528.1:85063-87686 GCA_000715605.1 Streptomyces speibonae | reverse complement strand
GGCCCGCCGCGTCGACCGTCTGCCGGTGCTGGTGGTGGCCACCGAGCGCAGCCAGTACGACATCGACACCCGGCCCCCCGGACTCGCCCACGCCCTGTCCCCCTCCCTGGTCCACGCCCACACCCTCGCCCCGCTCACCGACCCGGCGGCGGCCGCGATCGTGCGGGCCGCCTTTCCCTCGGCCGGGCCGCGGTGGACCGCCGAGTGCGTACGGGCCGGCGCCGGCAGCCCGCTGCTGCTGCACGCCCTGCTGGACGATCTGGGCGGCACCGCGTGGCACCACGGTCCCGCGCCGGACGGTGCCCCGCCGCTGCCGGAGACGTGTGCCGCCCTGTACCCCGGCACCTATCCCGCGGCCGTCTCCTGGTGGCTCAACAGCGCCGGGACCGCGACGGCCGACGTCGCCCGGTGCCTCGCGGCGCTGGAACAGGCGTGGCCCGGCGCGGACACCGGTGCCGGCCTCCCCGAGGCCGCCGGCGGCGACCCGGTGGACCTCCTCGCCGCCGCGTCCGGCGCCGATCCGGCCCGGGTCACCGGCTGGCTCGCCGCGATGACCCGGCTCGGCCTGCTGCGCCCCGACAACGTTGGCCGCCCCCGTTACGCGCACCCGCTGCTGCGGGACGCCGTGCTCACCGGCTGGCCCACGCCCCGCCGGGAGGCGGCGCACCGGGCGGCGGCGGAAGTGCTGTTGCACCGGGGCGGCCGGGTCGAGGTGGTCGCCCGGCACCTGCTGCACGCCCCGCCCGTGGGGGAGGCCTGGGCGCTGCGTGTGCTGCGGGACGCGGTGACGGTCGCCGTGGACGGCTGCCGGGCCGACGACGCCGTGCGCTATCTGCGCCGGGCGCTGGCCGAACCCCTCACCGACGATCTGCGGCAACGGCTGCTGACCACCCTGGGTTCCCTGGAGTACGCCACGGACGACGCCCCCACGGCCGTCGCCCGCCTCGCCGAGGCGCAGGACCTGGCGGCCGAGCCCCGTGACCGGGTGCGCACGGCCGTCGCCCTGGGCACCGCGCTGGCCGGCCTCGACGAGATGCGCACGGCGATGGATGTGCTGCGCCGTACGGAGATGCGGCTGGCGGACCATCCGGGCCTGGCCCATGTCGTACGGGCCGCCTACGTGCTCCTGTCCGACCATGATCTGACGACCCGGCAGGAGGTGTACCGGTGGCTGCGTGAGCGCGACAAGGACTCCCCGGAGCTGGTGGACACGGCCGCGCAGGCCCTGCTCCTGCGGTACTCGGCGACGGCCGGACTGATGTCCGCCGACGAGGCGATGACCCGCGTGCGCCGCCTGCTCACCGAGCCCACCGATCCGCTGTCCGAGCCCTTCCTGCTGAGCACGGCCGCGGCGGTCGCCGAGTGGGCCGACGAACTCGATGAGGCGGACCGTCTCGTCGAACGCGGTCTGGCCGGGCAGCACCCCGCGCTGCTGCACCCGGTGCGCAGCGCGCTGCTCAACACCCGGGCCGACATCGCCGCGGCCCGCGGCGACCACGCGGGCCTCCTCGCCGAGTACTACTCGGGCGGCGACCACGCGGGCACGGACCCCGGCCGGCACCACGCCGGCACCCACGGTCCGGCCGCCCGCACCCGGCCCTCCATCCGGGACGGCCATGTGCTGATGGCGCTCGTCCACACCGGCCGCCTCGGGGAGGCGCAACGGTTCGCGGACGGGTTCGACCTGCGCCGGGCGCCGGACTCCTGGGCGCTGAACCGTTTCCTGTACGCGCGGGGCGTGCTGCGCTCAGCGGCCGGCGATCAGGCGGGCGCGCTCCACGACTTCCTGGAGTGCGGGCGCCGGCAGAGCGCCCGGGACATGGTCAGTCCGGTCGTCACCCCGTGGCGCACGGCGGTCGCGGAGTGCCGGCTGGCGCTCGGCCACCACCAGGAGGCGCTGGACCTGGCGGCGGAGGAACTGCGGCTGGCCAAGGTGTGGGACACGCCGCGCACGGTGGGCCGGTCCCTGCGGGTACTGGCCACCGCGACGGGCGGACGACGCGGTCTGGAACTGGCCGAAGAGGCCGTACGGATCCTTCGGGAGGCCCCCGTCGACACCGACACGGAGCTGATCCCGGCGCTGCTCGCGCAGGGCCGCCAACTGCTGGCCTCGGGGGAGCGGTCCCAGGCCCGCGACCTGCTCCGGGAGGCGGCGGAACGCGCCGAGCGCACGGGCGCGCTCCTGCTGCGGGACCTGGCCGGGCAGGCGCTGCGCGAGGGCGGCGCCCGCCGCTCCGGCTCCGCCCTCACCGGTTCCGACGCCCTCACCGCGAGCGAGCGCCGCATCGCCGAACTGGCGGCCGCCGGCCGGACCAACTCGGAGATCGCGGCCCTCCTCCACCTGGCCCGGCGCACCGTCGAAACCCACCTGACCAGCACCTACCGCAAACTACGCATACGCCGCCGGGCGGAACTCCCCACCGCCCTGCTCCAAGACCCCCAAGAACCCCCCACGGCCTACACAGCCGCCCGAGACTGACGCAGCCCGCGGGCACCCACGCCCGCGGGCTGCCTCCGGACAACCGCGCCGCGCAGCCTGCGGGGTCGTACCCCGCAGGCTGCGGGCGGTCGTGTCTCCCCCAGTGCCTGAAGGGCCTGGGAGGTGCCCCCAGGGCGGCACGGG
>KL568528.1:80122-84841 GCA_000715605.1 Streptomyces speibonae | reverse complement strand
GGTGCCCCCAGGGCGGCACGGGTGGGCGATGGGGGCACCTCCCGGAGATGGGGGGGGGAGGCACCCCCACAAGCGCCGGGCCGCGCACCACCCCCGGCCCAGCAAAGGCACAGCCCCGCTCCACCGCCCGGCGGGCAGCGGCAGAGCAGGGCTGTGCCGGGAAGTCACACTCGACGGACCCGCGCCTCCGCGTCGTACTCCCCGAGAACGATCACATCGAAGGCGGCGGCAAGGAACACCTTCACGGCCCGCAGGGCATCACCGATCCGGTGCGCATGACTGCCCCGAAGAGCCGTCGCACCGGCCGGCCGCACCGGCGGTGTGGTGTGGTTGATGGTTGCTGCGCTCATGTCTCCATGGTTGCGCTCCACCCCCCGCGCGGACATCGGTCAGAGGGCCCACCTTGCGGATACGCCTCGGGGACGACGCCTCCTCCTCCGGCACGACGGAGGAGGCGCCTCACCCCTAACCCCTCACCCCTCACCCCTCATCCCACAGCTCAGCGCCCGATCGCGTCGAGCTCGGCAAGATCCTGCTCGGACAGCGTGATCCCCGCGCCCGCGACGTTCTCCCGCAGGTGCGCCACCGACGACGTCCCGGGAATCAGCAGGATGTTGGGCGACCGCCGCAGCAGCCAGGCCAGGGCGACCGACATCGGACGGGTCCCGAGCCGGTCGGCCACGGCGGAGAGCGCCGAGGACTGCAGCGGGGTGAAACCGCCCAGCGGGAAGAAGGGCACGTAGGCGATGCCCTGCTCGGCGAGCCGGTCGATGAGCTCGTCGTCCCAGCGGTTGGCGAGGTTGTAGAGGTTCTGCACGCAGACGAACGGGGCGATGCTCTGCGCCTCGGCGACCTGCTCGGCGGTGGCGTTGCTCAGTCCGAGGTGCCGGATCAGGCCCTCCTGCTGCAGTTCGACGAGGGTCTCGTAGGCCTTGGCCAACGACCCCGGCTGCGGCCCCTCGGCGTTGCCGAGCCGCAGGTTGACCAGGTCCAGCGCGTCCACCCCGAGGTTCTCGAGGTTGTCGTGGACGGCCCGGCGCAGCTCGTCCGGCTCCCGGGCCGGGGGCCAGCCGCCCTGGTCGTCGCGGACCGCGCCCACTTTGGTCACGATGTGCAGCGCGTCGGGGTACGGGTGCAGCGCCTCGCGGATCAGCCGGTTGGTGACGTGCGGCCCGTACGCGTCGGCCGTGTCGATGTGCGTGATGCCGAGGCGCACGGCCTCGCGCAGCACCGCGAGTGCGCCGTCGTGATCGGCCGGCGGCCCCATCACGCCGGGGCCGGCCAGCTGCATGGCCCCGTATCCGAAGCGGGTGACGGTCAGATCACCCAGGGTCCAGGTGCCGCCGGGCAGAGAAGTGTCCGAGGGCACAGAGGGCAGAGACGTGCTCGAAGCATGCGAAGTGCTCATGCCTCCCACCGTCCCCGCCGCCCGCCCCCGCACCCAGTCCCCCGCCGATCCTGGGAGTGACAGGACCAGGGACGGCCGTCCCGGTGCGCCTAGCATGGAGGACATGCCTGAGGAGAACCTGCTCGGTGACTACCTCCGGGCCCGCCGTGAACTGGTGACGCCCGAGGACATCGGGCTGCCGACGCACGGCATACGCCGGGTGGCGGGGCTGCGCCGCGAGGAAGTCGCGATGCTCGCCGGCATCAGCTCCGACTACTACCTGCGCCTCGAGCAGGGCCGCGACCGCAATCCGTCGACGCAGGTCCTCGACGCGCTCGCCAGGGTGCTCCAGCTCGACGACACCGCCACGAGCTACCTGCACCAGCTCGCCGCGCCGCGCCCCCGCGCCCGGCGCCGCTCCCGGCGGCGGGCGGTTCCGCCGGCCACGGCACAGCTGCTCGAGACGATCGGGCTGCCGGCCTTCGTGACGGACCGGTCCCTCGACGTGGTCGCGGCCAACGCGCTCGCCACCGCCCTCGCCCCGGGCATCCGGGTGGGGGAGAACCGGCTGCGGTCGTTCTTCCTCGACCCCGCCGAGCAGGCGCTGCACACGGACTGGAAGGACACGGCGGCCCGGTGTGTCGCCGCGTTCCGCAGGCGGCTCGGGTCGGACGTCGACGACCCGCGGGTGGTCCGGCTCGTGGGGGAACTGTCGCTGGCCAGCGAGGAGTTCCGGCAGGTGTGGGCGCGCCACGACGTGCGGCAGACGGGCAACGGGCCGATCGGGATCGACCATCCCCAGGTCGGCCGGATGGACCTCACCATGTCGAAGATGGACATCGACGGCCCCGAAGTCCTGTCGCTCGCGGTCTACCACGCCGAACCGGGGAGCGAGGCCGCCGACCGGCTCGCCCTCCTCGCCTCGCTGACCACGGAACCGGCCCGGCGGCCGGGCGCCGGGACCGTCGTACGGGAAGCGGACGACCAGACGCGTACGAGCTGACCGCGCCCCCGGTCGGACACCCCGACCGGCGCGTAAATCGTTTGGCCCCCACCGCCCCCGCGTCCTAGACTCTCCGCTCTTGCCCGCCTCCCTCACGGAGAGCCACCGCCCGGACGGAAACCGGCCGGTACGACGCAGCCACCCAGCAGCAGGTCCCGGAGGCACCCCCTTGTCCGCGTCCACGCCGGTAGACGAACCCGCGCACGACCCCGTACCCGAATCCGCGCACGACCCCGTGGCCGAGCCCGCGCACGAAGCCGCGGACGGCCCCCTCGCCCGAGAGCGCGCCCACCTCTCCGCGTCGCGTTCCGCGCTCCGCGCGATGCGTGAGGACGTCGAGGCCCTCGACATCAGCGATGTCACCGCGAACTGGGTCAACGCGGCCGTCCTTCAGCACCAGATCGAGGAGCGCATCAAGGCGCTGGCCGACCTCAGCGACACCCCGCTGTTCTTCGGCCGCCTCGACTACCTGCACTCCCCCGGCGCGGAACAGGCCGAGGGTGCGGACGGTGAGCGCTTCTACATCGGACGGCGTCATGTGCACGACGCGGACGGCGACCCGATGGTGATCGACTGGCGTGCGCCGGTGTCGCAGCCGTTCTACCGGGCGTCCAAGAAGGACCCGATGGACATCGGGCTGCGCCGCCGCTTCGGCTACACCGGCGGTGACCTCACCGCGTACGAGGACGAGCACCTGTCCGACCCCACGGAGGCGGCCACCACCAGCAAGCTCCTCCAGCAGGAGATCGAGCGTCCGCGCGTGGGCCCGATGCGGGACATCGTCGCGACGATCCAGCCGGAGCAGGACGAGATCGTACGGTCGGGTCTGTCCGGCAGCGTCTGTGTACAGGGAGGGCCCGGTACCGGGAAGACGGCCGTCGGCCTGCACCGGGTCGCCTACCTCCTCTACGCCCACCGCGAGCGGCTGGCCCGCACCGGCACTCTGGTCGTCGGCCCGAACCGGTCCTTCCTGCACTACATCGAGCAGGTGCTGCCCGCGCTGGGCGAGCTGGCCGTCGCGCAGGCCACGGTGGACGACCTGGTGGCGCACGTGGAGGTGCGCGGGACGGACGACGCGGCGGCGGCGGTGGTCAAGGGCGACGCGCGGATGGCCGAGGTCCTGCGCAGGGCCCTGTACTCCCACGTCACCATGCCCGTGGAGCCGGTCGTGGTCGTGCGCGGCTCCCGCCGCTGGCGGATCCCGGCGTACGAACTGGAGGAGATCGTCCAGCAGTTGCTGGACCGCGACATCCGCTACGGCGCCGCCCGCGACGCCCTCCCGCAGCGCATCGCGCACGCCGTGCTGGTGCTGATGGAGCGGGCGGGCGAGGCACCGGACGACCGGGTCCAGGACGCGGTGGCCCGCAACGCGGCGGTGAAGGCGGCGGTGAAAACGGTCTGGCCGGCCGTCGACCCGGCGAAGCTGGTGCTGCGGCTGCTGAGCGACGCGGAGTTCCTGGCGGAGCACGCGGAGGGTCTGCTCGACGAGCAGGAGCAGAAGACGATCCTGTGGGCGAAGCCCGTCCGCTCGGTGAAGTCGGCGAAGTGGTCGGCGGCGGACGCGGTGCTGATCGACGAGGCGGCCGACCTGATCCAGCGCACGCACTCGCTCGGGCACGTGGTGCTCGACGAGGCGCAGGATCTGTCCCCCATGCAGTACAGGGCGGTGGGCCGGCGCTGCACGACCGGTTCGGCGACGGTCCTCGGCGACCTGGCCCAGGGCACCACGCCCTGGGCGACGCGGAGTTGGCAGGAGGCCCTGCGTCACCTGGGCAAACAGGACGCGGTGATCGAGGAGCTGACGGCCGGTTTCCGCGTGCCCACGGACGTCATCACCTATGCCTCCCGGCTCCTGCCGCACATCGCGCCGGGGCTGACGCCGGTGGCGTCGATCCGTGAGAACCCGGGCTTCTTCGAGATCCGCCCGTCCGGCGGCCCGGACGACGTGGTGGCCGCGTGCCGCGAACTCCTGGGCAACGAGGGCTCGGTGGGCCTGATCGCGGCGGACGCCCGCATCCCGGAACTCGCCGAAGCGCTGACGGCCGCGCACCTCACCTACGTCGCCCCGGGCGAGGAGACCACCCGGACCACCCGCCTGACCCTGGTCCCGGCCTCCCTGGCGAAGGGCCTGGAGTACGACTACGTCCTCCTGGACGAGCCCACCGCCGTGGTGCGGTCCGAACCCGACGAACGCACCGGCCTCCGCCGCCTCTACGTCACCCTCACCCGAGCCGTCTCAGGCCTCATCGTGACCCACACGGCCCCTTTGCCACCCCAGCTGACATAGCTGCGGGCAGTCGCGCCGCGCAGCCTGCGGGCAGTCGTGCCT
>KL568528.1:78851-79863 GCA_000715605.1 Streptomyces speibonae | reverse complement strand
GGGGGAGGCACCCCGCTGGCGCCGGGCTGCGCAACACCCCCCGCTCAGCCCAACGCACCGGCCCACCAGATCAGCCCCCCAGCACCCCCCGCCACTCGGCCACGGCCGCAGCCGACACGGGCCCGTCCCACCCCCGAACCCGCGCCGCCCCACCAATATGAAACGCCTCGATCCCCGCCCGCCTCAGCTCCGCCACATGCTCCAACCGCAACCCGCCCCCCACCAACAACTCCTGCCGATACCCCTGCTCCCCCCGCCGCCCCGCCTCCGCGACCAGCGTCGACAGTCCCGCGTCGACCCCCTCCGCCGCCCCGGCCGTCAGATACGTGTCCAGCCCCGCCACATCCGCGAGCTGCTTGCGCAACGCATCCCGGTCGGCGGCCCGGTCGATCGCGCGGTGGAACGTCCACCGGCACCCCTCCAGCGCACCGGCGACCCGCTCCACCGCGTCCAGATCCACGCACCCGTCGGCGTCGAGGAAGCCGAGGACGAACTCCTCCGCCCCGGCCTCCCGCAGGTCGTACGCCGCGGCGACCAGCCGCCCGACGTCCCCCGCGGCGAACCCGTCCGCCAGCCGCAGCATCACCCGCACCGGGATGTCCACGGCCGCCCGGATCTCCGCGACGGTGGCGGGAGCCGGCGTCAGCCCGTCCGCCGCCATGTCGGTGACCAGCTCGAGGCGGTCCGCACCTCCGGCCTGCGCGGCCACCGCGTCCTCGACGTCGAGGGCGATCACCTCCAGCACTGCACGCTTGCTCATGGGGCCCCATTCCTCGGCATCGGACGGCGACGACAGGTCTAGTCCATTCCAGCCTACCGTCCGCCCGGTCCCCCGCCCGGGCTCCCACCGCTCAGCGGCCGAAAATGTTCAGCTCCGCCGCCTCCGCCCCGGCCAGCTCGTACGACACTCCGTCCACCGGGCGCCCCGCGTACAGCCGCACCAGCGTCGGCCCGTCGCCGATGTAGCGGGCCGGGGGACGCTGCCCCGAGATGTCGCCCAGCCGCAGCGGCT
>KL568528.1:78010-78616 GCA_000715605.1 Streptomyces speibonae | reverse complement strand
CCGCCAGCAGGTTCAGCGCGTACGGCAGCCCCGCACCCGCGTACGCGCCCGGCTCCCCCAGCGCGGCCCGCACATCCCCGCCGTGCACCCACTCGCCCAGCGCGAGCACGTCCAGCACGCCGCCCGCCTCGGCGATCAGCGGACCGGCCTCGGCCATCCCCCGCTCCAGCTCGTCCACGATCCGGGCGTTCGTCCACTCGGCCCGCTCGGCGATGTCGCGCTCATTGCTGTCGGGCGAGAACACCCCCTCCTCGAACCGCCCCTCCAGCACCCGTGACAGCGCCGACGAGCAGTGCGCCAGCACTCCCCGCACCGTCCACCCCGGGCACGCCACCACCGGCAGTTCGAAATCCGCGTCGTCCCGCGCCCGCAGCAACGGCACCAGCGCGTCCCGCTCCACCGTCAGCAGCCGCCCGGGCAACTCGGGGTCCCGTACATTCCGCACATCCGCAGGAGTCGTCATACGGTCCACGCTAGTGCGGCGGCGGACTCCGGTGGCCGAGGCGGCCGGTACCGGCCGAGGACAATGAACCCATGGCCGACACAGAAGCCCTCCGCGTCCGTTTCGTCCGTGCCCTGGAAGGGGCCCGCGGTCCCGGCGGCGGG
>KL568528.1:77329-77752 GCA_000715605.1 Streptomyces speibonae | reverse complement strand
CACGCTCACCCACCTCACGGCCGTCCTCGACCACGTCGACACGCTGGCGGAGCACGCCGAGGACCCGGACGTCGTACGGCTGGCGGCCTGGTTCCACGATGCCGTGTATCTGCCGGAGCGGTCGGAGAACGAGGAGCGGTCCGCGCGGCTGGCGGAGCGGGCGCTGCCCGAGGCCGGGGTGCCGGCGGAGGCGACCGCCGAGGTGGCCCGGCTGGTGCGGCTCACCGTCACGCACGACCCGGCCGGCGACGACCGCGACGGTCAGGTGCTGTGCGACGCCGACCTGGCGATCCTCGCGGCGCCGCCGTCGGCGTACGCCGCCTACACCGCCGCCGTGCGCGAGGAGTACCACTTCGTGCCGAACGACGCCTTCCGCGCGGGCCGCGCCGACGTGCTGCGGCAGCTGCTCGACCTGCCCCGCCT
>KL568528.1:76323-77096 GCA_000715605.1 Streptomyces speibonae | reverse complement strand
CCCCGCCTGTTCCGTACGCCGTACGGGCGGGAGCACTGGGAGGCCACCGCCCGCTACAACCTGCGCGGCGAACTGGAAATGCTGTCGACCGCGTCCGCACCGCCCGCCTAGCCTGCCCGGCATGCATGCTTCGGGAGCGGAACAGGTGGAGGAAGCCGTCGCGGACTGCGTGGCGGCGCTGGGGGCGGTCACCGACCGGGACTGGACGGAGGTGCGGGCGGGGCGGCTGGAGTGGAGCTGCCGGAGGACGGCGGCGCACATCGCGAGCGACCTCATCGCGTACGCGGGACAGCTCGCCGGGCGCACGCAGGACGCGTACACGCCCTTCATGATCACCATCGACGGCGCCGAGGACGGTCTGGACCCCGCCGACAACGCCGGCACCCTCCAGGTGATCACCGCGACCGGCGCCCTGCTCGCCGCCGCGGTCCGCACCACCCCACGTGCCGTCCGCGCCTTCCACCCGTTCCCCTTCCGGCACGCCAACCGTGAGGGCTTCGCCGCGATGGGCGTGGCCGAGGTGCTGCTGCACACGTACGACATCGCCGAGGGGATGGGGATCGGCTACGAACCGCCCGCCGAGCTGGCCTCCTTCGTGCTCACCCGGATCTTTCCGCAGGTCAAGCCGGGCCCCACGCCGTGGCGGACGCTGCTGTGGGCGACCGGGCGCGGCGAGCTGCCGGGGCGGGAGCCGGTCACCGCCTGGCGGTGGAGCAACAACCCGGTGCTGAGTTCGGAGCGGCTGACCCTGGAGCTGTCTCTTATACACATCT
>KL568528.1:72630-76165 GCA_000715605.1 Streptomyces speibonae | reverse complement strand
CTGACCCTGGAGGGTGTCACTCCGGCGGCCGCCGCCGATCTGTCCCTGGCGGGCGACGGCGGCTTCGCGTGGGCCGGCGGGGCCGCGGCCGACGGCACCCGCGAGGGCGCCGGGATCATGGTCAAGCAGTACGAGGAAGGCGTGTTCCACCCGGAGTGGGGCATGTACGCGCTGGTGAGGCGCGAGGACGACCTGGCGGTCGGCGCGATGGGCTTCCACGGGGTCCCGGACGGCGACGGCCGGGTCGAGATCGGCTACGACCTCGTGGTGGGCGCCCGTGGCCACGGCTACGCCACCGAGGCGCTGCGCACCCTGTCGCGCTGGGCGCTGGAGCAGGACGGCGTGCGGACCGTGGCCGCCGTCGTCGACCACGAGAACGTGCCCTCGCAGAACGTCGTCACCCGGGCCGGCTTCACCCGGGTCGCCGAGGACGTGGGGCAGATCTCCTACGAACTGCGCCGCTGAGCCGCCCGTTTGCGGCGCCGCAGCCCCGCTCCGTGCAGCAGCACCACCACCTCGCGGCTGCTCACCTCGACGGCCCCCGCGCGCACCGCGTCCGCGTACCGGTGCCCGGGGATGTCGTAGTGGTCGCGCTCGAAGGCGCGGCGGGAGACGCCCAGACGGTGGGCGAAGGCGTGCAGTTCGGCGTAGGAGAGGTCGCTGACGAGGTGGGACCAGAGCAGACCGTGGCCGGGCCAGGTGGGCGGGTCGATGTAGACGGTCACGAGGGCATCGCCCCGCCCAGCGAGCCCACCGAGGCGACCTTCACGCCCGCCTTGTGGCAGACCCAGTGCGGGTCGGGGCCGAGCTCCGGCTCCACCTCCAGCGCGTGCGGGTCGCCGGTGCCGCACACCGGGCACAGGGGCCAGCGCCCGTACCGCTCCAGGAGGGCGTCCTGGACGTCCTGGGCGACCAGACCGGGGAGGAAGGCGACCCCGTCCGGCCACTGCTCGACCCACCAGCGCCGGTGCGCCACGGAGTCCTCCACCATGGACACCACGTCCGCCTCGGCGACCTCGTGGGCGACCAGGTCGGCGAGCACGAGGGCGCGCGCGGCGTGCAACGCTTGTTCCAGGGGGCCGACCGGCCAGGAGCCGGGTTCGCCGTGGGGCTCGGGATCCATGTCCCTATTGTGCGCACTCTTGACCGCGAGGCCGCAGCGAAAATATCTTTCATTGTGTGACCAATGACCTGAAGGAAACTTTCGCGGGTGGTGCGGGCGGCACCGCACCGGCCCCGCCCGCGCCCGCCGCCCTCGCGGCGAAGGTGCGCACGCTGGCGCCGTCGATGACGCGTTCCATGCAGCGGGTCGCCGAAGCCGTCGCCGACGACCCGGCCGGCTGCGCCGCCCTCACGGTCACCGGCCTCGCCGAGCTCACCGGCACCAGCGAGGCCACCGTCGTCCGCACCGCCCGGCTGCTCGGCTACCCCGGCTACCGCGACCTGCGTCTGGCGCTGGCCGGTCTCGCCGCCCAGCAGCAGTCCGGGCGCGCGCCCGCCATCACCACGGACATCGCGGTGGACGACCCCATAGCCGACGTCGTGGCCAAACTCGCCTACGACGAGCAGCAGACCCTCGCCGACACCGCGGCCGGTCTCGACACCGTGCAGCTCGCCGCCGCCGTGACCGCCCTGGCCGGCGCCCGGCGCACCGATGTGTACGGGGTGGGCGCGTCGGGTCTCGTCGCCCAGGACCTCACCCAGAAGCTGCTGCGCATAGGCCTGTTGGCGCACGCCCACAGCGACCCGCACCTCGCGGTCACCAACGCGGTGCAGCTCCGCTCGGGCGACGTGGCGATCGCCATCACCCACTCCGGGACGACCGGCGACGTCGTGGAACCGCTCCGGGTGGCCTTCGAGCACGGGGCGACGACGGTGGCGGTCACCGGCCGCCCGGACGGCCCCGTCACGCAGTACGCCGACCACGTCCTGACCACCTCCACGGCCCGGGAGAGCGAGCTGCGGCCCGCCGCGATGTCCTCCCGGACGGGACAACTGCTGGTCGTGGACTGCCTGTTCGTGGGGGTCGCGCAGCGGACCTACGAGGCGGCGGCGCCGGCGCTGGCCGCGTCGTACGAGGCGCTGGCGCACCGGCACCGGGCGCCCCGCAAGGGGCCGTAGACCGGCACAGCCCCGCGCCCCGAGGCAGGCCGCCCGACCCCGAACCAGGAAAGACCCGCCATGACTTCCACCTCCCACCACCGCGACCTGCGCGCCCAGTTGGAGACGCTGACCACCGAGGCGTTCCGGCCGGAACTGGCGGACGTCGACCGGCTGCCGACCCTCGAGATCGCGCGCCTGATGAACCGCGAGGACGCCACCGTGGCCGGTGCCGTCGCCGAGCAGGTACCGGCGATCGCCGCCGCCATCGACGCCGTCGCCGAGCGGATGGCCCGCGGCGGCCGGCTCATCTACGCGGGCGCGGGCACCGCCGGCCGGCTGGGCGTGCTGGACGCCTCCGAGTGCCCGCCGACCTTCAACACCGCCCCCGAGCGGGTCGTCGGCCTGATCGCGGGCGGCCCCGGCGCCATGGTCACCTCCGTCGAGGGCGCCGAGGACTCCCCCGAGCTGGCCGAGGCCGACCTGGACACACTGGAACTGACCCCCGACGACACGGTGGTCGGCATCTCCGCCTCCGGCCGCACCCCCTACGCCATCGGCGCCGTCACCCACGCCCGCGCCCGGGGCGCCCTCACCGTGGGCCTGGCCTGCAACCGGGGCAGCGCGCTGGCCGCGGCGGCCGAGCACGGCATCGAGGTCGTCGTCGGCCCGGAGTTCCTCACCGGCTCCACCCGCCTCAAGGCCGGTACGGCACAGAAGCTGGTGCTGAACATGCTGTCGACGATCACGATGATCCGGCTGGGCAAGACGTACGGGAACCTGATGGTCGACGTCCGCGCCTCCAACGAGAAGCTGCGCGCCCGCTCCCGCCGTATCGTCGCCCAGGCGACGGGCGCGGCGGACGACGTCGTCGAGCGGGCCCTGACCGCCACGGGCGGCGAGGTCAAACCCGCGATCCTGGTGATCCTGGCCGACACCGACGGCCCCACGGCCGCCCGCCTCCTGACCGAATCCGACGGCCACCTGCGCGCCGCGCTGGCCAAGGCGGGCTTCGGCGCGTAGGGCGGTGTCCCGTCCCCCGGCGGGCGGCGGATACTGGGGGGACCCGACCCGGAGACGCATCATGAACCACGCGCAGCTCACCGCCCTGGGCCGCGCCCTGCGTGTGCTCGGGGAGCACGGCGAGGCGCTGTCCGCCGACACCCCGGACGCCCGGCTGCACGAAGTGAAGAACGATCTGCGGCGCGCCCTGGACCTGCTGGAGGAGAGCGTCACCACGGCCGCGCCCAGCACGCGCTGCGCCGAGCACCCCGCGGGCCCGGTCGACGAGAGCGCCCCGGACCTGTGCCTGCTCTGCGAGACCCGGCGCCGCGCCGCCCGCCGCGCCGAGTTCAACGGCCCCGCCCCGCAGCCCCGGCCCGCCGAGCCCGCGCCGTCCCGGTACGGGGTGCGCGGCGACCGGCCGCAGCCGCAG
>KL568528.1:71272-72405 GCA_000715605.1 Streptomyces speibonae | reverse complement strand
AGCGGTGGCTGCCGGAGGCGTGGAACGGCCAGGCGTGGCAGCTGTGCGGGACACCGCGCAGGGACCGGCGCGAGGCGGAGCTGTTCATCGCGGCACAGCGGCGCGGATCACGGCCCGCCATGGCGTACCGGATCGTGCACGAGTTCACCGACTACGAGGTGCTGCGCGTCTGGGGCACCCCGGTCAGGGTGGACATCGAGCCGATGGGCAATCTCTGAGCCGTCCCCGAACGGCGCGAGGGCGGCACCCCCTGCCGAAGCAGGGGGTGCCGCCCTCGGTCACGCGACGGACGGATCCGATCCTCGGGGAGGATCAGAAGTCCATGTCACCGCCCGGCATGCCGCCGCCGGCCGGCGCGGCGGCCTTCTCCGGCTTGTCGGCGATGACGGCCTCGGTGGTGAGGAACAGCGCGGCGATGGAGGCGGCGTTCTGCAGCGCGGAACGGGTCACCTTCGCCGGGTCGATGATGCCTTCCTTGACCAGGTCGACGTACTCGCCGCTCGCGGCGTTCAGGCCGTGGCCCGGGGTCAGGTTGCGCACCTTCTCCACCACGACACCGCCCTCGAGGCCGGCGTTGACGGCGATCTGCTTCAGCGGGGCCTCGAGCGCGATGCGCACGGCGTTGGCACCGGTCGCCTCGTCGCCCTCGAGCTCCAGCTTCTCGAAGACCTGGGTGGCCTGGAGCAGGGCCACGCCGCCACCGGCGACGATGCCCTCCTCGACGGCCGCCTTGGCGTTGCGCACGGCGTCCTCGATGCGGTGCTTGCGCTCCTTGAGCTCCACCTCGGTGGCGGCACCGGCCTTGATGACCGCGACACCGCCGGCGAGCTTCGCCAGGCGCTCCTGAAGCTTCTCGCGGTCGTAGTCCGAGTCGCTGTTCTCGATCTCGGCGCGGATCTGGTTCACGCGGCCCTGGACCTGGTCCGCGGAGCCGGCACCGTCGACGATGGTGGTCTCGTCCTTGGTGATGACGACCTTGCGGGCCTTGCCGAGCAGGTCGAGCGTGGCGTTCTCCAGCTTGAGGCCGACCTCCTCGGAGATGACCTCGCCGCCCGTGAGGATCGCGATGTCGCCGAGCATGGCCTTGCGGCGGTCGCCGAAGCCCGGGGCCTTGACGGCGACGGACTTGAAGG
>KL568528.1:67076-71018 GCA_000715605.1 Streptomyces speibonae | reverse complement strand
CCTCGGCGATGATCAGCAGCGGCTTGCCCGACTGCATGACCTTCTCCAGGAGCGGGAGCAGGTCCTTGACGTTGGAGATCTTGGAGTTCGCGATCAGGATGTACGGGTCGTCGAGGACGGCCTCCATACGCTCCATGTCGGTGGCGAAGTACGCCGAGATGTAGCCCTTGTCGAAGCGCATACCCTCGGTGAGCTCCAGCTCCAGACCGAAGGTCTGGGACTCCTCGACGGTGATGACGCCTTCCTTGCCGACCTTGTCCATGGCCTCGGCGATGAGCTCGCCGATCTGGGTGTCGGCGGCGGAGATCGAGGCCGTGGAGGCGATCTGCTCCTTGGTCTCGACGTCCTTGGCCTGCTCCAGCAGGGCGGCGGAGACGGCCTCGACGGCCTTCTCGATACCGCGCTTCAGGGCCATCGGGTTGGCGCCGGCGGCAACGTTGCGCAGGCCCTCCTTGACCAGGGCCTGGGCGAGAACGGTCGCGGTGGTCGTACCGTCACCGGCGACGTCGTCCGTCTTCTTGGCGACTTCCTTGACCAGCTCGGCGCCGATCTTCTCGTACGCGTCCTCGAGCTCGATCTCCTTGGCGATGGAGACACCATCGTTGGTGATCGTGGGGGCGCCCCACTTCTTCTCGAGGACGACGTTGCGGCCCTTGGGGCCGAGCGTCACCTTCACGGCGTCCGCGAGCTGGTTCATGCCGCGCTCGAGGCCGCGCCGCGCCTCCTCGTCGAACGCGATGATCTTGGCCATGTGAAGTGGTCCCTCCAGGACTGGGGGTGATTCCTTCGGACCGCGCCCGCGCCCGCGACGGACGGCTCGCCGGCCCCGTGGTTCCTTGCCCCACACGGCCCGCGGGCCTCACCGACCCGGTCCTCGTTGTCACTCTCACCATCAGAGTGCTAACGCCAATGATTAGCACTCGACCCACCCGAGTGCAAGGCGCGCCCGCGAAGCGGGCTCGTTGTGGGGTGGTGGTCGGGTGACGGGTGGGCGCAAGCGCCTATGGGGGTGTACACGGGAGCGCCCAGCCGCGCGCGAACGGCGCGGGACGGCGAGGGCGGCATGCGGGCGGGCATGCGGGCGGGCATGGTGAAGGGCCCGCACCCCGAGGGGGACGGGCCCTTCACCGGCAGAAGATTCTAGCGGCCGGTAGCGCGTTCAGGCGCTGACACGAACCATGTCGGCCTGCGGGCCCTTCTGGCCCTGCGAGATCTCGAACTCGACCCGCTGGCCTTCTTCGAGGGTGCGGTAGCCGTCCATCTGAATCGCGCTGTAGTGGACGAAAACATCCGCACCACCGTCGACCGCGATGAAGCCGTACCCCTTCTCCGCGTTGAACCACTTGACGGTGCCCTGAGCCATGCCTAACTCCCCTATTACTGGCCCTTGCACAGATCCACACTTCGCGGATCCGGGTCAGACCTCACCCCCCAACGGTTGGGGGCGTGCGCCGGAACGCGTCGACCGCGGCTGAATGTATCTGTCCAACTGCCGTCTGCAACAGGTCAATCGGACGAGAAATCTGGACGCCGCCGGTCCGGAATGTGGCGAGAATTCGTCTGAATTCAGGGCAAGTCGGGCCGGAAAATCGGCACAAATGCCGCGAGAAGAGCCCAGACTTTGGCTACTTCCAGTCGGGCGTGCGGCAGAAATTCAGGGTGCTCGATCAGTGGATCAGGAGCGCGTTCCCCAACCCTACCTCGTTCAACCCCATGGAATTGCCCCCTCCGCATCTCTTACGGAAGGGGCAGGTTCCCGTACGTTCGGTCACCGTCATTACCGAAGGTAATGATCAGCCGCCGGCCACCGCCGGGATGATCGACACACCGGCGCCGTCCGGGGTGGCCGTCTCCAGCCCCTGCTCGAACCGCACGTCGTCGTCGTTCACGTAGACGTTGACGAACCGCCGCAGCTTGCCCTGGTCGTCCAGGACCCGGGCGGCGATGCCCGTGTGGTTCTTCTCCAGATCGGAGATGACCTCCCCGAGGGTGGCCCCCTCGGCGGTCACCTCGGCCTTGCCGCCGGTGTAGGTGCGCAAGATGGTGGGGATCCGAACAGTAACGCTCACTTTTGAAACCTCCGGTCAGGTGCCACAGCCCCGCAGACGAACAACTCGAACAAGCCGAACAACTCAGACAAGCCCGGCTTCACGGAACGACTCCAGGCTCGGACGGATCGTCGCCGTCAGCCCCGTGCCGGCCACCGCGTCCAGCGTCTTCAGACCATCACCCGTGTTGAGCACGACCGTGGTCAGGGACGGGTCGAGCACACCGCTCCCGAGAAGCTTCTTCGTCACGCCGACCGTGACACCCCCCGCGGTCTCCGCGAAGATCCCCTCGGTCCGCGCGAGCGTCCTGATCGCCTCGACGATCTGCTCGTCGGTGACGTCCTCCACCGCACCGCCCGTGCGCCGCGCGATGTCCAGGACGTACGGCCCGTCCGCCGGGTTCCCGATCGCCAGCGACTTGGCGATCGTGTCCGGCTTCTGCGGACGTACGACGTCGTGCCCGGCCTTGTACGCGGTGGACACCGGTGAACAGCCCTCCGCCTGGGCACCGAAGATCTTGTACGGCCGGTCCTCGACGAGCCCGAGCCCGATCAGCTCCTGCAGCCCCTTGTCGATCTTCGTGAGCTGCGAGCCGGAGGCGATCGGCACGACGATCTGGTCGGGCAGCCGCCATCCCAGCTGCTCGCAGATCTCGTACGCGAGGGTCTTGGACCCCTCCGCGTAGTACGGCCGCAGGTTGACGTTGACGAAGCCCCAGCCCTCGCCGGCCGGGTCGCCGATCAGCTCGGAGCAGAAACGGTTCACGTCGTCGTAGTTGCCCTCGATGCCGACGAGCTCCCCGCCGTAGACGGCGGCCATGACGACCTTGCCCTGCTCCAGGTCGTGCGGGATGAACACGCAGGAGCGCAGCCCCGCGCGGGCGGCGGCGGCGCCGACCGCGCCGGCCAGGTTGCCGGTCGAGGAGCAGGACAGGGTGGTGAAGCCGAAGGCGCGCGCGGCCTCGAGGGCCTGGGCCACGACGCGGTCCTTGAAGGAGTGCGTCGGGTTGCCGGAGTCGTCCTTGATGTACAGGCCGCCGGTGACGCCCAGCTCGCGGGCGAGGTTGTCGGCCTGGACGAGCTTGGTCCAGCCGGGGTTCAGGTTCGGCTTGGTCGCCACGTCCGCCGGGACGGGCAGCAGCGGCGCGTAGCGCCAGATGTTCGCGGGGCCCGCTTCGATGCGCCCGCGGAGCTCCTCGGTGTCGTAGGCCGAGAAGTCGTAGGCGATCTCCAGCGGGCCGAAACACTCCTCGCAGGCGAAGACCGGGCCGAGCGGCACGCGGTGACCGCATTCGCGGCAGGACAGCGCGGCGGCGGGGCCGAGGTCGACGGAGTTCGCGGCGGCGGAGTCGGTGGTGCTTGCGACAGTCTGCACAGCCATGTGAGGCGAGGCCCTTTCTCCTCATCTTCCTCACGACGCATCTCGCCGTGAGACGGATTTGGCACCTTCCCTAGCCGGGAGCCTCGCCACGTCCCTGTGACAAGAACCGACTGGAGGGTTGCCGGGGCTTCATCGGGCCGTATCCCTCTGCCCCTCTGGATGAGCGGTGTTCAGTTGTCCGCGCGACGACCCCGGCATGCGATGGTCATCGGCGTTGTTCAAGACTGTAACCGAAGGCCTGGAAGGTGGAGACAGTCCGTCCGAACCGCGAGATGGATCACGAGGCCAGTGAGGAGCCGGGAGCGTGCTGGAAGAAGTCGAGCGCTGGCTGACCGACCGCTCGTGGTCCGTGGCCGACCGACCGCTCCACCGGATCCTGGCGGCCAAGCGTGCCACGGGCCAGACGGTGAGCGTGGTGCTGCCCGCGCTGAACGAGGAGGCGACGGTCGGCGCGATCGTCTCGGCGGTCCGGCACGACCTGATGCTCCGCGTCCCGCTGGTCGACGAGGTCGTG
>KL568528.1:60044-66920 GCA_000715605.1 Streptomyces speibonae | reverse complement strand
CCGGCACGACCTGATGCTCCGCGTCCCGCTGGTCGACGAGGTCGTGGTGGTCGACTCGGGCTCGACCGACCGCACGGCCGAGGAGGCGGCGGCCGCCGGCGCGACGGTGGTGCACCGCGACGAGATCCTCCCCCGGCTGCCGGCGGTGCCCGGCAAGGGCGAGGTGCTGTGGCGGTCGCTGCTGGTCACCCGGGGCGACATCGTGTGCTTCGTCGACGCCGACCTCAGGGAGTTCTCCTCCGACTTCGTCTCCGGCATCGTCGGCCCGCTGCTCACCGAGCCCGGCGTGCAGCTGGTCAAGGCCATGTACGACCGTCCGCTCACGGTGCCCGGCGGACCCGCCCCCGGCACGGTCGCGGCCGGTCAGGGCGGCCGGGTGACGGAGCTGATGGCCCGCCCGCTGCTGAACATGCACTGGCCCCAGCTGGCCGGCTTCGTCCAGCCGCTGGGCGGCGAGTACGCGGCCCGCCGCACCCTGCTCGAACAGCTCCCCTTCCCGGTGGGCTACGGCGTCGAGCTCGGCATGCTGGTCGACGCCCTGCACCTGGTGGGCCTGGACGCGCTGGCCCAGGTCGACGTCGGGGTGCGCAAGCACCGGCACCAGGACGGCCACGCCCTCGGCCGCATGGCCGCCGCGATCTACCGCACCGCGCAGCTGCGGCTGGCCCGGGGCCAGATGCTCCGGCCGTCCCTGACCCAGTTCGAGCGGACCGGGGCCACCTTCGAACCCCGGACGTACTCCGTCGACACGGAGGAGCGGCCGCCGATGGCGGAGATCGCGGAGTACCGGGCCCGCAGGGTGGCCTGACCCCTCCGGCCGCCCATGTCCCGGGGTCAGCCGGCCACGCCGTCCGACCAGCGCCAGATGCCGCCGGAGTCCAGTGCGCAGGTCAGGTACTCGCCGCCGCGTCCGTGCGTGCTCAGTCCGCGGTGCTTCTTGGCGCAGAACTGGCCGTCGGCGTAGCAGTTGCCCGCCGGGCTGGTGAGTTCGCAGGTGCCCGTACCACCGCCGGTACCGCCCCCGGTGCCCCCGCTCCCGCCCGCGTCCCGGGTCTGCGGCGGTTCCGGCGTCGGGGTGGGCTTCGGGGTGTGCAGCAGCCGGCCGTCGCAGTCGCGGCCGTCGCGCGGGACGGTGAACGTCACGCCGCCGGAGCCGCCGCTCTGCTCGCAGACCTTCTCTCCGCTGCCCCAGGAGGAGGCCCGCTTCCCGGTGCCCTCCAGGCGGACGGTGTGGTCGAGCCCGGCCTTCTCGGCCGCGCGGATGGCCGCCCCGACGCGGTCGCCGGTGTGGTCCGGCAACGTGACGGGGTCCGGCGTGGGCGTCGGGTCCGGCGCCTCGGTGGTGGCGGACGGCTCGGGTGCGGGGCTGCTGCCGGGCGTCGTCGTGACCGCCGCGGGCCGGTCGTCCGCGCCCTGAGTGCCCGTGCCTCCGTCGCCGCAGCCGGCCAGGGCCAGCGCGGAGGCCGCGATCAGCGCCGTCGTCCCGGCGAATCTGCGCATGCGTATGCGTATGGGCATGGCGCCCACCCCCCAGATGTTGAAATGCGCACCACGCATCCTCCTCTCGTTCACAACTCCCACACAACCCGCGTGACCAAATCGCCACCGAGGTGACGCACCGGCACGTTTGAGGTTCAGGGGGCCGGGCTAGGTTGAGGCGTATGGCTGCAAGCTTCGGAGCTGCTCAGGTGCTGGTCGCCTCCAACCGGGGACCGGTGTCGTACGAGGTGGGAGAGGACGGCTCGCTGCGGGCCAGACGGGGCGGCGGCGGACTGGTGTCCGGGCTGTCGGCGATCGGTCCTGAGGCGGGGGCGCTGTGGGTGTGCTCGGCGCTGTCCGACGGCGACCGCGAGGCCGTGCGGCGCGGGGCCGGCGAGGACGGCGTACGGATGCTGGACATCCCGGCGGACGTGCACGCGGACGCGTACAACGGGATCGCCAACTCGGTGCTGTGGTTCGTGCACCACATGCTCTACCAGACGCCGCTGGAGCCGGTCTTCGACGCGGAGTTCCGCCGCCGGTGGGCGTCGTACGAGGCCTACAACCGCGCCTTCGCCGAGGCGCTGGCCGAGGAGGCGGCGCGGGGCGCGGCGGTGCTGGTCCAGGACTACCACCTGACCCTCGTCCCCGGCCTGCTCCGGGACCTCCGCCCGGACCTGCGCATCGGGCACTTCTCGCACACGCCGTGGGCCCCGCCGGAGTACTTCGCGATGCTGCCCGACGACATCGCGCGGCAGGTGCTGCGCGGGATGCTCGGCGCCGACCGGCTGGGCTTCCTCACCCGGCGCTGGGCGGACGCGTTCACCGCGTGCTGCGAGCGCTTCGCGGGCGGGCTCGGCGACACCCGGATCGGCGTGCACGGGCTGGGCGCCGACGCGGACTTCCTGCGCGCCCGCTCCCACGAGGCCGACGTCGACGAGCGGATGGCGGCACTGCGCGAGGAGATCGGCGAGGGGCGCCGGACCGTCGTCCGGGTCGACCGCACCGAGCTGTCGAAGAACATCGTGCGGGGCCTGCTGGCGTACCGGCAGCTCCTGGACGACCGCCCCGAGTGGCGCGAGCGCGTGGTGCACGTCGCGTTCGCCTACCCCTCCCGGCAGGACCTCGCCGTCTACCGCGACTACACCGCCGAGGTGCAGCGGCTCGCCGAGGACATCAACGCCCGCTACGGCACGCCCGGCTGGCGGCCGGTCGTCCTCCACGTGAAGGACGACTTCGCGCGTTCGCTGGCCGCGTACCGGCTGGCGGACGTGGCCCTGGTCAACCCCATCCGCGACGGCATGAACCTGGTCGCCAAGGAGGTCCCGGTCGTCTCCGACGCGGGCTGCGCGCTGGTGCTGTCGCGGGAGGCGGGCGCCCACGAGGAGCTGGGCGAGGACGCGATCACGGTCAACCCCTACGACGTCGTGGACACCGCCCGCGCCCTGCACGAGGCGCTGACGATGAGCCCCGCCGACCGCACCGACCGCACCAAGCGCCTGGTGGCCTCGGCGACGGCGCTCCCCCCTGCCCGCTGGTTCCTGGACCAGCTGGAGGCGCTGCGCGGCGCTGCGGCGTCCCACTGACCGGTATGGCCGGTCGCGCAGGCGTGCGACGGGCCGACCGTGGATAGGTTGGGCGTATGGCCAGCCATACGGATTCCACGGACCCGAATGCTCTGCCCACGCCCGTCACGCAGGCCGGCCGGGAGGGACTGGACGCGCTCCTCTCCCGCCCCCGGAAGGCACTGATCGGGCTCGACTTCGACGGGACGCTCGCCCCGATCGTGGCCGATCCCGAGCAGGCCCGCGCGCACCCCGAGGCGGTGCCCGCGCTCGCCGCGCTCGCCCCGAAGGTGGCCTCGGTCGCGGTCGTCACGGGCCGGCCGGCGGGGGTCGCGGTCCGCAACGGAGGCTTCGCCGGCGTGCCCGGCCTGGAGCACCTCGTCGTCCTCGGCCACTACGGCGCCGAGCGCTGGGACGCCGTCACCGGCACCGTCACCGCGCCCGCCCCGCATCCGGGTGTCGCCTCCGCCCGCGCGGAGCTGCCGGGGCTGCTGGACCGGATCGGCGCATGGCGGGGCACGTGGATCGAGGAGAAGGGCCGCGCGGTGGCCGTGCACACCCGCAGGGCCACCGATCCGCAGGCCGCGTTCGAGGCGCTGCGCGAGCCCCTCGCCGACCTCGCCACCCGCCACGGTCTCGTCGTCGAGCCCGGCCGCATGGTCCTGGAGCTGCGCCCGCCGGGCATGGACAAGGGCGTCGCCCTGATGGAGTACGCCCGGGAGATCGGCGCGGAGTCGGTCCTCTACGCCGGCGACGACCTCGGCGACCTCGCCGCGTACACGGCCGTCGACAAGCTCCGCGCGGCGGGCACCCCGGGCCTCCTGGTCTGCAGCGGCAGCGAGGAGGTCACGGAACTCCGCGAACGCGCGGACGTGATCACCGACGGCCCGTCCGGCGTCGTACGCCTGCTGCGGTCCCTGGCGGACCGGATGCCCTGACGGTTTCCCGCCCCCGGCCCCCCGCTCCTGAAGCGCCGGAGGGGCTGGAAGTCAGCCCCTCCGGCGTTTGCGGACGAGGCCCGGAGGGCCGACAAGGGATCTGGGGGCGCAGCCCCGGGTTCGGGACGGTAAGGGGCGGCGGGGCGGTCAACGCTCCGAGCGGCGGGCCTCGCGGACGCGGCGCAGGCGGTTGACCGTGACCGGGTCGTGGGCCAGGGCGCGGGGGTCGTCCAGGAGCGCGTTGAGCAGCTGGTAGTAGCGGACCGGCGCCAGGCCGAGCTCCTCACGGATCGCGCGTTCCTTCACACCGGGCCCCGTGAAGCCCCGCCGTTCCAACGCGAGGATGTCCCGCTCGCGCCGCCCCAGCCCGTCGCCCGTGCCGTCCCCCGTGCCGTCCATGCCCAGCAGGCTACTGCGCGCTCTCCGCGCGCGTGGCCGTCGCCTGGAGCGTGCCCAGGACGCCGGCGGGGCTGCCGCCCGGCTCGACCGCCTTGCCGATCTGCTTCTTGATCGCCGCGTTGACCGCCGCCCAGGAGGTGTTGCCGACCGGATAGAGCTCCGAGGCCGGCAGCTGGTCGAGGAACGGCTTGAGGTCCTTGTCCTTGTCGGACGCGGCCATCGCGCGGGACGCGGAGCCGGTGACCGGCAGCAGGTTGTACTCGCGGGAGAAGGCGAGCACGTTCTGCTCGCTGTAGACGAAGTCGAGGAAGTCGCCGACCTCGTCGCGGTGGCCGTTCTTCTTGAAGGCCATCATCCAGTCGGCGACGCCGAGCGTGGCGGAGCTCTCGCCGTCGGCGCCGGGCGTCGGCACCATGCCGTACTCCACGCCCTTCTCGCGGGCCATCTCCATCAGCGAGGGATGCCCGTTGAGCATGCCGACGTCCCCGGCGGCGAACGCCTCGAAGGCCTTGGCGCGGTCGAGCTTGCCGGGCGCGACGGGGCCGGTGAGGCCCTTGCCGACCAGTTCGTCGCGCAGCCAGCTGAAGGTCTCGACGTTCTCCGTGGAGTCGATACCGTAGGTGCCCGCGAGGTCGGTGTAGCCGCCGTCGCCGCTGAGCAGCCACTGCATGGTCTCGGCCTGCGCCTCCTCCGGGCCGAGCGGCAGCGCGTACGGGTACGTGACCCCCCGCTCCTTGAGCGCCTCGGCGTCGGCGGCGAGTTCGTCCCACGTCTTGGGCGGGGTGAGCCCGGCCTCGGCGAACAGCTTCTTGTTGTAGAAGAGCACGCGCGTGGACGCGGCGAACGGCATGCCGTACTGCACGCTGTTGACCTCGCCCGCGGTGGAGAGCTGGGAGAGGAAGTCCGCCTGGACGGGTATCGAGAGCAGGTCGCCGGCCTTGTACAGCTTGCCCTGGGCCGCGTAGTCGGCGTACGCGCCGATCTGCGCCATGTCCGGCGGGTCACCGGCGTCGACCATCTCCTTGACCTCGCGGTCGACGTCGTTCCAGGAGTGGACGGTGACGTCGATCCGCACGCCGGGATGGTCGGACTCGTAGGCCTCGACCAGGTCGGCCCAGTACTTCTCGGAGCTGTCGGCCTCGCTCGTGCCGTAGTCCGCGGCGACGAGTCTCAGGGTGACGTCCGACGATCCCTCCCCGGTGCCGCATCCGCCGAGGACTCCTGCCAGTCCCAGCGCGGACACCACCGCGATCGTCCTTGTCCCGACCCGCCGCTGCACGTGCCTTGCCCCTGTCCCGACGCCTCGCGCCGTCCGAAATTTTTCGATAGTCGGAATAAGGTCTACACCACGTGAGTGGACTAGACCTCTTGCGGGTCCCCGGTCCACACTGTTTCCCGTGAAACATGTCATCGCCCTCGACGTGGGCGGCACCGGGATGAAGGCCGCCCTGGTCGGGGCGGACGGGGAGCTGCTGCACCAGGCCCGCCGGCCCACCGGCCGGGAGCGCGGCGCGGACGCGGTCGTCGCGGACATCCTCGACTTCGCGGCGGAACTGCGCGCCCACGGCATCCGCCGGCACGGCGTACCCGCCTCGGCCGCCGGTGTCGCCGTCCCCGGAATCGTCGACGAGGCCGAGGGAGTCGCCGTCTACGCGGCGAACCTCGGCTGGCGCGACGTCCCGCTGCGCGCCCTGCTCGCGCAGCGCCTCGGCGGCGTCCCCGTCGCCCTCGGCCACGACGTGCGCACCGGCGGACTCGCCGAGGGCCGCATCGGGGCGGGCCGGGGCGCCGACCGCTTCCTGTTCGTGCCGCTGGGCACCGGCATCGCGGGCGCCATCGGCATCGACGGCCGGGTCGAGGCCGGCGCGCACGGTTTCGCGGGCGAGATCGGCCACATCGTCGTACGGCCCGGGGGGACTCCCTGCCCGTGCGGGCAGCGCGGCTGTCTGGAGCGGTTCGCCTCCGCCTCCGCCGTGAGCGAGGCATGGGCGGCCGCCTGCGGGGACCCGGACGCGGACGCCGCCGACTGCGCCAAGGCCGTCGAGTCCGGGGACGCGCGGGCCCGCCAGGTGTGGCAGGGCGCGGTGGACGCGCTCGCCGACGGACTGGTCACCGCGCTCACCCTGCTGGACCCGCGCACGCTGATCGTCGGTGGCGGGCTCGCCGAGGCGGGGGAAACCTTGTTCACACCCCTGCGGGAGGCCGTCCGGCGGCGGGTGACCTTCCAGAAGCTGCCGTCCCTGGTCCCCGCGGCCCTCGGGGACACCGCCGGATGCCTGGGCGCGGGACTCCTCGCCTGGGACCTGATCGACACCACTGGCCCCTCGTACCCCTCGGAGGTAACCACCTGATGGCCCCCACCAAGGTTCTCACCGGTGCCCGGGTGGTCCTGCCCACCGGGACCGTGGACGACGGGCGCGTGATCGTCGAGGGCACGCGGATCGCCGCCACGGCACCCGACGACGCCGAAACCGTCGATCTGTCCGGCCACTGGC
>KL568528.1:55755-59839 GCA_000715605.1 Streptomyces speibonae | reverse complement strand
TCCCGGGGTTCGTCGACCTCCACAACCACGGCGGCGGCGGGGCGTCCTTCGCCGGCGGCACCGCCGAGGACGTGCTCAAGGGCGTCCGCACCCACCGCCTGCACGGCACCACCACGGTGGTCGCCTCCGCCGTCACCGGTGACCTGGACTTCCTCGCCCGGCACGCCGGGATGCTCGCGGAACTTGCCCAGCAGGGCGACATCGCCGGCATCCACTTCGAGGGGCCGTTCATCTCCCCCTGCCGCAAAGGCGCGCACAACGAGGCGCTGCTGCGCGACCCCGACCCGGCCGAGGTGCGCAAGCTGCTCGACGCCGCGCACGGGCAGGCGAGGATGATGACGCTGGCCACCGAGCTGCCGGGCGGCCCGGACTCCGTACGGCTGCTCGTCGAGCACGGGGTGATCGCGGCCGTCGGACACACCGACGCCACCTACGAGCAGACCGTCGCCGCCATCGACGCGGGCGCGACCGTCGCCACCCACCTCTTCAACGCCATGCCCCCGCTCGGCCACCGCGCGCCGGGCCCGATCGCCGCCCTGCTGGAGGACGAGCGGGTCACCGTCGAGCTGATCAACGACGGCACCCATCTGCATCCGGCCGCGCTCCAGCTGGCCTTCCACCACGCGGGCGCACGGCGGGTCGCCTTCATCACCGACGCGATGGACGCGGCCGGTTTCGGCGACGGCCGCTACATGCTGGGCCCGATGGAGGTCGAGGTCGCGGACGGTGTGGCCCGGCTGGTGGAGGGCGGTTCGATCGCCGGCTCCACGCTCACCCTGGACCGCGCCTTCAAGCGGGCGGTGACGGTGGACGGGCTGCCCGTCGAGGACGTCGTCGCGGCGATCTCCGCCAACCCGGCGCGGCTGCTCGGCCTGGACGACCGGATCGGCTCCCTGGAACCCGGCAAGGACGCCGACCTGGTGGTTCTCGACGCCGGTTTCGACCTGGTGGGCGTGATGCGCCGGGGCGAGTGGGTGGTCGATCCCCGACTGGGCTGAAACCGGGCCGATCCGTCCGCCGTCACCGAATCGTGGCCGGTGAGAGGGGTGGGCCGACCGCCGTCCGTTTGGCATGATCGTGTCCCCGGGACACACGGCAGGCGCACGGACACAGGGGAAGGTCGGCCCGGTGATACTGACGGTCACGCTGAACACCGCTCTCGACGTCACCTATCGCGTACCGTCCCTGCGGGCGGGGGCCTCCCACCGGGTCTCCGAGGTGACCGAACGCCCCGGCGGCAAGGGCGTCAACGTGGCCCGGGTGCTGGCCGCCCTCGGCCACGAGGTGACGGTCACCGGCTTCTCCGGCGGTACGACGGGACGGACCCTGCGCGACCGGCTCAGCGAGGTCCCGCGGCTGACGGACGCGCTGGTCCCGGTCTCCGGCACCACCCGGCGCACCGTCGCGGTGGTCGACGAGCGCTCCGGCACCACCACCCAGCTCAACGAGCCCGGCCCGGACATCACCCACGCCGAGTGGTCGGCGTTCCAGGAGGTGTACGAGGACCTGCTGGCCGCCGCCTCGGCGGTGGCCCTGTGCGGCAGCCTGCCCCCGGGCGTCCCGGTGGGCGCGTACGCGGGCCTGATCCGCACGGCACGCGCGGCCGGGGTCCCGGCCCTCCTCGACACCAGCGGCGCGGCGCTGCGCCGCGGGGTGGCCGGCCGTCCCGACATCCTCAAGCCCAACGCCGAAGAGCTGGCCGAACTCACCGGCTCGCACGACCCGTTGCGCGCCACCCAGGACGCCCGTCGCAGGGGCGCCGGCACGGTGGTGGCCTCCCTGGGCCCGGACGGTCTCCTCGCGGCCACCCCGGACGCCCGCTGGCGCGCCGCCCCGCCGGTCCACCTCCGCGGCAACCCGACGGGCGCCGGCGACTCGGCGGTCGCGGGCATCCTCTCGGCCCTGGTCGAACACCAGCCCTGGCCGGCCCGTCTGTCCCGCGCGGTCGCCCTGTCGGCGGCCACGGTCCTGACCCCGGCCGCCGGCGAATTCGACCACACGGCCTACGAGGACCTGCTGCCGGACGTCACGGTGACGAGAGAGACGAACGCGGCCTGACTGCCAACGCACACGTGCTGGTCACACAGCGTTCGCTACAACAAGACCTTTTTGAAAGCCGATCTGCAGATACGTTTCTCGCCACGCTCAGCGCAAGCCCTGCACAAGCACTTCCGACCGACTACGCCGGCTGCGTAACCACTGGAGCTTCGGGGGCAGCCAAGATCACAAATTGGCACAATCCAGGCGAAAGGGTGGGGGTGGAGTTCACGCTGAGTGACATCGAGCCGGACGGTCATCACGCCCGCATACGGCTGATCAGCAAGCAGCACAACAACGCTCGCAAGAATTGGCCGTGGCGCAAGTGCTGCAGCCAGTCCAATTCAACGCCGTCGCTTCCACACGCGGCGACGGCGTTGCATTGGATCACTCCTTGACCTGGCCCTCCTTGAGCCACAGTTGGTCGAGGAGGACATTGCACTTGTCGCCGTCGCCGCAGGAGACCGAGATCGTGTTGGTGCCCTTGTTCAAGGTGGGCCAGGCGTAGGTCTGGGTCCAGCCCTTGGAGAAGTCGCCGTCCTCGGCCCTGGCGAAGTTGTCCATGTTGAGCTTGGAGCCGAACGGCTTGCCGTTGACCGTGAGCGTCATCGACTGGGGATCGTCGGTCGTGCTGTAGCGGACGAAGACCGTGTAGGCGCCGTCCTCCGGGATGCCGTTGACGGTCCAGGTGACCGTGGCACCCGGCTTGTTGAGGCCGTTCACATAGATGCCGCCGTCGGACTGCGCACCCTCGACCTGCGAGGCCAGGGTCGCGCCCCCGTCCAAGCGGAGCGCCTTCGCGTCGATGGTCGGGAGTTCGGCCTGCTCTTCTTCGTCGCCGCCCTCGCTCGCCGACGCGCTCGGCTTGCCCTCGTCCTGGCTCTGGGTCGGGCTCGCGCCCGCCTCATCGCCGCCCTTGTCGTCGTCATCGCCACCGATCATGGCCACGCTGATGCCGATCACCACGGCCGCCACCACGGCGATCGCGCCGATGAGGAGGCCCTTGGTGTTCGGGCCGCCGCCCCGGCCGCCCCGGCCGCCCCGGCCGCCACCGCCGTGCGACGGCTGCGGGGAGTGCGCCGCGGACGCGCCGCCGGGAAGGGTCTCCGGCGCCGCGTAGTGGGCGTTCGGCTGCCCGTAGGCACCCTGCTGCGGCGGTGCCTGCGGAGCGGGGGTCTGCTGGCCGTACTGCCGGGTCCCGACCGGCCGCACCCGGTTGACCGAGTTCGGGTAGCCGTAGCCCCCGGACGGCGGCTGGGCCCCGTTGGCCTGGCCGTCGGCGTAGAGGTAGCCGAACGGGTCGTCGTCCTCGGGCGTGCTCGCGCCGTTGTTGCCGGGCGTCATCCCTTGGTGCTCCTAGCTGCGGATCGGGTGCGGTACGTGGGTGGCGAAGGCGAGCCTACCCGCTCCCCATGACCCGAACGGGTGACCCGGACCGCATCAACTCGCTGACCTGCGCTTCATCCCGCCCGCCGGTGCTGTTTGGGACGAGATCGTTTCTCGACGTACATCCGTTCGTCGGCGGACTTCAGCACTTCGTCCGCGGTCATCCCGCAATGTGCCCATCCGATGCCGAAGCTGGCGCCCACCCGCACGGCCCGCCCCTCGGCCCGGATGGGCTGGATGATCTCGTTGCGCAGCCGTACGGCGAGGTCCTGGGCGTCGGCCCGGCCCAGCCCGTCGGCGAGGATCACGAACTCGTCGCCGCCGAGCCTGGCAACGGTGTCACCGTCCCGTACGCCGTTGCTGAGCCGGCGGGCGACCTCGATGAGCACGGCGTCGCCCGCGTTGTGCCCGAACCGGTCGTTGATCGACTTGAAGCCGTCGAGGTCGCAGAAGAGCACCGCGAGCCCCTTGGTGCCGTCGTCGAACTCCGCGGCCGGCGCGACGGTGTGCACATGGTGGTCGAAGCCCCCGTCGGGGCCCGGCGGGAAGTCGAAGTCGTGCCCCCGGTCGAAGGCGGGCGGGCCGTAGGCGGCGTCGTGGGAGTCGAAGGACTCGAAGGGGTCCATCGACTCGACGTCGGCGGGCGGCGCCTGTTGCGGCT
>KL568528.1:53214-55577 GCA_000715605.1 Streptomyces speibonae | reverse complement strand
CAGAGATGTGTATAAGAGACAGGAGGAGAGCCGGGCCCGCAGCTCGGCGGAGTTCGGCAGCCCGGTGAGCGAGTCGTGGGAGGCGCGGTGGGCGAGCTGGAGCTCGCGGCGTTTGCGCTCCTCGATGTCCTCGACGTGGGTGAGCAGGAAGCGGGGGCCGTCGGCGGCGTCGGCGACCACGGAGTTGCGCAGGGAGACCCAGACGTACGTGCCGTCGCGGCGGGCGAGGCGCAGCTCGGCCCGGCCGCCCTCGGCGGAGGTGCGCAGCAGCGTGCCGATGTCCTCGGGGTGGACCAGGTCGGAGAAGGAGTAGCGGCGCATCGCGGAGGCGTGCCGGCCGAGCAGGCGGCACAGGGCGTCGTTGGTGCGCAGGATGCGGCCGTGCTGGTCGCCGCCCATCTCGGCGATCGCCATGCCGGAGGGGGCGTACTCGAAGGCCTGCCGGAAGCTCTCCTCACTGGCCCGCAGCGCCTGCTGCTCGCGCTCCAGGCGGACCAGGGCGCGCTGCATGTTGGCCCGCAGGCGCGCGTTGCTGATCGCGATGGCGGCCTGGAAGGCGTACATCTGGAGGGCCTCGCGGCCCCAGGCGCCGGGCCGGCGGCCGTTGCGCGGGCGGTCCACGGAGAGCACGCCGACCAGTTCGCCGGAGGTGCCGCCGCCCTGCGGGCCGGGCGCGTACATCGGGGCGAAGAGCCGGTCGGAGGGGTGCCACTCGTCCTCGAAGCGGGGCGCGGGCCCGTCGGTGTACCACTGGGGGACGTCGTCGTCGTCGAGGACCCAGCCCTCGGTGTGCGATATGAAGATCAGGTCACCCCAGCGCTCGCCCATGTTCAGGCGGCGCTCCCAGGACGCACGGGAGCCGGTCCGGCCGGTGATGAGGGCCTCGGCGGCGGAGTTCCCGGCCAGGGCGGCGACGACGAGATCACCGTCGGGGCGTACGAGGTTGACGCACGCCAGCTCGTACCCGAGGGCGCCCACGACGCCGTCGGCGACCGTCTGCAACGTGTCCGCCAGGCTTCGTGCCGTGTTCATGTCGGCCATGGCCCGGTGGAGTTGCCGCAGCGACGCAAGACGGACGTAGGGTTCCGACTCGGTCTCCATCCTCGCCCTCCCCCCGAGACCTCGGAGTGAATCAAGGGTTCTCTTCGGCGTATCGTCCTACCAGCTTCCCCGCCACTGAATCACAGCGCGCTGCTCACTCGGTACACAGGGTCAACAATTCCTGCCCCTTGTGACTCAAGTCACAGCTAAACGTGAACAATTGCGTGGTCTTTCCGTGGTTTCCCCGCGTTTTCGCCGAACACGTTTTTTGCGGCGGTTGCCCGCCCGTCCGCACCCCGGACCGGGCACGGACCGGGCACGGCTCCGCGGGGATCGGGCCCTGGTCCTAGGTCCCGGCTCGGGCCATGGCCCGATGCGGTGCCCGTGGAGCGGAGACTAGCGTTCCTGTGTGCTGAACACTCCTGCCGCACCGGCCACGCACTCCGTTCCGCCCCCCGCCCGGCATGCTGAGGGGGTGAGCAACGACGAGTTCCGCGCAGCCATGTCCAGACTGGCCGCCGGCGTGGTCCTGGTGACCGCGCAAGAGGCGCCGCTGGACCCGGACGACCCCGGGGCCCCGGCCGGCGAGGACGTCGGCATGACCGCGACGGCGTTCCTCTCGGTCTCCCTGGACCCGCCCTTGGTGCTGGTCAGCCTGCGCAACGGCTCCCGCATGGACGACCTGCTCGAGGAGCAGCCGCTGTGGGCGGTGTCCGTGCTCTCCGAGAGCCAGCGCCACATCGCGGGCCGCTTCGCGATGAAGGGCAGGGTCAGCGACCGCCTGCTGTTCGCGGACATCCCCTACCGGCGCGGCGAGTACAGCGGGGCCCCGCTGGTGGGCGGCGCGCTGGCGACACTGGAGTGCCGTACCGAGCAGCGGGTGCCGGCCGGGGACCACACCCTGGTGATCGGCCGCGTGATCACCGCCCGCGTACCGAGCGCGGAGGGCGGTCCGCTGACGTATTTCCGGGGCCGTTACCGGCAGTTGGGCTGAATACCGGCCGAATATTTCTCCGACGGTCCCGAAATCCCTTTTGAACCAGGGGATTTCCACGTCGACGTCCGAGCAGCCCCCCAGGGGCGCGGGGAACCGCGCGACCGGCTTCCACGGATCCGCAGGTGCCCACGACCCGCACCCCCGGACCTCCGGACCTCCGGCCCAGCCCCCTGCGCACGGGTCACCGGGGACAGGAGCCCCCGTCACCCCCACCCCCGCGCGGAGCGCCCCCGCTTCGTCTCGGCCCGCTGCTTCTTCTCCCGCAGCCGCCGCTCATTGATCCCGCGCGGCACCCGCGTGGGCCCTGTCTCTTATACACATCTCT
>KL568528.1:48937-52966 GCA_000715605.1 Streptomyces speibonae | reverse complement strand
CAGAGATGTGTATAAGAGACAGGCCGCCTCACGGTTGCGCCACTGCGACCGGTGCTCCGAGGCGCGGACGGTGATCACCCCGTTGCTCAGGCGCCCGGCCAGCCGCTCGAGGGCCCGCTCCTTCCACACCTCGGGCAGCGCCTCGGTGCGTGCGAGATCGAAACGCAGTTCGACCTGGGAGTCGCTGGTGTTGACGTGCTGTCCGCCGGGCCCGGACGACCGCGAGAAACGCCACACGAGCTCGGACTCGGGCAGGGAGACGGAGCCGCGGATGACATGGGGACCGGACATGCCGTACAGGTTCCCGCGTCCAGCGGTGTCACGTCATCCCAATATCCCGGTACCCGGTCCGCGGATCACCGGGCGTCGGCGAGGATCCCGATCGCCCAGGGTAAAGAAAGTAAAGCGAGATGGAACCTCTCACACCCCTCTCGGCGTTCAAGGTGATAGCTGTAGCTTCTAGCCGTACGTAAACGAGGGAAGGGACTCCCAACAATGGCTGTAAGCCTGTCCAAGGGTGGCAACGTCTCGCTCACCAAGGAGGCTCCGGGCCTGACCGCCGTCACCGTGGGCCTCGGCTGGGACGTCCGCACCACCACCGGCACGGACTTCGACCTCGACGCCTCGGCGATCGCGGTCAACACGGAGGGCAAGGTCTACTCGGACGCGCACTTCGTGTTCTTCAACAACAAGCAGACCCCGGACAACTCCATCGTCCACACCGGTGACAACCGCACGGGTGAGGGCGAGGGCGACGACGAGGCGATCAACGTCAACCTGGCCGCCCTCCCGGCCGACATCGACAAGATCGTCTTCCCGGTCTCCATCTACGACGCCGAGAACCGCTCGCAGAACTTCGGCCAGGTGCGCAACGCCTACATCCGCGTCGTCAACCAGGCCGGCGGCTCCGAGATCGCCCGCTACGACCTGTCGGAGGACGCGGCCACCGAGACCGCCATGGTCTTCGGCGAGCTGTACCGCAACGGCGCGGAGTGGAAGTTCCGCGCGGTCGGCCAGGGCTACGCCTCGGGCCTCGTGGGCATCGCCCAGGACTTCGGCGTGAACGTCTGACGGGTCCCGCCCGCATGGCGGAGCCCCGGCCGACTGCACACCGGCCGGGGCTCCGGCACGCCCGCGCGATACGTTGCCCCGGTGATCCTCGACCCCCTGCCGCTCACCCCGGACCGCGGCCTCCCCGGACCGCTGCTCACCGAGATCACCGCCCTGTACGCGTCCAACCGGGAGTTCCACGCCCTGAGCGGCGACTTCCCGGACCCGGACGACATCCGGCCGGAGCAGGTGGCCCAGGAACTGGCCACCCCGCACGCGGAAGTGCTGCTCGGCCGCGGCGAGGGGTGCCTGACCGGCATCGCCGTCACCCTCTCCCGCCACCCTGACCCGGCCGACCCGGACCCCTGGATCGGGCTGCTGATGGTGGATGCGCGGCTGCACGGCCGGGGCCACGGACGGCGTCTCGCCGCGCGCGTCGAGGACCGTCTGCGCGCCGGGGGCCACGACGCCGTGCTGCACAACAATCCGAAGGCGCTCGCCTTCTGGACCGCCCTCGGCTACGCCCCCATCGGCCACCGGGCCGACCACCGGCTCGGCCGCCCCTGCGCGGTCCTGCGCAAACGGCTCACCGACGGCGGCCCGTCCTGAGGCACGGGAGCCCGCTGAGCACCGGTGCGCGGGAGCACGGGTGCGCGGGAGCGCGGGTGCCTCACTCCCGGGCCGGACGGCCCTCCCCGTACAGCCAGTCCTCCCAGATCCGGCCGAAGTCCTTGTCCGGCGCCGACTTCTCCACGTACGCCGTGAAGTCGGCGGTGTCCGCGGTGCCGTGACGGTGTGTCCGCGCCCAGCCGCGCAGCAGGTCGAAGAAGGCGTCGTCGCCCACCGTCCGCCGGATCCGGTGCAGGACCATCGCGCCGCGCCAGTACACGGGCGTCGCGGAGATGTGCGCCGCGTCCGGCGGCTCGGCCGGCGGGAAGGCCCACAGCGCCTCGTTGCTCCCCGCGTCCGGGAAGTACGAACCGGCGTACAGCAGGTCGAAGGTCTCCTGCGCGGTGTCGCCGCCGTGGTCCTCCTGCCACAGCCAGTGCGCGTACGTCGCGAAGCCCTCGTTGAGCCACATGTCCCGCCAGGTCCGCGGGGTCACGGAGTTGCCGTACCACTGGTGGGCGATCTCATGGACCAGCAGCAGGATGTCGGGGGCGCCGGGGAAGACGGGCCGGTTCTGGGTCTCCAGGGCGTATCCGACGTCCTCCGGGCGGTCGACGACCGCGCCCACGGAGGCGAAGGGGTACGGACCGAAGATCCGCTCTCCCCACGCCACGACCTCGGGGATCCGCTCCAGGACCGCGCGGCTCGCCGCCGCCTGTGCGGGGTCGACGGCCGTGTACACGGGCAGCCCGTCGGGGGTCCGGGTGCGCTCGGTCTCGTACGCGCCGATCGCGACGGTGGCGAGATAGCTCGCCATCGGTTCCCCGACCCGCCACCGGTACGCCGTACGGCCGCCCTCGGTCTCCTCGCCCACGAGCTCCCCGTTGGACACCGCCCGCAGTCCCTTCGGGACGGTGACCGTGATGCTGTACGTCGCCTTGTCGGAAGGGTGGTGGTTGCCCGGGAACCAGGCCATGGAGCCCGTCGGCTGCCCCAGGGCCAGCGCGCCGTCGGCGGTGGGCAGCCAGCCCTCCTCGGAGCCGTCCGGGTCGGTGACGGTCTCCGGGGTGCCGGAGTAGCGGACGACGACGCGGAACCGCTGGTCCCGGTCGAGCGCGTCACGCGGGCGGACGGTCAGCTCCTGGCCCTCACGGCTCCACCGCGCGTCCGTGCCGCCGACGGTGACCTCCTCGACGTCGAGCCCCTGGAGGTCGAGGTTCAGCGCGGTGAGGTCCTGCGTCGCGCGGGCGTCGATCGTCGCGGTGCCGGTGAGCCGGCGGGCGCGTGGCTCGTAGGCGAGGTCGAGGGTGTAGTGGGTGACGTCGTAGCCGCCGTTGCCGGACTTCGGGAAGTACGGGTCGCCCGCGCCGGGCCCGCCGGTGCGGTCGGCGCCGGGCCCGGAGCCGCTCACGCACCCGGCCGCCGACACCGCGAGCAGGGCGGCGACGACGGTGCGGGCGGCCGGGCGGAGGCGGAAAAGGCGCACGTCGGGATCCTATGAGGGGCCGGTGCGCGGCGCCGTGACACCATCACCCACGTGCTCGACATCGGCTACGCCCTCTCCAACCGCTTCCCCGACCCGCCGCAGACCGACTACCGCCGCGCGGACGTCCACGCCCTGCGCCACGACCTGTTCTGCGGTGACGTCTACCTCGCCGACACCGAGTCGGACCGGGAGCTGTCCACAGCCTGGGGATGGGTGCCGGTGCTCGACTTCGCGTGGGCGCTGTGCGACATCGTGGAGCGCGTCGACCGGGACCCGGCCGGCTCGCGCGCCGCGCGGCCGCAGCGCGCGGAGCTGGACTTCACCGAGTCCACCGACCGGCTGCTGTTCGAGCGCCGGTTCGGCTGGGTGGACATCGAGGCGGAGTGGCTGCCCGCCTCCGAACCACCGCTGACCTTCTCCCACACGGAGCTGCGCCGCGAGGCCCGCGACTTCCTCCACGACCTCCTCGCCGACCTGACCGACCTCCACGACGCCCTCGCCGAGAACCCGGCCATCTGGACCTTGCAGGCCCGCTTCCCCCGCATCCCCTGACCCCCTCGAGCCCCACGGCCCGAAGGCACCGGCGACGCACCCCGGGGCTCCCACCCCGCCAGCAACCGCGCCTCCGCACCGCACACGCCTCCGGCCCGACCGCGCCCCCGGAGGCTCCTGGCGGTGCGAACGCCCTCCCACGCACGCGCTCCGGGCCCCGCTCCGACGCTCTCGGGGACCGGACGGGCGCGCCGTCGACGGTCGTGGAGGAGGCACACCACGGCGGCCCCCGTGCTCACCGATCACGTGACCGCGCACGGCGGTCACGGGCACGTCCAGGACGGCGTCGGCGGCAAGTGACCTGCCGTGGCGAAGGACGAGTGTCATCCGGT
>KL568528.1:43571-48710 GCA_000715605.1 Streptomyces speibonae | reverse complement strand
CGCCGCGGGTGTCCTCGTACCGGGCGAGCCGTTCGGCGCGGCCGCCGCCGGGAGTCAAGCCGATCCGGCCGGGCAGCGCGCCGACGGCCTGTCGGCCCGTCGTCAACTCCGGCTCAGCCGTGCCGCGATGGCCTCCAACAGCTCTTCCAGCGCCGCCTCGCGCCTCCGCCCCCGAGGCCGGGCCAGCCCCACCCTGCTCGGTGAGACCCCGCGGACCGGACGGAACACCACGTCCGGGTGGGAGTGGAAACGGGCCGCCGACGCCGGGGCCAGCGCCACGCAGCCGCCGGCCACCGCTCCGAGCCACTCGTCGGGACGGCTGGTGACGGCGCCCACCCGGACGGGGCGCCCGTCCCGCTCCTCCGCCGCCAGCCAGTGCTCCCTCCAGACTCCGGTCTCGGCTCCGGCCGCGACGAACGGCTCGTCCCACAGCTCGCGGAACTCCACCGTCTCGCTGTCCGCCAGCGGATGCCGAGCCGGCAGCAGCACCCCACGCTCCTCAACGAGCAACTCCCGCACTGTGAACCGCTCCTGCCCCGGGAACGGCAACCGCACCACTGCCGCATCCACCTCACCCCGGGCCAGGCCGGCGCTCGGGTCCGACCAGTCGAACTGCCGCAGTTCCACCCGCCACTCCGGCTGCGCCCGCCGGAACTCGGCGATGACCTCGGGAACGGCACCCACTGCGCCCGCGTCCAGGAAGCCCAGGCGCAGCACCCGCGCCGACCGGCCGGCTGCCCGCACCGCCTCGTCCCAGCCGTCCAGCAGTGCCGGCACCCGCGAGGCGAGCTCACGACCGGCCTCGGTCAGCGCCATCCCCGACCGCGAACGCGTGAAGAGCCGCACCCCGAGATCGTCCTCCAGGCGCCGGATCTGCTTGGTCAGCGCAGGCTGCGAGACGAACAGCCGCTCCGCGGCCCCGGTCAGGCTGCCCTCCTCCGCCACTGCGGCGAAGTACCGGAGCAGGCGCGTGTCCACATCCATGCCAGCAGGTTATAGAAGCAGGTATTGGACGGTGCCGAAGCCCTCGCAGACCCTGAAGTCATGACCGTTACCCCGCTCCCGCTCCTCGTCGTCACCCTGCTCACCGCCGCCGTCAACATCGGTATCGCCGCCGCCGACCTCGCCGGGGCGCGCTTCGTACTGGCCAACTCGGCGGAGGTGGGTGTGCCCCGATCCTGGCTGCCCCGGCTGGCCGCCCTCAAACTGGCTGGTGCGGCGGGCCTCCTCCTCGGCCTCGCCGACGCCGCACTGCGCCCCCTCGCCGCCGCCGCGGCCTGCGGTCTCGTCCTGCTCTACCTGGGCGCGCTCGCCTTCCATGTGCGCGTCCGCGTGCTCCACAACCTCGCGTTCCCCGGCTTCTACTGCGCCACCGCCGTCGCCTCGCTGGCCCTGACCGTGTCCTCCTGATGGCGGCACCACTCGAGGGTCGATGAGAACACTCGCCTTTCGCTGCGAGGTACTCGCGACAACGCCCCGTGACCGCCCCGACGAACGCAGGTTGACCACCCCCACGGGGGCCCTCAGAGCGCGTCCCCGCCTCACCCCTCCACGCGGATCCCCAGCTCCCCCGCCAGCGCGGGCGCCAGATCGAGCAGCTGAGCCGTGCTGACGACCGCTCCCGACAGGCGGTCCACGCCCCGCGCGATCTCCAGGGACGCGGCGCCCCGCAGGTCCACGTCCTTCAGCGTGGCGCCCGAGAGGTCCGCGCCCTTGAGCGTGCAGTCCACGAACTCCACGCGCTCCAGCCGCGCCCCGCCGAAATCCGGCTCGACCAGTACGCAGCCCTCGAAGACCACGTCCTTCAGCCGCGACCCGCGCAGATTCAGGAAGTCGAGCTTGCCGCCGCGGACCAGCACCCGCTCCAGCCCCGCCCCGTGCAGCTGCGTCCCCCCGAGCCGCGCGTCGGTCAGCTCGACGTCGCGCAGGGTCGCCTCCGCGAGGTCCGTGCCCACGCCCCGCACCCCGGACAGCACCGAGTCCAGCAGCCGCGCCCGGGACAGCCGCGTCTCGTCCAGGACGCACTCCCTCAGCGCGCAGTCCATGAAGCGCGCCCCGCCCCCGTCCTCCCCCGCGAGGTCCGCCTCCCGGAACTCCAGCCCGTCGTAGTCCCCGTCCGGCTCCAGCCCACCCCCGTCGTACCGCTCCAGCGCGGGCAGCCGCAGCTCCGGGCGCCGCGCCGCCTTCACTCCCGGACCGCCTGCCGCTCTCCTCACCATGGCCCCATGCTGCACCCCACCACTGACAATCCACCTGACCTGCGAAAACCCCGCGCATGTCACATTCCGGGGCCCTCACTCCGTCTCATCCACACAGCCGGAACCGACCGAGGGAGACCACCGGACATGCACCGCATCACCGTCATCGGCGGCGGCTTCGCCGGACTCACCGCGGCCATCACCGCGGCAGAGGCGGGCGCGAAGGTCACCGTCCACGAGGCCCACCACACGCTGGGCGGCCGCGCCCGCACCGCCGAGGGCCCGTACCGGACGAACGAGGGGCCGCACGCCCTCTACAACGGCGGCCCGCACTGGGCCTGGCTGCGGCAACGCGGTCTCATCGGCCCGCTCGCCCCGCTCCCGCCCCTGGAGGCGGCCCGGCTGCGCCTGCGCCACCGGGGAGCCCTGCGCCGTACCCCGCCCTTCGCGATGCTGAAGCTGCTGCGCCGCGGCGTCGCGCGCGCCCCCGTCGACACCGACTTCCTCAGCTGGGCCACCGGGATCGCCGGCGAGGAGGGCGCACGGGCGGCCGCCCACTACGCGGCGGTCGCGCTGTTCCACCACGACCCGGGCTCCCTGTCCGCCGCGTTCGTGCAGGAACGCCTGCGCCGCGCCACCAGGCTGCCCCCGGAGGCCCACTACCCGCGCGGCGGCTGGGGCGGCCTCATCGACCGGATGGCCGCCCGCGCGTGGAACCTCGGCGTGCGGATGGAGACGCTGTCCCGCGTCGACACGGTGCCCACCGACACCCCCGTGGTCGTGGCCACCTCCCTGGACGCCGCCCGCCGGCTCCTCGGCGACCCCTCGCTGACCTGGCCGAGCGGCCGTACCGTCCTGGTCGACCTGGCCCTGCGCACCCGCCGCGGCGACGCATTCGCCGTGTCCGACCTCGACGCGCCGGGCTGGCTGGAGCGGTTCACCGCCCAGGACCGCACCCTCGCCCCGGCCGGGGAGCAGCTGATCCAGGGCCAGATCCCCATCGGTCCGGGCGAGTCCAAGGCGGACGGCACCGCCCGCGCGGAGGGGCTGCTGGACCTGGCCTACGAGGGCTGGCGGGAGCGGGTCACCTGGCGACGGCAGGCGGTGGCGAACGGCCGTACCGGCGCCGTCGACCTGCCCGGCGCCAGCTGGCGCGACCGGCCCGCCGTCGACCGCGGGGACGGCGTCTACCTCGCCGGTGACCAGGTCGCCGCGCCCGGCGTGCTCTCGGAGGTGTCCTTCAACAGCGCCCTGACGGCCGTCTCGCTCGCCCTCGGCCGGAACGCATTTGACCTCAAGCATGCTTGAGGTCGCACCGTGGGGGTCGTGGCGGCGCGCACATCGGCGCCGCTCCCGGTTGCCGCACCCGAGAGGCCGCGCACCGGCCACCGACCCCTGGGGGAGCCATGCACGCCATCCGTCTGCACGCCTTCGGCCCGGCCGAGAACCTCACCTACGAGGAGACCGAGGACCCTCGGCCGGGCCCGGACCAGGTCCGCATCGCCGTCCGGGCGGCCGGTGTCCATCTCCTGGACGCCGCCCTGCGCCGTGGCATGCGGGGTCCCGGCCCGGCGCCGGCCACGCTGCCCACCGTCCCCGGCCGCGAGGTCGCCGGCGTCGTCGACGCGGTCGGCGAGGGCGCACCCCGGGATCTGCTCGGCCGCCGCGTGGTGGCCCACCTCGGCTTCGTGCCCGGGGGCTACGCCGAGCTGGCCGTCACCGGCACCGACCGGCTGCACGAGATCCCCGGGCGACTGGACTTCGCCCAGCCCGTCGCCATGATCGGCACGGGGCGTACGGCGATGGGAATCGTGCAGTTCGCCGAGCCCGGCCCCGGTGACGTGATCGTCGTACCGGCGGCGGCCGGCGGCATCGGCACGCTCCTCGTCCAGTACGCCAGGAACGCCGGCGCCACCGTCGTCGGACTGGCCGGAGGCCCCGCGAAGACGGCCCGTGTGGCGGCGGGCGGCGCCGACCTCGCCGTCGACTACACGGCCCCCGGCTGGACCGACCGGCTCGAGGACCTGCGCGGCAAGGTCACCGTCGTCTACGACGGTGTGGGCGGCGACGTCGCCCGCGCGGTGGTCGGTCTGCTCGCGCCCGGCGGCCGGCACATCGTCTTCGGCTGGTCGGCCGAGGGCATCGAGAGCGACCGTCCGTACCTCGTCGAGGGCGTCTCGGTCAACGTCCTCGGCGCCGAGATGATGCGCAAGGCGGGTGGGCCCAACCCCGTCCGCACCCTTGAGCTGCGCGCCCTCGCCGAGGCCGCCGCCGGCCGGCTCACCCCCGCTGTGCAGCGCTTCCCGCTCGCCGAGGCGGCCGCGGCCCACCGTGCCCTGGAGAACAGGGGCACGACCGGAAAGGTTGTCCTGGAGCCGTGACGCCCCCCGGGAAATCCACGGGACTCCGGCCCTGTACGCCACTACCGTGCGAGAAGTGATCGACGTCCCCGCGGAACTCGCCGCCACCCAGGAGAAGTACAACAAGGAGGCCGGCCGGGCCTTCATCGCCGCCCTGCCGGACCTGACCGCGCGGTTCCTGGACCGCTGGGAGCTGCGCGTCACCGGGGCGCCCATGCACGGTGTCAGCGCCCTGGTCCTCCCGGTCGACCGCGCGGACGGCACCCCCGCCGTGCTGAAGCTCCAGATCCGCGACCACGAGAGCGAGGGCGAGCCGACCGCCCTGCGCCTGTGGAACGGCGACGGAGCGGTCCGGCTCCTCGACCACGACGAACCCACCGGCACCATGCTCCTGGAGCGCCTCGACTCCTCCCGGATGCTCGCGCACCAGCCCGACGTGCACGAGGGCGTCCTGGTGATCGCCCGCCTCCTCGCCCACCTCCACACCACCCCGGCACCCGAGGGCATGCGCCGCCTGAGCGACATGACCGCGTCCATGCTGGAGCACGCCCCCCGCGCGCTGCCCCGCATACCGGACCCGG
>KL568528.1:41512-43362 GCA_000715605.1 Streptomyces speibonae | reverse complement strand
CCTCGTCGCCGACTGCGCGGCCGCCGTACGCGAGGTCGCCGACGAGCCCGGCGACCGCCTGTTGCACTGGGACCTGCACGACGAGAACGTCCTCGCCGCCGACCGCGCCCCCTGGCTCGCCATCGACCCCAAGCCCCTGGCCGGCGACCCCGGCTTCGACCTCTGGCCCGCCCTGGCTAACAACTTCGACGCCGAGGACGTCCGCTGGCGCTTCGACGCCATGACCGACGTCCTGGGCCTCGACCGCGCGCGGGCGCGCGCGTGGACGTACGGGCGCCTGCTGCAGAACTCCCTCTGGGAGACCGAGGAGGGCCGCCCCCTGAACGACAACGACCTGGAAATCGCCCGCCGCCTGCGCGGCACCCCGGGGTAGCGACCGCGCGGCAACGGAAAATCCCGGACCGGATACGGGTCCGGCCCGGGACTGTGTGCTGGAGCCCCCTGTCGGATTCGAACCGACGACCTACGCATTACAAGTGCGTTGCTCTGGCCAGCTGAGCTAAGGAGGCACCGCGCGGCGCGCGCGAAGGCTGGTCCACTGTACACAGTGGCGCTTTCGCCGAGCCACGCACTTGTGGGGCCGGGCCCCGTCCGTCAGTCCATCGCGTACTCGAAGGTGTACGGCACCTTCGTCTCGCCGTGCCGGTAGGTGAAGCCGCCCGTGCCGCGCAGGCCCGCGAGCTCCCCGGTGCCGGATCCTTCCACGACCTCGAAGGTGCAGTGGACGGTGCCGTCGCTCGTGAAGCGGCCGCGCTCCTCGACGGCGAAGGTGCCCGCGCGGCCGTCGACGCGGCCGGTGAGGAGTTCCATGCCGGCGAAGGCGCCGGTCGTCCCGGTGAGGTAGGCGACCGTGTAGTCGCAGGTGGTGGCCTCGGCCTCGATGCCGCCCGAGAAGGCGTTGGTGACCGTGGCGTGCGCGAGCCGGGGGAAGGTGTCCTCCGCGGTGACGGCGGACTCCTTCCAGTCGGCGAAGGTGAAGTGTCCGGTGGTGGTGGCGGTGGTGGGCATGAAAGTGGTGTCCCTTCCGAGATGAACGGCGCGTCGGCCCAGGTGAACCGGCACGTCCCGCCACTGTCGCGCCCGTACCTGACATCTTCTGTCAGGTACGGCGGACAATGGCTCCATGCGCGCCGACCGGCTTCTCTCCCTGCTCCTCCTGCTGCAGAACCGCGGCCGGATGACCGCCCCCGAGCTGGCGGCGGAGCTGGAGGTGTCGGTCCGCACCGTCTACCGGGACATCGACGCGCTCGGCGCCGCCGGGGTGCCGGTGCGGGCCGACCGCGGGCCCGAGGGCGGCTACCGCCTGATGGAGGGCTACCGGACCCGGCTGACCGGGCTGACGGACGCGGAGGCCGGTTCGCTGGTCCTGGCGGGGCTGCCGGGGCCGGCCAGGGATCTGGGGCTCGGCGCGGTGCTGGCCAGTGCCCAGCTGAAGGTCGAGGCGGCCCTGCCGGGTGGACTGGCCGGGCAGGCGCGGCGGGTGCGCGAGCGCTTCCACCTGGACGCCCCGGCGTGGTTCCGGGACGCCGACCCCGTACCGCATCTGGAGCCGATCGCGCGGGCGGTGTGGGAGCAGCGGGTGCTGCGGACCCACTACCGGCGCTGGCGCGGCGAGGTGCACCGGGAGGTGGGCCCGCTGGGGCTCGTGCTGAAGGGGGGCATCTGGTACCTGGTGGCGCTGGCGGAGGACTCCGTACGCACCTACCGGGTGTCGCGGTTCGAGTCGGTGGCGGAGACCGGCGAGGGCTTCACCCGGCCCGCCGGGTTCGACCTGGCCGCCTACTGGACCGAGTCCACCCGCCGGATGGAGGCGGCGACGCGGCACGGCACCGCCCCTGTCTCTTATACAC
>KL568528.1:40147-41300 GCA_000715605.1 Streptomyces speibonae | reverse complement strand
GCTCCTGCCGATGCAGTTCGGGGCGGCGGGAGCGCGGGCCCTGGCGGACGCGGGGCCGCCGGACGGGGAGGGCTGGGTGGAGGTGGAGGTGGACGTGGAGTCGGAGGCGGTGGCGACGGGCGATCTGCTGCGGCTCGGCGTCGACGCGGAGGTGCTCGGCCCGGCGAACCTGCGACAGGCGGTCGCGGCGGCGGTGGCGGTGCTGGCGGACCGCTACGCGAGCGAGCGGTGACGGCCACGAAACCGAATGGTCATCCACCGGATCGAATGTTTCCGCGAAATTCACACCCTGGAACTACTGACAGACCAGGTGAACGCCAGGTAGCGTCCTGAGCCAGTTCACTCATGTGGACCACACCACAACGGAACAACCGTCGTGGCACCTTCCTACTCGGATCGTCCGGCACGTTCCTGCCGGTAGAAGGGGACCATTCACCATGGCCACTGTCACGTTCGACAAGGCGACCCGGGTCTACCCCGGTTCCACCAAGCCCGCCGTCGACGCCCTGGACATCGAGATCGCGGACGGCGAGTTCCTCGTCCTCGTCGGCCCGTCCGGCTGCGGCAAGTCCACCTCCCTGCGCATGCTCGCGGGACTCGAGGACGTCAACGGCGGCGCCATCCGCATCGGTGACCGCGACGTCACCCACCTGCCGCCGAAGGACCGGGACATCGCCATGGTGTTCCAGAACTACGCGCTCTACCCGCACATGTCGGTCGCCGACAACATGGGCTTCGCCCTGAAGATCGCCGGCGTCAACAAGGCGGAGATCCGCAAGAAGGTCGAGGAGGCCGCGAAGATCCTCGACCTCACCGAGTACCTGGACCGCAAGCCGAAGGCCCTGTCCGGTGGTCAGCGCCAGCGTGTCGCGATGGGCCGCGCCATCGTGCGTGAGCCGCAGGTGTTCCTCATGGACGAGCCGCTGTCCAACCTGGACGCCAAGCTCCGTGTGTCCACCCGTACGCAGATCGCCTCGCTCCAGCGCCGCCTGGGCATCACCACGGTCTACGTCACCCACGACCAGGTCGAGGCCCTCACCATGGGCGACCGCGTGGCGGTCCTCAAGGACGGTCTGCTCCAGCAGGTCGACACCCCGCGCAACATGTACGACAAGCCCGCGAACCTCTTCGTCGCCGGCTTCATCGGCTCCCC
>KL568528.1:36009-39919 GCA_000715605.1 Streptomyces speibonae | reverse complement strand
CCCCCGCCATGAACCTGATCGAGGTCCCGATCACCGACGGCGGCGTGAAGTTCGGCAACTCGGTGGTGCCGGTGCAGCGCGACGCGCTCACCGCGACCAGCGACAAGACCGTCACCGTCGGCGTCCGCCCCGAGCACTTCGACGTGGCCGGCTCCGACTCCGACCAGGGCGTCGCGGTCACCGTCAACGTCGTGGAGGAGCTGGGCTCCGACGCGTTCGTGTACGGCACCGCGCAGGTCGGCGGCGAGGCCAAGGACGTCGTGGTCCGCGTCGGCGGCCGTGACGTCCCGGAGAAGGGCAGCGAGCTCCACGTGGTGCCGCGCTCGGGCGAGACCCACGTGTTCTCCACCTCCACCGGCGCCCGTCTCTCCGACTGAGCCGAGCCGCCCACAGCGACGGACACGAAACCCGAAAGGGCCCCGCAGCACGCTGCGGGGCCCGTCCCGTTGCCCACGTTGTCGACAAATACCCCGGCACAACGGGCATTTCCGGCGCAGTCGTCAACACGTCGGGCGGAATCCGGGGCTCCCTGTCCCCCGTAACGGTGACGGAATGTTTCCTCGTCGCTACCGGACGCTACCCTCACTCGCGTGAAGCACTCCACTACCCCTCAGACGCGACGCGGCCGGGGCCCCGCCCGTCGGATCGGCCGCTCCCTCGCCCTCGTCCTGCCCGTCGTCCTGGTGCTCTCCGGGACCCTCGCCGTCGCACGGGTCGACTGGTCGGGAGCTCCCACGAGCCCGGTGCTCACCGCCGCCGACACCTCCGCCTCCGGCGCCTCGTCACGGGCCGGCGCACGCGCGCCGCAGGAGGTGCTGCGCGAGAAGCTGCTCGTCCAACTCCACAAGGAGAACCCGGGCGTGGCGCTCACCCAGCTCCAGCAGGCCGTGAACGACCGCCCGTCCCTGGCGAAGCACTGCGCCTCCATCGCCCGCTCCCTGGGCAGGGCCGCGGTCCGCGTCTACGGCCCCACCAAGGCCCAGTCCTACGCCCGCCCCGTCTGCGACACCTCCTTCGCAGCCGGCGTGGTAACGGCCACCAGGTAGGCCAACCCCGCCGCGGGCAGTCGTGCCGCAGGCGCCGGGCTGCGCGCGCTCTCCCCCCGGCCCACACCAACACCGGGGACCACAAAGCCCAGGCCGGCCACCATCACCCGCCACGCCGGCGCCGCGTAAAGTGCGGCCCATGACCGACCCGCGCGCCGCCACCCGCCCCACGCAAGCCGTCGTCCTGGCCGGCGGCCAGGGCTCCCGGCTCCGCCCGTACACCGACGACCGTCCCAAGCCGATGGTCGAGATCCCTGGTACCGGAACCCCGATCATCGGCCACCAGCTCACCTGGCTCGCCGAGGAGGGCGTGACCGACGTCGTCGTCTCCTGTGGTCACCTCGCCGAGGTGCTGCAGAAGTGGCTGGGGACCGCCGAACTCCCCGTCTCCGTCACCACCGTCGTCGAGACGGAACCCCTCGGCCGCGGCGGCGGACTGAAGTACGCCGCCGCGCACCTCCCGCACCCGGACCGGCCCTGGTACGCCACCAACGGCGACATCTGGACCCGTTTCTCACTGCGGGACATGGCCGACTTCCACACCGAGCGGGACGCCGTCGCGACCGTCGCCCTGGCTCGCCCGCGCCTCCCGTGGGGCGCGGTGCGCACCGACGGCTTCGGCCACATCACCGACTTCATCGAGGCCCCGCCGTCGCCGTTCGAGATCAACGCGGGCGTGTACGTCTTCTCCCCCGAGTTCGCCGGCCTGCTCCCGGAGCGCGGCGACCACGAGCGCACCACGTTCCCGCATCTCGCGCGGGAACGGCGCCTCGCCGGGTTCCCGATCCCCCAGGGCTCGTACTGGCGGGCGATCGACACCGCGAAGGACCTCACGGAGGCGGCCAAGGAACTCGCGGCGCAGAGCCGCTGATTCCGGCCTCCGCCCGCCCGCCCGTCCAGCCGCCCGCCCGTCACATCCTCCGCGCCCCGTCCGTCAGTGACACGACGCGGCGGCACCGCCGCGTCGGACGGATGACGGGAAGGGACCGCACGATGCTGACCGACGTCATGTACGTGACGATCAATGTGACCGACCAGGACCGGGCGCTGAGGTTCTACACGGACCAACTCGGCCTGGAGAAGCGCGTCGACCATCCGGGCCCCGACGGACGCTTCCTCACGGTGGCCGTCCCGGGCAGTGCCCTGGAGCTCGTTCTGTGGCCGCGCGCGGCGGCCGCCGGACAGCGGGCCGCTGAGGAACCGGGCACGGCGCTCGGCACGGTGTTCCTCGAATCGGACGACCTGCGCAAGGACTTCGCGGTGTGGCGGGACCGCGGGGTGACCTTCGATCAGCCCGAGCCGGAGGACTACCCGTTCGGGGTGCGCATCGAGGCCGTCGACCCGGACGGCAACCGGATCGCCCTGCGCCAGCGCGCCACCCGCACGAGCGGGACGTGACGGCCGCAGGCCGGGCGTAGGGCACGGCGAGAACGGGGTCCCGCACGGCCGACAACACCGTGCGGGACCCCGTAGCCGTACGCGGATGGCGTCCCCTACCCCAGCAGCCCGCCCACGAGGCCCGGCTTCCCCGTGGAGCCGCCGCCGCTGTCGCTCGGGGTGCCGCCGCTGCCGCCGGACGCTCCGCCGCCGCCCGAGGTGGGCCCGGAGGTGGTGCTGGGTGCCTGACCCGCCGGGGAGGACTGCTGGGGCGGGGCCTGTCCCGCGGTGCCCTGGGTCTGGCTGGGCGCGCCGGTGACGGCCCCGGCGCCCTGGGTCGCCCCGGGCGTCGTGGCGCCGGCGGTCGGGCTCGCCGAACCCGCGCCCGAAGTGGCGCCCTGCGTGGGCGAGCTGGAGGCGGACGGGGTCCCCCTCTCCTTCGGACGCGCGCCCGACTCCTTCGGCAGCGGCGACCCCGGGAGTTCGTTGCGCGGGGCCTCGCCGGGCTCGGGGACGACCACGCGGTCGGCGTCCCGGACCGCGCCGCCGAGCAGCGAGCCGACGAGCATGGTCAGCCCGCACACCACGACGGTGACAAGGGCACCGCGGCGCAGCACATGACGCCGCAGGTCCCAGATGTCCGCGCGGGGGCCGAGCCGGCGCCAGGCCCCGCTCGCCAGGCGCCCGTCGACGGAGTAGACGGGGGCGCCCGCGATGATCAACGGCGACCAGGCCGCGAGGTAGATGATGTCGGGCGTCTCGTACGCGGGGACGCTCTTCCAGCTGACGGTGACCAGCAGCGCCGCCGAGAGCGCCGCCCCGACGACCGCGGCCACCCGCTGCCAGCAGCCCAGGATGGTCAGGACACCGACGACGACCTGGGCGAAGGCGATGGCCAGACCGGAGCCGACGGGGTGCTCGAGGGCGAACTGGCGCAGCGGCTCCGCGGCTTCCCAGGGGTGCAGGGTGTGCAGCCACTTGACCATGGAGCCGCGCTCGCCCCCCTCGAAGTAGAGGGGGTCGCAGAGCTTGCTCATCCCGGCGTAGACGGAGATGCCGCCGAGGAAGACGCGCAGCGGGAGCAGGACGACGCCGAGGTTCATCCGGCGGCCGGGGTAGTACGCGTGCCGGGCCGGGTCGTCGCCGTTCCGCCTGCCGTGCCGGCCGGTGATCGCGAAGGCGTCGTCGGCGGGCTCGTCGTGGTCCGGGTCGTCGTACGCCGGGGCGTAGCCGGGTTCGTCGTCGGCGCTGCCGACCGTGCGCATCGGGAGCAGCAGGGGTCCGTCGGACGGGTGGCGCTGGATGCCGACCAGCGGGGTTTCGAGCGTCTGAGTGGCCGGGCCGTCGTCGTACCCGGGGTCCGCGCGGGGCAGGACCTGGGTGGCGCCGGTGTCCGTGAACAGGTCGTCGGCGTGGCGGACGCCCTCGTGCTGCCGCACGGCCTGGAGCAGTCGGTGGGCGCCGGTGTCGTCGGGTGCGGACCGGCT
>KL568528.1:35048-35836 GCA_000715605.1 Streptomyces speibonae | reverse complement strand
CCGGTGTCGTCGGGTGCGGACCGGCCGCTCCAGACGACCGGCCGGCGGCGGGCGGCGGGTGCCCCCGGCGTGCCCACGCTGGTGACGACGGGGATGCGGGCGGTGTCCGCGACGGCGCTGGCGTGCCGTGCGATCCGCGGTGAGGGGGCACGCCGCGCCGAGGCGCCCAGCTGCACGCGGAAGCTGACGTGATTGACGATGACCTGCGCCGGATCGCTCGGCACCTTCACCATGCTCAGCGCGGGAGCGTCGTCGAGTGCCGACGAGCGGTCCCCCGTGGGTGTGCGGGGTGTTCTGGTGTCCACACTCATCTAACCGAGTGACATGCCGTTAGGACACTGCCTTGACCGGCCGGGTGTGTCCGGACCGCGTCAAGCTCGTACGGACCACCGGAAACACTCCATGTGGGTGACGCGACCGAGCACCCGTTCAGGTTCGCGGGCCCCGCCCATCAGCTCCGCGGACCCGCCCCGTCAGCTCCGCCGGCGCGCCGCCTCGTACAGCACGATGCCCGCCGCGACACCGGCGTTGAGCGACTCCGCGCCGCCCGGCATCGGGATCCGCACCCGCACGTCGCAGGTCTCGCCGACCAGCCGGGACAGCCCCTTGCCCTCGCTGCCGACGACGATGACGACCGGCCCGCCCAGCGCGTCCAGGTCGCCGAGCTCGGCCTCCCCGTCCGCGGCCAGGCCGACGACCGTGATCCCGGCCTTCTTGTACGCCTCCAGCGCGCGCGTCAGATTGGTGGCGCGCGCGACCGGCGTACGCGCCGCCGTACCGGCGGGGGG
>KL568528.1:32969-34876 GCA_000715605.1 Streptomyces speibonae | reverse complement strand
CGCCGCCGTACCGGCGGACGTCTTCCACGCGCCGGCGGTCATCCCGGCCGCGCGCCGCTCGGGGACGACGACGCCGTGCCCGCCGAACGCCGACACCGACCGGACGACCGCGCCGAGGTTGCGCGGGTCCGTCACCCCGTCGAGGGCCACGATCAGCGGGTCCTGCCCCTCGTCGTGGGCGCCCGCGACCAGGTCCTCGGGGTGCGCGTACTCGTACGGCGGGACCTGGAGGACCAGACCCTGGTGGTTCAGGCCGTTGGTCATCCGGTCGAGCTCGGGGCGCGGCGCCTCCATGAGGTTGATGCCGCCGCGCTCGGCCGCGACCTGGAGCGCCTCGCGCACCCGCTCGTCGTTGTCGATGAACTGCTGGACGTACAGCGTGGACGCGGGCACTCCCTCGCGCAGCGCCTCGACGACCGGGTTGCGGCCGACGACGAGCTCGGAGGTCGAGCGGCCCCCGCCGCGCCGCTGCGGGGTGCGGCCCTGGGCGCGGCGCGCCTTCGCCTGGGCGGCCCGCTGCTTGGCGTGGCCCTTGCGCATCTCGGCGGGCGGCGTGGGCCCCTTGCCTTCCAGGCCCCGGCGCCGCTGGCCGCCACTGCCGACCTGCGCGCCCTTCTTGCCGGACATGCGGCGGTTGTTCGCGGCCATGAGGTATCCGTCTCCGTGAAGTCGTGGGCGGTGCTGATGTACGCGGCTGCTGGTGTGCGTACGTCAGTGACGTGTGCCCGTGAGCTGTGCCCGTGTGTCTGTGCAGTGTGCCGCCCGGAGGCCCGGGCGGCACAGTCGATCTTCGAACGCCGAGGCCGGCGCCGGGGAGGTCCGGGCCGCTCAGCGCGGGCCGAGGCTCCATCGCGGCCCCTGCGGGCTGTCCTCGATGACCAGACCGGACTGGTTGAGCTGGTCGCGGATGGCGTCCGCGGTGGCCCAGTCCTTGCGCGCCCGGGCCGCCTCCCGCTGGTCGAGGACCATGCGGACCAGCGTGTCGACCACGCCGTGGAGGTCCTCGCCGCGGTCGCCCTCGCCGGCCCACTGCTCGTCCAGCGGGTCGAGACCGAGCACGCCGAGCATGGCGCGGATCTCGGCGAGCCGGGCGACGGCCGCGTCCTTGTCGTCGGCGGCCAGCGCGCTGTTGCCCTGCCGGACGGCGGTGTGCACGACGGCGAGCGCCTGCGGGACGCCCAGGTCGTCGTCCATCGCCTCGGCGAACGCGGGCGGCACCTCGGCGGCGGGCTCGACCGGGCCGCCGGCGAGCTCCACCGCGCGCTGCACGAAGCCCTCGATCCGCGCGAACGCGGACTCGGCCTCGCGCAGGGCCTCCTCGCTGTACTCGATCATCGAACGGTAGTGCGGGGTACCGAGGTAGTAGCGCAGCACGATGGGCCGCCAGCGCTTGACCATCTCGCTGACCAGCACGCTGTTGCCGAGCGACTTCGACATCTTCTCGCCGCTCATGGTGACCCAGGCGTTGTGCACCCAGTACCGGGAGAACTCGTCGCCGTAGGCCTGGGCCTGGGCGATCTCGTTCTCGTGGTGCGGGAAGATCAGGTCCAGTCCGCCGCCGTGGATGTCGAAGGCGCTGCCGAGGTACTTGTGCGCCATCGCCGAGCACTCCAGGTGCCAGCCGGGCCGCCCGCGCCCCCAGGGCGTCTCCCAGCTCGGCTCGCCGGGCTTGGCCGCCTTCCACATCGCGAAGTCGCGCGGGTCCCGCTTGCCGGTCTCGCCCTCGGCGGAGGGCTGGAGCAGGTTGTCGAGCTCCTGGTTGGACAGCTTCAGGTACCCGGGGAACGAGGTGACGGCGAAGTACACGTTGCCGTCCGCCTCGTAGGCATGCCCGCGCTCGATGAGGCCGCGCATCATCTCGACCATCTCGGTGATGTGGCCGGTGGCGCGCGGCTCGTAGGTCGGGG
>KL568528.1:29153-32758 GCA_000715605.1 Streptomyces speibonae | reverse complement strand
GGCGCGGTAGCCGTCGCTGAAGGCGCGCTCGTTCTCGTAGCCGATGGCCCACCACGGGCGGTTCTGCTCGGCGGACTTGGCGATGATCTTGTCGTCGATGTCGGTGACGTTCCGGATGAACGTCACCTCCAGGCCGCGGTACTCGAACCAGCGGCGCATGATGTCGAAGTTCAGGCCCGAGCGGATGTGCCCGATGTGGGGTGCCGCCTGCACGGTGGCACCGCACAGGTAGATCGAGACACAACCCTGCCGGAGCGGGGTGAAGTCACGGATCTGCCGGGCGCTGGTGTCGTACAGGCGAATAGTCACGGGACCAGGGTAGTAGGCGCGGGGGCGTGCGCGGTGCGCGCCGCTTTGTTTCGGCGACACATGTCCACGCGCGGGCCCGTGGGGGTTGATCGCGCAGTTCCCCGCGCCCTCAGGGAAGGGCGCTCACCCCTGTGGGACCACCAGGGCCGTCGCCACTGCCATCAGACCCTCGTTCCTGCCGGGGAAGCCCAGGCCGTCCGTCGTGGCGCCGGAGACCGAGACCGGGGCGCCCGCCGCCTCGGAGAGGATCTTCTGGGCCTCCGCGCGGCGCTTGCCGATCTTCGGGTGGGGGCCGACGACCTGGACGGCGATGTTGCCGATGCGGAAGCCGGCCGCGCGGACGATGCGCGCGGCCTCGGTCAGCAGCGTCACGCCCGACGCGCCGGACCATTCGGGGCGCCCGGTGCCGAAGTGCTGTCCCAGGTCGCCGAGGCCCGCGGCGGAGAAGAGCGCGTTGCAGGCGGCGTGCGCGACGACGTCCGCGTCGGAGTGCCCGGCGAGCCCGGGGCCCTCGCCCTCCCATTTCAGGCCGGCGCACCAGAGTTCGCGGCCCTCCTCGAAGGCGTGGATGTCGGTGCCGATGCCGACCTGCGGCAGCGGGTACGGCGCGGGCGGCTCAGAAGCCATCGTTGAGCCTCCTGCGCGCCAGGACCGCCTCGGCGAGGACCAGGTCGAGGGGGCGGGTGACCTTGAAGGCCTCCTCGTGCCCGGGGACGGTGACGACGGTGAGGCCGAGCTGTTCGACCATGCTCGCGTCGTCGGTGACGTTGTCCTTCACCGTGTCGTGCGCGCGCACGAGGGTGGCCCGGTCGAAGCCCTGCGGGGTCTGCACCGCCCGCAGCAGGGACCGGTCGGGCGTGGCGACGACGGGTTCCGGCGCGTCGGGTCCGGCGGCGGGCTCGACCTGCTTGACGGTGTCGGCGAGCGGCAGCGCCGGGACGACGGCGGGCGCCCCGTCGCGTACGGCCTCGATGACGCCGTCGACGGTGTCCACCGGGACCAGCGGGCGGGCCGCGTCGTGCACCAGGACGATGTCGTATCCGGCGGGCAGCGCGTCCAGGCCGAGCTTCACGGACTCCTGGCGGCTCTCTCCGCCGGGGACGACGAGGAAGTCGGTGCGCTCGGGCAGCGCGTGCGCGTCCAGCAGCGTCTTGACCTCGGCCGCGCCGTCGGGCGGGGCCACGACGACGACCAGGGAGACGGCACGGGAGTCGGCCATCGCGCGGATCGCGTGGATGAGCATGGGCGTGCCGCCCAGCGTGCGCAGCGCCTTCGGAGCGCCCGGACCGAGGCGCACCCCCCGGCCGGCGGCCGGGATCACGGCCGCCGTGCGGGCGGTCGGACGGCCGGACGCGGGGGTCGGGGACGGCGGAGGGAAGGGATCGTCAGTCATCGGTTCCTGTCAGGTTTGTGTGCTCGGCCTACGTGGGTATGGCCTGGGCGTACCCCCTGCTCCGGGAGCGGGGGGAGTGCCGGGCGTGACGCCTTGACCAGCCCTTTCCGTGACCATGGTCGAGTCGCCGGCCCGGACCCGGCGCGCCGGGGGGTGGGGGCGTGAGTGATGCCACACTCCGCACCGCGGCGCAAGTGCAGCGTACGTTCGGTGCCGGGATACGAACATGCCGCAGCGCCCGGCGACGTCCATGACGTCATCGGGCACCGCGGCATTTCGATGTGCTTCGATGTACTGAGGTTCCGGCTGCCGAGTCCGAGGTGCCGAATCCGGGCCGCCGCGCTCCGCCGAGCGAGCGGTGCCGTCATTCCGGCGACGCCATGACTCAGGAGGCGTGCCTCAGGAGGCGAGAACCTCGTCGAGCAGGGCCTCGGCCTTGTCCTCGTTGGTGTTCTCAGCGAGGGCCAGCTCGCTGACCAGAATCTGACGCGCCTTGGCGAGCATGCGCTTCTCACCGGCGGAAAGACCACGCTCCCGCTCACGACGCCACAGGTCACGCACGACTTCCGCGACCTTGATGACATCGCCCGAGGCGAGCTTCTCGAGATTTGCCTTGTAACGACGGGACCAGTTCGTGGGCTCCTCCGCATACGGTGCGCGCAGCACCTCGAAGACCCGGTCCAGCCCGTCCTGACCGACCACATCACGTACGCCGACGAACTCCGCATTGTCCGCTGGCACACGTACCGTCAGGTCACCTTGGGCGACCTTCAGCACCAAGTAGGTCTTGTCCACGCCTTTGATCTGGCGAGTTTCGATAGCCTCGATCAGCGCGGCCCCGTGATGGGGATAGACCACGGTGTCGCCAACCTTGAACGTCATGTGACAGGTACCCCTTCCGTGGCTATCCAGGGTAACACGGATACGGCGTCATCTGAATGGCGTTTTCGCAGGTCAGGGCCATTCTCGGGGCTTGACAACAGCAACAGGAACGTGCTTCGGGCGCCTAGCGGAAGCAGGTATTCGCAGGTGAGAGCCGCTCTCCGGCGCAAGTGAATCGGGCCGGTCACACGCGTCGACAGGCTCGCCCAAGCGGCCGATTCCCCCCATATGTCCGGTTCTGCATGCTCGACTTCCGCTACTCCGTTCGGTGAGCGGAGCCCGGTTCCGGCCGAATCCGGAATTGATCACACGGTGTGAGGATCCGGGCCGGTGATCAATTCTCCGGCCGCCGATCATTCCTTCACGGAAAATGCGCGATCACCGGAATGGCCCGGAAGTGGGAGGCGGAAGTGACGCGTGTTTACCCATGAGTCATCCGCCGGGTGAACCGCGCCGCGATGGGGGCTACCGAGGCGATCTTGCGCCGTATGGGGAGGGTCGGGTGCGGGCGCGGGGGAACGGCTCGGTAACCTGAGGCCGCTGACAGACACTTAGGGCGGCTTTACCCGGGTCGCCAAACGCTAGAGTCAAGGAGTTGCCGCCGCCGTGAGCAGCAGCCTTCGACGCGGCGCCCTCGCCGCCGCCGCCATCGCGTTCTCGATCGCCTCGCTCTCCGCGTGCGCGGCCGGCCACAACGCCCAGACCCTGCAGATCCAGCCGGACAACGCCGCGACCACCGTGGGCGACATCAAGATCCAGAACGCCATCGTCGTCACCCAGCCCGACCTCGAGTCGACCGGCCCGGCCGTCGTCTCGGCCACGCTCTTCAACCAGGGCGACACCGACCAGACGCTGGAGTCCGTCACCCTCCCCGGCACCGGCAAGACCGCGGAGCTGTCCCCCGCCGAGGGCGGCAGCCTCACCGTCCCGGCGGCGGCTCGCTGATCCTGGGCGGCGAGGGCAACGCCGCGGCCGTCCTGCCCAGCAGCCGTGAGGCCGTCCAGGACGGCAACGCGCAGCA
>KL568528.1:28477-29052 GCA_000715605.1 Streptomyces speibonae | reverse complement strand
AGATGTGTATAAGAGACAGGTCCTGGGCGGCGAGGGCAACGCCGCGGCCGTCCTGCCCAGCAGCCGTGAGGCCGTCCAGGACGGCAACGCGCAGCAGGTGACCTTCACCTTCAGCGAGACCGGTGAGGTGAGCCTGCGGGCGTTCGTCTTCCCGGCCGAGAACTTCTTCGAGGGCTGGGGCCCGAGCGAGATCCCGGCGGCGCCGGGCGCCTCCGCGGAGACGTCCACGGAGCCGACGGCGGAGTCCTCCGACGAGCCGGCCGCCGGCAGCACGGACGAGCCCACCGGCAGCACGGACGAGGCGACCTCCCCCGACGCCCCGGACACCGAGGTGCCCGCCGGCACCGCCTCCGACGCCAGCTCCGCCAGCGCCCCGGCCAACGGCTGACGGCTGACGGCTGACGCCACGCAACACAGGGCGGGACCTCCGTGGTCCCGCCCTTTCGCGCAGCTGCGGGCACTCACCGCGCCTGAGGGCAGTCGCGCCTCCCCCAGAGCCGCAAGGGCCTGGGAAGTACCCAGGGCGGCACGGGTGGGCGATGGAGGTACCTCCCGCTCATGGGGGTACCTCCCGC
>KL568528.1:26848-28192 GCA_000715605.1 Streptomyces speibonae | reverse complement strand
AGCCGAGAGTGGGGGAGGCACCCCGTTGGCGCCGGGCTGCGCCCCCCTCCCCCGCCCCAGCCCCGACGCACCCGCACCGAACCCCAGGGCCGGCCCACAGGCCTACGGCTCGAACTTGTACCCAAGCCCCCGCACCGTCACCAGATACCGCGGCGCCCCCGGATCGGGCTCGATCTTCGCCCGCAACCGCTTCACATGCACATCCAGCGTCTTGGTGTCACCGACATAGTCCGCCCCCCACACCCGGTCGATCAGCTGCATCCGCGTCAGCACCCGCCCCGCGTTCCGCAGCAGCATCTCCAGCAGGTCGAACTCCTTCAGCGGCAGGTCCACCTTCGTACCGCCCACGGTGACCACATGCCGGTCGACATCCATCCGCACCGGCCCCGCCTCCAGCGCCGCCGGCGCCACCTCCTCCGGCTCCCCGCGCCGCCGCAGCACCGCGCGGATCCGGGCGACCAGCTCACGCGAGGAGAACGGCTTGGTCACATAGTCGTCGGCCCCTATCTCCAGGCCGACAACCTTGTCGATCTCACTGTCCTTCGCCGTCACCATGATGACGGGAACGTTCGAGCGGCCGCGCAGCTGACGGCACACCTCGGTGCCCGGCAGCCCGGGCAGCATCAGGTCCAGCAGTACGAGGTCGGCGCCATTGCGCTCGAACTCGTCGAGTCCATCGGGCCCGGTGGTCGCGACGGCGACCTCGAAGCCCTCCTTGCGGAGCATGTACGACAGGGCGTCGGAGAAGGACTCCTCGTCCTCGACGACGAGCACACGGGTCACGGAAGGACCTCCGGGGAGGGAAGCGTTTCGTACGCGGTTGAATCGGAAGAGTGGGGTGAGTGGGACGCCCGTCGGGCCTCGCCGTCGAGGCCGTCGGTGTCGTCGTCCCGGTCGGACATCCTGTGGGCGCGGTCGCGGGCCGCTCGGGCCTCCGGCAACCGCAGGGTGAAGGTGGAACCCTGGCCCTCGGCGCTCCACACGGCGACCTCCCCGCCGTGCGAGGCGGCCACGTGCTTCACGATCGCGAGACCCAGTCCCGTACCGCCGGTGGCACGGGAGCGTGCGGGGTCGACGCGGTAGAAGCGCTCGAAGATGCGCTCCTTGTCCTTGTCGGAGATGCCGATGCCCTGGTCGGTCACGGCGATCTCGATCAGGTCCCCGCCGGGCTGGGCCACCGAACGGGCCGCGATGCCCACGCGGGTGCGGGCGGGCGAGTAGTTGACCGCGTTCTCGACGAGGTTGCCGAGGGCGGCGGCGAGCTGGCCGCGATTGCCCCACACCCGCAGGTCGGCGGCGCCTCCCGCGGCCATGGTGATCTCCTTGGTGCCCGCCTGGTGCCGG
>KL568528.1:24711-26706 GCA_000715605.1 Streptomyces speibonae | reverse complement strand
GCGGCGCCTCCCGCGGCCATGGTGATCTCCTTGGTGCCCGCCTGGTGCCGGCAGCGGTCGATGGCCTCGGCGACCAGTTCGTCGACGCGGACGGGTTCGGCGTCCTCCAGCGGATCGTCGTTCTGCACCCGGGAGAGGTCGATGAGTTCCTGCACCAGGTTGGTCAGCCGGGTGGCCTCGACCTGCATCCGCCCGGCGAAGCGCTCCACGGCCTCGGGGTCGTCGGAGGCGTCCGTCACGGCCTCGGACAGCAGCGAGAGCGCGCCCACGGGGGTCTTGAGCTCGTGGCTGACGTTGGCGACGAAGTCGCGTCGTACGGCTTCGATGCGGCGCGCCTCGGTGAGGTCCTCCACGAGCAGCAGAACGAGCCGGGAGCCGAGCGGCGCCACCCGCGCGGACACCGCGAGGGCCTCGCCGCGCCCGGTCCCCCGGCGGGGCAGGTCCAGCTCGACCTGGCGTATCTCGCCGTCGCGCCGGGTGTCGCGGGCCATCTTCAGCATGGCCTCCACGGTGAGCTTGCCGCCGCGCACCAGTCCGAGGGCGTACGCGGCGGAGCTGGCCTTGACGACGCCGTCGGCCTCGTCCAGGACGACGGCGGACGAGCGCAGCACGGACAGCACGGTGTCCACACCCGGGGGAAGCACCGGGTCGGTGTGCAGGGAGGTGCGCGTGGGGCGCCGTTGTTCGCGCTCGCTGAAGCGGAACGCCAGCGTCGCGATGACGCCGGTGAGCACTCCGGCGATCGCGGCCACTGCGGCGACCGCCGCGTTCACGTCCATGCGTCCAGGTTAGGCATGGGGCGGCCGGTGCCCACAGCCGTCGGCGGGCGAGCTCGGACACTCGTCGCCCAGAGTTCACCTCGGAGCCAGGGATGGTTCATTTGGGATGACGGAACCGGACGCGTGGCGGACGCAACGTGGGAGCGTGGGCAGGAGCCCGGGCCCACGAAGCCCGGACGGACGCACGAGAGGAACCCTGATGCGGGACGCGTACCACGAGGAACTGGATTCGATCGGCGACGGTCTGGTGGAGATGGCCCGGCTGGTCGGGTCGGCGATCGGGCGCGCCACGACCGCGATGCTGGACGCCGATCTGAAGCTGGCGGAGAGCGTGATCGAGGCCGACCAGAAGGTCGACGAGCTCCAGCACGACCTGGAGGCCCGGGCCATCGCCCTGCTGGCGCGCCAGCAGCCGGTGGCGACGGACCTGCGCATAGTCGTCACCTCGCTGCGGATGTCGGCGGACCTGGAGCGCTCCGGCGACCTGGCCCAGCATGTGGCGAAGCTCGCGCGGCTGCGGTACCCGGAGCGCGCGGTCCCGCGCGATCTGCACGCGACGATCCTCGAGATGGGGCAGCTGGCGCAGCGCCTGATGGCGAAGGCGGCCGAGGTGATCATCACCAAGGACGTGGACCTGGCCCTCCAGCTGGAGCAGGACGACGACGCGATGGACCTTCTCCACCGCACGCTCTTCCAGCACCTGATGGACGACCGCTGGAAGCACGGCATCGAGACGGCCGTCGACGTCACGTTGCTGGGCCGCTACTACGAGCGCTTCGCCGACCACGCGGTCTCGGTCGCCAAGCGGGTCGTCTACCTGGTCACCGGCGAACACGCGGACGAGATCCAGGCGGACCTCCCGACGGAGATCCAGACGGTGCCGGGGGACAAGGGCGCCTGACCTGGCCGGGGCGGGCGTGATCGGGGGCTGCGGTCGTGCGCGCGGGACCGCGGGCGTGCGCCGGACCGCGGGCGTGCGGGGGACCGCGGGCGTGCGCGGGACTGCGGGCGTGCGCGGGACGGGCCCGGGGCGCGTGCGAGCCTCCACGGCCCTCGATGCGCCGTTGTTGCGCGGTTGCCGGTGCCGACGGGCCGGGCATCCCATGGTGAGAGGTGTGCGCAGGCCCCAGCCCCGAGGAGGGACCCATGGCCGAAACCCCCGGCACGACGTCCGACGACCCGACGCAGGAGCGCGAGACCTGTCTCTTATACACAT
>KL568528.1:22118-24440 GCA_000715605.1 Streptomyces speibonae | reverse complement strand
TCGGGCTGCGGCTGCGGGTGCCAGTCGGGCGCCCCGTGCCAGTGCGGCTGAGTCAGCGCCTACGCGACGACTCGGCACCTGAGCCACGCACGAAGACCCCGGCGACCCGGCACCGACGCCGGGGTCTTCGACGGCGGGCCGTCCGGCCGCACGCACCCACTCCCTCAGGCCACCGGCGAACCGACAACCCCCTCGGGCTCCGCCTCACCCCGCTCGTCGACAGCCGCCCCCGCGACCGCCCCCGTCGGCAGCCCGCGCATCAGCAGCGCGTACCCGAGGCCGGCGACCGTACCGACGACGGCGCAGATCCCCCACAGCCATTCGGCGCCCCAGCGGTCGATGACGAATCCGGACATCAGCGGGGCGGCGAGGGCGGCGACCGCCCAGGACATGGTGTACATGCCCTGGTAGCGCCCGCGCCCGTGCACCGGGGAGAGCAGGACGACCAGCCCCGTCTGCGTCGGCGCGTTGACGATCTCGGCCAGCGTCCACACGCACACGGTGAGCGCGAAGACGGCGACCGAATCGGCGAACGCGGTCAGCCCGAACCCGTACCCCGCCAGCAGGGACGAGGCGACGAGCAGGTACCGCGGGTCCCGGTGCTCGATGAACCGCGTGACGGGCAGCTGGAGCACGACGATCAGCACACCGTTGACGGCGATCGCCATGCCGAACTCCGCGGGCGTGAACCCCGCTTCCCCCATGGCGACGGGCAGCCCCAGGTACCCCTGCTGGAAGACGAAGGCGATGAGAAAGGACAGCCCGACGACGCCCATGAACCGCCCGTCGCGCAGCACGGTCAGCAACGACACGGACTCCCCCGCCACGGCCCCACCGGTGTCCTTCTCACTGGGCCGTGACTCGGGCAGCTTCACGAACACGAGCACGGCACACACGAGCGTCATGCCGGCCTCGAGCAGGAACCCGGCGAGATAGCTGACCTCGGCGATGAACCCCGCGCCCGCGGAGGAGATCGCGAAGCCGAGGTTGATGGCCCAGAAGTTGAGCGAGAAGGCCCGGATACGGTCCTCCGGCCGCACGATGTCCGCCATCATCGCCTGCACGGCGGGCCGGGAGGCGTTGGAGGCCATGCCGACGAGGAAGGCGACGGCCGCGATGGCGAACGGGTCCCGCATGAAGCCGAGGAGCGCGACGGAGGCCGCGGTCGCGGTCTGGGCGACGAGCAGGGTGGGCCGCCGTCCCAGCCGGTCGGTCATCACGCCGGCCCCGAGCGAGGAGATCACCCCGCCGAGCCCGTGGAGCGCGGCGACGAGACCGGCGTAGGAGGCGGAGTACCCGCGGTCGAGGGTCAGGTAGAGCGCCATGAAGGTGGCGACGAAGGCGCCGAGCCGGTTGACGAGGGTGCTGGTCCACAGCCACCAGAACTCACGGGGCAGCCCGGAGACGGACGCGCGCACGGCACGTCTCACTGCGACAACGGACACGAGGACCCCCGCACGGAAGAATGTAAGCAGTCACAAGCCGAGCACACCTTACGAACCCACCCCTCCGGAGGCCACTCGATTAACGCGCCCAGTCAACCGTCCGCCAGGCGGGCAGGGCGCGCGGCCCTCTCCTGCCGTCGATTACGCTCGGACACATGGCCGACGCACCGTACAAGCTGATCCTCCTCCGCCACGGCGAGAGCGAGTGGAACGAGAAGAACCTGTTCACCGGCTGGGTGGACGTCAACCTCACCCCGAAGGGCGAGAAGGAGGCGACGCGCGGCGGCGAGCTGCTCAAGGACGCCGGTCTGCTGCCCGACGTACTCCACACCTCCCTCCAGAAGCGCGCGATCCGCACCGCGCAGCTCGCGCTGGAGGCCGCCGACCGCCTGTGGATCCCGGTGAGCCGCAGCTGGCGCCTGAACGAGCGTCACTACGGCGCCCTCCAGGGCAAGGACAAGGCGCAGACCCTCGCGGAGTTCGGCGAGGAGCAGTTCATGCTCTGGCGCCGCTCCTACGACACCCCGCCGCCCCCGCTCGACAACGACGCCGAGTACTCCCAGTTCGCGGACCCGCGCTACGCGACCCTCCCGCCGGAGCTGCGCCCGCAGACGGAGTGCCTCAAGGACGTCGTCGTCCGCATGCTCCCGTACTGGTTCGACTCGATCGTCCCCGACCTCCTCACCGGCCGCACGGTCCTCGTCGCCGCCCACGGCAACAGCCTCCGCGCCCTGGTCAAGCACCTCGACGGCATCTCGGACGCCGACATCGCGGGCCTGAACATCCCCACGGGCATCCCCCTGTACTACGAACTCGACGCCGACTTCAAGCCGACCACCCCCGGCGGCAAGTACCTCGACCCGGAAGCGGCAGCCGC
>KL568528.1:13643-21879 GCA_000715605.1 Streptomyces speibonae | reverse complement strand
CTCAGAGATGTGTATAAGAGACAGTCAAGAACCAGGGCAAGAAGAAGTAACCCGCACAGATCCAGCCCAGATCCAGCCCCCTGCCCGCAGGTCTCCCGTAGGCAGGGGGCTGACGTGTCGATGAGCACCGGCAGCGTCGGGAACGGTGTCGTTTCTCGGTACTGGTCGGGGTTTTGCTCTCCAACTAGCCTGCCGGGATGCGTCTGTTCAAACTGAGGCCCGACCGGGCTTGTCACTTCTGCGGGGCCGTCGGTGTCCGGTTGACCCGTGTGGACGGTGACCGGTTCGAGCCGATTGAGGAGGACTATTGCGGGGCCTGCGGCAACCGGGCGCGTGAGCTGGAAGGTCGTCTGCGGTACATCGAGCGGGACGGCTGGGCGAAGTGGCTGGCCTTCGATCCGGGGAGCGAACGGGCCGTGACGGTGACCGCGGATCCGCTCGCCGCGGTGCGGGCGGAACTGGAGGGTCTGGGGACGCGGTTGCGTGAGGTGTCGTCGGCGGCCGCCCGGATCGTCTCGCTGCGTCATGCCGTGTTCGCGAACGATCCGAAGGGGCCCGGGCACGGCTCACTGGACGAGGCGATCGGGGACGTCGCGGAGAGGATCGCCCAGTCGATCGCACGTGAACACGGGCTCCAGCAGAAGGGCGAGGAGACCGGCGTACCGTGGCCAGGGGCCCTGTGCTCCTTCGGGTTGTGTGGTGACGGTTCCGGGATCGTGTACCAGGAGGTCCTGCCGAGCGACGGCACGTTTCTTCGGCAGTGGTGCAATCTGGTGGACACCGATCACGTCGTCCACAGCTATTACAGCTACCACAGGTAGGGGAGCACCCCGCGGCCCCTGACGCGTTCCCGGGTCACTGGAAGACGCCGCTGTAGGCGTTGAGGGCGGGCTGGCCCCCCAGGTGGGCGTACAGTGACCGCTTGGCTGGGGGTCAGCCGTACCCCGATCCGGGAGGCTCTGGCGCGGCTGGAGCAGATCGGGCTGGTGCGGACCAAGCCGGGCAGTCACACGATCGTCAGCCCGCTGGACGCGCGGGCCGCCCATGACGCCCAGGCGGTGACGGCCGCCATGCACGAGCTGGCGGTACGGACCGCGGTACCGAACCTCTCCCGGGCCAAGCTCGACACCATGCGGGAGGCGAACAGCCGGTTCGCCGCGGCTCTGCGTCACGACGACGCCGCGGCCTGCGCCAACGGGGCGGTCCGCGCGGTGCTGGAACAGTTCACGCCCGTGCTGCGCCGGGTGGTGCGGTTGCGGTTCTCCTCGCTGTCCGGCCGCTCCTCGGTCGCCCAGCACCAGCAGATCATCGAACTGTGCGAGGCCGGCGACGCGGAGGGGGCGGCCGCCGCGGTCCGGGCGAACTGGCAGACGCTCATCCCGCTGATCGACGACCTGCCGACGGACGGCTGAGCCGCCCGCGCGACGGGCGGAGTGCCCGCACAGCTGAGGGGGTGTGCTCCTCCCAGGAGGGGTGCGGCCTGTTCCCGCGCCCTGCGCTGACCCAGGATCGTTCGAAATCCACGACAACGCGGAGGACGGACACCATGCAGCAGCGCAGTCGACGGTCATGCGTCGCCCTCGCTTCCGCGGCAGGCGGCGTCGAAGTGCCGGAGAGCTGATGGCCGGGCACAGCATACGAGGTACCGCCGGCGCGGTCGTCGCCCTTCTGGCCGCCGCGCTGATCGCCGGCTGCTCCACCCCCGGGTCGGGAACGGCCGCGGCGCATTCCCCACGAGCAACCGACACCGAGAGCAGCAGTCCTGTGACAGTGAACGAAGAACACCCCTACGTCGGCATGTGGGTGACCGCCGACCACCACATCCGGCAGGAACTCCTCCCGAACGGACGCTACGACGAGGCCCGCGGCTCGCGCGCCTCCGCCTACACCGGGCGCTACTGGGTGAACGGCACCCACATCGAGTACAAGGACGACACCGGCTTCAGCGCCGACGGCACGTTCGACGGCGACGTCCTGCACCACGGCGGCTACGTCTTCTACCGCGAGGGCAGCGCCGCCCATCGCGCGGCGACCGGCGACTAACCGCACGCCCGCCGTCCGTGGTCGACCGCACGCCCGCCGTCCATGGTCCGCGTCGCGGCGGCCCTCAGACGACGTCGAACTCGTTGCCCTCGGGGTCGTGCATCGCGGCGGCGTAGAGCCCCGTCTCCGGCTCGTTCCTGATCCGCAGCACGGTGGCACCGGCGTCGACGAGCCGTTCCACCGTCGCCGTGACCCGCTGGACGCGGACGTCCAGCGGGACATCACGGCCCCCGCCGGCCTTCAGGTCGAAGTGCCACCGGTTCTTGGCGGCCTTCGGCTCCGGGACCTGCTGGAACCACACCCTCGGTCCGCGCCCCGCGGGATCGATGATCGACTCCGGGATGTCCCCGGCACCGTCCGGCAACTCGTCCTCGGGCACCCCTGCCGCCCTCCAGTACGCACGCCACGTGGCGTGCCCGGCCGGCGGAGGCTCAGGTACGTATCCCAGAGCCTCGGCCCAGAACGCCACCATCCGCTGAGGATCGGCGCAGTCGATCGTCAGCTGCACTGTCATCTCCATGCCCGGAGCATCCCAGGCGGGTCTGACAGCCCCTCCACCTGCCGATCCGGGCCTGCCTCCGGCTGCTGCACGGCGGATTCGTGGCCGCGAGTTCTTCAGGGGTGCGGGCAGGTGGAACGAAATATGGAGACCGTGACCACACCGCAGAGCGGGTTCGTAGGCGCATACTGAGGGCAATGACGAAATCTGCTGCTCCTAAGCGCCACCTGCCCACCAGCCCCTTCAAGGCTGCCGTCGCACCGGCTCCCAAGCACTTCGCCGAGGGAGACCAGGTCACGCATGATGTGTACGGCCTCGGCCGGGTGATCTCCGTCGAGGACGGGGTCGCCGCGCTCGTCGACTTCGGTTCGACGCGGACGCGCATCCTGAGTCCGTACGCCAAGATGACCAAGCTCTAGGAAGAGAGACCTCTCATCGACCTGACCTCGCCGTTCTCCGCTCCGGAGGGGCAGCCGCGCAGTTCCGTCGCGGCCTCGCCCCCTCCGACGACCAACCCTTTCCGGGCCCCTGACTTCGTCGGGGAGGACGAGGCCTTCGCGGCCGAGGAAGGACCAGGTCCCTCCTCCACCGCGTGAGACCGTCCTCTACTGCATGAACGCGGACCAGACCGTTTCCTTGAGGCCGGTCGTCGTGATGCCTGACGAGGATCCGGGGAGGCGGAGGTAGTCCGTGAAGAGGTCGGCGTGGCCGTCGCGGTCGGAATCGCGCAGGCGCAGGTGTTCGCCGAAGGACGCACCCTCCTCCAGGCCGCCCGGCACACCCTTGCTGGTGCGGTCGAAGAACTGTGACTTCGATCCGGTGAGCCCGGAGGCGCTGCCGCGCAGGATGTGGACGGCGCCCGCGTCGGCGTAGCCCCCGAGGTCCTCACCGGGGGCGGCGACGGCCAGGTCCGGGTAGCCGTCGTGGTTGACGTCGCCTACGGAGATCCGCGCGCCGAAGCGGTCACCGACCTCCATGCCGCCGGCGACGCCCGCCGTGTTCTGGTTGATCTTGGTGACACTGCCGGGGCCGCTGGAGCCGCCGCGCCACAGGAGTACGCCGCCCTTGCCGTTGGCGTTGGGGTGGCCGAGGGCGATGTCCCCGTACCCGTCCTTGTCGAAGTCGGCGATCCGGGTGTCCACCTCCCAGCTGGTGTCCTCCCCGGTGCCGAGTTTGTACGTCTTGCCGCGCGTGAGCGTGCTTCCGCCGCGGATGAACCAGGCGCCGCTGACGGTGTGCTCGCTTCCGTCCACCCCGCCGACGACCACCAGGTCGGCGGCCGCGTCCTTGGTGACCTTCCCGGCGGCCAGGTGCTCCGCGGACATCTTGTCGTTGGTGAGCTTGGTGACCTTGCCGCTGAAGCCCGACTTGGTGAACGAGCCGACGTACACGTGCGCGGTGTGGCCGTTGATGGTGGCCAGATCGGGCTTGCCGTCGCCGTTGAAGTCACCGGCGGCCAGGTCGAGGCCCATCTGGGCGTAGCTCCGGGGTGCCTTGTTCGGGATGGACGTGGCACCGGACAACCCCGATGCCGACCCCCAGATGATCAGGACGGCGCCGCGGTCCTTGCCGGTGCCGACGTCCTCGTTGTAGACGCCGACGGCCAGGTCGGCGTATCCGTCGCGGTTGAAGTCGGCACCGGCCATCGAGTTGCCGAAGCCGTCGCCCCACTCGTTGGCGCCCGGGATGCCCGCGCTGTTCTGCGTGATGTTCTGCTTGCGTCCGTTCGGCCCGGTGGCCGTTCCGTAGATGATGCCGACGGTTCCGGAGCCGTCCGAGCCCGCGTCGGTGACGCTGCCGCCGTAGGCGTAGTCCCGGTAGCCGTCGCCGTTGAAGTCGTCCGCGTACTTGGCGGGGGCGGCGGTCGCCGTGGGGGCGAGGAGGAGGGGCGAGCAGAGTGCCGTCGCGAGTGCGGCCGTGGCGGCCAGGACGGTGCGTGAGGAGGGCATGGTTCTCCGAAATCCCGTAAGTGCCCTGGGAACGGACACGTGAACTGGATCTTGGACGCTCATCCCTCCCGGATGGTTGTACGCGGACAAGCCACCACTTCCGCCCAGACGACCTTGCCGACGGCACGGCGCGCGGCGCCCAACCCCAGCGCTGCCCGCCCGCCCCGCCCCGCCGGAACGGCCCACGCCACCCGCGCGGGTGACTGGCTCGCAGGTGCGGAAAGCGCACGGCTACGTTCGCCGCGACCACCACAAACGAAGGCCCGAACGAACCTGGCCCTGACAAGCGGGCGGTGGACGCGCTTGACTGGCCCGCATGTCGACAACTCTCGGTGTTTCCACGCCCGATCAGGCCTCCTACATGCTGCGGGCCGCCGCCGGTGAGGCCGGGCGGGCGTACAAGGGGCGGATGCTCGATCTGCTGGACGTCCGGGCGGGGCATGCCGTGCTGGATGTCGGGTGCGGGCCCGGTACGGATCTGCCCGCGCTGGCCGAACGCGCCGGTGACACCGGCACCGTGATCGGCGTGGACCGGGACGAGGCGATGCTGGCGCGGGCCCGGGCGCGTACGGCGGAGCTGCGGCGGGTGGAGGTCCGTGAGGGGGACGCGCACCAACTGCCCGTCGACACGGCCAGCGTGGACCGCGCCAAAATCGACCGTGTGCTGATGCACGTCGCCGACCCCGCCGCCGTACTCGCGGAACTGCACCGCGTCACCCGCGCGGGCGCGCGCGTCGGGCTCGCGGAACCCGACTGGGACACGCTGATCGTCGACTCCGAGGACCTGGAGACGAGCCGGGCCTTCACGCAGTACACCACCGGGGTGGCGGTGCGTCACGCGACGATCGGCCGCCGCCTCGCGCGGCTCGCCGAGCGGGCCGGCTTCCGCGTGGCGGACGTGAGCGCCACGACACCCGTCTTCCGTGACGTCACGGAGGCGGACCACACCCTCGGGCTGGGCCGCAATCTGCACAAGGCCATCGACGCGGGGGACATCGACGCGGCGCGCGGCCGTGACTGGTTCGCCGGACTGTCCGAAGGGCCGTTCTACGCCTCCTTCACACTGATCAGCGTGGTCTGCACCCGCTGATTCCGCCGGCCGTTCGCTGGGTATCGCTGAAGCAGGCGTACAGGTGTGCGTCGTACGGCCGTTGTCACGGGGGACGCCATGACAGGACCGCGAAAGGCCGGACTCGCCGCGTCGGTGGTGCTGGGCGCGCTGCTGCTCACGGGGTGTGCCGACAAGACGGACATCATCACGTGGACCGATGAGCACGGCCGCGCCTGCACGGGCGTGGTGATCGACGACGCCGAGGACCGCGACCGCGAGGTCACCAGCATCGACTGCGACTACCCGCCGGAGGGCGTCCAGCCGGGCAAGTCGACGACCATCCCCCTGCCGGACTGACCGGGGCGGAACAAAGCCGCACGGTCAAGCCACGCCCGTACCGCCTCGAGGTCCGCCTCCGTCAGGCCCTTCGTCGGGTCCACCCGGTGCAGCAGGGCCGGGGCCGGGTGGGCGGCTTCGGTCCAGGTGCGGTCCGTCGCGCCGATCTCGTCGTCCAGCCAGACGAACGGGCGGGGGCCGGCCCACGCGGACAGGTGGCGGGTCTTCCAGTGGAGGCCGCGGGGCGCGGGGGTGCCGTCGTCCTGCTCCGGCCAGGGCACGACCGGCAGGCGGGGCAGGCCGAGGCGCGGGGCGATCGTGTCGTTGGCCTCGTGCTGCCAGGTCGTCGCCCACACAAGCTCGCAGGGGAGGGCGAGCAGGCGGGCGCCCACGGTGAGGTCGAGGCGGCCCAGCAGGGGGTGCCCGGCGTCCGTGAGCGGCCCCCGCGCGGGTGGTGCGCCGGAGCCGAAGGGGATCAGCGGGCCGTCCACGTCCAGGAAGAGGAGGGGGCGGCCGCCGGGCTCGGTCATGCCGTCAGCGTCTCACGGGTGCATCCTGGCCCCCTTCAGGACCTTGTCGACCGCGTTCCTCGGGCCGTGGACGGCCAGGCCGACCAGGTCCAGGTCCCTCGTGCCGACGGCGCGGACCGCCGCGCGGTTGGCCTCGTCGTGGCCCGTGGCGAACAGGTCGCCGGTGAAGACCGCGCGGGGCAGGGCCCGGGTGAGCGCCCGCGTGTGGGCCGTCCCGAGGATTTCCTTCGAGCCCTGGAAGACCAGGACCGGCTGGCGGAACATCGGCAGGTACGGCACACCGTCCGCGTCCTCGTACGGTTCCCCGATCAGCTCGGGGAACTGCGTGCTCAGGCCGCTGACCAGGAACGCGGTGACGTTGAGGCGCTGCCAGGTCTCCAGGTCCTCGCGCAGCAGGACGGCGATCTTCGTGTCGAAGCGGGTGCTGGTGGTCATGGAGTGAGACTGCCGGTCCGGCCGCCGCGCCGTCTTGTACGTTGTTTGCATGCCCTCCCAGGCAGCGTCCGGGGCGACGGTCTCCGCCTGGCGGCCCCGGGTACCGGGCGTCGTCGAGGTGTTCCACGCCCGTTTCACCGAGTACGCCTACCCGATGCACGTCCACGACGCCTGGACGCTGCTCATCGTCGACGACGGCGCCGTACGGTACGACCTGGACCGGCACGAGCACGGCACCCCGCACGACACGGTGACGCTGCTGCCGCCGCACGTCCCCCACAACGGTGCCCCCGCCACCGCCGGCGGCTTCCGCAAGCGGGTGCTGTACCTGGACACCGGCCGGCTCGGGGACGATCTGATCGGGGCCGCCGTCGACCGGCCCGATCTGCGGGACCCGCTGCTGCGGCGGCGCGTGGGGCAGGTGCACTCCGCGCTGGTGCGGCCCGGCGACGAACTGGAGGCCGAGAGCCGGCTGACGCTCGTCGGGGAGCGGCTGCGGGAGCATCTGCGCTCGCGCGACGGCGCCGGAGCGGTCCGGCGGGACCCCGTGCTCGCGCGGCGGCTGCGGGAGCTGCTGGACGCGCGGGTGGTCGAGGGGCTCACCCTGGAGGAGGCGGGCGCGCTGCTCTCCGCGCACCCCGCGCACCTGGTACGGGCGTTCAGCGGGGCGTACGGCATCGCGCCGCACCAGTATCTGATGTCCCGGCGGGTGGGGCGGGCGCGGCGGCTGCTGCTGGCGGGGCGGTCACCGAGCGAGGTGGCGGTCGCCACGGGGTTCTACGACCAGGCGCATCTGACCCGGCACTTCCGGAAACTCGTGGGCGTCACTCCGGGACGCTACCGGGCGACGGGCGCTCCAGCAGGTGGGTGAACGCGTCCAGGTTGCGGGTGGACTCGCCGCGTGACACCCGCCAGGCGTACTCCTTGCGGATCGCGGAGGCGAAGCCGAGCTCCAGGAGCGTGTTGAAGCTGCCGTCGGCGGCTTCGAGGACCTGGCCGAGGAGGCGGTCGATCTCCTCCGCGGTGACCGCGGAGAGGGGCAGCCGGCCGGTGACGTAGATGTCGCCGAGCGGGTCGACGGCGTAACTCACGCCGAAGAGCTTGAGGTTGCGCTCGAGCAGCCAGCGGTGGACTCCGCCCTCGTTCTCGTCGGGGTGGCGGATGACGAAGGCGTTCAGGGAGAGCGTGTGCCGCCCGGCGATCAGGGAGACGGTCGTGGAGAGCTTGCGGGTGCCGGGGAGCTTCACCACGTACGACCCCGGGGCGGGGCTCTCCCACTCCAGTTCCGCGTCCTTCAGCACACCCTCGACGACCTGCGCCGCCTCCGCCGCTTTGTCAGCCATGGTGCGAGCGTACGTGACGGCGGTGGGCCTGGGTCGCGGCCGTGTAGACG
>KL568528.1:13045-13439 GCA_000715605.1 Streptomyces speibonae | reverse complement strand
GTAGACGTCAGCCGTGGCGGCGACCGCGGTGTCCCAGCCGAAGGACTGGGCGTGCCGGGCGGCGGCCGCGCCCATGCGGGCGGCGAGGGGCGGGTGGTCGGCGAAGTCGCGCAGCACGCGCGCGTACGCGGCGGGGTCGTGGCCCTGGACGAGGAAGCCGGTGTGCCCGTCCCGTACGGCGACGGGCAGGCCGCCGACCGCGGCGGCGAGCACCGGGGTGCCGGAGGCCTGCGCCTCTATGGCGGCCAGACCGAAGGACTCGCTGTAGGAGGGCATGACGAGGACGGACGCCGCGCGGAACCAGTCCGCGAGCTGCTCCTGTCCGACGGGCGGGTGGAAGCGGACGACGTCGGCGATGCCGAGCCGCGCGGCGAGCTTCTGCAGGCCCTCCGGC
>KL568528.1:11958-12815 GCA_000715605.1 Streptomyces speibonae | reverse complement strand
GGCCGCTGCCGCTGGGGCCGCCGACCACGGGGACGCAGATGCGGCCGCGCAGCTCGGGGCGCTGGTCGAGGAGGACGGCCACCGCGCGGAGCAGGACGTCGGGGGCCTTGAGGGGCTGGATGCGCCCCGCGAAGAGGGGGATCAGGGCGTCCTCGGGGAGACCGAGGCGCGCCCGCGCGGCGGCGCGGCCGTCGGCGGGACGGAAGCGGGCCAGGTTCACGCCGGGGTGGACGACGGCGACCTTGCCGGGGTCGGCAGCGTAGTGCTCCACGAGTTCGCCGGCCTCTTCGGAGGTGTTGGCGATCAGCCGGTCGGCGGCGGAGACGATCTGGGTCTCGCCGATGACGCGGGCGGCGGGCTCGGGGGTGTCGCCGTCGGCGAGGTTGGCGTTCTTGACCTTGGCCATGGTGTGCATGGCGTGCACCAGGGGGACGCCCCAGCGCTGGGCGGCGAGCCAGCCGACGTGGCCGGAGAGCCAGTAGTGGGTGTGGACCAGGTCGTAGTGGCCGGGGCGGTGGCCGGCCCAGGCCTGCATCACCCCGTGGGTGAAGGCGCACAGCTGGGCGGGGAGGTCATCCTTGGCCAGCCCCTCGTAGGGGCCGGCGTCGACGTGCCGGACCAGGACGCCGGGGGCGAGCTCCACGGTGGGCGGGAGGGAGGCCGCGGTCGCGCGGGTGAAGATCTCGACCTCGATGTTGATCGCGGCGAGGCGCTGCGCGAGCTCCACGATGTAGACGTTCATGCCGCCCGCGTCGCCGGTCCCCGGCTGGTGGAGCGGGGAGGTGTGCACGGTGAGCATCGCCACGCGGCGCGGCCTGCGGTGCAGGCGCAGCCGCGGCGGTGCGGCGGGGGAGCGC
>KL568528.1:10601-11733 GCA_000715605.1 Streptomyces speibonae | reverse complement strand
GGGCGGTGCGGCGGGGGAGCGCCGGCCGAGCCTCGCGATGTACTGGCTCACGTGGCGTTCCTCCTCGCTGTGGGCATGCCTGGCGGAGGGTGGTGCGGCCCTCGGTGACCTCAACACCGGAAGGCTCGGTTCCCATTTCCGGTCGGCGTCCCGGGCCACGGTCTTTGCCGAATCATTACCGACTGTCGCTCAACCGTTCGAGACCGGGATACGTCCCCCACGTGGGGACGCTGTCGCGGGTACCCGCATACTCGGACGTATGACAGTCCGCGCCCCACGCCCTCTGGGCACCGTGACGCGCGGCACCACCAACCCCAACCGGCTGCGCCGCATGGACCGCTGGATCGCGGTCACGCACGGCGCGGAACTGCGTCGCGCGGAGCACTCCGCCGCCGTCGACCTCGGCTACGGCGCGGCGCCCTGGACGGCTGTCGAGCTGCTGCACCGGCTGCGCTCGGTGGCACCCCGCGCCCACGTGACGGGCGTCGAGATCGACCCGGCCCGGGTCGCTGCGGCACGGCCGTACGAGCGCGAGGGACTGGTCTTCCGGCACGGCGGCTTCGAGGTCCCGGTCCCGGGGCGGCCGGTGCTCATCCGCGCGGCGAACGTGCTGCGCCAGTACGACGAGGCGGAGGTCGCCGCCGTGTGGCGCCGGCTGTGCGCGCGGCTCGCGCCGGCCGACCCGGTGACGGGGTCGCGCGGCGGGCTGCTGGTCGAAGGCACGTGTGACGAGATCGGACGCCGGCACGTGTGGGTGGCGCTCGGTCCGGAGGGGCCGCGCACCGTGACCTTCGCGACCCGGCTCGGCTCCCTGGAGCGCCCGTCCGACCTGGCCGAGCGCCTGCCGAAAGCGCTCATCCACCGCAACGTCCCCGGTGAGCCGGTGCACGCCTTCCTGCGCGACTTCGACCGCGCCTGGGCCGCCGCCGCGCCCTACGCCTCCTACGGCGCCCGGCAACGCTGGATCCGGACGGTACGGGACCTCACGGCCGACTGGCCGGTGACGGACGGCCCGTCGCGGTGGCGCCAGGGCGAAGTCACGGCGCGGTGGGGGGCGTTGGCGCCGCGGGGGTGACGGGGGCGCGTCCGCGCGGGACTGGCGGGAGCCGCGTTGCGCGCGCGGGAGTGGCGG
>KL568528.1:9426-10401 GCA_000715605.1 Streptomyces speibonae | reverse complement strand
CGGCCGGGGTCGCCCAGTGGCTGTGACGCCCGCCTGGAACCGACCGGCAGCCGTGACACCGCGCGGGAGGGACCCGGGCCGTAACGCCCGGCCGACGCCGACCAGCAGCCGTGACGCCCGCACCGGACCGGCCGGCAACTGCGACACCGCGCGGGCAGGCTCCGGGGGCATGACACCCGCCCGAGAGGAACCACGAACACCCGCGCGGCAGGAACCACGAGCCATGGCGCCCCGCACGGCAGGAACCACGAGCGTGACACCCGCACGGTTTTCACCGGGGCCCGTGACGCCCGCACCGGACCGGCCGGCAACCGCGACACCGCGCGGGAAGGGCCCGGGACCATGACACCCGCCCGAGAGGAACCGCGGGCCATGACGCCCCGCGCGGAACCCGTCGGGCCCGTGGCGGCGGCCGCACCGGACCGGCCGGCGGCCCTGGCGTCCGCGCCGGAGGAACGATCTCCGTGAGTTGTTCGTCACATCGGTGGGGCGATCGTCGCGCCGGGGATTGCACGGGCGGGAGGGGCGGGAAGGACTCCCTCTGTCGTTTCGCGCCGCGGCATGGCAGCATCCCCCCGGCGACCATTTGTTACTGACGGTTAATCAAGCGGGGGTGGCCTCATGGGGACGGGCAGGCGCGGAATGCTCGCGGCGGCCGTGACCGTGGTCTGCGCGGTGACCGTACTGGCGCTGCCCGGTACGGCGTTCGCGGCTCCCACTCCCCCGCCGCCCCCGGGCACGACCGCGAGCGTCACCGTCGTAGACGGCCCCGACGAGGAACTCGAAGCCGTCCGCAAGAAGCTCGACAAGCTCTACCGCGCGGCGGCCGTCGCCACCGAGGAGTACAACGCCGCGGAGGAGAAGGCGAAGAAGCAGTCCGCCGAGATCGTGCGGCTGGCGGAGAAGATCGTCAAGGGCCGTGAGCGACTGGACGAGCTCAAGGAGCGCGCGGGCTCCGCGGCCGCCGCCCAGTAC
>KL568528.1:5243-9191 GCA_000715605.1 Streptomyces speibonae | reverse complement strand
GCGGCGGGCTGCCGCCCGAGGCCCACCTCATGCTGAGCGACAGCCCGCAGGAGTTCCTCGACGGCGCGGGCCGGGTACGGCAGGGCGAGCACGCCACCAAGGGGCTGCTGCGGGAAATGTCCCGCACCCAGCAGGACTTGGAGCAGTACGCCCAGGACGCGGAGACCCAGTTCAAGGAACTGGAAACGGTCCGCAAGGCCAAGGCCAAGTCCCAGAAGAAGATCGAGAAGCAGATCAAGGCGGCCGAGAAGCTCGAGTCCGAGCTGAAGGAAGAGGAGAAGCAGCGCCTGGCCCGGATGGAGCGGCGCGCCGCCGACCAGGCCCAGGCCGGCTGGCTCAGCTCCGGCGTCCTCGACGACATCGACGGCAAGGCGACGGAGCAGGGCAAGAAGGCCGTCGCGTACGCCACCGCGCAGATCGGGAAGCCGTACCAGTGGGGCGCGGAGGGGCCGAAGGCGTACGACTGCTCCGGGCTCACCTCACAGGCCTGGATATCGGCCGGGCGGACCATACCGCGCACCTCGCAGGAGCAGTGGAAGCAGCTGGAGCGCGTGGAGATCGAGGACATGCGGCCCGGTGACCTCATCATCTACTTCAAGGACGCCACCCACGTCGGCATGTACCTGGGCGACGGCATCATGGTGCACGCCCCGCGCCCCGGGCGGTCCATCACGCTCGCGGGGGCCGGATCGATGCCGATCCTGGGGGTCGTACGCCCGGACGCGGACACGCACCCGGACACGGACTGAACGGCGGGGCACCCCGCGCGGGTGTGCCCAACGCCCCGGTGACACAGGCCACGTGACCCACTGCACGTGGATCTTGCGAGCAAACCCCCTGGGGACGTGACGTTCGTCATTCCCGCAGCACACCCGGCCTGTCCAACTGCGTTGGCAAACGCGGCATATGACAATGGCCGAGAGCGCGGCGGCGTGGTTTCCACCATTCCGCTGCGGCGCCGTCAACCGCTAAGGTCCCCGTTCGAAGGGGCATCCCCTGCTCGCACACCGAGGTGGAGCCGGGGACAGGGCCGAGATCCGTCGCCCCCACCATGCCCTCGGGGGGAGGGAAGGAACCCGGAAAAATGCCCGCACCCGTACCGCGGCAGAGAGCGATCCCGGCCGCGGAAGGTGGTCAGGCTCCGGCCGCTGCACAGCGCAAAGGCTCCGCCCTGGACTCCACGGAGGCCAGGACGGCGGCCCCGCACACCGCGGCCCCGGTCGAGAGCAGCACCGCGGTCCTGTCCGGCACCGCGCCGGACCGGTCCGAGACGGCCGCCCACACCAACCTCACCCTGCTGCTGATCCAGGACGATCCCGGCGGGTCACCGATCGTGCCGGACCTGCTCGACCAGTCCGGCAAACCCATTCGCGTCCGCACCGCCCGCAATCTCACCGAGGCCGAGCGGCTGCTGACCGACGATGTCCACTGCATCCTGCTGGACCTCGCCCTGCCCGCGCCGGGCCGCACCGGCGACGGTGACGAGCTCGCCGTGCTCAAGCACGTCCTGGAGCTCGCTCCCCGGCACGCCGTCCTCGCCCTCACCGGCGCCGACGACACCGAGCGCGGCGCGGAGGCGGTGCGGGTGGGCGCCCAGGACTACCTCGTCCGCGACGAGCTGGACGGCCGGCTGCTGAGCCGGGCGATCCGCTACGCGGTGGAGCGCAAGCGGTCCGACTCCGCCGAGCGGCGCCTCGCGGAGGGCCGGGTGCGCGCCCAGGAGAACCGCCGGCTGGAGCGCGGCCTGCTGCCGACGCCTCTGCTGGACGGCTCCCCGCTGCGCTTCGCCGCCCGCTACCGCCCCGGCCGCTCGCGCGCCCTGCTCGGCGGCGACTTCTACGACGTCGTACGCACCCCCGACGGCACCGTGCACGCCATGATCGGCGACGTCTGCGGACACGGCCCGGACGAGGCCGCCCTCGGCGTGGAACTGCGCATCGCGTGGCGCGCGCTGACCCTGGCGGGGCTGTCCGGGGACCAGCTCCTCGGCACCTTGCAGGAGGTGCTGGAACACGAGCGCCCCGACGACGAGATCTTCGCGACCCTGTGCACGGTGGACATCGCGCCGGACGGCCGGCACGCGGGCCTGTGCCTGGCCGGCCACCCGTCACCGCTGCTCGCCCGCCCGGGCATGCCGGCGCAGCTGCTGCCGTACGACAACAACGGCCCGGCGCTCGGGCTGCTGCCGGGCGCCCGCTGGCCGCGGATGCGGGTGGAGCTGGGCGCCGAGTGGAGCCTGATGCTCTACACCGACGGACTGATCGAGGGCCGGGTCGGCGACACCGGCGAGCGGCTCGGCCAGGACGGCATGGTGGAGATGATCCGCCGCCAGCTCTCCGAGGGCCTGAGCGGCGAGGCACTGCTGCGCACCGCCGTGAACGAGGTGCGCGACCTCAACGGCGGCGAGCTGACCGACGACGTGGCGGTACTGCTGCTGGACCGGACGGCCTGACCGGGGCCGGGCGCCCCCGTCAGCGACCGCCGTTGTACGGACCGTAGGGTCCGTCGCTGCTGGAGCCCCTGCGGGCGCGGCCGCCGCCGGGCAGACCGCGCAGGGCCGGGCGGACGTCCACCATGTACACGATGGTCGCGATCAGGCCGATGATCGGCAGGAACGACAGAATGTTGAAGATCAGGTTCACCACGAAGGCCAGGGCCAGGATGATCAGCCAGAACGGCTTGGTCTTCTTGTCCGCCGCGCGGTAGGCGTCCTCACGACGCGTGGCGGCGTCGATCAGCGCGAAGCCACTGAAAACGATCAGGGCCATGCTCAGCAGCCACATGAACCCCGCGAAGCCCTGCATCAGCACTACGTCCACCACCCGACTCGGCTCGTCCATTACGCCGTCTTTACCCGGTCACCGTACCCGCATCCACCGGTCGGCATCCTCCGGTCGGCTACCCGGAGAACGGGCCGGGCACCACGAGAGTGCCCGGCCCGTCACCGTCGCCGCCACCCGGCGACTACTTCGCGGGCGGGGTCGTCTTCTTCGCGGTGGTCTTGCGCGCGGGGGCCTTCTTGGCCGCGGCGGGCTTCTTCGCGGCGGCGGCCTGGCTGCCCGCGGGCTTGTCGGCGGGCTTGTCGGCCTTGGGCTCGACCGGCTCGGGCCGGGGCGCGGGCTTCGGCTCGGGGGCCGGCTCGACGGCCACGGCGATGTCCTCGATGCCCTCGGCGGCCTCGCCGCGCCAGGTCTTCACGGTCTGCTCGCCGCGCTCGGCGACCTTCTCGTAGGTCTCCCGCGCCTTGACCGCGTACTCGGCGGCGATGCCGACACCGCGCAGCGCGATGTCCTGGGCGTTCTCGCCGAGCTTCTTCAGGTCGGTGTCGAGCGTGCCGATGATCTCACCGACCTTGGCCTGGAGCGTCTCCTGGGTCTCGCGGACCCGGACGGTCGCCCGCTCCTGCACGGCCTTGGGGTCGGTGTTGCGCACGGCCTCGATACGGGCCGGGGCCTCGGCGCGCAGGTGCTCCACGAGGGCCGGCACCTTCCGGGCCTGCTGCAGCGCGAGGTCGGCGGTGCCGGCGGCGAAGTAGAACGGGGTCGGGTCGCTGAAGGTCTTGCGCAGGTCGTCGGTGATGGCCATGGTGATGGTCCTCCCGGATTCGTTTCGGCTGAGGGTTCTCATGTGGTCCGCGGCGGGTGGCCGGCGCCCTGGTCCGGCTCAGCCGGCCGTCCTCCGCGGACCCTTGTCACTGCCGCCGGCCGTACGGCTCCGGCGTATCACGGCATCGCCGTGCTCGGCGGCCACCGCGCCGTCACTCGCGTCGGCGGTCTCGTCCTCGGTGCTGCCGAACCCGTTCTCCTTGCGGAAGGACTCGTAGATCTGGAGCAGCACCTGCTTCTGACGCTCGGTCAGCGTGGGGTCGGCGAGCAGCGCGGCCCGTGTCTCCACCTCGTCCTGGCCGCGCTCGGCGTCGAGGATGCCGGCCCGGACGTAGAGCGTCTC
>KL568528.1:3087-5086 GCA_000715605.1 Streptomyces speibonae | reverse complement strand
TCCTGGCCGCGCTCGGCGTCGAGGATGCCGGCCCGGACGTAGAGCGTCTCGGCGGAGATCCGCAGCGCCTTGGCGACCTGCTGCAAGACCTCCGCACTGGGCTTGCGCAGCCCGCGCTCGATCTGGCTGAGGTACGGATTGGACACCCCGGCGGCATCGGCGAGCTGCCGCAGCGACAACTGCGCACTGCGCCGCTGCTCGCGCAGGTACTCACCGAGATTGCCGACGTTGAGCGATGCCATACCCCCACCCTGCCCCACCCCGCTAACTATTGCAAGCACCTGCTTGCAATAGTGCGCCACAGCACAACCGCCCGCGGTTGTGACTCGCAGCGATAGTTGCCACTTCGCAGCGCTACTTGGCATCAGCCGGTCGAGGGTCTGGCTTGCCAGAGGGGGTAGCGCTCGGTGGCGTCTTCGCCTCGACGCCGCCGTCCGCCACAAACGCAGACGAGGGCATCCACCCTCGGCGGGCTGGGGTGGTCTGCGCAACTCCGGCCGGGGGTTCTTGCGTCCAGCGATGGCGTCAGCCTGATGCGGATCTCAGGGGTTGAGGTGCGGAGGGACGATGCACTCGTCGAGCACGACGAGCACGCTCGCTACTGTCGGGCGGCGCAGGCTCAGGCGAGGGCAGCACCGAGCCGATAGCCCCGCGGGCTGTCGCGCATCCATTCCGGATGCGGAATGACGTATGCCATCCGCAGCGTAGGTGTACTTTTCCGTAATGCGCAAACGGGCCAAAGAGACCCTCTGTGTTGCCTGCAGGGAGACGTCAGAGGGCATCCGCAGAGGACTGTGTAGTCACTGCTACCAGAAGTACAAACGTAAGGGGATCCCACTCCCGATGCCCAGCAATTCCGGCAATCAGAATTCACCCTTAAGCCTTTCAGTGATCGCTGATCACACACGACAACGGGATAGCGGGTGTCTCATCTGGCAAGGATCCTTGAATAAGGACGGCCATCCAATTTGGTTCGAGCCGAATACCGAGAAGGGCAGAGGGTCGAAGAGGATCGTGGTCGCTAGATGGCTCTACGAGAACGATAAAGAGGAGCTGACCAAAGGGCAAATCCTGAAGCGCGCCTGCGGAAACAAGCGTTGCGTAGCCACGAACCATGCTTCAGCAGGAAAAATACGTCGGTATCAGAAGCCTGGAGAGGCAACGATCCCCAGCCACTGCGCGAACGGTCATGATCTGAACGACGAAAACCTCTATCTCCATGCGAACCGCAATGCCTGGGAGTGCAGGCAATGCGGCTGGGAGTCGAAGAAGCGTAACTCCCCGGAACACCCCCTCCGGGATGCGAGGAAACCCTACCGTGCCACCGATACGCACTGCCACAACGGTCATTCGTACACCGACGTAGGGTTCTTCGTTGAGAACGGCTCACGGGTCTGCAAAGCATGCAAGTGGCTCAAGGATCAGAAGTCGGCGATGCTCCGACTCTATGGTCTTCCCTATGATCGATACCTGGCCATGCTCGAGGAGCAGGACTACCGCTGCTGGATCTGCCAAGAGCCTTTCGAGATACGAAGCAGCAACATGAGCCCTCATGTCGATCACTGTCATAATAGCCGGAAGATACGGGGCTTACTATGCCGGGCCTGCAACCTGGCTCTAGGGCACTTCAAGGATGACGTCGACCGGCTTCAAGCCGCGGTCCGGTACCTTGAGCAACATCGAGACTGATTGGATACGGAAGCCTTCATTAGCCACCAATGCGCGAGACGCCTCGGCCCGCACAGGGTATCTCCGCGATTCGCAGAGATTGAAGCGGCTGGAGTATCCCATCACGCCCGCCTCCGATGTCGGCTTTGCGACAGCGCGCAGACGCCGGCATGGGCGGCACTGCGGCGGCTCGTCGAGCGTCTAAGGAGCGCTCCGCATTCACTTGGCGTTGGGAGAGAGCGTGGCCATCATGCGAGCGACCTCCTCGATCTCGGTTCTCTCTGGGGAACCCGGACGGGCTACACGGAGGCGCCTCCTGTTCGCCGGAGAA
>KL568528.1:0-2896 GCA_000715605.1 Streptomyces speibonae | reverse complement strand
CTGGGGAACCCGGACGGGCTACACGGAGGCGCCTCCTGTTCGCCGGAGAAGCACGGGGCGGGGCTGCAACCTCCACGTACGCCCGAGCCGTGTTGTACACGTCCTCATCGAATCGGTAGCGATCACCATCCCCGTCTTCGTAGTAGCGGAAAATCTCCTTCATTTCATCCAGTCGGTAGCTCGATTCCTCACCCCGCTCAGCCCAGCTGTCCAAAGCCCACTCCGCATAGTCGTCGATGCGATCTGAAATGGTTTCACGCGCATCGTCGTCACCTCCAAAATCGGCGAGCAGCGAGGCGAACCGCAGGGCATCAGTCAACGACTGCCAGTTCGACAGATCTGATTCCACTATCCACTCGGCTGCCCGTTCGACCGCAGCGGGAAGAAAATCCCTGAGTTTTGGATTGCTGGATTCCCCTAGATAAACTAGGATATTTTCGACTGTCTCTTGATCCCACGCTTCACCGATAACATCATCTTCACTGATGCTTCGCCATCCGATGTCGTGAACGACTTCGGATCCCACCGCAGCCCCCAGCTTCATGTAGATCAACGCGCGGTGGGCATTGTCGTTTGGGGAGTAATTACCTAGCAGTACGACGGCATCCGCCCGGAAGGCGACCTCCAACGCCGTCTCCAACTCCGGGCCACAACGCTTCAAGGCTTCCAGCACCTGCCGAGCGTTTCGGGACGATAGCATGGACCACAGTGACTCGACCTGTTCGAAGACCTGGATCCTGCCGACGAAGTCCTTCATTTCGGCAGGATCGGAAGAGATAAAGTTCCGCATGTAGTCTCGCACCGACGGGTTGTGGAATTCCACGAAGACGAATTCGCCATGCCGGGCGCTTCTAAGCATCGTTTCATCCAGTACTTTAAGCGAACTCCGAAGAGCCCTGACGGAAGCCCCCGAAGCGGTCCAGACATCCTCGAGTGTGTCCATTCTGACACGAGGCAGAAAGGAGAGAATCGTCTTCAGGAGGAGCACGTCTGACGCATTTATCTGGTGGTTTACGATGTGAGCCCACACACGACCAGGGTCTTCCAGGTTGGCGACCATCTCGGCCGCAATACTTTTCGTAGCGATCCCGAGCATTTCGGCCTCCGCCAAGGTGGCGGCGATGACGCGCGGGTTGAAGTTGTCGTGCCTGACTATGGGTCCATAGACATCATGCGATGTGAAGACCGACTTCATACGGGCCGGTAGTTTTGATGCGGAGATGTGGTTGTAGAGAATGGATGCCCTCACCCCGTACGTGTAGTCGGCCACGTCGAGCACGCACGTCTGGATGGCGAAGCGGTGCCTGTCAAGGCGCTCATACCGTTCCTGCGCCTGCGCAAGGATATACTCCCGCGTTGTGAGCAGGAATCGCTTGTCGGGGGCGCTCGCCACCCGCTGCATCAAAGAGATAAGCCGACCGTCCTCGTTCTTTCCGAGTTTCTCGTCGATCGCGGTCTGCCCCAGGAAGTCGTCGTAGTAGAACAACTGAGGCACTCCGGGGTTCCACAGCGCGTTGGCTTCTTCCGCGTCTTCAGAGATCTCGACGAGTTCGTAGCCGTGGCTCAGGTAGTGGGCGCACAGCACGTGGCTCAGCGTCGTCTTTCCCACCCCCGGAGCCCCGGCGACCACGCATACATGCCGGTCTTCGAGGAGCCGCAGCGCCGCGGCGTGGCTGCCATTATCAGCATAGGTGCGCAGGGTTTCGTCGACCTGCTCAGCCAGGGCCTGGGAGCGCGTGACGATGCTTTTGGACAGGAGAGAGTTCAGCACCGATGCACTCGTCAGCCAGAGTCTCAGGTGTCGCTTTACCACCTGCTCGTGCTTACGGAGGAGCGCATCTATATCGTCCTTACCGTAAATGTCGCCAGGTGACCGGACGAACGGCTTCAGCAGCTCGTGGAGCTTGTCCTTGGAAGCTCTGCTGAGTTCCACCGATGTGGCGAGAACATACCGGCCCGGCTTGAGCTGGCTAAGCTTGGGAGCTTCCACCTTTCGCATGTGGGCCAGCAGCTTGGCCCGGCCAGACCGGTGGAAATGCTTGCACTGCACGATGAGGGCGGGGTCGTCACCCTTGAGGTGCCTCAGGTCCACGCCGCCGTCCGGCCCAGGAGTGAAGATCTCCAGCCGGACGCCGAACTCCAGCTCGAAGAGATCCTTACACACGGCCTCGAAGTCAAAGTCCGTGAGCCTGCTCAAGTCGAACGTTTCCATGGTCCCCGCCCCTCCCCAGTGGCCCACCAGCCCTGGCGCCGATCCGCGGCTGGTGTACCAAGATCCCATGGATCAGTGGCGCGGCTCAGCCCAGTTGCGGAGATGTGCGCGGTGGGGCACTGCCCGCAAGGAGGGTCACAAGAGGGGGCTGGGCATTCATCGGACATAGGAACGGGCTGGCTGCATCCAGCCTCACTGGACCGGGTCATCGAAGACGCTAAGGAGCACCGATGGGGCGATCTGAAGCCCCTTCGCCAAGTTGAGGATCGTGATCAAGCTGGGGTTTCGACGTCCGTGTTCGATGTAGACGATGCCCCGGAAGCTCATCGCGCTCCGATCGGCGAGCTCTTCGAGCGTGAGTCCTTGGGCCTCGCGCAACTGGCGCAGGTGCATGCCAAAGGAATGAAGAGTGGGGTTTGGATGATCTAGTGCCGGCACACCTCCGACCCGAACAGCGGTGCCCGTTTGACCGCCATGAACAGCTGTGCATAATCGGTTCGTTACAGTCAGCCGGTCGTCCGTTTCAGAGGTCGAGCCAGCCTGACATGACCAAACGATTTATTCTGGAGATGATGACCACTTGCCCGCCCAGCGCAAGTATTCGCGGGAAATTATCGAACGCGGCGTGCAGTTGGTTCTTGAGATAAGAGAGGAAACCCCTGGGCGTTCAGGCGTAGTACGGGG
>KL568527.1:64644-66987 GCA_000715605.1 Streptomyces speibonae | reverse complement strand
GGGCACGGCCACCCCCGCCACGCCCCCCGGTGCCACGCAGCCCGGTGCCACCAGACCGCACGGCGCCGAGGTCGTCGCGGTCACCCAGGTCGCCGACCGCCAGCTGGACCTGACTGTGCGCTCACAGGCCCTGGGCGGCCGGACGGTCGACGTCCGTCTCCTCACCCCCGACGGCTGGAACCCGGCCGACCGGCGGCAGCACTGGCCGACCTTCTGGCTCCTGCACGGCTGCTGCGGCGACTACACGTCCTGGACCGCCATGACGGACGTCGCGGACATCGACAGCCTCCGCGACGTGCTCGTGGTCATGCCCGAGGCCGGCTGGAACGGCTGGTACAGCGACTGGTGGAACCACGGCCGGGGCGGCGACCCCGCCTGGGAGACCTTCCACACCGTGGAGCTGCGGCACCTCCTCGAGCGCGACTGGGGTGCGGGCCGCGACCGCGTCGTGGCCGGCCTGTCGATGGGCGGCCAGGGCGCCCTGCTGTACGCCGCCCGCCACCCCGGGATGTTCCGGGCCACCGCCGCCTACTCCGGCTCCGCGCACCCGCTGCTCAACGACGAGTCGGTCGACCGCATCATGGGCTTCTTCGCGGGCCAGGGCGACGACCCCCTGCGCGTCTGGGGCGACCCGGTCGCACAGCGCCGCATCTGGCAGGCGCACGACCCCTTCCACCTGGCCAAGCGCCTCAAGCACCTCCCCGTCTACCTGTCCTGCGGAGACGGCACCACCGGCCCCCTGGACGCGCCGGGCAGCACCAGCGCCCTGGAGGCCGACTTCAACCGCCAGAACCACGCACTGGCAACGGAGCTGAGGCGGGTCGGGGCGAAGCACCTGACCACCCACTTCTACGGCCCCGGCACACACGCCTGGCCCTACTGGGAACGCGAACTGCACGCCTCGCTCCCGATGCTGCTCGGCGCGCTCGGCGTGCACCGCTGAGTCCCGCGGGCCCCCGTGAGCCCGGCCCGCACGCGCGATGGAGGCGCCGCTTCCGGAAATCGATGCCTGAGGCACCGTTGACGCCGTCAACGTCCATGCGTTATTGAACGCCCGGCGTCGCGCTGTGTACGGTGGCCGCATGCCACAGACCCCGGCCGCGCCGACGAACCCGTTGGTAACCGGTTCCGAGATCGCCCGCATCGCAGGTGTCACCCGTGCCGCCGTGTCCAACTGGAGACGGCGGTACGACGACTTCCCGGCACCGGCCGGCGGCGGGGCCCACAGCCCGCTGTTCGACCTGGCCGAGGTGCAGGCCTGGCTGGACAAGCAGCGCAAGGGACAGGACGTCACCGACGAGGTGCACCTGTGGCAGGTGCTGCGCGGCACCTACGGCGACGACATCCTCGGCGGCCTCGCCGACGTCGCCGAGACCCTCACCGCCCGGGGAGCCGACCAGCCCCCCGCCCTCCCGGAGCAGGCCCTCGACCTCGCCCGGCGCCTGGCGGCGGAGCATACCCCCGCCGAGGTGGTGAACGACCTCGCCGAGCGCTTCACGGACTCCGTACGCCGTGCCGGCTCCGACCAGGTCACCTCGCCCCGAGTGGTCCGCGCCGTCCGCCACTTCGCCGGGGAGGTGCCGGCCGACGCCGTACTGTTCGACCCCGCCTGCGGCATCGGCACCCTCCTCCTCGCCGTGGGCTCCGCCCCGGGCGTCCGCCGGTACGGCCAGGAAGCGGACGCCCGCAGCGCCCGGTTCGCCCAGGCACGGGGCGATCTCACCGGACGGACCCACATCGACGTCGAACAGGGCGACTCCCTGCGCTCCGACCGGTGGCCCGAGGTCAAGGCCGACCTGGTCGTGTGCGATCCGCCGGTGAGCGACACCGACTGGGGCCGGGAGGAACTGCTCCTCGACCCCCGCTGGGAACTCGGCACGCCGTCCCGCGCGGAGGGCGAACTGGCCTGGCTCCAGCACGCCTACGCCCACACCGCGCCCGGCGGCCGTGTGATCATGGTCATGCCCGCCTCGGTGGCCTACCGCAAGGCCGGCCGCCGCATCCGCGCGGAGCTGGTCCGCCGCGGCATCCTGACCCAGGTCACCGCGCTGGCTCCGGGCACCGCCGCCGCGCACTCCCTCCCCGTGCACCTGTGGCACCTGCGCCGGCCCCCGACACCGGACGACATGGCCGCCACGGTGCGCATGGTCGACCTGACGTCCGACGACCCGGACGCCTCCCTGGAGCCGAGGCCCGAGCAGATCACCGAGGTCGCCCAGATCGACCTGCTGGACGACCTCGTCGACCTCACCCCCGGCCGTTACGTGGCGGAGTCCCACCGCGACTACGGAGCCGAGTACGAGGCCCTGCGCCGGGAACTGGCCGAGCAGCTGGACTGGCTGG
>KL568527.1:61634-64405 GCA_000715605.1 Streptomyces speibonae | reverse complement strand
CGCTGACCGCGGGCGAGCCGGCCGGCGCACTGGACGGGCCGAGCGTCAGCGTCGCCGACCTGGTCCGTGCCGGGCTGGTCGAATTCGGCGACCCGGAGCCGGTCTCGACCAGCGACCAGCTCGACACCGACTTCCTCCAGGGCTTCCTCCACAGCACCGCCAACAGCCGCCGCTCCACCAGCGCCAGCGGCACCTTCCGCCTGGACAGCAAGGGCGCCCGCATTCCGCAGATGGACATCACCGCCCAGCGCCGCTACGGCTCCGCGTTCCGCGCCCTGAAGGAATTCGAGGAACGCTCCCGCCGCGTCACGGAACTCACCCGCCAGATCACCACCCTGGCCCACGACGCCCTGAGCACCGGCGCCCTACGCCCCCACGACTGACCTCCTCGTGATGCGGTCTCCGTGCCGGCCGCGTCCCCGCCCGTTGCCGGGAGTGGGAGACTGTCGGCACCGGAATCACCAGGCACGCAGTGAGCGTTGACGATCTCCGTGAGAGCAGGCGGGGCGCTCTGTGAGTTATGCGTACCGGCGACGGACTGCACACGCCGACCGAGGGGGAGCAGTGGCGGACTGGATATACATTCTCAATCCGAACAGGGACACGCTCGACGGGGAACCGTCCGACAAGGAGACGATGCGACGGCTGGCGCAGGAGGAGCCCGAGCTGGACCTCTGGCTGAGCCGGCGCAACCGCATGGAGTACGGAGACCGCCTCTGGTTCTTCTTCACCCACCCCGACTCGGCGGTCGCCGCGGTGGCCGAGGTGGACAAGGAACCCTGGGCCGACCCGGAGGCCCCCGATGTCTCCTACCTGGTCGGCGCGAGTCTGCTCGCCGATGCGACGCAGGCGCTGTGCCGCAACCCGGTGACCCGGGACGAGTTGGGGCTCGCACAGGTGCGGTCGGTCCAGAAGGTGAAGCCGGAGGCGCTTCAGGTGCTGTTGGAGCGGGCGGGCCTGTGACCGGCCGGAGGACGGGCGGCTCCCCGGTGAGCCGCCCTCTTCACTCCACCGGCCCCCGCAGCCTGATCGTCGTCCTGTCGCGTGGTCCGTCCAGGACCGTGTGGTCGACGGACGGCCGGGGCCGAGGCGTGGCCGCGGTGAGGGTGATGACGTCGCGGTCACCGAGCGCCGTCTGCCACTCGCCCGGCCGGGGCCGGGTGCCGCGTTCTCCGGCGGCCTGGGCGAACAGCGCGCACACAGCCGTGGTCTGACGGTCGTTCAGGCAGCCGGGAACGGGCTGAAGATCCTGGCCCGGGAGCACGTACGGCTCCTGGGCGACGACGCGTCCCGCCACCAGGGCCGTCTTGTAGGCGTCGGTGTCCACCGTCGCGTCCGTGGAGGGGGCGAGCGGATCGCTCCAGTCCGGGGTGGCGGCCTGGGCCTGGACAGCTGGGCGCCCCACCCGGCGGAAACCGTCGCAGTCGAGGAAGTGCACGGTCGGCCCGGGGGAGAGGGACCACAGGACGTTGGCCTGTGAGATGTCACCGATCACGAGGCCGGCGCCGTGGAACCAGGCGACGGCCTCGACGCAGGCCAGCGCGAGCGCCCTGCGCTGGTCCGGATCCGGCTGCACGACATCCTGCCAGGCCGCCTTCGGAGGCCGGATGAGGTACTGCAGTTCCAGGAGCTTCGTGGCCCCCGAGGCGGTCCGCCAGGTCAGGTTCGCCGGAGCACGTCGCATGAGGAACCCGACCGCCCGGCCGCCCTCGACCACCCGGCACAACGGCCAGGCGGCGAGGTCGTCCAGGCGTCCCCGGTCCGTCCCGCCGAGGCCCTGCCGCAGGGCGACCAGATCCGCGAGGGCGGTGCCGTTGGCCTTGGACGGTTCCTTGTACTCCTTGAACAGCAGCGGGCCGCCCGTGACCGCGTGGACGTCCCCCTGGCCGCCGCTGCCCACCCGTTCCGCGAGGGTGAGCGTGGACCGTTCGACGTCGGCCCCGTCCTCCGCGCTCACTCCGTCCCCTCCCACAGACAGATCACGGTCCGGTCGTCGTCGTAGGACTTGACCCGCGTCTGCGCCTGCCACAGGAAGTCGGACAGCGACGGCACGGCCGGCCCGCCCCACGCCCGGGCGAGGTGCCGGGCGAACGCCGGGTCCTTCTGCGTGAGCGGGTTGGTGATGCCGTCGGTGCCCAGGAGGAGAACCTGCCCGGGATCGCCGTACAGCAGCCTTGCCTTGACGCTGCGGTACGCATGCGGGAGGGCCTCGGTGCGGGTGTCCAGGAGGCTTCCCTCGTCCACCGGGCCGGTCTCGTGCCACTGCCCCTCCCGCAGGACGAACAGCCCGCCGTCACCCACGCTGAACAGGACGCGCCCGGGGACGGCGGTGTCGACCGGCACCAGCAGTACGTGCAGGGTCGTGGCGTGTTCCGGCCCGATGCGCAGATCGCTGACCGCTCCGGCGATCGCCTTGTTGGCGATGGCGCGCAGCTCACCCTCGTCCCGGGCGGTCAGCGCCGCGTGGATGTTCTCCGCCTCCCGGTCCAGATGGAGCGCCGCCCGGTGGGTGACGTGGTACGAGCCCTCGTGCGAGCGGGCCGCCGAGCCCACCCCGTCGGCGACCGCCAGCAACAGCAGTTCGGCATCGGGCGGACCGACGCGGGTCACCGTCATGGAGTCCTGGCGGCAGCTTCCCTCCCAGTTGTGGGAGTCGCCGCGGATGGAGGCCGCCCGGACGGTCAGCCGGCCGACCTGCGCACCGTCCAGCAGCACGGCCGGGGTGAGGGCCGCGAAGTGATCGCCCTGTCTCTTATACACATCTCTGATGG
>KL568527.1:60195-61430 GCA_000715605.1 Streptomyces speibonae | reverse complement strand
AGATGTGTATAAGAGACAGTGCGCGGGCTCCCCGCGCGGCGGAAGTCCGGCCGGTTCCGCTTGGGCCGCCGGGACCGTCGGGGCCGGGGGATAGTGTTCCGTCGCCGGAGCCGACGGCTGGGACACGGTTCCCGCGGTCCCCGGCGGCATACGCGTGTCCTGGACGATGCCGGTGGGCAGACCCGCCAGGTGCGCGTCCAACGCGTCGGCGTGGGTACGTGCGCCCGCGTCAGGGGCACCCTCGTGCGGCTCCGGAACTCCCCCTCCGTACTGCACCGGGCCCCTCACAGCTTGTCCAGGGAGAGGCTGGTGAACCCGGGCACCTGCTCGTCGACCTGCAACTGGAACCCGTCCCCGCCCTGCGCGGCCATGCTGGTCGCCGAGCTGACGATGGACCGGGTCAGGCTGGAGGCGAACTCCCGCAGGGCGAGGGCCGGCGAGACGGACTGGTCCCGCTGGAGGAACGCCTTGAAGTTGGCCACCTCGGTGATCGTCGCGGCGTCGGCGTCGCTGATCCCGAACGCGATGATCTTCGGCGCGTACCGGAAGGAGTTGAGGTCCTTGAGCGCGGCCTGCCAGCCGTCGTCGGTGGGGATGCCGTCGGAGAGGAAGAACACCACGGGCCGGTAGACGTCGTGGCCCTCCGCCTTCAGCGCCGTGACGTCCTGCTCGATGGTGTCCTTGAGCAGCCGGAAGACGGCACCGAAGGACGTGACGCCGCCCGCCGACAGGGCCGGCAGCTGCGTCAGTTCGCTCAGGTCGGCGAGGGGCTGCAACACGGTGGCCTGGGTGGAGAAGCCGATGAGGGCGAACCGGGTCTTGTCCGCGACACTCGGGTTGGTGCTGATCTCGTGGTGCAGGTCGGGCAACGCCGCGTTGATGGTGCCGACGCCTTCCGGCCCCGCCATGGAGCCGGACTCGTCGCACACCATGTAGAAGGGGAGGAGTTGCATGGCTGTTCTCCTGAGCTGATGGGACGGCGTGGCCGTCAACGGGTGTAGAAGTAGATCTCCAGGTCGGCCGAGCCCGAGGGGCCGCCGTTCCAGAAGTCCCGGGTCGTCGCGTCGGTGAACATCTCCGGCCGGGCTTCGCGCAGGGCCTCGTTCACCTCCCGCGCGTACGCCTGGCCGGCACCGGGCTCCGGTGCCTGGCCGAAGGTCAGCACGAAGGCCGCGTCGCGCCCCTCGTACCGGGTGGTGGCGGCGCGGAGCTGCTCCACCATGCGTGGGGTGTCA
>KL568527.1:59314-60007 GCA_000715605.1 Streptomyces speibonae | reverse complement strand
CGGCCGCCGCGGCCAGACGCACCGTCACCGGCTTGCGCGCCACCGACCGCGGTCCGGTCGGCGTCGGGGCCGGACTCGGTTTCGGTTTAGGTGGCCGAGTGGCGGCCGGCGAGGCCGAGGGTTCGGCACCGGCACGCGCGCCGAGCGGATCACCGCGGTCTCCCATGGACACCAGCGCGAGGACGAGGAGCATGTCGGCGAAGAGCCACCCGGCCAGGTGCAGCGGCGTGAACCGGAAACGCCTCCGCGGAAGGCTCACCGAGCCGGTCCGATCCCGGTCCGCAGTGCCTCGGCCCGCCGCAGATCGCTCTCCGCGCGCCGTTGCGCCGCCTCGGCACCCGCGCGCGCCGCCTCCGCCTCGGTCCGCGCGGCCTCCGTCTCACGCAGCGCCCGTTCGAGGGTGTCCGTGACCTCCGTGAAGCGGTCCGTCGCCTCCTGGACGGCGCGGGTGCGCGACTCGATACCGAGCAGCGCGTCCCGAGACGCCTCGGCGGCCTCACCGGTCCGGTGCGCCACCACGCCCAGGTCGTTCAGCAAACGGCCGTTGACGTCCGCCGCCACCTCGACGCCGGTGGTGAACCCCCGTTGGGAGGCGGCCAGCACGGTCAGCGAGTCCTCGACCTGCCGGGCCGCGTCGGACAGCGCGCCGCGCACCCGGTCACCGTTGTCGCCGACGGCCGTCTCCAGCCGGTC
>KL568527.1:57714-59083 GCA_000715605.1 Streptomyces speibonae | reverse complement strand
GCCGGCCGCCTTCAGATCCTCCAACGCCTTGTCCAGGACACCGGTCTGCCCGTCGACGGCGTCGGCCAGCCGCCGGCCCGCCTGGGTCAACGGGGCGTCCAGCGCCTGCACGGCGGCCTGGAGGGCGGCACCGCTGTCCCGCACGGTCTCCTCGATCCGCAGCACGACCTGCTCGACGGGCCGTACGTACGCCTCCGCCTGCGCCAGACGCCGCTCCGCCTTGTCCGCGGCCTCGCTCACCATCTCGGCGGCCCGGGTGAGCGCCTCCTGCGTGGTGATGGCCTTGGTGTGCATTCGTTGCAGCCGCCCGGCCGCCGAGTTGAGCTCGGCGGCGAACCGCTGAGGTGAGGCGAACCGGTGCTCGTTGAGCGCGAGTTGGGCGCGGGTGAGCACAGGAACCAGCCGGGCCAGAGCCGCGGCAGCACGGCCACGCGCCTGCTCCTCGCGGCGGTCGGCACCGGTACGCCGGTAGCCGTGCACGGCCGTGAGAACGAACAGCATCACCAACGCCAGACATCCCCCCACGGCCACATGACCGAAGCGGTACGTCTCACTCAGATGCCCGTCGAACCCGGACTGCCACAGCTGCAGGAACGGCCGCCCGGCCGCCTTGGGGTCGTCCCCGGTGAGCGCCCCGTAGGCACTCGACGCCTGCCACAGCCCGAACCACGTGAACAGCAGGGGCAGGAAGACCAACGCGCCCAGCACCCAGTCCAGTACGGAGTCCAGCCGTGCCCCCCGACGGACGTCCACGGGCTCGGCGATGCTCTCGGGCCGTGCGAAGTGGCCCATCAGATCCAGATCGGCCCAGGCGTCGAGGGCGTCCCCGTCGGTGGCTTCGAGTGCCTGTGCCAGCGCGCGCAGTTCCTCCGCACGCGGGGCGAGCGCGGGATCCCGCGCCACGTCCTCGAGGTGACGCGCCGTCACCCCTTTGTCGAGATGTGTCCCCGTGAACATTCCCCACCCTTGCCCGGTGAAGCCGGGACTTTCCAAAGATCCGAGCACACGGCGACCAGAACGCCGGCGCGCTTCACACACCCCTGCCACATGAACGAAGCGGCAGGAACTTCACATCTCCTTCATTGATCGCGCAATGCTAGACGACGACCACATGGGGTGATCGGCATTACGTAGGACAATTGCGCACGTTGCTGATGTACGTGGGCATGCATTGGGCGGTGGTGGCAGGTGATCGACCGCCATCACCTCATGGCTTGTGCCAGCGGTTGCGGCCGTCGGAGCCCGGGCCGCAGATCATGGGGGTTCCCGCCTTGGTCACGCCGGTCGCGCCGGGCGGCGAGCAGTAGGAGCCGGGGTGCACGGTGCCGACGCCGGTACCGCCGCTGCCGGACGACGAGGAGTCGCTGCC
>KL568527.1:42517-57490 GCA_000715605.1 Streptomyces speibonae | reverse complement strand
CTGCCGGTGGTGTCGCCGCCGGACGATGACGCGTCGTCGCCGGTGGTGTCGCCGCCGTCGTCGTAGTCGGGGTCGTTGGCGGGGATCTTGTAGGTCGTGTCCTTCTCCGACGGGCACTCCTGGACGAGATGGACGTCGGTCCACTGGCCCAGGTCGAGGCGGACCGCGGTGGTCGAGGTGACGTCGCTGCCGGCGTCGGGGTGTTGGAAGCAGACCCGCCACTCGTCGCCCTCCTCGGCGGCCTCTTCGGCCGTGGGGGCGTCGATGTCGAGGTAGACGTCGTCGAGCGCGACGCTGTCGAGGTCGATGCCGGCGCTCTTCAGCGCCTTGACCGCCGAGTCGTAGGTGTCGCCCTCGACATCCGGCATCGTCGGCCAGGGGAGCGGACCGCCGACCTTCGCCGGGCAGGGCTCGCCGTCCTTCACGGCGGCGAACGCGACCGACTTCGCCGTGGTGTCGGCCTCCTGGAAGCAGACCGTCCACGCCGATCGCACGACGATCGTGCGGCCCTCCGACGACGCGTCACGACGCGTGGGCGTGAATCCGGCCTTACGGGCGTCCTTCTCCGCCTCGTCGAGGGCCTTGCCCGTGTGGTCGGTGAGCTTGAGTGCCTTCGCGGCGCCGGCGGACGGGGTGGCTTCGGTGCCGCTGCCGGCCGTGTCCTGTGCGGTGACCTCGGACCCGTCCGGCTCGTTGTCGTCGAGCTGCCCGCTCACGCCGGCACTGATCAGCATCAGGAAGAACGCGCCGAACGTGGCGCCGAGCCTGGCGTACCAGCGCCATGCGGGCAGCACCCACACGGCCACCATGGCAGCGATCATCACGAGGAAGCCCAGCGCCAGGCTCACCGCGCTGAGCAGGGCCACCAGGGCCAGCAGACCGAGCAGGGCGGGGGTGGTCCTCCACCAGGGCCGGGACGAAGACGGAGGGGTGCTGTACGGATTCACAGGTGCTCTCATGTTCTTCGGTGTGCGCTTCGGGGCAGGGGTGGCCGGCCCCCTGACTCCTGTCGGGGGCATGGAGTTCAACAGCCCTGACCGCCGGGGTGTTACGCAACCCGGCGGATCCGTCGGCCGCGGGGCCGGCGGACCGCGTGCGGACGGGACGTCGCGTCAGCGGAGGTCGGGGCCGCCCGCCTCGGCGAGTTGGTCGAGGACGCTGATCGCCGCGTCCGTGTCCTGGTCGTCGTCCGGGGCGTCCGGGGCGGTGTCGGTGGACGCCCCGGGTGCCTCATCGGCCAGGTGCGGGTACTTCTCCAGGAGGAAGCGGCGCCGGTACGCCATCTCGGCCGCGTCGATGATCCCTTCCAGGGTGGCCCAGTTCAGGGTGCTGCCCACGGCGATCCCCAGGGCGGGTACGGCCTTGCCGAGCCCCTTCTTGGTGAGGCGGAACTCGAACGCCTTCGCGAATGCCGAGGACACCTTGGCGATGAGGGTCTCGTGCAGCTTCTCCCAGGTCTTGCCCTTGAAGAGCGCCTGGGTGAGCTTCGAGAGGTCGGCCATCGCGGCGTTCTTGGCCGTGGCCGTACTGGCGGTGCCGACGTTGACGACCGACATCACGAAGAGCTTCTCGGCGGGGTCCTCGGGGTCGTAGCCGTAGGCCAGCGATACCTGCCCGACGGCGCGGGACGCCAGTCCGAGGACGAAGGCCGCGTCGGCGAGGAAGGCACCCGCGATCGCACCCCCGGAGGGCGCCGCAGCGGCCCCGGCGGAGGCCGCGATGACCAACTCGCCGCCGGAGATGGCGAATGCCGAGCCCGCCCCGGAGAGCGCCGCGGCGGCGGGGTAGTACCAGCTCGCCGCCCGGCCGTGGACCGCGTCGACCTGTTCGAGGTCGAGGCGGCGCAGGTCGGACAGCGAAGTGACGTCGTGGCCGCGCTTGTTGTGGAGCGCCACCACCCGCTGGGGAGAGAGTCCCGCCCGCGACACCCGCCCCACCGTCTTCTTCACGGACTGCACGGCGGTGCCGCCCCAGTCCGGCATGGCGTCGGCGGCGACGCGCGCGCCGGCGCCGACCTTGGAAGCGCTCTTGGCGGCGAACTCCTGGCCGCGCGCGACCGCCGACGCGGCCCGCGGATGCTTCTCCAGCTGCCGTGCCGCACGCTTCCCGAGCTGTGCGACGCCCTTGGCCATGCGCTCGCCGGCGTTCTGCATCCCGTGCGACAGCGGGCGGCCCTTGAACTGCTGGATGGACCGCCATGCCGCGAGTTCGTACTCCGATGGAACGGAATGCGGCGGCTGCGAGTCGCTCATGGTCCCCCCTGAGGTGTGTCAGTGGGCATCACCGTACACGAAATGCTCACGGGGGTGTAGAAGTTGTGCGTGTTGACATCATCAACGCGTCGCCTGGGTGGAGGGTGACACGCCCCTTCGACTCACCCCGCCAGGGCCGCCCCGATCTGCCGCGTGGTCTGGGCGGCGATCACCGGATTGACGGCGGCGTAGGAGGAGTACGCGTTCAGGCCGGTGGCCAGGGCCCAGCCGCGTCCCCGCAGCCAGGTCGCCTCGTCGACGCCCAGCGCGTCGCGGAAGACGGCGCGGTTGGCGGGCGTCAGCAGGGTGAAGGCGATCATCAGGTCGGGGGCCGGGTCGCCGACACCGAGCGAGCCGAAGTCGATGACGGCGCTGAGGCGACCGTCGCGGGTCAGCAGGTTCCCGGTGTGGAAGTCGCCGTGGAACCAGACCGGGGGACCGCTCCACGCGGGGGCGTTCAGCGCCTCCTCCCACAGTGCGGTCATCGCCGGGGCGTCGAAGACACCGGCGAGCCGTTCGATCGTCGCCCGGGTCGCGTGGTCCCGGTCGGACAGCGGACGGCCGGTGAGTTCCTCGGGGAGGTCACCGGCGGACACGTTCTCGGGCAGCGTGAAGCGTTGCAGGGCGGTCAGGAACCCCGCCAGCTCCACGGTGGCCGGCGCCGAGTCCGCCAGCGTCTCGACGGTCGCCACCTCCCCCTCCAGCCACCGGGACACCGCCCACGGCCACGGGTAGCCGAAGTCCGGCTCGCCCACGCCCACCGGCGCCGGGATGGTCAGGGGCAGGTGCGGGGCGAGCCGGGGCAGCCAGTGGGACTCCTTGCGCGCCTGTCCGATCGCTCCGGCGTGACGGGGCAGCCGGACGGACAGCTCGTCGCCCAGGCGGTAGATCACATGGTCGGAGCCGGCCGGGACGAGCAACTCCAGGGGCAGTGTGGCCCATTGCGGGAACTGGCTGTCGACCAGGCGCCTGACGAGCGCCGCGTCGATGTGGGGGAGGGTGTCCGCTGCTTCAGCGGTGGCCAAGGCGGCTCCTGCGGTCGGGTCGGGCCCGCTCCGTACGGCGGGCGGTCAGGAGCCATCACACCGAGGGGGACGGCGGTCTGTCGAACGCTTTTCAGCGACCGCTGTCGCCGTCGGCTTGTGCGCGGGCGCGGAGGTAGGTGTCCAGTTCCGCGGCCCCGGCCAGCATCGCCCGCCCCCGGGCGGACAGCCGGCCGTGCCACTCGCGCAACGTGTCCTCCAGCGGTTCCAGTCCGCCCGCCTCCCGCACCTGCGCGATCAGCGGGGCGATCTGCTCCAACAGGTGTCCACCGCGCCGGAGTTGATGCGCCAGCCGCGCGTCGCGTACGTCGGCGTCGTCGTAGACCCGGTACTCGGTCACCGGATCCCGGCGCGGGCGCACGAGCCCGGCCGCCTCCCACTTGCGCAGGGTCGCCGGCCGCACCCCCAGCTCCGCGGCGAGCGGGCCGATGAACGTACGGCCGGTGCGGGGTGCGGAGGTGTCGGACGCGGACCGCCTCTCCGGGGACAGGGCACGCAGAGCGCTCTCCACGGCCTGGAGTGTGCGCCGGTCCTCGAGCAACTGCGCGTGGCTCTCGTCGATCAGGCGCAGCGCCTCGTCGGTCGCACCCCGGTGCACGGCCCGCATGACCGCCGTCGCCGTCCGGTGACTGTGCCCGGGCACCAGGGCGAGGAACGCGGCGAGCGCCCGCGCGTGCAGTTCCGTGTAGGTGCGGTAGCCGTGGGCCGTGCGGCCGGCGGGAGGGAGGATGCCGGCCTCCTCGTAGTTCCGCACGGCCTGCGTGGACAGACCGTGGCGTCGTGCCAGGTCGACGGGCCTGAGCTTCCCGGAACTTTGAAGGTTTCGCCCCATGGGACCGACGTTATCGCGCCCAAGTCTCCACCGAAAGTTCAACGATACGGTTGAAGCATGGCAACCGACATCAAGGACATCGCCCGTTCCGTCGACGCCGCGGCCGTGATGGGGCTGCTCCCGTCCCGTCCGCGCGTACTGGCCCTCGGCGAGCCCACCCACGGCGAGGACGCTCTGCTCCACCTGCGCAACGAACTCTTCCGTCAACTGGTGGAGCGGGAGGGCTACCGCACCATCGCGCTCGAGACCGACTGCGTACGGGGCCTGGTCGTGGACGCGTACGTCACCACCGGCACCGGCGCCCTCGACGACGTCATGGAGCGCGGATTCAGTCACGGTTGGGGCGCGTCGGAGGGCAACCGCGCACTCGTCCGCTGGATGCGGGAGTACAACGAGGGGCGCCCCGCGCCGGAGCGGCTCCGCTTCGCGGGCATGGACGGCCCACTGGAGATCACCGGCGCCGCGAGCCCGAGGCAGTCCCTGACCGCCCTTCACGACTACCTCGCCGCGCACGTCGACCCGGACCTGCTTCCCTGCACCACGGACACACTCGACCGTCTCCTCGGCGCCGACGAGGCGTGGACCGACGAGGCCGTGATGACCGACCCCTCCCGGTCCGTGGGCCGCTCGCCCGAGGCGCTCGAACTGCGGCTGCTCGCCGACGACCTCGTCGCGCTGCTCGGCACACAGACGCCCCATCTCCTCGCGACGACCTCACGGGACGACTGGGACCGCGCGCGCCTGTACGGCCGTACCGCCACCGGCCTGCTGCGCTACCACTTCTGGATGGCCGACCCCTCACCCGCCCGCATGACGCGCCTGCTGGCCACGCGGGACGCGATGATGTCCGGCAACCTCCTCGCCCTCGCCGAGCGCACCCCGGTCCTGGTCCACGCCCAGAACAGCCATCTCCAGCGGGACAAGAGCTCGATGACCATGTGGGACCATCCACGCCTGGAGTGGTGGAGCGCCGGAACCCTCGTGAGCGCGCACCTGGGAGAGCGGTACGCCTTCCTGGCCACCGCGCTCGGCACGATCCCCCACCAGGGCGTGGAGGCACCGCCCCCCGACACCCTCGAAGGGCTCCTGTACGCCCTCCCCGAGGACCGCTGCGTCATCGACCCCGCCCGCCTGTCCGCCACCCTCGCAGACAAGCACCCCCCGCTCCGCGTATCCCCATGGTTCGGCTACGCCCCGTTCGACCCGGCCCAACTCCCGCACACCGACGCCCTCGTATTCCTCGCGGACGCGACACGAAACCCGCACCCTTAAGTCCGCTCGCGCGTGGTTCAGGCGGCGTGTGGCCGGGCCCCGGGTCCGGGTTTCGCGGTGACCTGTTCGGGGGACAGCGCGGTGTGCCCGCGCTCGCACTCGACGACCACGCGGACCGGGGTCCCGCACTCCTCGTGCCGCAGGTCGAGGACCGGTCCGTCCCCGTCACCCATGTGCGTCTCGCCCCACTGCTTGAGCGCCACCAGGACCGGCCACAGGTCCCAGCCCTTGCGCGTCACCCGGTACTCGTGGCGCGCGCGGCTGCCGGGCTCCTGGTAGGGCACGGTCCGCAGGATGCCCGCGTCGGTCAGTTTCCGGAGGCGGTCGCTGAGGACGGCGTCCGAGAGGCCGATGTGGCGGCGGAACTCGTCGAAGCGGCGGACGCCGTTGCAGGCGTCGCGCAGGATCAACAGGGTCCACTTCTCGCCGACCACGCCGAGCGTGAGCTGGACCGGGCAGTTCTCCGTGCTGGTCTCGAGCCACTCCATACCGCCATCGTAGAACCCTGGCTTCACGATTGACAGCCAGCTGCCCGCCCGGCTAGCTTCGTTTTCGAAAGTCAGAAGGGGAGGAGCTGGACCGTGGGACGGACGCGCACATACGAGTGGCAGGACCCCGCACCGTCGGCCGCCGCCGTGGGACACGCCTCCGGGCTGGACTTCCTGCGCGAGCTGCAGGCCGGTCGCCTGCCCGCGCCGCCCGTGAGCGCGGCGCTGGGCATCAGCCTCGACGAGGTGGAGAAGGGGCGCGCGGTCTTCTCGATGCTCCCCGGCGAGGAGCACTACAACCCGATCGGCAGCGTGCACGGCGGGGTCTACGCGACCCTGCTCGACTCGGCGGCGGGCTGCGCCGTCCAGTCCACGCTGCCCCCGGGCATGGGCTACACGTCGCTCGACCTCACCGTGAAGTTCCTGCGCCGCGTCACGGTGGACACCGGCCGGGTCCGCGCCATCGGCACGATCGTCCACGGCGGCCGCAGCACGGCGCTGGCCCAGGCCCAGCTCGTCGACGCGACGGACCGCGTCCTCGCCCACGCCACCAGCACGTGCATGCTGTTCCCGGTGACCGGGCCGTGACGCCGGAGGGCGGGCCCGAGCCCACCAGGCGACCCACCCCGGCGGACGCCATCGCGCCTCTGGCCCACGAGATGAGCGTGTACGTGAGCGCCGGGCACCTCCCCGCAGCCGCCCCGGCCGGCACCCCGGCCCTCGCCTCCGCCGTCGCCGCCGAGATCCACGCCCTCGTCCGTCGCCTGCACGAGGAGTACTGGCACCGGTATTCCTCCTCGGACCCGGCGCCGGCCGGGCAGGTCGAGGAGTCGCTCGTGCCCCTGGACGCCCCGGACGCGGCCGCGCTGATGGGGGAACTCGCCTCGGTGAGCCTGCTCTGGCCGACGCACACGTACCGGGACCGGGAGGAGGCCGCCGAGCTCGCCCGCCGCGCGGTGGACGCACTCGGCCCCGGAGCCCGCTGGTGGTCCAACCGCGAGGACGGCAGCGTCAGCGGTGTCACCGGCGCCACCCTGGACACCTTCGTCGCCGGCAGCGACGGCGAACGCTTCGTCGTGCTGATCCAGGTGCAGGACGACTGACGGGCTCTCGAACCCGGCCCCCACGAGGCATGCCGCCACCCCATGCCTTCGTCCCAGGTCACCTGCCACAGCCGGGTGACGCCAGGTACCCTCGGGGCCATCGTCAACGCGGCCCGACGGGCTTCCGCTCCACCCCGGTGGAGTCTCGAAGGACATGCCCCCACCCGCACGAGTGCTTCGTGCTGCCTGGGGGAAGTCCTTGCTGTTCCGCGCGTCCGCGAAAACGGTCGCCGTCATGGCGTTCGATGGTTCGCTGTTCCTGCACCTCACCGACCAGTTCGTCCACATGCACGGCTACCGTCCAGGCACCTCGGAGGTCCGCTCCTGGGAGCGCAGCATTCCCGTCCTGGCCGCCGCGCTCAACGACGCCGGACTGGACGACGTGGAGATGATGCTGGAGTACGCGCTCCCACTGAACAGCAAACGTGCCGACGTGGTGCTCGCAGGAGTGCATCCGGCCACGGGTGAGCCGTCGTACGTGGTCGTGGAGCTGAAGCAGTGGAGCCAGGCCCTCCCGCACGAGGAGGACCCCACCCTGTGCCACGTCGATGCCTACGCCCACCCCGTACTCAACCCGATCGAGCAGGTGCGCCGGTACTGCGAGTACCTGGTCAACTTCAACGGAGCGGTGGCGGCACACGACCACCGGGTCAGCGGAGTGGCGTTCCTGCACAACGCCACCGAGTTCGGCGTGACCGGGCTGCGCGAGATCGAGCGCGACGGTCACGGTCTGCTCTTCACCGGGGAGCGCCGCGGTGAGTTCATCGACCACCTGCGTGCGAAACTCAGCGACAAGCATCCGGGGGCACAGGCGGCGGACGAACTGCGCGACGGCGCCACCGTGCCGTCGAAACAGCTGATGTCCGTGGCCGCCGAAGAAGTGCGGGAACGCACGCAGTTCGTGCTCCTCGACGAACAACAGGTCGCGTACCGCATGGTGCTCAACGCGGTGCAGAAGGCCAAGCACGCCGACCGCAAGGAAGTCGTCATCGTGACGGGCGGCCCGGGTACCGGCAAGAGCGTCATCGCCCTACAACTGCTCGGCGAGCTGTACCGACGCGGCGTTCCGGCACTGCACGCCACCGGCTCCCAGTCCTTCACCAAGACGATGCGGAAGGTCGCCGGTGCCCGCAAGCGGGAGGTCCAGGACCTCTTCAAGTACTTCAACAGCTTCATGACGGCCGAGAAGAACAGCCTTGGCGCTCTGATCTGTGACGAGGCCCACCGCATCCGGGAAACCTCGGCCAACCGCTACACCCGCGCCGCCCTGCGGACCGGCCGCGCGCAGATCGACGAACTCATCGACGTCGCCTACGTCCCCGTCTTCTTCCTCGACGAGCACCAGGTGGTACGCCCCGGCGAGATGGGCACCGTGGCCGACATCAAGGCTGCAGCGGCGCAGCGGGGCCTCCCCTGCCACGTCGTCCCGCTGGACAGCCAGTTCCGCTGCGGCGGCAGCGACGCGTACCTGCGCTGGGTCGTCCGGTTGCTCGGCCTGGAGGCCGGAGGGCCGGTCGTCTGGGAGCCCGACGGCCGCATGCAGTTGCTGGTCGCCGACAGTCCGCAGGAGATGGAGGCGTTCCTCGAGGCCCGCCGCGCGCAGGGCTACGGCGCCCGCATGTCCGCGGGTTACTGCTGGCGCTGGTCCCCGGAACCCAAGCCGGGCGAACCGCTGCCGCCCGACGTCGTCATCGGCGACTGGGCCCGCCCCTGGAACCTGCGCGGTGACCGCTCCGTCTCCGGGGCACCCCCGGCGGCCCTGTGGGCCACCGACCCGGCCGGCTTCGGTCAGGTCGGCTGCGTCTACACCGCCCAGGGGTTCGAGTACGACTGGTCCGGTGTCATCATCGGCCCCGACCTGCTCTGGCGCGGCGACCGCTGGGTCACGGACCGGACGGCTTCCAAGGACCCGGTGTTCAAGAGGTCCACGCCGGACGACGACGTGGACCGGCTGATCCGGAACACGTACAAGGTGCTGCTGACGCGGGGCATGGTCGGCACGATGGTGTACTCGACGGACCAGGAGACGCGGGAGAAGCTGCGGGAACTGGCGGGCGGTCGTACGGAGCAGCCGGCTGCCAGGATGTGACGGAGCGGCGACTCTCCGCCACGGAGCACACGATCCCAGCCATGATGGCCGCGCTTCGCGCCGACCACGCCGACGACGTCGTCCGTGGGACAGCCGCCTCCCTAAGATCCCGAATACCGATCGCGGCCCGACGGGCTTCCTCACGAGGACATGCCCCCACCCGCACGAGTCACTCGTGCCCTGGGGGAACCACCTCGTGTCCATGCTCCTGCTGAGGCTGGCGGCGGAGGATCTGCTGGCCCTGAACTCACGGCGCCGTATGGTGCCCCACCTGGCCGCCAGATGGCGGCACTTCCGAGGCGCCGACGCCTCGCTGTCGGAACGGTCCGCATGGGCCGAGAGCCTTGTCCACCTCGCGGGTGACCTGGTCGATGCCGGGCGCGGCAAGGTGGAGATGATCGTCGAGTGCGCCGCCACCCTCGACGAGGCCGAGCGCACCGGCGACCCCAGACTCATCGACGTGGTGCTCGTGGGCCATCATCCTCACGAGAGGCGGCTGTCCGTCCAACTGGTCGAGCTGAAACGCTGGTCGACGGTCACCCGAGTGGAACGGGCCACCGCGGAACTGGTGCACGTACCGGGGATGGGCAGGAAGAAGCACCCCGCCCTGCAACTGCGCGACAACTACGAAGCGTTCACGGGCAGCAGGGGGCCTCTGCATGGCCTTGACTACGAATGCGGCGGGTTCGCCTACCTGCACAACGCCACCGATGCTTCCGTCCGGCCCTTGGTCGACGTGGACGCTCCGACCGGTGTCTACGCCCGTGTCTACACCAACGACCGGCGCAAGCAGCTGCTCTCCGATCTGCGGGAGCACTTCGCCGCCGAGGGCGGCGCGTCCGCGGCGGAGTTATTGCTCCAGAACATGGGCTTACGCAACACCCCCCTGCTCGACGCCATGATCCGCTCCCGGGGAGAAGACACGGTCTTCACCTTGCGCGGCAGGCAGAAGACGGTCGCCGACCAGATTCTGGACACCGCGGCGAAGGTGCTCCCGGATCCCCGGCACCCGGCCCTCGTACCGGATGAGCGGCGCGTGGTCTTCCTGGTCACCGGCGGCGCGGGGACGGGGAAGAGCGCCATCGGCCTCCAGATCAAGGCGGAGCTGGAGGCGAGCGGCCACACGGTCAAGTACGCCAGCGGCAGCAGAGCCTTCAATGGCGCGATCCAGGAGCACGTCGGCTACGGGGACCGGGAGTTCAAGGAGAGCTTCACCTACTTCAGCAACTTCGTCACCCCGCCGGACCCGCCCCTGGACGTGCTCATCTGCGACGAGGCGCACCGCCTGAGGGACCGCTCGACGAACCGGTTCTGGAAGCCCGAGGACCAGGGCACCAAACCCCAGGTGGACGAACTCTTCGACGCATCCCGCCTGACCGTGTTCTTCCTCGACGAGGGCCAGTGCGTGCGGCCGAACGAGGTCGGCACCGTCGAACTGATCGAGGACGCGGCCAGAAGGCACGACGCCACCCTCGCCCGGTACGCACTCCGCGAACAGTTCCGCTGCGGCGGCAGCGACGCCTACATCCGCTGGGTGCGCGCCGTGCTCGGGGTGACGGACGATGCACCGGAGCAATGGACGCCGGACGGGCTGATGCACGTGGAGGTCGCCGACAGCCCGGAGGAACTCGAACGGGTCATTCGCACCGAAGCGCTGGCCGGGGCGTCCGCCCGTATGGTCGCGGGGTACTGCTGGCCGTGGACGAAACCGATCGGCAAGGAGCGGCGGCTGGAGGCCGACGTGCGGATCGGGGACTGGCACCGACCGTGGAACGCGGACAGCAGCGCGTTCTGCGAGAACGGGGCGCCGCCGTCCAGGATCTGGTCCGTGCACGAGAATGGGCTGGATCAGATCGGTTGTGTGTACACGGCTCAGGGCCTCGAGTGGGACTGGTGCGGGGTGATCCTGGGGGAGGACATGGTGCGCCGGGACGGCCGGTGGGTTTTCCGCAGAGGAAAGGAGCGGAAGGACCCGGAGACCGGTGTCAAACGCGTCGCCGTTCCCGGTTCGTTCGACCCCAAGGTGAGAGCCGGCAGCGTGGACGACGATGACTTCGCCCGGCTGGTGCGTCACGCCTACCACGTGCTGATGACCCGGGCCAGCCGGGCGACGGTCCTCTACTCGACGGATGAGGAGACCCGGGCCTACCTGAAGGAGATGGTCGGCGAGGTCCGCGTGGACGGGCTGCGGCCCACCTGGGAGAACCTGCCGGTGGAGGCACGCGTCCCGCACCTGCCCCGGCCGCGCAGGGGGCGGCGCATGCGCAAGAAGCGCCGCAACGAGGGCTCGCAAGCACCCGACTCGTATCTGTTCTGACGCGCGCTGCCTGCACGGGGTGTGGCGGGCTCTCCGGGCCCGCCACGCGCCTGCTCAGAAGAACAGGCGTGCTGCCGCCATCAGGGCCGCCACCACGAGCTGGGTGACGGCTCCCGCGGCGACGTCGACCAGGATCTCGCGAAGCCGGTGACGACGTGCAGGCTTGTACTCGACGGGATTCATGGATGACCACTCCTTGGCGTGAGCTGGGAATGGCAGGGATCGCCCCACCGGGCATCCGCACTCACGCCGCGTGCTCGGCACGCAGCGGAAACCACTCGTCAGCCACAGCCGGGAACCGGTATCCGAACCCGCAGGTACCCTCCGGGAAGGTGCGCAGCGGAAGCGACCGTAGTGCACCACCGTTGAGCCCTCGCGGTTTTCGGCCACGGGCACGTGCACGACCGCATGCGGGTGCGGTGTCCGCACAGCTGTGTGGAGAGTGGCACTCCATTGTGACCATGCGGGCTGTATGTCCTATAGTCCCGTCCTTCACCGCCTCTTTTCATGTCACAGGCAACCACTAGGATCTGCCGCGAGGGTCTGGCCATGGGGAACGGCGGTCCTTGAGGGACACGAGGAGCGGGGAACAGGCATGCGGGAAGGCCGGTGGGTCACGGTCACCGAGTCCGAGTTCGAGCACGAACGCCGCGGCCTGGAAGCGATCCGGGAGAAGCTCCCGGACGGCGCCCCCTGGCGGGCCTGGTCCAACTTCACCTTCACCGCGAACACCGGCCACGTCCGCGAGGTCGACCTGCTGGTCGTCTCCTCCGGCGGACTCTTCATGATCGAGCTGAAGGACTGGCACGGCTCGGTCACCTCCGAGAACGGCACCTGGGTCCAGACCACCCCCGGCGGACGCCGCCGCACCCACGGCAACCCGCTGCACCTGGTCAACCGCAAGGCCAAGGAGCTGGCGAGCCTGCTCGCCCAGACCGGCGCCAAGCGGGTCTGGGTCGCCGAGGCCGTCTGCTTCACCGACGACGGCCTTCGCGTCCGGCTGCCCGCCCACGACCAGAACGGCGTCTACACCGTCGACGAGCTGGTCGATATGCTCAAGCAGGCCCCGCGCGACGAGCGGCGCCGCATCACCGCGATCGGCTCCAACGAGATCGCGGCTGCCCTGAAGAAGATCGGCATCCGTAAGAGCGACGCCCAGTACAAGGTCGGCCCGTACGAGCTGGAGCGGAAGTCCTTCGACTCCGGAGAGACCTGGGCGGACTATCTCGCCCGCCACAGTGACCTGCCCGAGGCCGCCCGCGTACGGATCTACCTCAGCGAGCGCGGCTCCGAAGCCTCCCTGCGCCAGTCCGTCGAGAACGCCGCCCGGCGCGAGGCCGCGGTGCTGGGCAGGTTCAAGCACCCGGGCGTCGTCCAGCTCAAGCAGTACTTCCCCTCCGGGCACGCCGCCGGCCCCGCGCTGATCTTCGACTACGACCCGGACACCCTGAAGCTCGACGAGTACCTGGTCCGGTACGGCGACAAGCTGGACATCCTCGGCCGGATGGCGCTGGTACGCCAGCTCGCCGAGACGATGCGCTCCGCGCACGCCAGCCGCATCCACCATCGTGCGCTCGCCGCCCGCTCCGTCCATGTCGTCCCCCGGCCGCGCGGCCGGAAGGGCCGGGCCGTCGGGGAGGAGGCCGCCTGGCTCACCCCGCACCTGCAGATCTCCGACTGGCAGATCGCCACCCAGCGCAGCGGCGACTCCTCCCAGGGCCAGGGCATGACCCGGTTCGCGCCGACCGCCCTGTCCGCCCTGCACCTGTCCGACGACGCCGACGCCTACCTCGCGCCGGAACTCACCGCCCTCAGCCCCGACCCCGTCTACCTCGACGTGTACGGGCTCGGCGTCCTCACCTACCTGCTCGTCACCGGCAAGGCCCCGGCCGCCAGCCAGGCCGAACTCCTGGCCCGTCTGGAGGCGGGCGAGGGCCTGCGCCCCAGCTCCCTGGTGGACGGACTCTCCGAGGACGTGGACTTCCTGGTCCAGGCCGCCACCGCCTACCGTCCCGGCCAGCGCCTTTCCAGCATCGACGAGTTCCTGGAGCTGCTGGAGGTCGTCGAGGACTCCCTCACCGCCCCCGCCGTGGCCCTCGACGGGCACACGGAGGAGGAGGCCGCGGCAGACGCGGGCAAGGACCCGCTGGACGCCGTAGCCGGTGACGTGCTCGCCGGCCGGTGGGAGGTCCGCCGCCGTCTCGGCACCGGCTCCACCAGCCGTGCCTTCCTCGTCCGCGACCTGGAGGCGGAGGCTCGCAGGACACGCCCGCTGGCCGTGCTGAAGGTGGCCCTGTCCGACAGCCGCGGCGAGATCCTCGTCCGCGAGGCCGAGGCCATGGGCCGCCTGCGCCCCCACTCCGGCATCATCCGCCTCGTCGAGCCCGAGCCGCTGCACATCGCCGGCCGCACCGTCCTGGCCCTGGAGTACGTCGGCGACGAGCGCGACGACGACGGTCAGGGCGCCGAGGGCGCGACCCGCCCGCGCCGCCGCGAGGAGACCGTCGCCCGCCAGCTCCGCGAACACGGCCGTCTCCCGGTCGACCAGCTCGAGGCGTACGGCGACTACCTCTTCGGCGCCGTCGACTTCCTCGAGGGCGAGGGTGTCTGGCACCGGGACATCAAGCCGGACAACATCGCCGTCCGCATCCGCCCCAACCGCACCCGCGAGCTGGTCCTCATCGACTTCTCGCTGGCCGGCTACCCGGCGAAGAACACCGACGCGGGCACCGACGGCTACCTCGACCCCTTCGTCGACGTCATCACGCGCGGCTCCTACGACTCCCACGCCGAGCGGTACGCCGTCGCCGTCACCCTGCACCAGATGGCCTCCGGCGAGCTGCCCAAATGGGGCGACGGCAGCGTTCTGCCACGTATGACCGACCCGAAGGAGTGGCCGTACCCGACCATCGCGGCCGAGGCGTTCGACCCGGCCGTACGGGACGGCCTCGTCGCCTTCTTCCACAAGGCCCTGCACCGCGACGCGGGCCAGCGGTTCCCCGAGCTCAAGCCGATGCGGGACGCCTGGCGCAAGGTCTTCCTCGACGCCTCGCAGACCGTCCCCTCCAGCCACCGCACCCGCTCCACGGCCCCCGCCGACGGGACCGCCCCCGCGGAGGGCGCCGCGGCAGCGATCGCGGACGCCGAGCCGGGGACCGCCGAGCAGCAGCGCGACCGCCTCGCCGCCGAGGTCACCCGCGACACCCCGCTGACCGTCTCCGGCCTCACGCTCGCCGCCCAGTCCTTCCTCTACGGCCTGGGCATCACGACGGTCGGCGACCTCCTCGACTACAGCCGCCGCAAACTCGTCAACGCCCCCGGCCTCGGCGCCAAGACGCGCAACGAGGTCCAGCAGCGGCAGCGCGAATGGGGCGAACGGCTGCGCGAGGCGCCCGTCTCCCCACTCACGCCGAAGGGCCGGGCGGAGGCGAAGGAGGAGCTGGAGCAGCTCACCGCCGCCGAGTCCGCTCTCGTCGGCCGGCTCGCGACGGGCGAGTCGGCGGGCGCGCTGTCCGCCCGCACCCTGCGCTCGGTCAGCCTCGACACCCTCGCCACCCTCCTGTCTCTTATACACATC
>KL568527.1:41773-42300 GCA_000715605.1 Streptomyces speibonae | reverse complement strand
GAGATGGTGCGGCTGCTGCTGCGCCTGCCCGACGAGCACGGCGTCCTGCCGGACATCGGCGTATGGCCCAAGCAGAAGGACGTCGCCGACGCGCTCGGCCTCAGCCACGGCCGCATCCCGCAAATGCTCAAGGACGAGCGCAAGCGCTGGAAGGCGGAGCCCGCCGTCCAGGCCCTGCGCGACGAGATCATCGAACTGCTGGAGAGCATGGGGCGCGTCGCCTCCGCCGTGGAGATCGCCGACGCCCTCGCCGTGCGCCGCGGTACGCATCTCGCCGGGCGCGAGCAGCGGCGCGCGATGGCGTTGGCGGCGGTACGGGCCGTCGTCGAGGTCGAGCAACTGGTGCCCCAGGAGGCCGAGTTCCAGCACCAGCCGAACCGCAAGGCCACGGACGAGTCGCTGGGCGCCGGCCTCCTCGCCCTCGACGTGCGCGAGAACGACGCCCCGGACACCCCGACCGCCCCCGGCCTGCTCGACTACGCGACCCGGCTCGGCAAGACGGCCGGTCGGCTGGCCGAGCTGGACAC
>KL568527.1:37634-41582 GCA_000715605.1 Streptomyces speibonae | reverse complement strand
GAGCTGGACACCCTGCCGACGGCCGCGACCGTCCTGGCCGAACTGGGCGCGCTGACGGTCCCGCCCGGAGCCGTCGACTGGGACGAACGGCGCATGGTCGAACTGGCGGCAGCGGCGTCGGTGAACGCCGCCGCCACCCCGCGCCTGGAGATCTACCCACGCGACCTGTCGCTCGTGCGGGCGCTGCGCCTCACCCAGGCCGGACTCGTCCGCTGGATCCAGGGCGTTCCGGAAGGCCGGCAGCCCGGCCTGACCGGCGCGGCCGTGCACGAACGGGTCCGCTCCCGCTTCCCCGAACTGGTCGTCCCGGACGGCCGAGGCGGCACCACCCGCGAACTGCCGACCGGGGGCCCGCTCACGAAGGCCCTGCGCGACGCGGGCTTCGAGGTGTCGCTCAGTACGCACGAGGACACGGGCACGCTGCGCTACCTGCCGACGCGGGTGGACGAAGCCTCCAGCTACCTCACGACGGGCGCGTGGCGGCAGTCGACCCGCACGGGTGCGGTGACGCGGTACGCGGACGACCCACAGCTCGCGGGCGCGGTGCGCGCGGAGGAACGGCTGCTGGACTCGGCCCGGAGGGACGGTTACCGGGTGCTCACGGTCGGGCAGCGGTCGGTACGGGAAGCGGTGGCCGGCCTGAGCAGCGAGCGGCTGGGAGCGGAAGCGGTCTCGGTGACGGAGCTGTTCCTGGAAGCGCTGCACGGGCAGGTTACGCCGGGCACGAAGCCGACGTGGGAGACCCTGCTCAAGGCGGACGCGGCCGAGCCGGGTTCGAAGGGCGCGGTGCGGTTCGCGGAGTACGCGCGGACGGCGTGGGGCTCGGTCGAGCCCCGGATCGCCGAGCTGCTGGGCAACGGTGGCGGCGGTGGTGCGGGGCCGGTCCTGTTGACGGAGGCAGGGGTGTTCGCGCGGTACGACGCGATGGGCGTCCTGGACCGGCTGGCGTCGGCGGCCCGGCGGGGCGGGCGGGGGCTGTGGCTCCTGGTCCCGCAGAGTGACCCCTCGCGCGAGCCCCGGCTCGGGCAGGTGGCGGTGCCGTACCAGGCCGGCCTGGGGGAGTGGATCCAGCTTCCGGACACGTGGGTGGGCAACCGCCATCGCGGGTCCGGCGAGGTTGTGGCAAGCGGTGTCGAGGGAGACGCGAAGTGATCGACCGCAAGGCTCTGTTGGACGACCTGAAGCAGCAGGTCAAGGCGGTCGAGGCCGACCTCGGAAAGCAGGTGAAGGCGCTCGGTGAGGTCGGCGCGCGGCTGCGGGCCGAGTACGACCAGGCGCGCAAGCTGGGGCGTACGGCGGCGACGTGGACCTCGTGGCTGGACGAGCGGGTCACGCAGGTCGCGGTGGCGTGGGTGCTGGGAACTGTGTTCGTGCGGTTCTGCGAGGACAACCGGCTGATTCCGGAGCCGTACCTGACGGGGCCGGACGGGGACCGACGGGAGCTGGCGGAGTCGCGGTACGACGCGTATGTGGAGTCGGACGACGACCCGACCTACCGCGGCTGGCTGGAGAAGGCCTTCGACGAGCTGGGCCAGGGCCAGGCCGGCCGCCTCCTCTTCGACAAGCGGCACAACCCGCTGTACCAGGTTCCGCTGTCGCACGACGGTGCGCGCGAGCTGGTCGAGTTCTGGCGGCAGCGGGATGAGGCGGGCGTCCTCGTTCACGACTTCACCGACCCGCTGAACGAGGACGGCACGGAGGGCTGGGACACGCGGTTCCTGGGTGATCTGTACCAGGACCTGAGCGAGGCTGCGCGGAAGACGTACGCGCTGCTCCAGACGCCGGAGTTCGTGGAGGAGTTCATCCTCGACCGGACGATGAACCCGGCGATGCGGGAGTTTGGGTACGAGGGCCTGAAGGTGATCGACCCTACGTGTGGGTCGGGGCACTTTGTGCTGGGGGCGTTTCGGCGGTTGGTGCGGCTGTGGGGGGAGGGGCAGCCGGGGAAGGACGTGCATGAGCGGGTGCGGGCTGCGCTGGACTCGGTGCACGGTGTGGACATCAACCCGTTCGCGGTGGCCATCGCCCGGTTCCGGCTGCTGGTCGCGGCTATGGCGGCCAGCAGGGTGCGGACGCTGGGGGAGGTTGCTAAATATGAGTGGCCAATCCATCTGGCAGTGGGGGACTCGCTTATCAAGGCTCGGCAGTTGGAGCTTACGTTGGGTGGAGACGAGGATGGGACGGATGATCCGTTGGCTTCCTTTGCATACGCCACGGAAGACGTGCACGAGCACCCGGCAATCCTGCAAAAGGGTCGCTATCACGTTGTGGTAGGCAATCCTCCGTACATCACGGTAAAAGATAAAAATCTCGGGAATCTATACCGAGAGCTTTATGATGCCTGTCATCGCGAATACTCCCTATCGGTTCCCTTCGCGCAACGTTTCTTCGAGTTGGCTAGACGAGGAGATTCGCAGGGATTCGGATGCGGTATGGTCGGGCAAATCACGGCCAATTCCTTCATGAAGCGTGAATTTGGAAAGAAGCTGATTGAGAATTATTTTCGCGATCAAGTCGAGCTGATTGAGGTAGTTGACACTTCCGGTGCCTATATTCCTGGGCATGGGACGCCTACCGTGATCCTCATTGGTAGGAAATCTGAACGAAGCGCCCGTTCTGCAACGGTGCGAACGGTTCGCAGCATTCAAGGAGAACCTTCAGTTCCAGAAGATCCAAGCACGGGATTGGTGTGGCAGGCGATTTTGAATCAGGTCGATCAGGCTGAATCTGAAAGTGCATGGATTGGCACTGTCGACATGCCTCGCGCTGCAATGGAAACGCACCCCTGGAGTCTTACTGGAGGTGGCGCTTCCGTGGAAATTATGCAGGTTCTGAGGGCTGCAGGGGGAAAACTTCGTGACGTAGTAGACGAAGTAGGCCTCTCGGTAGTAACCGGAGAGGATCAGGCGTTTGGCGTCGAGCCCACGAGGGCCCTTAAGAAACACGGAGTGAGAGTAGCCCCAGTTGCAGACGGTGCAAGGATCCGAGACTGGGAGCTACAGGGTGTGGCTTGGCTCGTCACTCCGTATGGCGATGGCTACAGGATCACGGAAGAGGAAAAGAATCTCTCTCTCTTGAAGTTTATGTGGCCGCTGCGTCGGGTTCTGGAGCTCAGGAGAAAGTTCAGCGTCAGTCTATTGGAACGAGGAATTCCATGGTTTGAATGGCGCGAGGTATACCGATCTCGCCTGTCGGCTGAGAAGTTGCTGGGGTTTGCCAAGGTGGCGACTCATAATCATTTTTACATGCAACATGATGTGATTCCTTCGAAAGACTCGGCTACTGTAGTAAAGCTGAAGGAGGGGGCGACAGAGGAGCAATACCTGCAGCTGCTCGGAGTGTTGAATAGCTCCACTGCCGGGTTCTGGCTAAAGCAAGTCAGTCATGATAAAGGTATTCGTGGAGAGGGGGGCGGCTTCACCAGTGATGACTGGGAGCGATTCTTCGAGTTTACTGGTACCAAGCTTCAGGAATTCCCTCTCCCGGTCGCTTATCCAACCACTCTTGCGGTTGCTCTTGATACCCTTTCCCGGCAACTCGCGGCGAACGGCCCGGATGCCAACGCCGAGGAGGATGTTCCCGCTGTTGGAGCCCTCCGCGAGTCTAAGTTGCGTTGGCAGTCCACTCGTGCGCGCATGATCGCCCTCCAAGAGGAGTTGGACTGGCAGGTTTACTCCCTTTACAACCTCCACTTCGAGGACCTCCGCGTCTCCGAAAACCCCGACGACCCCAACATCCCCGAAATCGCCCTCGGCGAGCGCGCCTTCGAGATCGTCCTTGCCCGCCGCGTCGCCGCAGGCGAGGCAAGCGACGAGTGGTTCAAGCGTCACAACTCCACCCCCATCACGGAGATCCCTGGCCACTGGCCCGCCTTCTACCGCGAGATTGTCCAGAAGCGGATCGACGCGATCGAGTCAAACCGCACCATCGGCATGGTCGAGCGGCCTG
>KL568527.1:30852-37430 GCA_000715605.1 Streptomyces speibonae | reverse complement strand
GATCGACGCGATCGAGTCAAACCGCACCATCGGCATGGTCGAGCGGCCTGAGTACAAGCGTCGCTGGGCCACTGAGGGCTGGGACGCCCTGCAGGAGAGGGTCCTGCGCTTCTGGCTCCTCGACCGTATGGAGAACCGCGACCTGTGGTTCGACGAGAACGGCCAGCCCGTCATCCTCGCCCTGGCCCGCCTCACCGACGCCCTCTCCCGTGACGAGGCCTTCGTCTCCGTCGCCAAGCTCTACGCGCCCCGCAAGGAACTGGCGAAGGTCGTCGCCGAGCTGATCACCGACGAGCACGTGCCGTTCCTCTCCGCCCTGCGCTACAAGCCCTCCGGACTGAAGAAACGTGCCGACTGGGAAGAGGTGTGGGACCTCCAGCGCAAGGAGGACGCTGCGCCCGACGAGTCGGCCAAGCGGAAGATCCGGGACTCCATCCCCGTGCCACCGAAGTACACCTCCGCCGACTTTCTGCGCCCCTCCTATTGGAAGGCGCGAGGCAAGCTCGACGTGCCCAAGGAGCGGTTCATCTCCTACGGGCAGACCAACGCCGCCACTCCTGAGCTGTACGGCTGGGCCGGCTGGGACCACCAGGAGCAAGCGCAGGCGCTGGCGACGTACTTCACCAACACCGCGCTGTCCACCGAGGAGATCACGCCGTTCCTCGCCGGCCTGCTGGAACTCCAGCCGTGGCTGTACCAGTGGCACAACGAGTTCGACATGCTCTACAGCGGCTCCCCGGCGGACTTCTTCGCCGGTTACCGCCAGCAGAAGCAGGGCGAGCACGGACTCACGGACGACGATCTCCGTGGCTGGCGTCCTCCGGCTGCGACCCGAGGTCGTCGCGCAGCAGTGAAGCAGTAGCCAGGAGTAGATCGACATCCGTCGGTTCAGGGGCCACCCGGTGCGTCAGCGGGTGGCCCTTCGTCCGCGTGTGCAGCTCCGCCCATACGGTCTTGCCTGGGGCGGCCTTGCGAGGGCTGACGCCCCAGTCGTTCGCGAGGGCGGCGACCAGAAGCAGGCCCCGGCCGGACTCGGACAGCGAGTCGGTCGCCGAAGGGCTGGCGGCCGGGGGCTGTTTCTCAGCGCGGGTGTCGGTCACCTCGATACGGAAGGTGCCCTCGGTCAGGGTGAGCTGGACGTGGAAGTCCCGGCCGGGGACGTGGCCGTGGCGGACGGCGTTGGCGGCGAGTTCCGCCGTGATGAGGGTGAGCGTCTCGTTGACCGTGGTCGCGTACGGGTGGCCCCAGTCGTTCAGGCGGTGCGAGATGAGTCTGCGAGCGAGGCGGGCACCGCGCGGCGTTGACGTGAAGCGCATAGTGAACTCGCGTTCGAGCGCGGAGTGCTGCTGCATATGCCCATTCGGGGGAGTTGCTGACTTCATAGGGTCAACGGTGTCGGACTCTGCGTAGCGTTGACCAGGAGCGATGCGCTGACGGATACGGGCTGTACACGCCGTTGGTGCGCTTGTACCTGGTGTTGGGCGTGACCGATTCCCAGGCCCCGAAGTTGGCTGGCTGGGCGGTTGTACGAGAGGAGCTGCGGCGTGGACGACGAAGTTCAGCAGCCGGAAGAGTACGAGGTCGGGACGGGCATGCTGTGCGTGTTCGGGAGGCAGTTGAAGCTGTTCCGGGAGCGAGCGGGCCTGGACCGCGCGGGGCTCGGGTCCCTGACCGGGTACTCGGCCTCGACAATCGCGTCGTTCGAGCAGGCGAGACGTATTCCGCAGCCCAGGTTCATCGACCAGGCGGATGAAGTGCTGGGCGCAGGTGGGGTGTTGAGCGCGGGCAAGGAGGAGGTGGCTCGGGCTCAGTATCCGGCGTTCTTCCAGGATGCGGCCAAGTTGGAGGCCGAGGCCGTCGAGCTATTCGTGTACGAAACCCACGTGGTGAACGGCCTGTTGCAGACAGAGGAGTACACGCGGGCGCTGCTAGTGCTCTGACCGGGAAGGTTCGCCGGGTTGGCGATCGGAGCGGTTGGATGGGCGGTGACGTCCGTTCTGATCGCTGGAGGTGTGGTGGCCGAGCCTGTGCGGGTGCGCAGACTGACCGACCAGGAGGGGCAGAAGCTGCAGCAGATCGTGCGCCGGGGAAGTACAAGCTCGGTGCGCTACCGGCGGGCGATGATGCTGCTCGCGTCCGCTGGCGGGAACCGTGTCCCGGTGATCGCCCAGTTGGTCCAGGCCGACGAGGACACAGTGCGGGACGTGATCCACCGGTTCAACGAGATCGGCCTGGCTTGCCTGGACCCTCGATGGGCGGGAGGCCGTCCCCGCCTGCTCAGTCGTGACGACGAGGACTTCGTCGTCCAGACGGCCACCACCCGCCCCACCAAGCTCGGCCAGCCCTTCACCCGTTGGTCGATCCGCAAACTCGCCGCCTACCTGCGCCGCGTGCACGGACATGTCATCCGCATCGGCCGCGAAGCGTTACGGTGCCTGCTCCGGCGCAGGGGCATCACCTTCCAGCGCACCAAGACATGGAAGGAGTCGCCCGACCCCGAGCGCGACGCCAAACTCGACCGCATCGAGCACGTCCTGGAGCACTTCCCGGACCGGGTCTTCGCCTTCGACGAGTTCGGGCCCCTGGGGATCCGGCCCACCGCAGGCTCCTGCTGGGCGAAGCAGGGCAAGCCCGACCGTCTGTCGGCGACCTACCGCCGCACCCATGGTGTGACCTACTTCCACGGCTGTTACTCCGTCGGCGACGACCGGTTGTGGGGCGTCAACCGCCGCCGCAAGGGCACCGCCAACACGCTGGCCGCGCTCAAGTCGATCCGCGCCGCCCGACCCGACGGCGCCCCGATCTACATCATCCTGGACAACCTCTCCGCCCACACCGGCGCCGACATCCGCTGCTGGGCGAAGAGGAACAAGATCGAGCTGTGCTTCACCCCGACCTATGCGTCCTGGGCCAATCCGATCGAGGCGCACTTCGGCCCACTGCGGCAGTTCACCCTGGCCAACTCCCACCATCGCAGCCACCCCGCGCAGACCCGGGCCCTGCACCGCTACCTGCGCTGGCGCAACGCCAACGCCCGCCACCCCGACGTACTCGTCGCCCAACGCAAGGAACGCGCCCGCATTCGCAGCGAGAAGGGCATCCGCTGGGGCGGACGCCCACTCGCCCCAGCAGCCTGAACGAACTGGTGTTCCTGCCCGCTGGAGCTCCTAATCGTCGAACTCGAAGCCCGAAGTCTCCGCCCGGACGATGATGCCGCGGACCGCGTCGGGGCTCGTGATGACTGACTCAAGGGCCATCGTGAGTTGCGCAAGGTCACTCGGAGTCCCGACCGCGCAGAACATGCCGGCCTCGCTGTCGAAGTCGAGGCGCTCGGCGACGTCGGGCCAGGCAAACCGCACGAGACCTTCCCAGAAGTACCCGTTCGGCTCGTGCCCTGCATCGGCTACTGCCACGTCAGCAGCCAGGCCACCGACGTCCAACGTCAGCGACTGTTCGCCGTCGAAGTCATGCAGCTGGATGGTCACGGCGCGATCTTCTCACGCCCAGCACGGGCCGCCGGATCCGCTCCAGCGGCCCAGCCGCTCCCTCGCCGCTCTCCTTCCCGGTGAACCTTTCTGGTCACGGCACTAGGGATGCGGCGTCCGTTGCTGGACGAGGCGACCATCGAGCAGCGTGTTGTAGCAAGGCTCGCACGGCAGAAGATCTTCGACAGGTGGCCCGCCCCGTTGTTGAGCTTCGTCATGGAGGAGCCGGTTGTACGGCGACCGCTCGGTGGTGAGCAGGTATGGCGCGGACAGCTTGAGCAGCTGCTTCTCCTCGGACAGAAGCGGAACGTCGAGCTTCAGATGATGCCGCTCGACCGCCAGGACAATGCTGGCGTGGACGGCGCGTTCACCTTGCTGAATCCAAGGCAGGGTCAACAGGTCGGTTACATGGAGGCGCAAGGCCGGAGCACACTGGTCACGGAGCGAGATGCAGTCCAGGCGTTGTCCGCACGCTATGGGATCATCCGAGCGCAGGCTCTCACCCCGAGTGAGTCCCTGGCCTTCATCGAGAAGCTGTTGGGAGAGAGATGAACGCTGAAGCAAAGCGCGGTCCCGAGCCTGCGCTTGTCTGGGTCAAGAGCAGCTACAGCGGAGCCGAGGGCGGTCAGTGTGTCGAAGTTGCCGCTGCCCCCGCCACCGTCTACGCCCGTGACTCGAAGGACACTACCCGCGCCCCACTCGCCGTAGACCCCACGGCATGGGCCGCCTTCATAGAGTTCGCGGCACGCTGATAGAGGTAGCACCGACCACAGGGCCCTCCGGCGGACGTGTCTCGCCGAGGGCCCTGCGCATCCCACCCCTACGGCACACCTTCAGCAGACCCGGCGCTTCGCTCGCCCGCGGTCGCCTTCCCGGGCGGTGATCGGCATCGTGAAGGAAGCCGGCTCTCACACCACCGCCACTCTCGTAACGAGGTCTCAACGAAGCTGATCCATGCTGACCCTCGCAACTCGGAGGCACTGTAGGTTCCTGCCATGAAGCAGGGTAAAGAGGTCGAGAACCCCGAGTCGCGTTTCTTCGCGGTGCTGATGGCGGCAGCGAAGCTCCCCGGTGTGCGGATCAACAGGGAGGCGTACCTCCGCAGTGCGCTCGCTCGCCACTGCTCCGAGGAAGAGATCCGACGAGCGATAGAGGAGACTCCCGCTGCCGCGGGCATCACTGTCGAACTCCTCGACAAGGTCGCCAACGACTCCATCCGCTACGAAACCGCCAAGGTCAGCGCTCTCTCGGCCGCCGCCGGGATGCCCGGCGTCTTCGCCCTGCCCGCCACGGTGCCCGCCGACCTGGCCCAGTACGTCGGCCACATGCTGCGCATCGCGCAGAAGCTCGCCTACCTCTACAGCTGGCCCGATCTGTTCGCCGACGAGGGGGAGGGTGTCGATGACGCGACGATGGGGGTGCTCACGCTGTTCTTCGGCGTGATGTTCGGTACCCAGTCGGCGAACGCCGCCGTGGGCCAGGTTGCCGGCATGCTGTCGAAGCAGGTCGCGAAGAAGCTGCCGCAGAAGGCGCTCACCAAGGGTGTCATCTACCCGATCGTGAAGAAGTCCGCGGCTTACCTCGGCGTCCAGATGACCAAGCAGTCCTTCGCCAAGGGCGTCTCCAAGGCCATCCCCGTCATCGGGGCCGTCGTGTCCGGCGGGCTCACTCTCTCGACGTACCTCCCGATGGCCAAGAGGCTCAAGAAGCACCTCGCCGGCCTGCCCCTGGCGGACCCGTCGCACCAAGCACCGGAGGGAGACGTCGTGGACGGCGAAGTCGTGGAAGAACAGGAGACCTTCGCCCCAGCGGATGCTGAACTGCACGAAGCGGCCACCACTGCAGTCAAGCTGGAGGAGACCACGCCCTGACGCGGTCAGTGCCCATCGCACCGCTACCGGCGAAAACCCGTTGCAGCTCTGGCTCCTCGCGGCGGAGCCAGAGTCATGATCTCCCGATCGAAGAATTCGTAGAACCCTTCACCACGCTCATACAGCGCATCGAACCCGGCATTTGTCTCCCGGATCAAAGAGCTGTCCGTATAGCGGTTGGCCCCCGCCGCATTCCCGTCCTCGTCGTACACAACCTCGTACATCACCACATCACCGAGAATCACCACCTCCGGAACCAGGTGATTCCTCTCAATGCTGGAGATGTCCCGAGCGTCGATCACCTTGATCGCATCGCCTACGTCCACCCGCACGCGCAGCACGAACAACTCCCACTGCACATACGGCGTCACCGGGAACTCCACCACCCGGAGACGGCGGTGCGTGACACCCAGGTCCGACGCACGCCGGATTTCGCGGGCGTACTCCTCCCGCCTCTCGTCGGCCAGGGACAGGGCCCGCTCCCAGTCGCCGCCGGCGAAGGCCTCCCAGCTGGGGAAGCCGCGTTCCTGGAAGTGCTGGCCGCGCTCGAGCTTGTTGAGGAAGCCGATCCCGCTGGAGTAGACCCGGCCGAGATCCGCGTGGTACGTGGGTCGGTCGAGACGTTCGGAGGCGCCATGGGCAAATGAGTCAAACACTGGGGATGTCCGGCTTCGCCGCGATGATCATGTTCCTCGGGATGACCACGAGGCGTTCGTCCGAGCCGATCGAGACGCCGTCGGGAAGGTTCTTGCCGAGTGACTGCGTGAGGTCCCGGCCGATGACGGCGATGTCGCCGTTGGCGAGTTCCCAGATGTCCGGGCAGTCAGGAGTTCCAGTGGTGTTACCTAATTCCTGGGGCGTTTTTCCCAGGCGCCTTTTGAAACTCGTGTCGGGATCCGCTTCCCACGGCCTGGTCATTTCCCTCGCCCCCTCGATACGGTCGGGATGCCTCACTCTACCGCGCACATGGTCTGTCTGACCACGTGTCAGAGCCGACCCCGGGGGTATTGGCGAGGATTGATTCCTCCTTGTTCCCTGCCGCGCGGGGGTGGAATGATATTGATCGCACAGAAGATCGCGCAAACGTCTGACAGGTGACACTTTCCATCTGATGCTGTCGGAAAATAGGGTGAGCGGAGGGATGTCTGTGGACGCTGAAGTGGCGTTGCTGGCGCAGAGCGCAGGAACCACGTTGGTCGCGTTAACCTCGAAGTTTCGTGAC
>KL568527.1:29090-30635 GCA_000715605.1 Streptomyces speibonae | reverse complement strand
CCTCGAAGTTTCGTGACGGGCCGCCGACGGAGTCGGTGGCCCGTTTTCGTGCTGTGGGCTGAGGTTGTGCAGGCCGGGGGCCCGAGTGTCGTCTCGGGGTGGCGCCGGGTTCCACTGCTCCGGGTGGTGTGGTGCTGTCGTAGGGACGGGAATCTGCTGGTCATCCGGGGTTCGGCAGGAGTGCGAGTCGGTCGAGGGCGGCGGTGATGTGGCTGGTGAAGGGCCAGTGACCAGCCAGGCGGAGGATCCGCCGGCGGCCGGTGGTCACGAGTTGTCCGGCCGCGGAGAACAGGCGGAGTCGCAGGCGTCGGGGCTCCCAGAGACGGGCCTTGCCGGTCAGGGCGAGCATCGGCATCCAGGCCAGCAGGTCGAGAGCGATCTGCACGATCTCCAGCCAGATCCGGTTCTGGGCGGTGCGGTGCAGGGGCAGGTTGCGCAGACCGGTGGCCCGGGCGGCCCGGATCCGGTCCTCTGCGCGTGCCCGCAGCCGGTGACGGAGCTCAAGCTCGGCGATCGGCCGGCCGGTGGTGTTGGTGGCAAAACACGTCAGCCTCATGCCGTCCGCGTCCGTGAGTCTCAACTGTGCCCCGGGGTGAGGTCGTTCCTTCCGGACGATCAGCCGCATGCCCTTGGGCCAGCCGTCCAGAACATCGCCGGTGAGTTCGGCGACCCAGGCGCCGTCCCGGATCTCGCCGTCCGCCTCGACGGCCGGTGTCCAGGCCGAGGGCGGCACCTTCAGGACATGCTGGTGGATCGCGTCGGTGATCACCATGCCGACCGAGTAGGACAGCCACCTCCCACGTTGGGCAAGCCAGGACACGAAGTCGTGGGTGCCGCCCGCGGAGTCGGTGCGGATCAGGGTCCGACGTCCACGCCGGTACTTCTTCGGCAGCTGGACCAGGGCCAGTTGGACGGCGGTGATGTGGTCGGAGGCGGTGTTCGAGCCCGCGTTGCCCGGCCTGAGCAGGCCGGCGACCGGCTCACCGGTGCCACCCTGCCCATGGTCGACGAAGGCCATGAGCGGGTGGTGGCCGAAGGTCCGCTTCCAGGTCGGGGCCGCGTCCTCCTTGTCCGAGTGCGCGACCACCAGCACCCCGTCGAGGTCCACGGTCACCGTCCCGCCCGCATCAGGCGCTTGGCGGCCGGCCAACCGCCAGACGTGCCGGCGGGCTTCAGCCCGCGCTGCACGGATGGCCCGCAGGGCGTTCTCCCCGGAGGCTGCGAGGGTGTCGATGAGTCGGGAGACCGTCGGGTCGGAGGCCACCGGCCCGAACACGGCCGGCTCGGCCCGCAGCATGCCGACATCCGCGAGGCAGTCCCCGCCCAGCGCGACCGCCAGGGCCACGTCCAGCAGGATCTTGCCCGGATCGTGCACCGCCCGAGCCTTCCGCCACGGCGCCAACGCCGCAGATATCGCGGTGTCCAAACCGGCCTTGCGGACCGCCTCGACCAGCAGCACGCCCCCGGCCTGCGAGACCACCGTCCGGCCACCACCCTCGATACGGACACGCGGATACGACCCGATACGCTTCTTCACCTGGAGAG
>KL568527.1:27966-28857 GCA_000715605.1 Streptomyces speibonae | reverse complement strand
TGAGCTCTTTCCAACCTCACGCTGAGCTGGCCAAATGCAGGCAGAGAACGGCTTGGACGAGGCTCGTGATGCGGGTGGTCGAGCATCGCAGTCTGCGGAGGAGCCGCCAGGACTTGAGGGTGGCGACGGCCTGCTCTACCAGCGCTCGGATCTTTGCGTGAGACCGGTTGACGGCCTTCTGGCCTGTGGAAAGCGTTTCCCAGCGGCCCCAGCATGGGACGCGGAGCGTGCCCCCGGCGCCTCGGTATCCCTTGTCGGCCCAGCACTTGATGCCGGCGTCCGTGAGCGTGCGGATGATGCCGTGTTCGCGGGCGGCCCGGATGTCGTGGACGGCACCGGGCAGAGCCGGCGAGGCCCACAGAAGTCGGCCGGACGGATCGGCCAGGACCTGCACGTTCATCCCGTGTCTTTTGTGCTTGCCGGAGTAGAAGGGGCGGTCCGCAGCGATGCGGTCGATGGGCAGCAGAGTGCCGTCCAGCAGCACGAATGCCTTCGTCGATGCTGTCCGGGCCGCCTCCGCGAGGGTCGGGGCGAGGGCGGCCAGGAGTTCGACGGCCTCGGCGATGTAGCGGTAGGCGGTCGTGGTGCCGATGCCGAACCCGGTTGCGAGCTGGGCGTACGGGTGGCCGTTGCGGAGGTGGGCGAGGGCGAGCAGGGCCTGGCGACCGGGGCTCAGGCGCCGCCACCGGGTACCGAGCTCCCGACGGTGTTGGCGGAGCTTGGCGGACAGGAAGCGCAGGGCAGAGCTGGACACGTCGACGCCGGACGGGTAGACAAGCACACGAAGCCTCTGGTGGAGACGGATTTCTTGGTCGAAAACCCATCTACCAGGGGCTTCACCTGTCTGTCAGCCCAACTTTCCAACTTGCGCGGCAGGTTGGAAAACGCTCA
>KL568527.1:23097-27736 GCA_000715605.1 Streptomyces speibonae | reverse complement strand
CTCTCGGAAATGTCCTCCGCCAGCCAGTTGATCGGCTCACCGACGACGGAGAAGGGGGCGGGGATGGCGCCCGTGCCGATTCCCACGATGCGGTTGACCCACTTGGCCTTGTCGGCCACCGCCTCGTTGTACTCCTTGTCCTCGGCCGTGTGGTAGTCGTAGATGGCGTCGGCCCGCGAATTGCTCATGATGCCCGCGATCGCTGCCCCCGGAGCGACCAGGTCCCCGACGCGTGCTCCGCCCTCCGCGGTGAGCTCCTTCCCCTCCGCCCTCAGGAACTCGTGCACCACGTTCGCCGTATACGCCTGCTGCGCGGCCGTGATGGCAACGTAGGCGTCCGGGTCCTGGCCCACCAGTCCGAGGAACTTCTGTGCGTCCCCGTATCCGAGGTTGGCAGGGGCGCCGTTGACCGGGAAGGTCTTGCTGTCGGGGCTCTCCAGATACATCGACCGCTGGAAGTCGCCGATGTAGTCCGCCGAGAGGTTGCCCAGACTGTCGCGCAGGGCGTGGAGAGGGCCCGTTTTCTCGTCCTCGAGGTTCCCGTTCATGTTGTGGGTCAGCAGATCCGGGTTGGCGGAGAATTTCTCCACGATGTCGTGGACCAGCTTCGCCTGCGCCTCACTGTGCCTGACCGACGGGTCGGCCGTTCCGCTGTCGTACGGGTGGCCCGTCGCGGCGGCCTCCAAGGCGTGGCCGAGGGCGTCGGGACCGAAGTTGTGAGCCTTCTCCGTCGCTTCCTCATCCGCGAGGAAGTGGACACTGTTCCTGTCGATCGTCCACTCGAAGTCCTTGTCGGTGAACAGGTCGAGGTAGGACTTGAAGTCCGTCTTCCCGCCCGACTTGACCGTCCCGTCCTCGTTGTACGCCGTGGGCTTCTCCGTGAAGAACTGCTCGGCTGCCTCGGGACTGTGTCCCAGTGCCTCGAGCACGCTGTTCAGCGGGTCGTTGCCGGAGCCGAGCTTCCCGGAGGGGTTGAAACCGTACCTGTCCTCGGCGCCGACGGGCCTGTTGGACAGGAAGCGGTGGGGATCGTCCTCGTGGAGCTGGGTCACGTGTTCCGCGATGCAGGTCAGGAACGCGGGATCGTAGTTCCCGTAGCGGAGCAGGCCGCCCAGGACCTGGTAGCCGTAGGGCTTGCCCCCCATGCCACGCTCCCATTCAATCTGCTGGGTGCCCAGTTCGCGGAACTGCGTGCCCCACCACGTGGGCAGGTGCTGCCGGTCCCCGCGGAGGCTCTGCGGGGTGTAGGGGTCGGTGGCGTTGGCCAGTGCGTGACCCATGTACTTCTGCAGGTCCCGCACTCCGGCCAGGCGCGTCTTCGAGGCGTCCTCGTCCGTTCCGTTGATTGCCATCGCGCCGTAGAACTCGAGTGTCTGCCTCGGCCCGCCCAGACCCTCGAAGAACTCGGTCGCGAACTCGCCGTTCTTCTCCCGCCCGTTGTGCCGGAGCAGCCTGTTCAGCTCGGTGAGTTCGCGGTCGGTGAGGTTCTCGCGCTTCTTGGCGAGTGCCAGGGCGCGTTCGACCTGCGCGTCGTTGAGGGAGTCGTACTCCGCGTGGCCGGCGTTGTAGAGGTCGTCGCCGTGTGCTCGCTTGAGCGCCAGTTTCGTGGAGACGTCAATGTCGTTGGCGTGCGCGAGCTTGCCTGTGATGGAGTTCGCGTAGCGCTGCCGGTCCTCCTTCGTGTCGTCCTTGCCGTCCTTCTTGTCGGCGTCCGACGCGGGCCGGAGCCCCACGTTCACCGTTCCGTCGGCGTTGTCCTGGATGGTGTAGCCCTTGCCCTCGGCCTCGTCCGTGAGCGCCCTGACGCCCTCCTGGAGCGCTTCGAGTTCACGGTGCGCGTCATTCAGGACCCGGAAGATGCTTTTGGCCTCCCTATGGAGGTCCGCGAACTCCTGGGCGGTCTTGTTCACGAACTGGCGTGTGACGCCGGCGTTCAGGCCTTCCCAACGCGCGCGGTCGGACTTCTTCTTGAGGCCGTCACGGGCGTCGGCCTCAAGCTGGCTCAGGTTGCCGACCACCTTCTTCCAGTCCGAGACTGCGGCGCCCAGCTTGCCGAGATCGACCTGCATCAGGTCGTCGTAGGTGATGGACATGCGTGAGCTTCCCCGTACTACTCGAAGTACTTGTCGAGCTCCGACACGGGCATCGCGGAGCCGTCCCGGCTCCTGATGACGGCGGCGACCCCGGCATCGTCGTTGGCGTGCAGCTTCTTGCTGAAATCCAAGTGGTTGGAGATGTGGGCGCAGGCCTGGCGCACCGCCTTCACCTGGCTCTCCCAAACCGACAGCGTCGTCATGAGTTCGTCGCCCAGGGTGAAGTGGGAGCCGGACAGGGCGGTCGCCGCTTGGTGGGTCGAGCCGGCCTGGTCGGAGTTCAGGCCTGCTCCGGCGATGTCCACCTTCTTCACGAGGTCACCGTGCAGGACGAAGGCGTCGTGCCCCACGGCACCCAGGTCGTCCTGCCGTACCACCAGATCGGGTGCTTCGCCGCCTCCCGGCCCTCCTTGGGCGGGCGCCTGGTTCAGCCGCATGCGCGTCGACTGCCGGTCGGCAGCCTGGGCCTTCAATCGCTCCCACTCGTCCCATGCCACGCTTCGCTACCCTTCGCTGCCATCAGCCGAATGCGGTCGTACCGGCTTCTTCCGTGCCGTCCGTGGCGTCCGTGCGGTGTGCGCTGTCGCCTCCGCCACGGCCGCCGGAGACGTCCGCGCGCCGGCGGACCGTCACTGCCCCTCCTCCCACGTCACCATCACCACTCCTGCTCCGGCACGAGTCCCGTCTGCACCAACGGCCGCCCCCGCCGCCGGGACACGAACACGCCTCGTCCGGCAGGCATCGGCCGCGGGCGTACCCCGCCCAGCACGTCGCCCTCGGCCGGGTCGCCCGCCAGGACGACGCCCTGGGCACCCAGCTCCTTGATGCGCTGCATGAACGACTCGTACGAGGCACGGCTCGCGCCCGCCGTGGAGCGCGCGATGACGAACCGCACGCCCACGTCGCGGGCGAACGGCAGCAGTTCGGTCAGGCCGCTCAGCGGGTTGCCGCTCGAGGTGGCCACGAGGTCGTAGTCGTCGATCACCACGTACACCGTCGGGCCCGTCCACCAGCTCCGGTCGCGCAACTGCCGGGCGGTCACCTCGGCGGTCGGGGTCCGCCGCTTGATCAGGTCGGCCAGGGCCGCCATGTGGTGGTCCATGTCGTTGGACATCGGGATGTACTCGGCGAGGTGGCTGTCCGGGGTGACCCCCAGCAGGGAGCGCCGGTTGTCCACAACGAACAGCTTGCAGTCCTCGCCCGGGTACCGTGCGGTCAGCTGCCTGATCAGCAGGCGCAGCAGGTTCGACTTGCCGGACTCGCTCTCGCCGAAGACGAGGAAGAACGGGTCCTGGTCGAAGTCGACGAAGACGGGCTCGAGATTGTTCTCGTCGAGCGCGAAGGCGATACCGCGCCGCGGGAAACGGTCCCCCGGGGGCAGCTGCTCCACCGGGACCTCGCGCGGCAGCAGGCGCACCTCCGGCGCACCCGGTGCCTGCCAGTGCCGGGACACCTCGGCCGCCAGCGCGGACGTCGCGTCCGCCAGGTCGGTGTCCGAGGTCAGCCCGTCGATGCGCGGCACCGCCGCCATGAAGTGCAGCTTCTGTGGTGACAGACCCCGGCCGGGCACACCGGTGGGCACGTTGGCCGCCACCTTCCGGTCCAGCTCGGAGTCCATGGTGTCACCGAGCCTCAGCTCCAGCCGGTTCAGCAGGCTGTCCTTGAGCGCGGACCGCACCTCCATCGACCGGGACGCCGAGAGAATCAGGTGGATCCCGTACCCCAGACCGCGGGCGGCGATGTCCGTGACCACCTGGTCGAGCGCCTCGTAGTCGGCGCGGAAGTTGGCCCAGCCGTCGATCACCAGGAAGACGTCGCCCCACGGCTGATCGGTGACCGAGATGTCGCCTCGAGCACGGCGCGTGCGGAACTCGGCGATGGAGGAGATGCCCGAAGCCCGGAAGTACTCCTCGCGGCGGGTCAGGACCCCGTGGACCTCCGCGACCGTGCGCCGCACCTTCTCCGGATCCAGACGGGAGGCGATGCCGCCGACATGCGGCAGCCCAGCCACCGAGGACATGCCGCCGCCACCGAAGTCCAGTCCGTAGAACTGCACTTCGTGCGGTGTATGGGTGAGCGCGAAGGAACAGATCAGCGAACGCAGCAGCGTCGACTTGCCGGACTGTGGTCCGCCGAGGATCTGCATGTGCCCCGCCGCGCCCGAGAAGTCCACCCACAGCGGGTCACGGCGCTGCTCGTAAGGCTTGTCGAGGAGGCCGACCGGGACGACCAGGCGCCCGGCGCCCTCGAAGCCGGGCTGAGTGAGGCCCCGGCCCTCCACGGCGGCGAGACCGGGCAGCAGCCCGTCCAGCGACGGCGGGCTGTCAAGCGGCGGCAGCCACACCTGGTGGGCCGCCGGACCCTGGGCCTCCAGTCGGCGTACGACCACGTCGAGCACGGTGTCCGCCAGCGCGTCGTCCACCTCGTCGGCGCCGCCCGTCGGGTCCGTGCCCTGCCGCGGCACCGGGACGTACCGCACGGGTACCTCCGTCGCCGTGAAGAGCACCGGCCGCCGGTCCACCGGCAGCGGGCCGCCCAAGGGCTGT
>KL568527.1:21962-22878 GCA_000715605.1 Streptomyces speibonae | reverse complement strand
AGCGGGCCGCCCAAGGGCGTGTCCCGCTGCCCTCCGGATCGGTAGACGCCCGACACGTACGCCGCCTTGAACCGCAGCATCTCGTCCGTGCCGAACTTCAGGATCCCCGAACCCGGTACGTTCGGCAGCTCGTACGCGTCCGGCACGCCCAGCGCCGCCCGCGACTCGGCGGCGGAGAAGGTGCGCAGGCCGATGCGGTACGACAGGTACGTCTCCAGGCCGCGCAGCCGTCCCTCCTCCAGTCGCTGCGAGGCCAGCAACAGGTGCACGCCCAACGACCGGCCGATGCGGCCGATCTGCACGAACATGTCGATGAAGTCCGGCTTCGCCGTCAGCAGTTCGCTGAACTCGTCGATGACCAGCAGCAGGGAGGGGATGGGCTGGAGCGGCGCGCCCGCCGCGCGGGCCTTCTCGTAGTCGTGGATGTTGGCGTAGTTGCCCGCGTCGCGCAGCATCTCCTGGCGGCGGTTGAGCTCACCGCGGATGGAGTCGCCCATGCGGTCGACGAGGGTCAGGTCGTCCGCCAGGTTGGTGATGACCGCCGCCACGTGCGGCATCTGTGCCATGCCGGCGAAGGTGGCGCCGCCCTTGAAGTCCGCCAGGACGAAGTTCAGGGTCTCGGAGGAGTGGGTGACCGCGAGGCCCAGTACCAGGGTGCGCAGTAGTTCCGACTTGCCGGAACCCGTGGCGCCGACACACAGGCCGTGCGGGCCCATGCCCTCCTGTGCCGCCTCCTTGATGTCGAGCATCACCGGCCGGCCGTCCTCGCCGACGCCGATCGGCACCCGCAGCCGTTCCGCCTGCGACCGCGGCCGCCAGGTGCGCCGGGTGTCGACGGAGGCGGCGTCGCCCAGGTTCAGCAGGTCCGTGAACTCCAGGTTCGCGAGCAGCGGCTCGTCGTCGTCCCCGCCCGAGG
>KL568527.1:21354-21770 GCA_000715605.1 Streptomyces speibonae | reverse complement strand
GTCCCCGCCCGAGGCCATCCGCAGCGGCGCCAGCTGACGGGCCAGCGCCTCCGCGGACTCCTGCGACAGTGCGTCGGGCGTTCCCTCGTAGACCGCGCCGTGAGCCGACTCCAGACGAAGCGCGCGCGGTTCCACGACGACGGAGAGGTCGCCGTGCGGACCCGCCGTCTCCCGCCCGGTCACCTCGACGACCGTCACGCCCTGCAGACCCTCGGGGCCCGCCAGTACGGACTCCGGCGGCAGGGATACGCCGTCGAGGAGGACGACGATGTGCGGGGTGTCCGGCAGCGGCGCGGCGTTCGGATGGAAACGCGGGCGTGCGGCCAGCCGGGAAGCCAGTAGGTCCTCCACCTCACGGGGGTCCCCGCCGATCAGACGGCGAGAGCCGGCGCCGTCCGTGACACCGGACAGCTGGA
>KL568527.1:17248-21173 GCA_000715605.1 Streptomyces speibonae | reverse complement strand
GTGTGCCAGCCACTTGGCCCACTCCCAGTGCGGCAGTTCCTCCCGGCCGGCCACGATCGCGACGATCAGGTCCTCGGGGGAGTGCAGCGAGGCCAGCGAACCCGTCAGCGCCCGGACGGAGGAGCGTACGGACTCCGGTTCGCCGCCGAGCGTGACGTGGTGGAAGGCGCGCAGGGAGACCGCCATCGGCAGGTCGTCCAGGGTGCCGTGGACCGAGACGAACCGCTGCATCGCGCCCGCCGTCAGCGGCTCCAGCTGATCGACCGGGCCCGTCTCCGGGGCGACCAGCGGGGTGGCCAGAGGCTGGGGACCGAGACCGATGCGCACCTGGGCGAAGTCCTCGTCGCCCGGCCGCCGTTCCCACACCCGGCTGCCCTCGGCGACGAGCGCCCACAACTGCTCGGGGGAGGGGTGAAGATAGTACTGGGCGTCACGCTGTGCCCTCGCCGTCTCCTGGGTGACCCGACGGGTCTGTGAGAGGTAGCTCAGGTAGTCGCGGCGCAGGTCGGCGATCTGTCCCTGGGAACCCCGGCGGAAGCGGACCACCATGGCGATCGACATGGCGATCGTCGACGCGATCATCACCATGCCCATGATCCGCATGAACGGCTGCCCGCTGGTGAAGAAGAAGACGACCGAGCCGCCCATACCCAGCGTCGGCAGCAACTGCATCAGCACGCTCTCGTGCTGGTTGCGCGGCAGTTCCGGCGGCGGCTGGACCATCACCTCGCCCGCGGGCACCTCCGGCGGCAGCGCTCGTGGCGGGCGCTTCACGACGATCTGGCTCACTGCTCACCAATTCCCTTGCCGACCCACTGGGTTTGCCGTCCACCACCCCGTCTCAGGCAGACGAGGGCCGCCGTGTGATCCTACTGATCCCCTCACACACAGGCGGGCGGTAGGGTGCCGGATGTTCGCGTGAGCACACGCGAGGATCGGCGGACGTACGGGGCATTCCGGGGGATGCGGCGCGAGCGCATGCGCCGGGCCCGGCCGGACGGTCTCCCGTCCGCTCCGCACCACCGGAACCCGCGACCTGCGCCGGAAGGCGCGCGGGTTCCTTCACACCGCAGACACGGCAGCAGCACCGAGGGGGAACAGCAGGTGAGCATGACGGCCGCCACCGGCGCCAGCGAGTCCGGCCGGGGAGCCTCTCCCGGGACGGTGACGGGGCTCGGCTTCTGCCGGGTCACCATCGTCGCGCCCGACAGCCGGATCGACGTGGCGCTCCCCGACGACGTACCGGTCGCCGACGTCTACCCCGAGATCCTCCGGCTCTCCCGGCAGACCGCCGCAGAGGGCGCCCCGGTCGGCTACCACCTCGTCCGCCGCGACGGCACCGTCCTCGACAGTTCCCGTTCTTTCACGGCCCAGCGCATTCTCGACGGCGAACTCCTCACCCTGCGCCCCTTCGCCGCATCGCTGCCTCCGGCCGTCTTCGACGATGTCTCCGAGGCGGTCGCCTCCGCGGTGACCCGTGACCGCTCCCTGTGGCACGGCGATCTCACCCGCGCGGCGGGCCTGGTGGGCGGCGGTCTGCTGCTCACCCTGCTCGCCTTCGTCGCCTGGACCGCCGACCCGCTCCACGACATGCACAGCCTCCCCGGCATCCTCGCGGGCGTCGCCGGGGTGCTCCTCGTCACCCTCGCCTGCGTCCGCGCCCGTGTCTACGACGACCGGGCCTCGGCCATCGCGCTGGGTCTCGGCGCCCTCCCCAACGTGGGCGTGGCAGGCTCCGGCCTGCTGTCCCTCTCCGAAGGGCAGGGCGTGGGGAAACTGCAGTTCCTGCTCGCCTGTGCGGCGGTGCTGGTGGCCTCGGTGATCCTCACCCTGTGCTCACCCCGAGGCGACGGCCCGTTCGTCGCCTTCGCGGTCGCCTCGGGCCTCGCCCTGGTCACCTCTTTCGCGGCGCTGCTGAACAAGTGGACCCCGGCCGAGATCGCCGCCCTGTGCGCCCCTGTTGCCGTCGGCGCCCTGGCCTTCCTGCCGGGCATGTCCATGCGTTTCGCCCGACTGCCCGTCGGCTTCGAGACCCCGGACACCGCCCCGCGCAGCGCGTACGCCGCCGAGCCCGAACCGCACGAGCCGGTGGACGCCGCACGGATCGGGGCCCAGGCGCGGCGCGGCCACGAACTCCTCGTCGGCCTGGTCGGCGGCTGCTCGCTGGTCGCGCTCGGCGCGGCCCTGGTGCTGGGCTTCTCCGACGACCTCTGGGCGCAGCTGCTGGCTCTGGCCACCGGTATCGCCCTGCTGATGCGGGCGCAGCTGTTCCGCTACACCGCACAGGTCGCCGCCGTCCTGGCCGCCGGTCTCGGCTCTCTGATCGTGCTCGGTCTCGGCCTGGCGCTCGACCCGCCGAACGCCTTGGTCCGCGCGGCCCTGGCGGGAAACAGCACCGACCTCGACATCCGCACGGTCTGGCTGATCGCCGCCATCGCCGCGGCGGCCGCGCTCGTCACCGCCATCGGACTGATGGCGTCCCGCAGCGGTCTGACGCCCTTCTGGGGACGCTTCCTGGAAATCGCCGAGGGCTTCGTTCTGCTGACGCTGGTACCGCTGGCGCTCGCCGTCTTCGACGTGTACGCGTCGGTGCGGTCGATGACCGGCTGACGTGCCGGCGCAAGGCGCGCCGGACTCGCGCACCCTATTTCCGGCGCGTACGCCGGTCAGCCGGCGTCGGGGCCCGCCGGCTCCAGGTCGAACTCCCCGTCCCGCGCGCCCAGCACGAAGGCCCGCCACTCCGCCTCCGTGTACCGCAGGACCGTCTCCGGGTCGAGGGAGGACCGCATGGCCACGGCACCACCGGGCAGGTACGCGATCTCGACCCGCTCCTCGTGCTCCTCGGTACCGGGCGCGCTGTGCCATTCGACGCCGGAGATGTCGAGGGCGTAGAGCTCGTCCCTCTCCCGCTCCTTGCGTGCCTTGATCTCCTCAGCCGTCTCCGCCATGCCGCAGCGACCCCTTCCCGACGTTCCCCGACGCTCGAATCCGTTCCGGGCATCACTCTAGTGGCGCCTGCCGCCCGACCTGGGCGGTTCCGCGGACCGGGGCGGAGCCCTCGCCGCCGCCTGGTACGCTGGCCGACGGCCGTTTGTGTACGCACCCCCGGAGCGAGCTCTCACTCTGGTGGCCGCGCCCAGCGGATCCCCGCCTTCCGAGTCATGGAAGACCCCCCGAGACGCAGACCGGGGGCACTCGGTGGCCACTCACAGACCATGAGGAGTACGCGTGTCGCTCGACGCCGCAGTGAAGAAGCAGATCATCACCGAGTTCGGTACCAAGGAGGGTGACACCGGCTCCCCCGAGGTCCAGGTCGCCCTGCTGTCCCGTCGCATCTCCGACCTGACGGAGCACCTCAAGACCCACAAGCACGACCACCACTCCCGCCGTGGTCTGCTGATCCTCGTCGGCCAGCGCCGCCGGCTGCTGCAGTACCTCGCCAAGAAGGACATCCAGCGCTTCCGTACGCTGGTCGACCGCCTCGGCATCCGCCGCGGTGCGGCGGGCGCCAAGTAGGACGCCGTGAAGGGAGCGGTTCCCTGGGAGAAGGGGACCGCTCCCTTTGCTGTACGTGCGGACTGTCACCACGCCTTTGTAGTGTGGTAACACAACGCAAGAGACACGACTCAGTGTGATGACCCGGACCGCATCGGGTAGGCGGCCCCACGGACACCACCGACCGACGTCATCGGACGTCACGACGCATGAGGAGGAGCGCACCCCGCCGCCGGTCCTCGGTAGTGGCCCCCGGAAGAGTGAACCCCGGGTGCTTCGATCGAAGACCGGCCCGCACCAGTGGAGCGCTTCTCCGCCTGTCCCCCCGCCACACGGGCGAGGCAGGGACAAAAGACGACAAAGTAACGGAGAAAACGCTAGTGGAGAACGAGACCCACTACGCCGAGGCCGTCATCGACAACGGCTCCTT
>KL568527.1:15022-17022 GCA_000715605.1 Streptomyces speibonae | reverse complement strand
CCTTCGGCACCCGCACCATCCGCTTCGAGACGGGCCGCCTGGCCCGTCAGGCCGCCGGTTCCGCCGTGGCCTACCTGGACGACGACACCATGGTGCTGTCGGCCACCACCGCCTCCAAGAACCCCAAGGACCAGCTCGACTTCTTCCCCCTCACGGTGGACGTCGAGGAGCGGATGTACGCCGCCGGCCGGATCCCCGGCTCCTTCTTCCGCCGGGAGGGCCGGCCCTCCGAGGACGCCATCCTCACCTGCCGCCTCATCGATCGCCCGCTGCGCCCGTCCTTCAAGAAGGGCCTGCGCAACGAGATCCAGGTCGTCGCCACGATCATGGCCCTCAACCCCGACCACCTCTACGACGTCGTGGCGATCAACGCCGCCTCCGCGTCCACGCAGCTGGCCGGTCTGCCCTTCTCCGGCCCGATCGGCGGCGTCCGCGTCGCGCTGATCCGCGGCCAGTGGGTGGCCTTCCCGACGCACACCGAGCTCGAGGACGCCGTCTTCGACATGGTCGTCGCGGGCCGCACCCTGGAGGACGGCGACGTCGCGATCATGATGGTCGAGGCCGAGGCCACCGAGAAGACCGTCAAGCTGGTCGAGGGCGGCGCCGAGGCGCCGACCGAGGAGATCGTGGCCGCCGGTCTGGAGGCCGCGAAGCCCTTCATCAAGGTGCTCTGCCGGGCCCAGGCCGACCTCGCCGCCAAGGCCGCCAAGCCGACCGCCGAGTTCCCGATCTTCCTGGACTACCAGGACGACGTCCTCGAGGCGCTGACCGGCGCCGTCAAGCCCGAGCTGGCCCAGGCGCTCACCATCGCCGGCAAGCAGGAGCGCGAGGCCGAGCTGGACCGCGTCAAGGCGCTCGCCGCCGAGAAGCTCCTGCCGGAGTTCGAGGGCCGCGAGAAGGAGATCTCCGCCGCGTACCGCTCGCTGACCAAGTCCCTGGTCCGTGAGCGCGTCATCAAGGAGAAGAAGCGCATCGACGGCCGCGGTGTCACGGACATCCGCACCCTGGCCGCCGAGGTCGAGGCCATCCCGCGGGTGCACGGCTCGGCGCTGTTCGAGCGTGGCGAGACCCAGATCCTGGGCGTCACCACCCTCAACATGCTCCGTATGGAGCAGCAGCTGGACACCCTCTCCCCGGTGACCCGCAAGCGCTACATGCACAACTACAACTTCCCGCCCTACTCCACCGGCGAGACCGGCCGCGTGGGCTCCCCGAAGCGCCGCGAGATCGGCCACGGCGCCCTCGCCGAGCGCGCCCTGCTCCCGGTCCTGCCGACGCGCGAGGAGTTCCCCTACGCGATCCGCCAGGTGTCCGAGGCGCTCGGCTCCAACGGGTCGACGTCCATGGGCTCCGTGTGCGCCTCCACCATGTCGCTGCTGAACGCCGGTGTGCCGCTCAAGGCCCCGGTCGCCGGCATCGCCATGGGCCTGATCTCCCAGGAGATCGAGGGCGAGACCCACTACGTCACCCTCACCGACATCCTCGGTGCGGAGGACGCCTTCGGCGACATGGACTTCAAGGTCGCCGGCACCAAGGAGTTCGTCACCGCGCTCCAGCTCGACACCAAGCTGGACGGCATTCCGGCCTCCGTCCTGGCCGCCGCCCTCAAGCAGGCCCGTGACGCCCGCCTCCACATCCTCGACGTGATGATGGAAGCGATCGACACGCCGGACGAGATGTCCCCGAACGCGCCGCGGATCATCACCGTGAAGATCCCGGTCGACAAGATCGGCGAGGTCATCGGCCCCAAGGGCAAGATGATCAACCAGATCCAGGAGGACACCGGCGCCGAGATCACCATCGAGGACGACGGCACGATCTACATCGGCGCCTCCGACGGTCCGGCCGCCGAGGCCGCCCGCACCACGATCAACGGCATCGCCAACCCGACGATGCCCGAGGTCGGCGAGCGCTACCTGGGCACGGTCGTCAAGACGACCACGTTCGGCGCGTTCGTCTCCCTGCTGCCCGGCAAGGACGGTCTGCTGCACATCTCGCAG
>KL568527.1:11802-14856 GCA_000715605.1 Streptomyces speibonae | reverse complement strand
CGTTCGTCTCCCTGCTGCCCGGCAAGGACGGTCTGCTGCACATCTCGCAGATCCGCAAGCTGGCCGGCGGCAAGCGTGTGGAGAACGTCGAGGACGTCGTCGGCGTGGGCCAGAAGGTCCAGGTCGAGATCGCCGAGATCGACTCCCGCGGCAAGCTCTCCCTGATCCCCGTGATCGAGGGCGAAGAGGGCGACGAGAAGAAGGACGACGCCGCCAAGTGACGTCCCGTAACGCCAGGACGACGGCCCGCACCTCCTCGGAGGGGCGGGCCGTCGCCCGTACCCAAACCCTCATCAAGGGCGAGAACGGCATCGGCACGGTCCGCAGGACCACGCTCCCCGGCGGCCTGCGCATCGTCACCGAGACCGTGCCCTCGGTCCGCTCGGCGACCTTCGGCATCTGGGCGCACGTCGGCTCCCGCGACGAGACCCCGGCGCTCAACGGCGCCACCCACTACCTGGAGCACCTGCTCTTCAAGGGCACCTCCCGCCGGTCCGCCCTGGACATCTCCTCCGCCCTCGACGCCGTCGGCGGCGAGATGAACGCGTTCACGGCCAAGGAGTACACGTGCTACTACGCGCGCGTGCTCGACATCGACCTGCCGCTGGCCATCGACGTGGTCTGCGACATGCTCACCGGCTCCGTGATCCGCCAGGAGGACGTCGCCGTCGAGCGCGGCGCCATCCTCGAAGAGATCGCCATGACCGAGGACGACCCGGGCGACTGCGTGCACGACCTGTTCGCGCACACCATGTTCGGCGACAACCCCCTCGGCCGCCCGGTCCTCGGCACGGTCGACACGGTCAACGCCCTCACCGCCGACCGCATCCGCCGCTTCTACAAGAAGCACTACGACCCGACCCACCTCGTGGTCGCCTGCGCCGGCAACGTCGACCACCACAAGGTCGTACGCCAGGTCCGCGCCGCCTTCGAGAAGGCCGGCGCGCTCACGGACCCGTCCGCCGAGCCGATCGCCCCGCGCGGCGGACGGCGCGCCCTGCGCACCGCGGGCCGGGTCGAACTGGTCGGCCGGAAGACGGAGCAGGCGCACATCGTCCTCGGCATGCCGGGCCTTGCCCGCACCGACGAGCGCCGCTGGGCGCTCGGCGTGCTGAACACCGCCCTCGGCGGCGGCATGTCCTCCCGCCTGTTCCAGGAGGTCCGGGAGAAGCGCGGCCTGGCTTACAGCGTGTACTCCTACACCTCGGGCTTCGCCGACTGCGGCCTGTTCGGCGTGTACGCCGGGTGCCGGCCCTCCCAGGTGCACGACGTGCTGAAGATCTGCCGTGACGAACTCGACCAGGTCGCCGAGCACGGACTGCCCGACGACGAGATCGAGCGGGCCATCGGCCAGCTGAGGGGTTCCACGGTCCTCGGCCTGGAGGACACCGGCGCGCTGATGAACCGTATCGGCAAGAGCGAGCTGTGCTGGGGCGAGCAGATGTCGGTCGATGACATGCTGGCCCGGATAGCCTCGGTCACCCCGGACGACGTCCGCTCGGTCGCCCGCGACGTCCTGGGTCGGCGGCCCTCCCTGTCGGTCATCGGCCCGCTCAAGGACAAGCAGGCGTCCCGGCTGCACGACGCCGTCGCCTGACGATCACGGGTAAGGAAGCAACGAAGATGAGCAAGCTGCGCGTGGCGGTCCTCGGTGCCAAGGGCCGGATCGGCTCCGAGGCGGTACGGGCGGTCGAGGCCGCCGACGACATGGAGCTGGCGGCCGCCCTCGGCCGGGACGACAAGCTGGAGACGCTGGCCGAGCGGGGTGCCCAGGTCGCCGTCGAGCTGACCACCCCCGCCTCGGTCATGGGCAACCTGGACTTCTGCGTGCGTCACGGCATCCACGCCGTCGTCGGCACCACCGGCTGGACCGACGACCGCCTCGCGCAGCTGCGGGGCTGGCTGGAGCAGTCCCCGCAGACGGGCGTCCTCATCGCACCGAACTTCTCCATCGGCGCCGTGCTCACCATGAAGTTCGCGCAGATCGCCGCGCCCTACTTCGAATCCGTCGAGGTCGTCGAGCTGCACCACCCGAACAAGGTGGACGCCCCCAGCGGCACCGCCACACGCACCGCCCAGCTCATCGCGGAGGCCCGCCGCCGGGCCGGCAGTGCCCCCGCCCCGGACGCCACGACCACGGCCCTGGACGGAGCCCGCGGCGCCGACGTCGACGGCGTCCCGGTGCACGCGGTCCGCCTGCGCGGGCTGCTGGCCCACCAGGAGGTGCTGCTCGGCGGCGAGGGCGAGACCCTCACCGTCCGCCACGACTCCCTGCACCACAGCAGCTTCATGCCGGGCATCCTGCTCGGCGCCCGCCGCGTGGTGACCACTCCCGGCCTGACCTTCGGCCTGGAACATTTCCTCGACCTGAACTGAGCCCGGCAGACCCTCATGCGCGCGAAGATCTCCTACGCCGTCACGGCCGCCGTCCTGGTCGTCTACTTCGTCCTGGTCGGCAGCCGCGGCGTGCTGCTCATCAAGGCCGGGACGCCGCTCACCGTCACCTTCGGTGCCGCGGTGCTGATCCTGCCGGTCATCGGGGTCTGGTTCCTGTGGAAGAACACCGAGTTCGTCCGCGAGGCCAACCGGCTCGCCGCGCTGCTCGACGCCGAGGGCGGGCTGCCCGTCGACGAGCTGAAACGCCTGCCCAGCGGGCGGATCGACCGTGACTCGGCCGACGAGGTCTTCGCCCGGCGCAAGGCCGAGACGGAGGACGCGCCGGACGACTGGCGCAGCTGGTTCCGGCTCGCCGTCGCCTACCACGACGCCCGCGACACCCCGCGCGCCCGCAAGGCGATGCAGCGGGCGATCACCCTGCACAAGACCTCGTCCTGAGCGCGCGGGGGGAGTGGAGCCGCCCCCGCGCGGGGGGAGCGGGCCGCTCAGGCCCTGCGGTACTCGGCGGCCCACGCCTCCACGGTGTCGGCCGCCCGGTCGAAGGCGAGCTGGTCGCGCCCCAGGAAGTCCGCGTTGTGCGAGGTCAGCAACGGCGGCGGCTCCTCCGTGCGCCCGCGCCGGGCCAGCATCAGCGCCTGCCCCTGCACGGTGCGCGGT
>KL568527.1:11284-11542 GCA_000715605.1 Streptomyces speibonae | reverse complement strand
AGCTGCTGCACCGTGCGCACGGAGACGACCTGGCCCCACCCCGTCGTGCGCGTGCTGACGAAACCCACGTGGCGCAGCCCCTTGGCGCTCACCCACACACCCATGCGCAGCATCCGCAGCGCGACGGCGACGACGACCAGAGCGATGGCGAAGACCGTCCCGGCGGACGCCGGCGTCGCGGTCGCCGCGATGATCACCCCGGCGAACAGCACGAACGAGGCGAGCAGCAGCAGGAGCGCCGAGGCTCCCACCCGCCAC
>KL568527.1:6845-11035 GCA_000715605.1 Streptomyces speibonae | reverse complement strand
GGCGGTACGGGCGACGCCAGCGGTCCCGGTCGTCGTACGGCAGGGCGACTTCGTCCGCCGTGTCGAATGCGCGGTCGGCCGTCAGGAAGGGCAGGGGCACGGCGGTTCCTCACTCGGTCCATGCGTGGGCTGTGCCCGGTGAGGCTACCGAGCCATACCAGGGGTCACCACCCTCGGGGTCGGTGTGGCGTCTGTGAACAGGGGGGCTCTCCCGTGCCCCGCAGCCCGTAAAGTGGGCGCCGCACCACAGCCGCGACGGGAAGGACCCCCTTGACCTCCGCCGACGATCCCAAGCCGTCAACGCGCACCGACGTCACCGTGCGCAGTGACGTCACAGTCGAGCTGGTGAAGTCCAGCGCCTCGGACTCCGACGTCCTGTTCGCCGCCCGCGTCTCGACCCTGGGTGAGCAGTCCATCGGGGAGCTGCAGAAGGACCCGGAGCGCTCCAGGGGCCTGATCAACTACCTGATGCGGGACCGGCACGGCAGCCCCTTCGAGCACAACTCGATGACTTTCCTGGTCAGCGCGCCGATCTTCGTGTTCCGCGAGTTCATGCGCCACCGGGTCGGATGGTCCTACAACGAGGAGTCCGGGCGCTACCGCGAGCTGCAGCCCGTCTTCTACGTCCCCGACGCCTCGCGCAAGCTCGTCCAGGAGGGCCGCCCGGGCAAGTACGTCTTCGTCGAGGGCACCCCGGCGCAGCACGAGACCGTGCGGAACGTACTGAGCGACTCCTACCACCAGGCGTACGAGGCCTACCAGAAGCTGCTGGCCGAGGGTGTGGCCCGGGAGGTCGCCCGCGCGGTGCTCCCCGTCGGCCTGTACTCCTCAATGTACGCCACCTGCAACGCCCGCTCGCTGATGCACTTCCTCGGGCTGCGCACCCAGCACGAGCTGGCGAAGGTCCCGTCCTTCCCGCAGCGGGAGATCGAGATGGTCGGCGAGAAGATGGAGGCCGAGTGGGCCCGGCTCATGCCGCTGACCCACGCCGCTTTCAACGCGAACGGACGTGTGGCTCCTTGACGAGCCGCCTCCCACCTGCGGGTACACAGGGACGGAGTAATCGGGCGAAGTGTCCGTATTGCGGCATTTCGTGAAGTTCATCTAGCCTGATCAAACGGGCCCGGCACTGCCTGAACCCCCGAGCAGGCAGTGCCGGGCTCCCCCTTTGTCCCGCCTTGTCGCCTCCCCCGAGGGAAGACCCCGGCCTGAGCAACGAGTAGCGTGTAACCCATGGCTCCGACCTCCACTCCGCAGACCCCCTTCGGGCGGGTCCTCACCGCCATGGTCACGCCCTTCACGGCGGACGGCGCACTCGACCTCGACGGCGCACAGCGGCTCGCCACCCACCTGGTGGACGCAGGCAACGACGGCCTGATCGTCAACGGCACCACCGGCGAGTCCCCCACCACCAGCGACGCGGAGAAATCGGATCTCGTACGAGCGATCGTGGAAGCCGTCGGCGACCGCGCCCACGTCGTGGCCGGTGTAGGCACCAACGACACCCACCACAGCAGAGAACTGGCCCGCGCGGCGGAGCGCGCCGGCGCCCACGGCCTGCTGGTCGTCACCCCGTACTACAACAAGCCCCCGCAGGAGGGCCTGTACCGGCACTTCACGGCCGTCGCGGACGCCGCCGGGCTGCCGGTCATGCTGTACGACATCCCCGGCCGCAGCGGCGTCCCGATCAGCACCGAGACGATCGTCCGCCTCGCCGAGCACCCGCGCATCGTCGCCAACAAGGACGCCAAGGGCGACCTCGGCCGGGCCGGCTGGGCCATCGCCCGCTCCGGCCTCGCCTGGTACTCCGGCGACGACATGCTCAACCTGCCCCTGCTCTCCATCGGAGCGGTCGGCTTCGTCTCGGTCGTCGGCCACCTCGTCACCCCCGAGCTGCGCGCCCTGGTCGAGGCCTACACCTCGGGAGACGTGCAGAAGGCCACCGAGATCCACCAGAAGCTGCTGCCCGTCTACACGGGCATGTTCCGCACACAGGGCGTGATGACCACCAAGGCGGCGCTCACCCTCAAGGGCCTCCCCGCGGGCCCCCTGCGCGCCCCCATGGCCGAGTGCACGCCGGAAGAGATCGAGCAGCTCAAGATCGATCTTGCCGCAGGCGGGGTACAACTCCAGTAACCAGACTTCGCGCGACCGCTCGCGCAGGCGTACTTCACAACTGAATACGCGGGACACCGGTGCCCGCACCCCACAACGACAACTGCTTCTGCACGAACGTCATGCGCGCCACGTGCCCACCGGTACGTGGCGCGTGTGGTGAGGAGAGTCTTTTGAGTCATCCGCATCCTGAACTGGGCCCGCCCCCGCCGCTCCCCGAGGGCGGCCTGCGGGTCACCCCGCTCGGCGGCCTCGGCGAGATCGGCCGCAACATGACGGTCTTCGAGTACGGCGGCCGCCTGCTGATCGTCGACTGCGGAGTGCTCTTCCCCGAGGAGGAGCAGCCCGGAATCGACCTGATCCTGCCGGACTTCTCGTCCATCCGGGACCGCCTCGACGACATCGAGGGCATCGTCCTCACCCACGGCCACGAGGACCACATCGGCGGCGTCCCCTTCCTGCTGCGCGAGAAGCCGGACATCCCGCTGATCGGCTCCAAGCTGACGCTCGCCCTCATCGAGGCGAAGCTCCAGGAGCACCGCATCCGCCCGTACACCCTCCAGGTGGCGGAGGGACAGCGCGAGCGCATCGGCCCCTTCGACTGCGAGTTCGTCGCCGTCAACCACTCCATCCCCGACGCCCTGGCCGTCGCCATCCGCACCCCCGCGGGCATGGCGGTGCACACCGGCGACTTCAAGATGGACCAGCTCCCGCTGGACAACCGGCTCACGGACCTGCACGCGTTCGCGAGGCTCAGCGAGGAGGGCATCGACCTCCTGCTGGCCGACTCCACCAACGCCGAGGTCCCGGGCTTCGTCCCGCCCGAGCGCGACATCTCCAACGTGCTGCGCCAGGTCTTCGCCGGCGCCCGCAAGCGGATCATCGTGGCCAGCTTCGCCAGCCACGTCCACCGCATCCAGCAGATCCTGGACGCGGCGCACGAGTACGGCCGCCGGGTCGCCTTCGTCGGCCGCTCCATGGTCCGCAACATGGGCATCGCCCGCGACCTCGGCTACCTCAAGGTGCCGCCGGGCCTGGTCGTGGACGTCAAGACCCTGGACGACCTGCCGGACAGCGAAGTCGTCCTGGTCTGTACGGGCTCCCAGGGCGAACCGATGGCCGCGCTGTCCCGGATGGCCAACCGCGACCACCAGATCCGCATCGTCGAGGGCGACACAGTGATCCTGGCGTCGTCGCTCATCCCCGGCAACGAGAACGCGGTCTACCGCGTGATCAACGGGCTCACCCGCTGGGGCGCCAACGTCGTCCACAAGGGCAACGCCAAGGTGCACGTCTCCGGTCACGCCTCGGCCGGGGAACTGCTGTACTTCTACAACATCTGCCGCCCGAAGAACCTGATGCCGGTGCACGGCGAATGGCGCCACCTGCGCGCCAACGCCGAGCTGGGCGCCCTGACCGGAGTCCCGCACGACCGGGTCGTCATCGCCGAGGACGGCGTGGCCGTCGACCTCGTCGAGGGCAAGGCCAAGATCTCCGGCAAGGTCCAGGCGGGCTACGTCTACGTCGACGGCCTCTCCGTCGGTGACGTCGGCGAGCCGGCGCTCAAGGACCGCAAGATCCTCGGCGACGAGGGCATCATCTCGGTCTTCGTGGTCATGGACTCCTCCACCGGCAAGATCACGGGCGGACCCCATGTCCAGGCCCGCGGCTCCGGCATCGAGGACTCCGCCTTCGGCGAGGTGCTCCCGAAGATCACGGAGGCGTTGGAGCGCTCGGCCCAGGACGGTGTGGTCGACACCCACCAGTTGCAGCAGCTCGTCCGCCGCACGCTGGGCAAGTGGGTCTCCGACACCTACCGGCGCCGGCCGATGATCCTGCCCGTGGTGGTTGAGGTCTGACGGTCCGTCGGATCCCACGCACGAGCGAACCTGGAGCAGGGCGCCTCGATTTGCATCGGGGCGCCCCGCTCCAGTACGTTTACAGCTCCCCCCGACCGGGCACCCGGCCACTTCGTGAGCACCGGAGCCTGTCCCCGGAGGGGTGGGAAAACCGGCTCAGAATCTCTGATAAAGTCGGTCCCGCCGGAAAGGGAAACGCGAAAGCGCGTGCACCTG
>KL568527.1:4391-4561 GCA_000715605.1 Streptomyces speibonae | reverse complement strand
CACACTTGATCGTCTTCTCCTGCTAGTACTGCTCTTCGGAGCGTGGAACGTTGAGGGAAGCGGGGAGTGTGTCGGGCACGCTGTTGGGTGTCTGAGGGCACGGCCGCATGGGTCGTTCCTTCGGTGCCGGCCCCGGTGAAGCATCACGTGAGTGGTGTGTGACGGGTGGT
>KL568527.1:2827-4148 GCA_000715605.1 Streptomyces speibonae | reverse complement strand
GGGTGGTTGGTCGTTGTTTGAGAACTGCACAGTGGACGCGAGCATCTGTGGCCAAGTTTTTAAGGGCGCACGGTGGATGCCTTGGCACCAGGAACCGATGAAGGACGTGGGAGGCCGCGATAGGCCCCGGGGAGTCGTCAACCAGGCTTTGATCCGGGGGTGTCCGAATGGGGAAACCCGGCAGTCGTCATGGGCTGTCACCCTTGCCTGAACACATAGGGCAAGTGGAGGGAACGCGGGGAAGTGAAACATCTCAGTACCCGCAGGAAGAGAAAACAACCGTGATTCCGGTAGTAGTGGCGAGCGAAACCGGATGAGGCCAAACCGTATGCGTGTGAGACCCGGCAGGGGTTGCGCATTCGGGGTTGTGGGATCTCTCTTTCATGGTCTGCCGGCCATGAGACGAGTCAGAAACCGTTGATGTAGGCGAAGGACATGCGAAAGGTCCGGCGTAGAGGGTAAGACCCCCGTAGTCGAAACGTCAGCGGCTCGTTTGAGAGACACCCAAGTAGCACGGGGCCCGAGAAATCCCGTGTGAATCTGGCGGGACCACCCGCTAAGCCTAAATATTCCCTGGTGACCGATAGCGGATAGTACCGTGAGGGAATGGTGAAAAGTACCCCGGGAGGGGAGTGAAATAGTACCTGAAACCGTGTGCCTACAAGCCGTGGGAGCGTCGCGTTGAGTGCTTGCACTCAACGTCGTGACTGCGTGCCTTTTGAAGAATGAGCCTGCGAGTTTGCGGTGTGTTGCGAGGTTAACCCGGGTGGGGTAGCCGTAGCGAAAGCGAGTCCGAAGAGGGCGGTGGAGTAGCACGCTCAAGACCCGAAGCGGAGTGATCTAGCCATGGGCAGGTTGAAGCGGAGGTAAGACTTCGTGGAGGACCGAACCCACCAGGGTTGAAAACCTGGGGGATGACCTGTGGTTAGGGGTGAAAGGCCAATCAAACTCCGTGATAGCTGGTTCTCCCCGAAATGCATTTAGGTGCAGCGTCGTGTGTTTCTTGCCGGAGGTAGAGCACTGGATAGGCGATGGGCCCTACCGGGTTACTGACCTTAGCCAAACTCCGAATGCCGGTAAGTGAGAGCGCGGCAGTGAGACTGTGGGGGATAAGCTCCATGGTCGAGAGGGAAACAGCCCAGAGCATCGACTAAGGCCCCTAAGCGTACGCTAAGTGGGAAAGGATGTGGAGTCGCAGAGACAACCAGGAGGTTGGCTTAGAAGCAGCCATCCTTGAAAGAGTGCGTAATAGCTCACTGGTCTAGTGATTCCGCGCCGACAATGTAGCGGGGCTCAAGCGTACCGCCGAAGTCGTGTCATT
>KL568527.1:2273-2547 GCA_000715605.1 Streptomyces speibonae | reverse complement strand
GATGGGTAGGGGAGCGTCGTCTGCCGGGTGAAGCAGCCGTGTAAGCGAGTTGTGGACGGTTGACGAGTGAGAATGCAGGCATGAGTAGCGATTCACACGTGAGAAACGTGTGCGCCGATTGACTAAGGGTTCCTGGGTCAAGCTGATCTGCCCAGGGTAAGTCGGGACCTAAGGCGAGGCCGACAGGCGTAGTCGATGGATAACCGGTTGATATTCCGGTACCCGCTGTGGAGCGTCAAACATCGAATCCAGTGATGCTAAGCCCGTGAAGCCG
>KL568527.1:441-1992 GCA_000715605.1 Streptomyces speibonae | reverse complement strand
GGGAGTGGTGGAGCCGGTGACCCGAGCTGGTAGTAGGTGAGTGATGGGGTGACGCAGGAAGGTAGTCCATCCCGGGCGGTGGTTGTCCCGGGGTAAGGGTGTAGGACGTCAGGTAGGTAAATCCGCCTGGCAATAGTCTGAGACCTGATGCCGAGCCGATTGTGGTGAAGTGGATGATCCTATGCTGTCGAGAAAAGCCTCTAGCGAGTTTCATGGCGGCCCGTACCCTAAACCGACTCAGGTGGTCAGGTAGAGAATACCGAGGCGTTCGGGTGAACTATGGTTAAGGAACTCGGCAAAATGCCCCCGTAACTTCGGGAGAAGGGGGGCCACACTCGGTGATCCGATTTACTCGGTGAGCTGGGGGTGGCCGCAGAGACCAGCGAGAAGCGACTGTTTACTAAAAACACAGGTCCGTGCGAAGCCGTAAGGCGATGTATACGGACTGACGCCTGCCCGGTGCTGGAACGTTAAGGGGACCGGTTAGCTCACTTTCGGGTGGGCGAAGCTGAGAACTTAAGCGCCAGTAAACGGCGGTGGTAACTATAACCATCCTAAGGTAGCGAAATTCCTTGTCGGGTAAGTTCCGACCTGCACGAATGGCGTAACGACTTCTCGACTGTCTCAACCATAGGCCCGGTGAAATTGCACTACGAGTAAAGATGCTCGTTTCGCGCAGCAGGACGGAAAGACCCCGGGACCTTTACTACAGTTTGATATTGGTGTTCGGTTCGGCTTGTGTAGGATAGCTGGGAGACTGTGAAGCCTGGACGCCAGTTCGGGTGGAGTCGTCGTTGAAATACCAGTCTGGTCGTGCTGGATGTCTAACCTGGGTCCGTGATCCGGATCAGGGACAGTGTCTGATGGGTAGTTTAACTGGGGCGGTTGCCTCCTAAAGGGTAACGGAGGCGCCCAAAGGTTCCCTCAGCCTGGTTGGCAATCAGGTGTTGAGTGTAAGTGCACAAGGGAGCTTGACTGTGAGACCGACGGGTCGAGCAGGGACGAAAGTCGGGACTAGTGATCCGGCGGTGGCTTGTGGAAGCGCCGTCGCTCAACGGATAAAAGGTACCCCGGGGATAACAGGCTGATCTTCCCCAAGAGTCCATATCGACGGGATGGTTTGGCACCTCGATGTCGGCTCGTCGCATCCTGGGGCTGGAGTCGGTCCCAAGGGTTGGGCTGTTCGCCCATTAAAGCGGTACGCGAGCTGGGTTTAGAACGTCGTGAGACAGTTCGGTCCCTATCCGCTGTGCGCGTAGGAGTCTTGAGAAGGGCTGTCCCTAGTACGAGAGGACCGGGACGGACGAACCTCTGGTGTGCCAGTTGTTCTGCCAAGGGCATGGCTGGTTGGCTACGTTCGGGAGGGATAACCGCTGAAAGCATCTAAGCGGGAAGCCTGCTTCGAGATGAGGGCTCCCACCCACTTGATGGGGTAAGGCTCCCAGTAGACGACTGGGTTGATAGGCCGGATATGGAAGCACGGTAACGTGTGGAGTTGACCGGTACTAATAGGCCGAGGGCTTGTCCTCAGTTGCTCGCGTCCACTGTGTT
>KL568527.1:0-119 GCA_000715605.1 Streptomyces speibonae | reverse complement strand
GTTTCGGTGGTCATAGCGTAGGGGAAACGCCCGGTTACATTCCGAACCCGGAAGCTAAGCCTTACAGCGCCGATGGTACTGCAGGGGGGACCCTGTGGGAGAGTAGGACGCCGCCGAAC
>KL568526.1:45809-47685 GCA_000715605.1 Streptomyces speibonae | reverse complement strand
GATGTGTATAAGAGACAGCCCCGTCCCCGCCCGGCGAGGGCCGCCGCGTGGAACCGTTACGCTGGAGGGCGTGGCAGTCGTCGATGTATCCGAAGAGCTCAAGTCCCTCTCCTCGACCATGGAGTCGATCGAGGCCGTTCTGGACCTCGACAAGCTGAGGGCAGACATCGCCGTGCTCGAGGAGCAGGCAGCCGCGCCGTCCCTGTGGGACAACCCGGACGAGGCGCAGAAGATCACCAGCAAGCTCTCCCACCTCCAGTCGGAGGTGCGGAAGGCGGAGGCGCTGCGCGGCCGGATCGACGATCTCGCCGTGCTCTTCGAGATGGCCGAGGAGGAGGACGACCCGGACACCCGCGCGGAGGCCGAGTCGGAGCTCGCCTCGGTCCGCAAGGCGCTGGACGAGATGGAGGTCAGGACCCTCCTCAGCGGCGAGTACGACTCCCGTGAGGCGCTGGTCAACATCCGCGCCGAGGCCGGCGGCGTCGACGCCGCGGACTTCGCCGAGAAGCTCCAGCGCATGTATCTGCGGTGGGCCGAGCAGCACGGCTACAAGACCGAGCTGATCGAGACCTCGTACGCGGAGGAGGCCGGCATCAAGTCGACCACCTTCTCCGTGCAGGCGCCCTACGCCTACGGCACCCTCTCCGTCGAACAGGGCACGCACCGCCTGGTGCGCATCTCGCCGTTCGACAACCAGGGCCGCCGCCAGACCTCCTTCGCCGGCGTCGAGGTGCTGCCCGTCGTCGAGCAGTCCGACCACGTCGACATCGACGAGTCCGATCTGCGCATCGACGTCTACCGTTCCTCCGGCCCCGGCGGCCAGGGCGTGAACACCACGGACTCGGCGGTGCGCATCACGCACATCCCGACCGGCATCGTGGTCTCCTGCCAGAACGAGCGCTCGCAGATCCAGAACAAGGCCACCGCCATGAACGTCCTCCAGGCGAAGCTGCTGGAGCGGCGCCGCCAGGAGGAGCAGGCCAAGATGGACGCCCTCAAGGGCGACGGCGGCAACTCCTGGGGCAACCAGATGCGTTCGTACGTGCTGCACCCCTACCAGATGGTCAAGGACCTGCGCACCGAGCACGAAGTCGGCAACCCCGAGGCCGTGTTCAACGGGGAGATCGACGGGTTCCTCGAGGCCGGAATTCGCTGGCGCAAGCAGCAGGAGAAGTAACTCACCGGCGTTCACGCCGATTTGTCGACAAGGCAACTGCCGTCCTGATGGCGGCAGTTGCCTTTTGGCTTACGGGATGTCCGGGATCTACGTCACACTCACGGATTCCTTCTCGCGCAAAGCACACGTAGCCGGACATCGCGCACGCAACGGCCTTGACGTTCTTTTGGAAAATCGGAAGGGTGAAGCGTGGCATGCGTATCTCTGGGGCGCATGTGAACCGGGGGGCGTTTCACTGGAGCAACCCCCGTTGATCACGGCCCCGAGCGCCGCCTCATTGACGATGAGCTACTGGGGGTAGCAACCACATGACCAAGAAGACGCGGATCCGTGTCGCTCGGATCGCGGCGGGCGCCGTGATCGCGGCCGGTGCTTCGCTGACGGCGGCCGGCGCGGCCTCCGCCCTCGACCTCGGCGTGAGCGCCGAGGTGTCCGACGACGGTGCCAACGTCAACGTCTCCGTCGAGGGCGACGAGACGGACGACCCGGGCTGCGACGTCGGCACCGGTCCCGACTGCGAGGACGAGGGCGAGACCCCGGGCGGCGAGGAGCCGGGCGGGGAAGAGCCGGGTGGCGAGGAGCCGGGCGGGGAAGAGCCCGGCGGCGAGGAGCCCGGTGGCGAGGAGCCGGGCGGGGAAGAGCCCGGTGGCGAGGAGCCGGGTGGCGAGCAGCCCGGTGGCGAGGACCCGGTCGAGGAGC
>KL568526.1:45328-45573 GCA_000715605.1 Streptomyces speibonae | reverse complement strand
CGTCCACCCCGGCCAACGGCGGCAACGGCGGCAACGGTGGCAACGGTGGCGGCAACGCCGCCGACCCCGACGGTGGCGCCTCCACCCAGGAGGAGGGCTCCTCCGCCCTCACCGACACCGGCGAGGAGGCCCCCGCCGCCTCGGCCCAGGGCAACGGCAAGGAGCTCGCCGAGACCGGTGCCGCCGAGACCACCTTCCTGGTGATCGGCGCCGCCACCATGATCGCCGGCGGTATCGGCTTTTTT
>KL568526.1:40342-45056 GCA_000715605.1 Streptomyces speibonae | reverse complement strand
CCGCCTGACGGTGACGGCACGCGTACGCACCGTACGCACCACGTGAACGGCGAAGGGCCCGGAGCGCACAGCGCTCCGGGCCCTTCGGCACATCCAGGTTCCTGGCTCCGCCCCGCTCCCGCTCGTCAGACGGTCTGCTGGGCGAGCAGCGCCACCGCCGCGATCAGCACCGTCACCAGGGCGATCAGCGTCATGGGGGTCAGCCCCGCGAAGAAGTTCTCCTGTTGCAGCCGCTCGCGGCTGGCACGGCACACGGGGCACCGGCCCTCGCTCACGGGCGCGGCGCAGTTCGCGCACACCATCCGGTCATACGTCATGCGCTCGCCCTCCTCGCACCGGTTCCACTCGCTCAACGCCCGCAGGTCCGCGAACGTTCCCCTCTTCCACTGTGCCAGGTTCCCGCGGAAGCTGCGCCGGGGTCGCTCCGAGGGGGCGGTCCGCCACCGGAACAAAAGGGCGCATCTCTTGCGCAACCGCCACCGGTGCCTGCGCTCGGCTCCCCGGTTCGCGTATGGTCACGCTCATCTACCCCCGGCTACCCGTGGTGCATCCGTGATCCGATTCGACAACGTGTCCAAGGCTTACCCCAAACAGAACCGTCCTGCCCTCAGAGATGTCTCCCTGGAGGTCGAAAAGGGCGAGTTCGTGTTCCTCGTGGGGTCCTCCGGCTCCGGAAAGTCCACCTTCCTGCGGCTGATTCTCCGCGAGGAGCGGGCCAGCCACGGGCAGGTGCACGTCCTGGGCAAGGATCTCGCCCGCGTCTCCAACTGGAAGGTGCCCCAGATCCGGCGCCAGCTGGGGACCGTGTTCCAGGACTTCCGCCTGCTGCCGAACAAGACGGTCGCCGAGAACGTCGCCTTCGCGCAGGAGGTGATCGGCAAGTCGCGCGGTGAGATCCGCAAGTCCGTGCCGCAGGTGCTCGACCTCGTCGGGCTCGGCGGCAAGGAGGACCGGATGCCCGGCGAACTCTCCGGCGGTGAGCAGCAGCGCGTCGCCATCGCGCGGGCCTTCGTCAACCGGCCCAAGCTGCTCATCTGCGACGAGCCCACCGGCAACCTCGACCCGCAGACCTCCGTCGGCATCATGAAGCTGCTCGACCGCATCAACCGGACGGGCACCACCGTGGTGATGGCGACGCACGACCAGAACATCGTGGACCAGATGCGCAAGCGCGTCATCGAGCTGGAGAAGGGCCGTCTCGTCCGCGACCAGGCACGCGGCGTCTACGGCTACCAGCACTGACGCTCCACGGAAAGGCTTGATCAGACGCCATGCGCGCCCAGTTCGTTCTGTCGGAGATCGGCGTCGGTCTCCGCCGCAACCTGACGATGACCTTCGCGGTCGTCGTCTCCGTCGCCCTGTCGCTCGCCCTGTTCGGCGGGTCGCTCCTGATGAGCGACCAGGTGAACACGATGAAGGGCTACTGGTACGACAAGGTCAACGTCTCCATCTTCCTGTGCAACAAGAGTGACGCCGAGTCCGACCCCAACTGCGCCAAGGGTGCGGTGACCGACGACCAGAAGGGTCAGATCAAGACCGACCTGGAGAAGATGTCGGTCGTCGACACGGTGACGTACGAGTCGCAGGACGAGGCGTACAAGCACTACAAGGAGCAGTTCGGCGACTCGCCGCTGGCCAGCTCCCTCACGCCGGACCAGATGCAGGAGTCGTACCGCATCAAACTGAAGGACCCGGAGAAGTACCAGGTCATCGCGACCGCCTTCGACGGGCGGGACGGCGTGCAGTCGGTGCAGGACCAGAAGGGCATCCTGGACAACCTGTTCGAGCTGCTGAACGGCATGAACTGGGCCGCCCGCGCGGTGATGGCGCTGATGCTGGTGGTCGCCCTGATGCTGATCGTGAACACGGTGCGCGTCTCCGCGTTCAGCCGCCGCCGGGAGACCGGCATCATGCGGCTGGTCGGCGCGTCCGGCTTCTACATCCAGGCGCCCTTCATCATGGAGGCCGCGGTCGCCGGACTGATCGGCGGCACGCTGGCGTGCGGGTTCCTGCTGGTCGCGCGGTACTTCATCATCGACCACGGACTGGCCCTGTCCGACAAGCTGAACCTCATCAACTTCATCGGCTGGGACGCCGTTCTGACGAAGCTGCCGCTGATCCTCGCGACCAGTCTGCTGATGCCGGCGTTGGCCGCCTTCTTCGCGTTGCGCAAGTACCTGAAGGTGTGACTCTTGCCAAGAGGGGCGTGCGGCCAACCGGCCGTGCGCCCCTTCGCGTTGTCCTAGACTCACCGGCATGTCAGGTCGTGCCCTGTTCTGCCAACCCCGCCGCATTCGCCGCGGGGCCGCCCTGACCTTGGTGTTCACGAGTGTGCTGGTCGCCGGTGCGGCCACCGGGAGCCTGCCCGGGGGTGAGCGCGGGACCGCGGACGACGGTGCCCGTTCGGCCGCCCCCGTGGGCCACCACGCGGAGGTCGCACGGGCGGCCGAGGAGGCAGCCGCGGACGGCACGTCCCCCATGGAGGCCGCCCAGCGCGCCGTGAGCCGCAGCGGTGACCGCTGGGCCGCCGTCTACTCGCCGGGCGAGTACGAGGAGTTCGAGGACTCCCTGGACGGCCGGTACACCGGCGTCGGCCTGTGGGCCCGGGCGCGGGACGGCCGTATCGAGGTGACGAGGGTCGGCAGCGACAGCCCCGCGGCCGAGGCCGGCATCCGCGCGGGGGACCGGCTGCGCAGCGTCGACGGCCGGAAGGTGGACGGACGGCCGGTCACCGAGGTCGTCTCGTTGCTGCGCGGCGACACCACCGGCGAGAGCGCCGGCAGCACGGTCCGCCTCGGCCTGGAGCGCGGCTCGCGCTCCTGGCACGAGACCGTGCGCCGGGCGCGGCTGTCCCGCGACACCGTGACCGTGCGCGAGCTCGCCTCCGGGGTCACCGTGATCGAGGTCCGCGCCTTCACCAAGGGCTCCGGCGAGCAGGTCCGCACCGCGGTGCGGCAGGCCCCGGCCGCCGCCGGGATCGTCCTCGACCTGCGGGGCAACTCCGGCGGACTGGTCGCCGAGGCGGTCACCGCGGCCTCCGCCTTCCTCGACGGCGGTCTGGTCTCCACCTACGACGTCGAGGGCGAGCAGCGCGCCCTGCACGCCGAGCCCGGCGGCGACACCGACAGACCCCTGGTCGCGCTCGTCGACGGCGGGACGATGAGCGCGGCCGAGCTCCTCACCGGCGCCCTGCAGGACCGCGGACGGGCGGTCGTGGTGGGCTCCCGCACCTTCGGCAAGGGCTCGGTCCAGATGCCGACCGAGCTGCCCGACGGCTCCGTCGCCGAACTCACCGTCGGCCACTACCGCACCCCCTCCGGCCGGGGCGTCGACGGGCACGGCCTCACCCCCGACGTGGAGGCCGACGCAGAAGCGCTCCAACGGGCCGAGACGGTCCTGAGCGGACTGGGCCGCCAGGACGACGCGCCCGGCCCGCGGTAATCGGCTTCCCGCGACCCCCCTCCGTAGTGCGAAAATGGGCGGCACTATGGCTAAGGAAAAAGGGCGCAAGCTGATCGCGCAGAACAAGAAGGCGCGGCACGACTACCTCATCATCGACACCTACGAGGCCGGCCTGGTCCTCACCGGGACCGAGGTGAAGTCCCTGCGCCAGGGGCGGGCGTCGCTGGTGGACGGCTTCGTCCAGCTCACCGACGACGAGGCGTGGCTGCACAACGTGCACGTGCCGGAGTACAGCCAGGGCACCTGGACCAACCACAGCGCGCGGCGCAAGCGCAAGCTGCTGCTGCACCGCGAGGAGATCGACAAGCTGGAGTCCAAGTCCCAGGAGACCGGGTACACCATCGTGCCGCTCGCCCTGTACTTCAAGGACGGCCGCGCGAAGGTGGAGATCGCGCTGGCCAAGGGCAAGAAGGAGTACGACAAGCGGCAGGCGCTGCGGGAGAAGCAGGACCGGCGCGAGGCGGAGCGGACGATCTCGGCGATCCGCCGCAAGCAGCGGGCCTGACCCGGCGGGAATAGGCTGGCACGGTCGTGCGTTGGTCACGTACGATGGCTCTGCACCCCACGGAGGGTGCGGTGCGACCCCCTCGGGGGTTTGAAAAATCAACATGGGGATGATCGGTTTCGACAGCGGCTGTTGAGGCAGGGGAAGCGTGTCGAGGAAGCGGCCATGATCTCGTAAACCACAGGCCGAAAAAAATAATCGCCAATTCCAAGCGCGATTCCTCCCAGCAGGCCTTCGCCCTCGCTGCCTGATCTCAGGTAGCAGAGCGAGCCTCCTACTACGGGAGTGTCAGCCCGGGGCTGTTCCCGACCCGGATCCTGGCATCAGCTAGGGAACTAAACCTTGATCCCGGTCACGGGGTGAAAAGGGAAATCAAACAGTGACTGGGCCCGTCGGAGACTTGTCCGCGTGATCTCCGGGGCCGAGAAAAGCGTAGCGGACTGCACACGGAGAAGCCCTGGTTCTGCACCGTTGGACGCGGGTTCGATTCCCGCCATCTCCACTCATCCCATGTGGGCACGGGCCCCGTCGCGTCGAGCGGCGGGGCCTTTGTCATGGGGCCACACGATCGGTGCCCGGGACTGCGGGGCCCGGCCCCGGCCTCGGCCGCCTCCCTCGCCCAGATGGTCGACCGGCAACTCGCCGACGTCTCCGGCGACCCCTCGCGCGTGTACGTCACGGGACTGTCCGCCGGGGGCGGGATGACCGCCGTGATGATGGCGGCGTACCCTGTCTCTTATACACATC
>KL568526.1:24857-40104 GCA_000715605.1 Streptomyces speibonae | reverse complement strand
GCCGTACGGCTGCGCCCGGGCCGCCGGCTCGCCGTACGTGTGCGTGTACGCCGGGGCAGTGGGGCGGCCGGGTGCGCGACGCGCGGCCCGGGTACACCGGGCCGGGCCCTGGCCGGCACTCACCGTCCCGCACGGCACGGCCGACCACACGGTGCGGCCCGCGAACATGACCGCCCCGGTGGAGCAGTGGACCGATGCGCACGGCGCCGACCGCACCGCCGACGTCAGCGACACCGTCGCCGGACACCCGCACCAGGTCTTCCGGGGTCCGGGCGGCGACGCGGTGGTCGAGACGTACCGCCTGACCGGCATGGGACACGGCCGGCCCGTCGACCCCGGCAGCCGGGACGCCCGGTGCGGGACGGCCGACGCGTACGTCCCGGACGTGAACCTGTGCGCGGCGCACCGGCTGGGGAAGGCCTGGGCGCTGGGCTGAACCGGCGGCGTCCGGGCGCCCGGTGGCCGGAACGCGTCACCCGGTCCTCGCCGTCGTGGGCTTCCCGCCGGTCCCGCTCCGGGCGGACTTGTCCGGGCGGCTTGGACGGGCCGCGGCCGTGGCGGGGGCGAGGAGGGCTGGTCGAGGGTGCCTGGGGAGGGTTGGATTCCGGCCACGACTCCGTGGCCGTGGCCTCCCCGTGATGTCTCGCATTTGATACGAAAACCCACTGGGGAAACACAGAACCTCCGCGTGCGCTACATTCATTGCCTGAGCACAGTGTGATAAACGGGGCGCTCGGAGCGGGTGGGGGCCCGAACCGGCGGCAAGTGCTCAGGTCGTACGCGCACCCGGAACTGTCCCTGGGGGGAAGTGCGTGCGCGTGGAAGAGTGGCGAGAAGACGCCCAACCCGAGAGGCTCGAGGACGCAACGGCGGCCGAGGAGCTTCCGAAGGCCGAGGGCGACGAGGGCTCAGCGGAGACCGATTCGCTCGAGGAGCGCTGGGCCCGCCTCGGGGTCCACCCCCCGCGCGGCCGCCCGCCGCACGCGGACCACACGGTAACGCTCCGCGCGGACTCCCCGCGAACCCAGGAGCCGGCCACCCCGCAGGACCGTTCGGCCCCACACCCCCAGCGGCCCACGACCGCGTCGAGCGAGGCGGACGGCTCCGGGTCTCCGCGCGGAGAACGGACGAGCGCCCCGTCGCCCTCACGGGACGCCCGCGAGGGCCGGGCGGCCGCCGCGGCGCCCCGCGGTGAGCGGGTCACGAGCCTGTGGGACGCGCCCCGGACCCCGGCGGCCAGGAACACTCCGCCGGCCTCGCGGGACGACCGAGCGGGCGCCGCCCGTAGCGCGCACCGGGCCGAGGACGCGCCTCGCAGAGAGCGTATGGACGCCCCGCGCGGTGCCGACGGCGTCACCGCCTCGCACGACGACCGCCCGAACCGCGCCGCGGCTCCGCGTGACGCGGACCGCACGACGGCCCTGTTCGGCAAGGCACCCGTTGACGGCTCGCGGGGCGCGGCGCCTCAGGGTGACGGGGCCCCGGGCTCACACGACGCGGACCGCACCACCGCCCTGTTCGGCAAGGCACCCGTTGACGGCTCGCGAGGCGCGGCGCCTCGGGGTGACGGGGTCTCGGGGCCGCGTGGCGCGGCCCCGACGGCGGCTCGCGGCGGGTGGCCGGACGCTCCGCCGGCCCCACGCGCCGGTCGCGCGCCCGGCGACGCGGCCCTCCCCGGTGAGGGCGTGCCCCCGTCGCGGGGCGCGGCACCGCGTGGTGAGGGGGCCCCGGGGCCGCGCGACGGCCGAGTGGCCGCCTCGCACGGTGCCGACGGCGCTTCCGTCCCGCATGACGTGGACCGTACCGCGGTGCTGCCCCGCACCGACGCCGCTGAGACGGACGCGGAGCGGACCACCATGTTGCGCAGTCCCTTCGCCAAGCCCGGAGGGAAGGGCCCCTGGCCCGCCTCCTCCCCCGCGGACGCCGCCGCGCGGGATCCGTGGCGGGAGGAGGAGACCCCGGCGGAGCAGCCCGCCGAGGCCACGCACGACCCGCACGAGGTGACCGTCCAGCTCGACGCCGTGCAGTTCGGGGACGGCGTGCTGAGCCGGGCGCCCGCCCGTCCGGACGCCGCTCAGGACGGCTCCGAGGGCCCGGTGTTCGTCGACGAGTCCGGCCGCCGCAGCCGCAGGTACCGCCGCATCGGCATGACCATTGGTCTGCTCTGCGCCGGCTACGCCGTCGTCATCGTCGCCACGCTGCTGTCCGGCACGTCCGACGCCCCCTGGCTGCCCGTCCCGGGACAGGAGCAGGAGGAGAAGCCCGCCGGCAAGGTCGAGACCACCCCGGAACCCGGGCAGACGGAGGCCACCCCCAGCTCCGGCACCAGCCTCCTCCCGGGCGGCTCCGCCAGTCCCGGCGCCTCCAACCTGCCCGGGCCCGGCGCCGGCGTCTCCTCGCCCGGCACGACCACCGGCCCGGACACGCCCGCCGGGACCACCGACCCCGCGCCCTCCAAGACGCCCGGCAGGTCCGAGCAGCCGGGCGGCGGAACCGCCGACGACCCCACGTCGAAGGCCCCCGTGGAGACGCCCACCACCCCGCCCGCCACCACCCCGCCCGCCGACGACGATCCCGATCCGGAGACGTCCGCCCCCGCGGGCGGCGAAGCCGGCGGCACCGAAGTCAACGGCGCAGGCGCCAACACCGACCCCGACACCGGCGCCCAGCCGGTCGCCGCCGAGACCGCCGCAACGTCCCCGGAGTACGTCCTCTGATGGCATCCCGAAACCGCCGTCGCCGGCTGCCCTTGCGGCTGCTGCTGCCTGTGCTCTTCCTCGTCGCCCTGATGGCGATGCTCATGCTGCGCGGCTACGTGCACAGCGAGATCCTCGCCGACCACCGCGTCCAGGCCCCGACCTCGTCCGACCGGGTGCCGGACAAAATACTGGAGGGCGGCCCGGTCATCGACACCCGCGGCGGCCGCGCGGAGACCCTGAGCGTGCCCGACCGCCACGTCGTGCTCACCTTCGACGACGGCCCCGACCCGGTCTGGACGCCCAAGGTCCTGGACGTGCTGAAGAAGCACGACGCGCACGCCGTCTTCTTCGTCACCGGAACGATGACCTCCCGCTACCCCGACCTGGTCCGCCGCATGGTCGACGAGGGCCACGAGGTCGGCCTGCACACCTTCAACCACCCCGACCTCGCCCTGCAGTCCAAGAACCGCATCGACTGGGAGCTGTCGCAGAACCAGCTCGCCATCACCGGCGCCGCGGGCATCCGCACCTCCCTGTTCCGGCCGCCGTACTCCTCCCAGTCCGCGGCCATGGACAACAACACCTGGCCGGTCACCCAGTACATAGGCGACCGCGGCTACATCACCGTCGTGAACACCCACGACACCGAGGACTGGGCCAAGCCGGGCGTCGACGAGATCATCCGCCGCGCCATTCCCGAGCGCGGCAAGGGCGGCATCGTCCTGATGCACGACTCCGGCGGCGAGCGCCACCAGACCGTCCAGGCGCTCGACCGGATGCTGCCCGACCTGAAGAGCAAGGGCTACGAGTTCGACAACCTGACCGAGGCCCTCGACGCGCCCAGCGCGCACACCCCGGTGACCGGCGTCGAGCTGTGGAAGGGCAAGGCCTGGGTCTTCCTCGTCCAGGCCTCCGACAACATCACCGGCGTCCTCGTGGTCGGCCTCGCCGTCATCGGCTTCCTGGTCATCGCGCGGTTCGTGCTGATGCTCGTGCTGTCCGCCATCCACGCGCGCAAGGTGCGCCGCAGGGGCTTCGCCTGGGGACCGCCGATCACCGAACCGGTGTCGGTGCTGGTGCCGGCGTACAACGAGGCCAAGTGCATCGAGAACACGGTGCGTTCGCTCGTCGCGAGCGACCATCCCGTCGAGGTCATCGTCATCGACGACGGCTCCAGCGACGGCACCGCGCGGATCGTGGAGTCCCTGGGGCTGCCCGGCGTCCGGGTGGTCCGCCAGCTCAACGCGGGCAAGCCCGCCGCCCTCAACCGCGGTGTGGCCAACGCCCGCTACGACATCATCGTGATGATGGACGGCGACACGGTCTTCGAGCCGACCACCGTCCGCGAACTGGTGCAGCCCTTCGGCGACCCCCGCGTGGGCGCCGTCGCGGGCAACGCCAAGGTCGGCAACAAGGACAAGCTGATCGGCGCCTGGCAGCACATCGAGTACGTGATGGGCTTCAACCTCGACCGCCGGATGTACGACGTCATGCAGTGCATGCCCACCATCCCCGGCGCCGTCGGCGCCTTCCGCCGCTCCGCGCTGGAGCGGGTCGGCGGCATGAGCGACGACACCCTCGCCGAGGACACCGACATCACCATGGCCATCCACCGCGACGGCTGGAAGGTCGTCTACGCGGAGAACGCCCGCGCCTGGACCGAGGCACCCGAGTCGGTGCAGCAGCTGTGGTCCCAGCGCTACCGCTGGTCCTACGGCACCATGCAGGCGATCTGGAAGCACCGCCGCGCCCTGATCGAGCGGGGCCCCTCCGGCCGCTTCGGCCGCATCGGACTGCCGCTGGTCTCGCTGTTCATGGTCCTCGCCCCGCTGCTGGCCCCGCTGATCGACGTGTTCCTCATCTACGGCCTGGTCTTCGGCCCGACCGGCAAGACGGTCCTGGCCTGGTTCGCCGTCCTCGCCCTCCAGGCGGCCTGCGCGGCCTACTCCTTCGTCCTCGACAAGGAGAAGTTCACCCCGCTGCTCTCCCTGCCCCTGCAGCAGATCCTCTACCGGCAGCTGATGTACGTCGTGCTGCTGCAGTCCTGGATCACGGCCCTCACCGGCGGCCGGCTGCGCTGGCAGAAGCTGCGGCGCAAGGGCGGCGTCTCCGCCCCGCCCGGTGGCTCCGCCCAGCAACCGCAGCCCCTGGGCGGCAGCCCGGTGGCGTAGCCCGCCGCTCCTCCTCTCCCGCCTGCCCGGCGGCACACCAGGAAGATCCACGCACGTGACCGCACCCCTCCTGCCGACCGGCACGGACGGTACCGACGGAACCGACGGAACCGACAAAACCAGCGCGACGGATCTCGCGGACGGCCGGGACGGATCGCACGACCCGTCCCGCCCCGCTCCGTCCGAACCGGCGCCGCGCCCGCCCGCCCGTGACCGCTACTTCGACCTGCTCCGCGCGGTCGCCCTGTTCCGCGTCGTCCTCTACCACCTGATGGGCTGGGCCTGGCTGCCCGTCGTCTTCCCGTCCATGGGCGTGATGTTCGCCCTGGCCGGCAATCTCATGGCCCGCTCCCTGAAGCGGCCCGCCGTCCAGGTCGTACGGGGCCGGATGCGTCGCCTGCTGCCCCCGCTGTGGCTGCTCGGCGCGATCGGTGTGACCGGCATGCTGGCGCAGGGCTGGAGCCCCGACGACGACGGCCACCCCGGCTGGTGGTTCCTGCACCTGGCCTACTGGGTGCTGCCGCTGAGCGACCCGCCCTACGCCGAGGGCGTCGCCGGGATCCAGGGCGTGCTCGGCGAGGACTGGGCCGCGGAACTCGCGGGCCCGCTCTGGTACATCCGTGCCTACCTCTGGTTCGTGCTGCTCTCCCCGGTCCTGCTGAAGCTGCTGCGCGCCCTGCCGTGGCCGGTGATCGTCGCGCCGCTCGCGCTGTCGGCGGTCCTGACATCCGGCTGGCTGTCCCTGCCCGGTGAGCGGATCGACTCGGCGCTCACCGACTTCTCCACCTTCGGCGCCTGCTGGATCCTCGGCATGGCCCACCAGCAGGGTGTGCTCAAGCGCCTCCCGCAGTACGTCGTGCCCTCCCTGGCGCCGCTCGTCGCCGCCTTCGGCCTCTGGTACGCCTTCCGGCAGGACTTCGGGACCGGCCACGACCTCGACTCCATCCCCTTCGCACAGGCCGTGTGGTCGTTCGCGACCGTCCTTCTGCTGCTGCACCTCAGCCCCTCGTGGACCGAGTGGCCGCGGCGGCTGCGCCGCTGGGACCGGATGGTCACCCTGCTCAACTCCCGCGCGGTGACCATCTATCTGTGGCACAACGTCTGCATCCTGGTCGCCGCCACCCTCTACGACCGGCTGTGGGGCTTCGAGACGCTGGAGCTCAACGTGCCCTGGCTGCTGGAGAGCCCCTGGCCGGTGCTGGTGCTCGCCTGGATCCTGATCTCGGGATGTGTGCTGGCCTTCGGCTGGGTGGAGGACCTCGCGGCCCGGCGCAGGCCCCGGCTCTGGCCGGACGGCCGGGCGGACGGCCGCGCGGGCGGCGGCGGACGCCGGCGGGCTCCCAAGCGGGCGCGGGGCTGACCCGGCCGGGGCGGGCGGGCCCCGCGGGTACCGCGCGGGCGTACGTCCGTGCGAGACTGCCCCGGTTGCGAAGGTGAACCGGGTGACCGGTGAGACGGGGGAGCGGGTACGGATGAGCAAGCGGCAGACCCAGAAGATGCTGCAACTGATGGCGAGCGGGGAGCCGGTCGAGGTCGCCAATCCGATGGCGTCCGTGAAGAAACTCGCCCGACTCGCCTTCATCGCCCAGCAGTTCGGCTACGAGTACGCGGAGGTGTGGCAGGGCGGCCGCAACAACAGTCAGCTCAAGATGCTGATCGTGCCCGACCCCAGCCCGCAGGCGCGGGCCCGGGCCGCGCAGAACTGGGCGCAGTATCCGAACGCGGGTGACGGGGAGTCCCTGCCGCCCCTCGTGCCGGACGCGGTGGAACTGCTCAAGGCGCGCATCAACTTCGACCTCACCGGCAAGAGCGCCGAGAAGCGGATGGGCTACGGGGCCATCGGCGTCTCCATCGGCTGTGTGATCCTGGCCTACCGGCTCGGGGGAACATCCACGGACTTCGTGATCTCGGGCGGGATCTGGCTCGCCCTCATGGCGGTCTTCGGCATCGGTGTCGTCGTCACCCGCAAGCGCAACGCGAAGTTCGCGGCCCGGCTCCAGGCGGCGGGGTTCGCGCCGGTGACGGACGAGACCGGCCGGGTGCGCTACCTGCCCCCGGGCGGGCAGATGCCGGGCCACGGCAACCCCTTCGGCGGCGCCCCGTACGGCGCCCCGGCGCCCGGCTACGGACAGCAGCCGCAGCCGCCGGGCCCCGGGTACCAGGGCGGGCCCGCGATGCCGTACGGTCAGCCCGCCCCGGGTGCCTACGCCCCGCCCGCCTACGGCACACCGCCCGCGCCCGCCCCGTACGGCGCCCCGCCCGCCCCGTACGGCGCCCCGCCGCAGCCGCAGGTCCAGCCGCAGTCCCCTCCGCAGGCCCAGCCCCAGCAGAACGTCCAGCAGAACCCCCACTGGCAGCCCCCGCAGCGCTGAACCCCGCATCTCTCATCCCGCCCCCGCGCGGGGTGAGAGCAACGTTCCCTGCCGGTCACTGTGCGGCACAGTGACGAAACCCCGCCTCTCTACCTTCGGGACCATCCCCGCGCGGCACCCCGCCCGCGCCCCGGAGCACAGTGGAGGCCCCATGACAGCCCCCCGCGGTCGCTGGATCCAGCAATGGGACCCGGAGGACGAGACCTTCTGGAACCGGACCGGAGAACCGATCGCCCGCCGCAATCTCCTCTTCTCCGTGCTGTCCGAGCACATCGGGTTCTCCGTCTGGACGATGTGGTCGGTGCTGGTGCTCTTCATGGGCCCGGAGTACGGGCTCACACCGGCCGACAAGTTCCTGCTGACGTCGCTGGTCACGCTCGTCGGCGCCGTGGTCCGCGTCCCGTACACCTTCGCCGTCGCGGTCTTCGGCGGCCGGAACTGGACGGTGATCAGCGCAGGGCTGCTGCTGGTGCCCACCGTCGCCGCCTTCGCCGTGATGGAGCCGGGCACGTCCTTCACCACGTTCATGCTGGTCGGACTGCTGGCGGGGATCGGCGGCGGCAACTTCGCCTCCTCGATGACCAACATCAACGCCTTCTTCCCGATGCGGAAGAAGGGCTGGGCGCTCGGGCTGAACGCCGGCGGCGGCAACATCGGCGTCCCGGTGATCCAGATCGCCGCCCTCGCCATCATCGGCGCGAACGGCGGACCGCGGGTGCTGCTCGGCCTCTACATCCCGCTGATCGTCGTGGCCGCCGTGCTCGCCGCCCGCCACATGGACAACCTCGCCTCGGTGCGCAACGACACCGGTGCCGCGCTGGACGCCACGCGGGACGCGCACACCTGGATCATGTCGTTCCTGTACATCGGCACCTTCGGCTCGTTCATCGGCTACAGCTTCGCCTTCGGGATGGTGCTCCAGACCCAGTTCGGCCGTACGCCGCTGCAGGCCGCCTACGTCACCTTCATCGGCCCGCTGCTCGGTTCGCTGATCCGCCCCGTGGGCGGCAGGCTCGCCGACCGCTACGGCGGCGCGCGGATCACCCTGTGGAACTTCGTCGCCATGGGCGCGGCGACCGCCGTGCTGATCGCCGCCTCCATGCGGGCGTCGCTGACGCTGTTCACCGTCGCGTTCGTCGTCCTGTTCGTGCTGACCGGCCTCGGCAACGGGTCGACGTACAAGATGATCCCCGGCATCTTCCACACCAAGGCGCTGGCCCGCGGCCTGCGGGGCGAGGAGGCGGCCGCGTACGGGCGGCGGCTGTCCGGGGCGGCCATGGGGCTGATCGGCGCGGTGGGGGCGCTCGGCGGGGTCGGTATCAACCTGGCCTTCCGCCAGTCCTTCCTCTCCTACGGCTCGGGCACCGGGGCGTTCGTCGCGTTCCTCGCCTGCTACGCGGTCTGCTTCGCGGTCACCTGGGCGGTATACCTTCGCCGCCCCGCGGCCCGTCCGGGTGACACGAGCCCGGCTCCGGAGGAGAAGTCGCAGCTCAGCTATGCCCGGGTGTGACGTAACACTGGTGACATGAAGCCGAACCGAGCCTGTCATGGACCGTTGACAGGCTCGATCGGCATGGAGGTGGAGCCGCACCTTCATGCGGGACGCCGACTGGAGCGCGGGACGAGAACCATGGACGACGAACAAGAGCAGCCGGACCACGGGCCCCTGGCCGGGTTCACCGTGGGTGTGACGGCGGCGCGCCGTGCCGACGAGCTGGGCACCCTGCTTCAGCGGCGCGGAGCCGCGGTGCTGCACGCCCCCGCCCTGCGGATCGTGCCGCTCGCCGACGACAGCGAACTGCTGGCCGCCACCAAGGAGATCATCGGGCAGGCCCCGGACATCGCGGTCGCCACCACCGCCATCGGCTTCCGGGGCTGGGTGGAGGCCGCCGACGGCTGGGGACTGGGGGAGGACCTGCTGGCGCGGCTGCGCGGGGTGCGGATCCTGGCGCGCGGGCCGAAGGTGAAGGGCGCGATCCGGGCCGCCGGGCTGACGGAGGAGTGGTCGCCGCCGTCGGAGTCGATGGCGGAGGTGCTCGACCGGCTCCTGGAGGAGGGCGTCGACGGTCTGCGGATCGCCGTACAGCTGCACGGTGAGCCGCTGCCGGGGTTCGTGGAGTCGCTGCGGGCCGGGGGAGCGGAGGTGGTGGGGGTGCCGGTCTACCGGTGGCTGCCGCCGGAGGACCTCGGCCCCGTGGACCGCCTCGTCGACGCGGTCGTCGCCCGCGCCCTGGACGCGGTGACCTTCACCAGCGCGCCCGCCGCCGTGTCCCTGCTGTCGCGCGCGCGGGAGCGCGGACTCCTCGACGAGCTGCTCGCCGCCCTCGGCCACGACGTGCTGGCCGCCTGCGTCGGCCCGGTCACCGCGCTGCCGTTGCAGGCCCGCGGCGTCGCCACCGTCCAGCCCGAACGCTTCCGGCTCGGCCCTCTGGTCCAGCTGCTCTGCCAGGAACTGCCCGCGCGGGCCCGCGCGTTGCCCGTCGCCGGGCACCGGATGGAGATCCGGGGGCACGCGGTCCTGGTGGACGGCGGGCTCAGGCCGGTGCCGCCGGCCGGGATGTCCCTGCTGCGGGCGCTGTCCCGGCAGCCCGGCTGGGTCGTCTCCCGCGCGGAGCTGCTGCGCGCGCTGCCGGGCGCGGGCCGCGACGAGCACGCGGTGGAGACGGCGATGGCCCGCCTGCGGTCCGCCCTCGGCACCCCGAAGCTGATCCAGACGGTCGTCAAACGCGGCTACCGCCTCGCCCTGGACCCGGCCGCGGAGTCGAAGTACGGCGTGGGCTGACCGCGGCCCGAGGGGTTCCGGGGGCCGGTGCGGACGGGCACTGTGGGAGGAGGACGGATCCCGGATCGCTCACGGCCCCGCGCGCGGGGCCACGCTAGGCGGTGGCAGGAACATGGCACTGGGTACGGTCACGGCGCCCTACGAGCTGAGGTTCGACACCGGGCGGGTCTGCCTGGATCTGCTCGCGACCACCCATCCCGAGGAACGGCTCGACTCCGTGGCGGTGCTGCGGGCCTGGATCACCGGCTCCGGGCTCGTGCCCGAGGGCACCGCGCTGGCCCACGCGGACACCTCCTGGCTGGTGGCGTTCCGTGAACTGCGCGGCCGGATCGGCCCGTTGGTGCGCGGCCGGCCGCCCTCCGGGGTCCGCTCGTACGACCTGGCGCTCACCCGGGTGAACGAACTCGCCCGCGCGGCGCCCCCGGCGCCCCGCGCGGTGCCCGGCGAGGACGGCCTGCTGGTGCGCCGGCTCGACGGGCCGCCCGGCCGGGCCGCGCTGCTCGGGGCCGTCGCGCGGGATGCCGTGGACCTGATCACCGACCCCGTCGCCCGCGCGAGCCTGCGCCAGTGCGAGGGCGACAACTGCCCCATCGTGTACCTCGACACCTCCCGGGGGCGCAGGCGCCGCTGGTGCTCCAGCGAGGTGTGCGGCAACCGGGAACGCGTGGCCCGTCACCGCCGCCGCGCGGCGCTGGCCCGCGCCTGAGCGCCTGTCCGACTCAACCGCCTTGCTCCCTATGCGGCTTCTGCGCGCCGGCGGTGCGGAAAAATTCTGAAGTGACGTCCGTTACACCCTCGTTGGCCCTCCGCGCGGTGCCGGCGGGACGGCCGCCCCCGTCGCTGTGTCGGAAATGTAAAGAAGTGGCGGGGGGAATGTGCGTTCATGTCCAGGTCGTCGCGTCGCCCCGCAGAAAACTCCGATCTCCCTTTGAACACCCGACCCCTGGCGTCCGTACCGGATGTCGAGCGACCGACTGGGGGATCCCCCGGACACCGGAGGTGGGCGTGCGCAAGGATGCGGCCGTGGCCAATGAACGTGGAGCGAGGGCCCGACATCGCATGTCCTCACAGCCCTCGGAGCCAGACGAGGAGCTGATGCGTGCGCTGTATCGCGAGCACGCCGGGCCTCTGCTGGCCTACGTCCTGCGGCTGGTCGCCGGAGACCGGCAGCGAGCCGAGGACGTCGTGCAGGAGACGCTCATCCGTGCCTGGAAGAACGCCGGTCAGCTCAATCGGGCGACCGGTTCGGTACGCCCCTGGCTGGTGACGGTCGCCCGGCGCATCGTCATCGACGGCCACCGCAGCCGGCAGGCCCGGCCGCAGGAGGTCGATCCGTCGCCGCTGGAGGTCATCCCCGCGGAGGACGAGATCGACAAGGCGCTGTGGCTGATGACGCTGTCGGACGCGCTCGACGACCTGACCCCGGCCCACCGGGAGGTACTCGTCGAGACGTACTTCAAGGGGCGTACCGTCAATGAGGCGGCACAGACCCTCGGCATACCCAGCGGCACCGTCCGCTCCCGGGTGTTCTACGCCCTGCGGTCGATGAAGCTGGCTCTGGAGGAGCGGGGGGTGACGGCGTGATGAGTGTGTACGGGGGAAACCAGGGATTCGGCACGGGCGGTACGGGTATGTCTGGTGCCATGGAGGGATCACCGGTGCCGAACGAGCACGAGACCGTCGGTGCCTACGCCCTCGGCATCCTCGACGACGCCGAGGCGACCGCCTTCGAGGCGCACCTGGCGACGTGCGAGTGGTGCGCCCAGCAGCTCGACGAGCTCGCCGGCATGGAGCCGATGCTCGCCGCGCTCGCCGACCTTCCCGGCACCGGGACGCCCGCGCTGGGCGAGTCGCTGTCCGCCAAGCCCTCACCGCGCGTGGTGGAGAAGCTGGTCGACGAGGTCGCCGAACGCCGCGCGCGCAAGCGCCGCCGCAACTTCTACATGGTGGCCGCCGCGGGCGCGCTCATCGTCAGCGGACCCTTCGTGGCCGTGGCGGCGAGCAACGGAGGCGGCGAGGGAGACGGCGGCGGGGGCGGTACCAACCGCACGCTCGCGGCCAACCCCGCCAAGGAGGCGTTCGACAAGAGCTCCGAGAAGATCATGGCGACCGACCCCGAGACCCAGGTGACCGCGACCGTGGCCCTGGAGAAGAAGCTCTGGGGCTCCGAGATCGTCACGGAGCTGAAGAACGTCAAGGGTGAGCAGAAGTGCTCGCTGATCGCCGTCGGCAAGAACGGCGACCGCGAGACGGTGAACTCCTGGTCCGTGCCCGGCGAGGGCTACGGCCTGCCCGACGCCAAGACGGACAAGGCCAAGCAGCCCCTGTACGTGCAGGGCGGCGCCGCCTTCGCGCCCAACGAGATCGACCACTTCGAGGTCATGACCTTCGACGGCGACCTGCTGGTCCAGGTCGACGCGTAGCCTCCAGGGGCCCCCTTCGCGTACGGTTGACGGCTGCCCAGCACGTCAGAAGGGGGCCCGGTGGCCGCTCAGGCTCAGCAGGAAACCGGGGTCGAACCGGTCCACGACTCCGTTCGGGACCGGGAGATCCGAGTCGAACAGGAACACCTGGACCGGGTGTACCGGCGCCTCGACGAGAAGATCCACGAGGCGGAGTTCCTCATGCGCGACGCCGCCCGGCGCGGCCACGTCGGCACGCCCGGCGCCCTCGCCGAGCGGGACGCCCAGGTCTTCCGGGCCGGTATCCACCTCAACCGGCTGAACAACGAGTACGAGGACTTCCTCTTCGGCCGGATCGACCTGCTGCGGGGCAAGGACGGCAAGAAGGGCCCCGACGGCGCGTACACCGCCGTCGAGCCGGCCGAGGGGGCCATCCGCCCCGACAACACCGCCGACATCGCCGAGACCCTGCACATCGGCCGGATCGGCGTCCTCGACGAGGACTACACCCCGCTGGTCATCGACTGGCGGGCCCCCGCGGCCGCTCCCTTCTACCGGTCCACCCCGGTCGACCCGGGCCGGGTCGTGCGGCGGCGCGTCATCCGCTCCAAGGGCCGGCGGGTGCGCAGCGTCGAGGACGACCTGATGCGCCCCGAGCTGACCGCGTACCTCGACGGACACGAGCTGCCGGTGATCGGCGACGGCGCCCTGATGGCCGCGCTGGGGCAGGCCCGTACGCACACCATGCGGGACATCGTCGCGTCCATCCAGGCCGAGCAGGACCTGGTGATCCGCGCCCCCGCCGCCTCCGTGACCTACGTCGAGGGCGGCCCCGGCACCGGCAAGACCGCCGTCGCCCTGCACCGCGCGGCCTACCTCCTCTACCAGGACCGGCGCCGCTACGCCGGGGGCATCCTGATCGTCTCGCCCACCCCGCTGCTCGTCGCCTACACCGAGGGCGTGCTGCCCTCCCTCGGCGAGGAGGGCCAGGTCGCCATCCGCGCCATCGGCTCCCTGGTCGACGGCGCCGAGGCCACCCTGTACGACTCCCCGGAGGTGGCCCGGGTCAAGGGCTCGTACCGCATGCTCAAGGTCCTGCGGAAGGCCGCGCGCGGAGCACTCGAGCTGAACGATTCACCGCAGCGGCTTCGGGTCGTGGCCTTCGGCCGGCGCCTGGAACTCCAGGCGCCGGAGCTCGCGGACGTCCGCCGCACCGCCCTCGGCGGCACCGCCCCGGTCAACCTGCTGCGCCCGCGCGCCCGCAAGCTGCTCCTCGACGCCCTGTGGGAGCGCTCCGGCGCGGGCCACCGGCACACCGACCCGGAGCTGGCCGCCGAGCTGCGCGCCTCCTTCGACGAGGACGTCACCGCCGAGGACGACTTCACCGGCTTCCTCGACGCCTGGTGGCCGGAGCTGGCCCCGCCCGCCGTCCTGGACGCCATGGCGGACGAGAAACGCCTGGGCCGCTGGGCCCGCCGCGTCCTCAACCCGGGCGAGGTCCGCAAGGTCGCCCGCTCGTTGCAGCGGGACGGCCGCTCCGTGCACGACATCGCGCTGCTCGACGAGCTCCAGGCCGTCCTCGGCGCCCCGGCCCGCCCCCGCAGGAAGCGCGAGCTGGACCCGCTGGACCAGCTCACCGGCCTGGAGGAGCTGATGCCGGTGCGCGAGGAGACCCAGCGGGAGCGGGCCGAGCGGCTCGCCCAGGAGCGCGTCGAGTACGCGCACGTCATCGTCGACGAGGCGCAGGACCTCACGCCGATGCAGTGGCGCATGGTCGGCCGCCGCGGCCGGCACGCCACCTGGACGATCGTCGGCGACCCGGCCCAGTCCTCCTGGTCCGACCCCGACGAGGCCGCCCAGGCCCGCGACGAGGCCCTCGGCACCCGCCCGCCCGTCTCCCACCACCACCCTTCCAGGGAAGGCCCTTCGGGCCGCCCCTCTCGTGGCCGCCGCTTCGAGCTCACCGTGAACTACCGCAACCCAGCGGAGATCGCCGACGTGGCGTCCAAGGTGCTCGCCCTCGCCATGCCCGGCTCCGTCGCGCCGCGGGCCGTGCGCTCCACCGGTGTCGCACCGCGCTTCGCCGTCGCCGGGGACGCGCTGGGCGAGACCGTGCGCGCCGAGGCCGCCGGGCTGCTGGAGCGCGTGGACGGCACCGTCGGCGTGGTCGTCGCCATGCAGCGCCGTGCGGAGGCCCGGCGCTGGCTCGACGGGCTCGGCGACCGCGTGGTGGCGCTCGGCAGCCTGGAGGCCAAGGGCCTGGAGTACGACGCGACGGTCGTCGTCTCCCCCGCGGAGATCGCCGACGAGTCCCCGGCCGGGCTGCGCGTGCTGTACGTCGCCCTCACCCGGGCCACGCAGCAGCTCACCGTGGTCTCGGCGGACCGCGACGAACCGGACGCGGACGGGGTGCCCGACCTGCTGCGGGACTGAGGGGCAGCACGTCCGGTCAAGGCGCTCGTGCCACGGGAATGGCCTGACGGGATCTGTTTGTTAGCCTGGACGTGGCACCGGCCCGATCCAAGCCCCCGGGCCCAACCTTCGTCGCTTCGAGCGACCACTTGCCGCGAGGCGAGCATGGCGGGTCGGTGTCACAGGCGTAACGAGAGGCCCACGTCACTTCCGGTGACGTGGGCCTCTTTCGCTGCCGGAACACCTCTCGTATGGTGGAAACTGTTTTCCGAAACGCGTTCCGTCCCGGAGAACAAAACGTCCGCAATCCACGGCGGCTACCGCGTACCCAGGGGTAGGTGCGACGATCGGACGGCACAACTCGCGACACGGTAAAGCAGAGGAAGTCGGCCATGGCAACGGCGCCCAG
>KL568526.1:23499-24689 GCA_000715605.1 Streptomyces speibonae | reverse complement strand
GCGACACGGTAAAGCAGAGGAAGTCGGCCATGGCAACGGCGCCCAGCGTCTCCTACTCGATGACCATCCGGCTGGAGGTGCCCGCGGGAGGAACCGCGGTGTCCCAGCTCACCGGGGCTGTCGAGTCCCACGGAGGCTCGGTGACCGGCCTCGACGTCACGGCCTCCGGCCATGAGCGGCTCCGTATCGACGTCACCATCGCGGCCACCTCCACCGCCCACGCCGAGGAGATCGTCGAGCAGCTGCGCGGCATTGAGGGCGTCACCCTGGGCAAGGTCTCCGACCGTACGTTCCTGATGCACCTCGGCGGCAAGATCGAGATGGCGTCGAAGCACCCCATCCGCAACCGTGACGACCTCTCCATGGTCTACACGCCGGGCGTGGCCCGGGTCTGCATGGCCATCGCCGAGAACCCCGAGGACGCCCGCCGCCTCACCATCAAGCGCAACTCCGTTGCGGTCGTGACCGACGGCTCCGCCGTGCTGGGCCTGGGCAACATCGGCCCCAAGGCCGCGCTGCCGGTCATGGAGGGCAAGGCCGCCCTGTTCAAGCGGTTCGCCGGCATCGACGCCTGGCCGCTGTGCCTGGACACCCAGGACACCGACGCGATCGTCGAGATCGTCAAGGCCATCGCCCCCGGCTTCGCCGGCATCAACCTGGAGGACATCTCCGCGCCGCGCTGCTTCGAGATCGAGGCCCGGCTGCGCGAGGCCCTCGACATCCCCGTCTTCCACGACGACCAGCACGGCACCGCCATCGTCGTCCTGGCCGCGCTGACCAACGCGCTGCGGGTCACCGGCAAGTCGATCGACACCATCCGGGTGGTGATGTCCGGCGCGGGCGCCGCCGGCACGGCCATCCTCAAACTGCTGCTCGCCGCGGGCGTGAAGAACGCCGTGGTGGCCGACATCCACGGAGTCGTCCACGCGGGCCGCGAGGATCTGGTGGACGCCGCCCCCGACTCCGCGCTGTGCTGGATCGCCGACAACACCAACCCCGAGAACCTCACCGGCACACTGCGGCAGGCCGTGCGCGGCGCCGACGTCTTCATCGGCGTCTCCGCCCCGAACGTGCTCGGCGCCGAGGACGTCGCCGCGATGGCCGAGGGCGCGATCGTGTTCGCGCTCGCGAATCCCGACCCGGAGGTCGACCCGGCAATCGCCCGCCAGACGGCTGCCGTTGTGGCCACC
>KL568526.1:21453-23325 GCA_000715605.1 Streptomyces speibonae | reverse complement strand
GCCACCGGCCGCTCCGACTTCCCCAACCAGATCAACAACGTGCTGGTGTTCCCGGGCGTCTTCCGCGGTCTGCTGGACGCCCAGTCCCGCACCGTCAACACCGAGATGATGCTGGCCGCCGCGAAGGCGCTGGCCGATGTGGTCACCGAGGACGAGCTCAACCCCAACTACATCATCCCGAGCGTGTTCAACGACAAGGTCGCGGGAGCGGTCGCCGACGCGGTGCGCGACGCGGCGAAGGCCGTGGGGGCGACTGCCTCGTAGGACACCCGGCGTCAAGAGGGCTGTGAGGATCACCACGACCGGTGTGGATCCGGCGCGTCGCGGGACCCGAAGATCCTGACGGCCCTCTATCGTGGCGGACCGGGCCGTGGCGCTCTTCGTGTGACTCCCTGGGGTGTTCTCACGACGCGTGCGGGTGCCGGATTGGCTTTACCGCCGCAGGTAGAGGCAGGATGCGTCCCTGGGCGCGAGGGTCCGACGGCGGACCCGGGTCCGGGGACTCACCGAGGAACCTGGCAGCATCGGCTTGGCCGTGCCCGACATGCGGCTCCGCCGCGTGGCACGCCTCAACGGCAAGAAGAACACGGGAGTAAGAACATGAACCGCAGTGAGCTGGTGGCCGCGCTGGCCGACCGCGCCGAGGTGACCCGCAAGGACGCCGACGCCGTACTGGCCGCGTTCGCCGAGGTCGTCGGCGACGTCGTCTCCAAGGGCGACGAGAAGGTCACCGTCCCCGGCTTCCTGACCTTCGAGCGCACGCACCGTGCCGCTCGTACGGCGCGCAACCCGCAGACGGGCGAGCCGATCCAGATCCCCGCGGGGTACTCCGTGAAGGTGTCGGCGGGCTCGAAGCTGAAGGAAGCCGCCAAGGGCAAGTAGCCTTCCCCGTCGGGAGCGTCGTGGGCGACTGCTGACCAGTCGTGGCTGGTCGCGCGGTGCCCCGCGGTCCTGGGAAGTCGCATCAACGCCGTTGGGGCGGTCACCCGATCCGGGTGACCGCCCCAACGGCGTTCTCGTGACCGGTCCGGTCAGACCAGCGCCTTGCCCGGGAGTTCGACCTTGGCGCCCAGGTCCGAGAGCTTCTCCATGAAGTTCTCGTAGCCGCGGTTGATCAGGCCGATGCCGTGGACCCGCGAGGGGCCCTGTGCGGCGAGGGCGGCGATGAGGTAGGAGAAGCCGCCGCGCAGGTCCGGGATGACCAGGTCGGAGCCCTGCAGCCGGGTGGGTCCCGAGACCACCGCCGAGTGCAGGAAGTTGCGCTGGCCGAAGCGGCAGTCCGAGCCGCCCAGGCACTCGCGGTACAGCTGGATGTGGGCGCCCATCTGGTTGAGCGCGGAGGTGAAGCCCAGCCGGGACTCGTAGACCGTCTCATGGACGATGGACAGCCCCGTCGCCTGGGTCAGCGCGACCACCAGCGGCTGCTGCCAGTCCGTCTGGAAGCCGGGGTGCACGTCCGTCTCCAGCGCGATGGACTGCAACTGCCCGCCGGGGTGCCAGAAGCGGATGCCGTCGTCGTCGATCTCGAAGGCGCCGCCGACCTTCCGGAAGGTGTTCAGGAACGTCATCATCGAGCGCTGCTGGGCGCCGCGGACGTGGATGTTGCCCTCGGTCGCCAGCGCGGCGGACGCCCAGGAGGCGGCCTCCAGGCGGTCCGGTATGGCGCGGTGGGTGTAGCCGCCGAGGGTGTCCACACCGGTGACGCGGATCGTCCGGTCGGTGTCCATCGCGATGATCGCGCCCATCTTCTGCAGGACGCAGATCAGGTCCTCGATCTCCGGCTCCACCGCCGCGTTGGACAGCACGGTGACACCCTCCGCGAGCACCGCGGTGAGCAGCACCTGCTCGGTGGCGCCGACGGACGGGTACGGC
>KL568526.1:19159-21176 GCA_000715605.1 Streptomyces speibonae | reverse complement strand
TGTGTATAAGAGACAGGCGGTGCAGCAGCGGGCCGCAGAACAGGATCGGGATCCGCGAGGAGCCGGCGTGGGCATCGATGTCGGCGACGTTCGCGCTCTCCACGCTGGTGGGGTCGAGCACCAGTTCGCCGGGCTCGTCCCCCGGGCGGACCGTCACGCCGTGCAGTTGCAGCAGGCCGCGTACGACCCGCACGTCGCGGATGTCCGGCACGTTGCCCAGCCGGCTCGGTGCGCTGCCCAGCAGCGCGGCGACCATGGCCTTCGGTACGAGGTTCTTCGCACCGCGGACACGGATCTCGCCCTCCAGCGGGGTTCCGCCGTGGACAAGCAGTACGTCATCAGCGCCGTTGACGGTCATGAATCTCGCGTTCCGTGGGGAGCGGGGCAGGGTCAGGAGGGAAAGCGTAGTCGCCTCCGACCCCCCTTCTGTAAGCCCGAGGACGCTTCGGGTACGTCATGGGTTCGTCACAACACGAACCGTTCCCCGGCGGCCACGCGCGGTCACCGCGGGCCGTGTGCGCCGGGCGTGCTCCCGTCCGCCCTCCCGTCTCCCGCCACCACCCTCAACTGGGGTCTTACCAGGCCGCTCCCCTATTGCATTCACTCCCGTACCCCCATTGCCTCCCCGCGCGGCGGGTAGATGCGGGATCATGTCTGGCATGACCGAGGTGTCCTCGCTCACAGGGCGGCTGCTCGTGGCCACTCCCGCTCTGGCGGACCCGAACTTCGACCGCGCGGTGGTCCTCCTTCTCGACCACGACGAGGAGGGTTCCCTCGGTGTGGTCCTCAACCGCCCGACGCCGGTGGACGTCGGCGACATCCTCGAGGGGTGGGCGGACCTCACCGGCGAGCCCGGGGTCGTCTTCCAGGGCGGACCGGTCTCCCTGGACTCGGCGCTCGGCGTCGCCGTCGTCCCGGGCGGGGCGGCCGGGGAGAGCGCGCCGCTGGGCTGGCGGCGGGTGCACGGCGCGATCGGGCTCGTCGATCTCGAGGCCCCGCCCGAACTGCTCGCCACGGTCCTCGGCTCGCTGCGCATCTTCGCCGGTTACGCCGGCTGGGGCCCCGGCCAGCTGGAGGACGAGCTGGTGGACGGCGCCTGGTACGTGGTGGAGTCCGAGCCCGGTGACGTCTCCTCCCCGGCCCCGGAGCGGCTCTGGCGCGAGGTGCTGCGCCGCCAGCGCAACGAGCTGGCGATGGTGGCCACGTATCCGGACGACCCGTCGCTCAACTGATGCGTGTGAGCTTCAGTACCCTTGGCTGTTATGAGCACTCTTGAGCCCGAGCGCGGGACTGGTACGGGGACCCTCGTCGAGCCGACGCCGCAGACCTCCCACGGCGACGGTGACCACGAGCGCTTCGCCCACTACGTCCAGAAGGACAAGATCATGGCGAGTGCCCTCGACGGCACTCCCGTCGTGGCGCTGTGCGGCAAGGTCTGGGTGCCCGGCCGCGATCCGAAGAAGTACCCGGTATGCCCCATGTGCAAGGAGATCTACGAGTCCATGGGCGCCGGCGGCGACGATCAGGGCAAGGGCGACAAGTAGTCCGCCCGGCCCGGCCGTACCGGCCGGTCGGATGTGTTTTCCCGTGAGGCCTCCGGGGTGCGTTTTGCGCGCCCTGGGGGCCTTTGTGCTGTCCGTCCGTTGCACAGGGTGCGTCTGCCGGTCACAGAGTGGTTGAGACCTCTTGTGGCGTGGTTCACCCACTCCATAGCCTCCGTGGTGTTGTGCACAGCGAAACCGGTATTGCGTATGCTGCAACGCGTTCGGAGGAGCAACTCCATGAAGCTGTCCGCCCGCCTGGTCGCCGTCGCGGCCGTCCTCGCCACCGCCGCCGCCTGTTCGCCCCAGACGTCCGACAACTCCTCCTCCGAAAAGGACGAGAAGACCGGCACTCTGCGCGTCTGGCTCTTCCAGGAGGTCAACAACGACCCCAAGAAGCAGGTCGTCGACTCCGTGGTCGCCGAGTTCGAGAAGGCGCACGAGGACACCGACGTCAAGGTCGAGTACATCCCCGT
>KL568526.1:14089-19002 GCA_000715605.1 Streptomyces speibonae | reverse complement strand
GACTCCGTGGTCGCCGAGTTCGAGAAGGCGCACGAGGACACCGACGTCAAGGTCGAGTACATCCCCGTCGAGACGCGCGCCCAGCGCATCAAGGCGGCCTTCAACGACCCGGACTCCGCGCCCGACCTCATCGAGTACGGCAACACCGACACAGCAGGCTATGTGAAGGACGGCGGACTCGCCGACATTACCGAGGAGTTCAAGGCCTGGGACGAGGCGAAGGACACCGACCCCACCGCCAGACAGTCGGTCACCGTCGACGGCAAGATCTACGGTGCCCCGTACTTCGTCGGCGTCCGCGCCCTGTACTACCGCACCGACGTCTTCGACGACCTCGGCCTCGACGCCCCGAAGACCCAGGCCGAGTTGATCTCCACCGCCAAGGAGATCCACAACGCCAGGCCCGAGCTGTACGGCATCGCGGTCGGCGGCGCCTACACCTACGGCGCGATGCCCTTCATCTGGGCGCACGGCGGTGAACTCGCCACCGGCAAGGGCGGCTCGTACGCCTCCGCCATCGACAGCCCCGAGGCCCAGAAGGGCATCGAGGCGTACACCTCGCTCTTCGGCGACGACAACTGCCCGGCCGCCAAGTGCGCGGGCATGGGCGGCAACGACACGGTGACCGCCTTCGCCTCGGGCAAGGCGGCCATGGCGATCGGCGGCGACTTCAGCCACGCGGCCATCGAGGCCGGCAAGGTCAAGGGCAAGTACGCCGTCGTGCCGCTGCCGGGCGTCGAGAAGGGCTCCATCGCCCCCGCGTTCGCCGGCGGGAACAACCTCGGCGTGCTGAAGTCCACCACGCACCGCACCCTCGCCGTCGACCTGATGAAGCGGCTCGCCTCCAAGAAGACACAGGGCACCCTGTTCGACTTCATGGGCTTCCTGCCGACCTTCTCCGACGTGCGCGACCAGGTCGCCGCGAAGGAGGAGTTCGTCAAGCCGTTCGTCGAGACGCTCGCCGCCGACACCAAGTTCGTCCCGGCGTCGCCGGCGTGGGCGCAGATCGACTCCTCGCAGGTGCTGCCGACCATGTTCCAGGAGGTCGTCTCCGGTAAGAAGGACGTGGAGAAGGCGTCGGCCGACGCGGCGAAGAAGATGAACGAGGCATTCGGGTCCGTCGGATGACGGTGCCCACTGACTCGGGGGTTCTGGAACGCCGTCGGGTGCGGGGGGCGCACGGCCCTTCGCGCCCGCGTGGCGGCGGCCGCGCACCCGGCAAGGCCCTCCGCCCCCTGCACGCCCCCGCCGGCACGCCGTGGCTCTACCTGGCGCCCGCCCTCGTCGTCCTCGGCGGGCTGCTCGCCTACCCGATCTACCAGCTCGGGCTGATCTCTCTCTTCCACTACACCCAGGCGCAGGTCAGCGGGGGAGAGGCGACCACGTTCGAAGGGCTGGGGAACTACGCCGAGCTCTTCCGGGACGATCAGTTCTGGCAGGTGCTGCTGGCCACCGTGGTGTTCGCGGCGGCCTGTGTGATCAGCACCCTGGCCGTCGGGTGCACGCTCGCGGTACTGCTCACCCGGATCCGTGCCGTGCCGCGGCTGGCGCTGATGCTGGCCGCGCTCGGCGCCTGGGCCACCCCGGCGATCACCGGCTCCACGGTGTGGCTGTTCCTGTTCGACGCCGACTTCGGGCCCGTCAACCGGGTGCTGGGGCTCGGTGACCACTCCTGGACGTACGGGCGGTTCAACGCCTTCTTCCTGGTGCTCCTCGAAGTGGTGTGGTGCTCCTTCCCGTTCGTGATGGTGACGGTCTACGCCGGCATCCGCTCCGTACCGTCCGAGGTGCTGGAGGCCGCCGCCCTGGACGGCGCCTCGCAGTGGCGCATCTGGCGCTCCGTGCTCGCGCCGATGCTCCGGCCGATCCTGGTGGTCGTCACCATCCAGTCCGTCATCTGGGACTTCAAGGTCTTCACCCAGATCTACGTCATGACCAACGGCGGCGGCATCGCGGGCCAGAACCTGGTCCTGAACGTCTACGCCTACCAGAAGGCGTTCGCGTCCTCGCAGTACAGCCTCGGCGCGGCGATCGGCGTCGTCATGCTGCTGATCCTGCTCGCCGTCACGCTGGTCTATCTGCGGCTGCTGCGCCGGCAGGGGGAGGAACTGTGACGATCGTGAGCCAGGGCCAAGGGCGCCGGGTGAAACCCGTGCGCCGGTTCGGCCGGCGTCCGGGACGGCTGGCGGCCGAGGCGGCGGCGCTGCTGATCGCCGCCGTGGTGGCCTTCCCGCTGTACTGGATGGTCCTCAGCGCCTTCAAACCGGCCGGGGAGATCGAGTCCACCGAGCCGCGCCCCTGGACGCTCGCGCCCACGCTGGACTCCTTCCGGCGGGTGTTCGGGCAGCAGGACTTCGGCCGGTACTTCCTCAACAGCGTCGTCGTCGCGGTCGCCGTGGTGGTCGCCTCCGCGCTGATCGCCTTTCTCGCCGCGACGGCCGTCACACGTTTCCGCTTCCGTATGCGCACCACCCTGCTGATCATGTTTCTGGTGGCGCAGATGGTGCCCGTGGAGGCGCTGACGATCCCCCTGTTCTTCGTCATGCGGGACTTCGGCCAGCTGAACACGCTGTGGTCGCTGATCCTGCCGCACATCGCGTTCTCCCTGCCGTTCGCGATCTGGATGCTCAGGGGGTTCGTGAAGGCCGTTCCGGAAGCGCTGGAGGAGGCCGCGTACATCGACGGGGCGAGCCGCGCCCGCTTTCTGTGGCAGATCCTTTTCCCGCTCGTCCTGCCGGGCCTCGTCGCCACCAGCGTGTTTTCCTTCATCTCCACCTGGAACGACTTCCTGTTCGCCAAGTCCTTCATCATCAGCGACATCTCGCAGTCCACCCTGCCGATGGCGCTGCTGGTCTTCTACAAACCCGACGACCCGGACTGGGGCGGCGTCATGGCGGCGTCCACGGTCATGACGATTCCGGTACTGGTCTTCTTCGTACTCGTACAGCGGCGTCTGGTCTCCGGACTGGGCGGCGCGGTAAAGGACTGACGTGACTGAACTGATTCCAGCGCCCCGCAGTGTCGTCGCCGGCTCCGGCGAGGTGCGGCTGACCGGGCGCACCCGGATCCGCGTCGGCCGGGGGACGGAGGAGGTCGGTGACTGGCTGCGCACCGTCCTCCGGCAGGCGACCGGACTGCCGCTGCCCGTGGGGCGGGACAGCGGCGACGCGGACGAGGAGAGCATCGCGCTCGCGCTCAGCGCGGGGCTCGGGCCCGAGGAGTACCGGCTCGTCAGCGGCCCGGCGGGGGTGCGCATCGAGGGCGGGAGCGCGGCCGGTGTGCTGCTCGGCGCCCAGACGCTGCGGCAGCTCCTCGGCCCCGACGCCTACCGCAGGGCACCGGTCCGCCGCGACCGGGCGTGGGCGGTCCCGCACGTGACCGTCGAGGACGGTCCCCGCTTCCGCTGGCGGGGGCTGATGCTGGACGTCGCGCGGCATTTCATGCCGAAGGACGGGGTGCTGCGCTATATCGATCTCATGGCGGCGCACAAACTCAATGTGCTGCACCTGCATCTGACGGACGACCAGGGCTGGCGCATCGAGATCAAGCGCTATCCGAAGCTCACGGAAGTCGGCTCCTGGCGCGCGCGGACGAAAGTCGGCCACCGCGCCTCACCGCTGTGGGACGACAAGCCGCACGGCGGCCACTACACCCAGGACGACATCCGCGAGATCGTCGCCTACGCCGCCGAGCGGCATATCAGCGTCGTCCCCGAAATCGACGTGCCCGGGCACTCGCAGGCCGCCATCGCCGCGTATCCGGAACTGGGCAACTCCGATGTCGTCGACACGGCCTCTCTGACGGTCTGGGACACGTGGGGGATCAACGCGAACGTCCTCGCGCCGACCGACGACACCCTGCGCTTCTACGAAGGGGTGCTCGAGGAAGTCCTGGACCTGTTTCCCGCGGACGCCGGTCCGTTCTCGCCGTTCGTGCACATCGGCGGCGACGAATGCTCCAAGGACCAGTGGCGGGAGTCGGACACCGCGCAGAAGCAGATCAGCAACCTCGGGCTCGCCGACGAGGACGCCCTGCAGGCCTGGTTCATCGGGCACTTCGACAGCTGGCTCGCCGCACGGGGGCGCCGGCTGATCGGCTGGGACGAGATCCTGGAGGGCGGCCTGGCCCCCGGCGCCGCGGTGTCGTCCTGGCGCGGCTACGCGGGCGGGGTGACCGCCGCCCGCGCGGGGCACGACGTGGTCATGTGCCCCGAGCAGCAGGTGTACCTGGACCACCGTCAGGCCGCCGGCCCCGAGGAGCCGGTGCCGATCGGGTACGTGCGCACCCTGGAGGACGTCTACCGGTTCGAGCCGGTTCCGGCGGAGCTGACGGCGGCGGAGCGTGCGCGGGTGCTGGGCACGCAGGCCAACGTGTGGACCGAGGTGATGGAGGACCAGGGGCGCGTCGACTACCAGACGTTCCCCCGGCTCGCCGCGCTCGCCGAGGTCGCCTGGAGCGACCTGCCCGCTCCGGCGGACCGCGACTTCACCGATTTCGAACGCCGGATGACCGCGCACTACCGCCGCCTGGACGCCCTGGGCGTCGGCTACCGCCCGCCCACGGGCCCTCTCCCCTGGCAACAACGCCCGGGCATCCTGGGCCGCCCCATCGACGGCCCTCCACCGGCCCGGTAGCCCCTCCCCGGCCCCTCGCGAACACCCGCGCACCCGGGCCCGCCCCCCGCCGGCAGCGCGCGGGTGCCCTGGACCCGTCCGGTGGGCGGTTCGCCGCGGTCGCGTGAGCCCCTGGCCCTGGCGAACACCCGTAGGCCCGGGTCCGCTGCCTTGCCGGCAGCGCGCGGGTGCCGTGGGTCCGTCCGGTGGGCGGTTCGCTGGCGCAGGGGTGGTGCACTTCCGGTGATTCCCCGGGGTCTCGGGGCCGCGCGGGTGTTGCGGGTGTGAGCCGTTCCGGCT
>KL568526.1:13525-13834 GCA_000715605.1 Streptomyces speibonae | reverse complement strand
CCGCCGCATCGGTGGACCCCACGGGTCTTGCCCCGGGGCTGCCTGACGGCGCGCGGTCGGAGCTGCGGGCAGTCGTTGCCTCCCCCCCCGCTCGAGCGGGCACAGCGGCACCGGCAGGGCGCCGGCGGGGCGCGTCCGCCGCCCCCTCCCGCGTGTTCTGGGAACGCCGCATCAGTCGCGCGCGTCCGCGCCTCCCGAGGAGGCCGCATCTGTCCGGCACAGCCGCGCACTTCGGGCCGCTGTCCGGCAGCAGCGACCCGGCGTGCCGGGGCGTGCGTCCGCGAGCCACGGGGACGCCGCACCGGCTTC
>KL568526.1:7240-13314 GCA_000715605.1 Streptomyces speibonae | reverse complement strand
GAGCCACGGGGACGCCGCACCGGCTTCCGCGCGTCCCCGGGGCCGACGAAGGTCCCCCTACGGCGCGCCCCGAGGGCCGTCGAGCAGGCCGTGTGATACGGGTACAGGCCTCGCCGAAGTGTGGCAATACGCGGCAGACCGGTGATGCCGGGTGAAATTCGGCAGGTCCGGGGTGAGGTGGGCGAATGCCTCCTAGCGGACCCCCGTCTTCGGCGCCTGCCAAGATGTGCCAGAGTTGCCACGTCCGCCCTGTCAGCACGTACCGTACGGCGCACAGGTGGGACCAGGTGGGGCAGCGGGAAGGGGCAGCCGGTTTTGAGCACGCACGCACCGCAGGCGGCGCAGGCCGTGACGCTGCCCACGACACTGGACGAGGCCGTGGCCGCGCTCACGGCGATGCCCGCCGCCGTGCCCGTCGCGGGCGGCACGGACCTGATGGCCGCCGTCAACTCCGGGCAGCTCAGGCCCACCGCGCTGGTCGGCCTCGGCAGAATCAGCGAGATCCGCGGCTGGCAGTACCTGGACGGACACGCCCTGCTCGGCGCCGGCCTCAACCACGCGCGCATGGGCCGCCCCGACTTCGCCGCCCTCATCCCGGCGCTCGCCGCCGCCGCGCGGGCCGCGGGACCGCCGCACATCCGCAACGCCGGCACCCTCGGCGGCAACATCGCCTCCGCCGCCCCCACCGGCGACGCGCTGCCCGTGCTGGCCGCGCTGGAGGCGACCCTGGTCGTCGCCGGACCGGGCGGCGCCCGCCGCGAGGTGCCCGTGTCGCACCTGCTGGCCGGCATGGACCTGCTGCGCCCCGGCGAACTCATCGGCTTCGTGCGCGTACCGCTGCTGCACGCCCCCCAGGTGTTCCTCAAGGCGACCGGCCGCACCGGCCCCGGCCGGGCGGTCGCCTCCGTCGCCCTCGTGCTCGACCCCGCGCGGCGCGGGGTGCGCTGCGCGGTGGGCGCCATCGCGCCGATGCCGCTGCGGCCCCTGCAGGCCGAGCAGTGGGTCGCGCAGCTCATCGACTGGGACAACAACCGCGCGATCGTGCCCGAGGCACTGAGCGCGTTCGGGGAGTACGTCGCCGCGGCCTGCATCCCCGACGCCACCCCCGGCGAGGACGGCACCGTCCCGCCGCTTCCGCCCGCGGTACTGCACCTGCGGCGCACCGTCGCCGCGCTGGCCCGACGAGCACTGGGGAGGGCGCTGTCGTGACCGACGACCAGCACGGAGAGGGCACGCCCCCCGGCGGCAGCCGCTGGGACCCGCTGCCCCAGGGCGACTACGACGACGGCGCCACGGCCTTCGTCAACCTCCCCGAGGGGGGCATCGACGCCCTGCTCGACTCCATGGAGAGCCCGCTCGCCGCGCCCGGTCAAGGCTATGTGCCGCCGCAGATAACGGTCGCCCCCGCGACCACCGCGGGCACCGACCCGGCGGCCACCGGCAGCTGGGCCGTGCCCGGCGCGCCCGTCGACGGCGCCCAGTGGCACGAGCAGGGCGGCCCCGAGGCGAACGCCGAGCCGGGGGACCGGTTCGGGTACGAACCGGGCGCCACCGGTCAGTGGAACTTCGAGGACACCGCGGCCGCCGGGAACGGCACCGCGCCGGGGCAGGACGTCACCGGCCAGTGGTCGATCCCGGTCGCCGACGGCGACCTCCCGGACGAATCGGGCGAGTTCACCACGTCCTCCCTGGCCGAGCAGTGGGGCGGCGGCAGCACCCCTCCGGCCACCCTCCCGGGCGGCGCCCCGGCCCCCTGGGCCGCCAGCGAGTCCATCGGCCGGCCGTGGGGCCCCGGCGTGCCAGGAGTCCCGCAGGAGCCCGAGCAGCAGGGCGGCGGGCACGGCACCGCGCGGGAGCAGCGGGACGCCGCGACCCGGCCGCACGGCGAGCCGCTGCCGGCCGCCGGGGAGCGCGCACCGGAGCCCGCACCCGGCCACGGAACCGATCAGCACCCGCCGTACGGCGCACCCGGAGGCGCGGAGGCCGCCGCCCCGCCGCAGGTGCCCGCGCGGGACGGCGCGGCGTGGGAGTCCGGGCCGGCCGACGGCTCCGCGCATGCCGGACCCCGGTCGTCCGGCATGCCCCAGCCGCTCCCCGCCGACGACCGCACCGGAGCGGCCCCGTGGCACCCCGGCGCGGAAGCCGCCGACGGCGCCTCCGCGCAGCACCGGGAGCACCCGCGCCCCGGAGCCCCCCAGGACGCCGTACGCCCCGCTGACGCCCCCGCCGCGGCGTCCGGTGACGCCGACCGGGCCCCTGACGCCCCCGGCGGCCCGCCGGAGCCCTCCACCGACCGCGCGGAGGCCGACCGGCGCGCGGCGGAGGCCGACCGGCGCGCGGAGACCGGCGCGCCCGCCGGTGACGGCGCGCCCGCGGACGACGCCCGCGATGCCGCCACGGAATCCGGCACTCCGGACGAACCGGATGTGGACGCCGGGGCCGAAGCCCTGCCGCTGGATTCCCCGGCCACCCCGCACGACGACCACCCCCTCGCCTCCTACGTGCTCCGCGTCAACGGCACCGACCGGCCCGTCACCGACGCCTGGATCGGCGAGTCGCTGCTCTACGTGCTGCGCGAGCGGCTCGGCCTGGCCGGCGCCAAGGACGGCTGCTCGCAGGGCGAGTGCGGCGCCTGCAACGTGCAGGTCGACGGGCGGCTCGTGGCGTCCTGCCTGGTCCCGGCCGTCACGACGGCCGGCAGCGAGGTCCGTACCGTCGAGGGACTGGCCCAGGACGGCCGGCCCTCGGACGTGCAGCGCGCGCTCGCGCGGTGCGGCGCCGTGCAGTGCGGCTTCTGCGTCCCCGGCATGGCGATGACCGTGCACGACCTCCTCGAGGGCAACCCCGCCCCCAGCGACCTGGAGACCCGCCAGGCCCTGTGCGGCAACCTGTGCCGCTGCTCCGGCTACCGGGGCGTGGTGCAGGCCGTCAAGGAGGTCGTCGCCGAACGCGAGGCGCACGCCGAGGACGCCGGGTCCGACGCCGACGGCGAGGGCGACGCGCCCCGCATCCCGCACCAGGCGGGCCCGGGCGCCGGCGGCGTCAACCCGACGGCCTTCGGCGGCCCCGGACCCCTTGAGCAGCCCCATGACCAGCCCTACGGCCAGGACGGAGGCCAGGCGTGAGCAACGAAGCAGCCACCGCACCAGCCGCGCGGGCCCCCGAGGCCGCCCCCGAGCCGGAGCCGGTCCCGCACGGACTCGGCGCCTCCCTCCCGGCCGCCGACACCCGCGCCAAGACCGAGGGCACCTTCCCGTACGCCGCCGACCTGTGGGCCGAGGGCCTGCTGTGGGCGGCCGTGCTGCGCTCCCCGCACCCGCACGCGCGCATCGTCTCCATCGACACCACCCACGCGCGGGAGATGCCCGGCGTCCGCGCGGTCGTCACCCACGAGGACGTCCCCGGCACCCCGCTGCACGGCCGCGGCAAGGCCGACCGCCCGGTGTTCGCCTCCGAGGTCGTGCGCCACCACGGCGAGGCCATCGCGGCCGTCGCCGCCGACCACCCCGACACCGCGCGGATGGCCGCCGCCGCCGTCATCGTCGAGTACGAGGTGCTCGACCCGGTGACCGACCCCGAGCAGGCCTTCGAGGCCGAACCGCTGCACCCCGACGGCAACCTGATCCGGCACATCCCGCTGCGCCACGGCGACCCCGAGGCGGCCGGCGACATCGTCGTCGAGGGCCTGTACCGCATCGGCCGCCAGGACCCGGCCCCCATAGGGGCCGAGGCCGGGCTCGCCGTGCCCCGCCCGGACGGCGGCGTCGAGCTGTACGCGGCGTCCACCGACCCGCACGGCGACCGGGACACCGCCGCCGCCGCGTTCGGCCTGGAACCCGATCGGGTGAAGGTCGTCGTCACCGGGGTGCCCGGCGCCACCGGCGACCGCGAGGACCAGAGCTTCCAGCTCCCCCTGGGGCTGCTCGCGCTGAAGACCGGCTGCCCGGTGAAACTCACCGCCACGCGCGAGGAGTCCTTCCTCGGCCACACCCACCGCCACCCCACGCTGCTGCGCTACCGCCACCACGCCGACGCCGAGGGCCGGCTGGTCAAGGTCGAGGCGCAGATCCTGCTCGACGCGGGCGCCTACGCCCACACCTCCTCCGACGCCCTGGCCGCCGCCGTCGCCTTCGCCTGCGGCCCCTACGTCGTCCCGAACGCGTTCATCGAGGGCTGGGCGGTGCGCACCAACAACCCGCCCTCCGGCCATGTGCGCGGCGAGGGCGCCCTGCAGGTGTGCGCCGCCTACGAGGCGCAGATGGACAAGCTGGCCAAGAAGCTGGGCGTCGACCCGGCGGAACTGCGTCTGCGCAACGTCATGGCCACCGGCGACCTGCTGCCCACGGGCCAGACCGTCACCTGCCCGGCACCGGTCGCCGAACTCCTCGAGGCGGTGCGGGACTTCCCGCTGCCGCCGCTGCCCAAGGACACCCCCGAGGAGGAGTGGCTGCTGCCCGGCGGCCCCGAGGGCGCGGGCGAACCGGGCGCGGTGCGCCGGGGCGTGGGCTACGGCCTGGGCATGGTGCACATGCTCGGCGCGGAGGGCGCGGACGAGGTGTCCACGGCCACCGTGCGGGTCCACGGCGGCGTGGCGACCGTGCTGTGCGCGGCCGTCGAGACCGGCCAGGGCTTCTCCACCCTGGCCCGGCAGATCGTCCAGGAGACCCTCGGCATCGACGAGGTGCTTGTGGTGCCCGTGGACACCGACCAGCCCCCGGCGGGACCGGGCTGCCGCGGCCGGCACACCTGGGTGTCGGGCGGCGCCGTGGAGCGCGCCGCGAAGATGGTCCGCACCCAGCTCCTCCAGCCGCTCGCGCACAAGTTCGGCATGTCCACCGAGCTGCTGCAGATCACCGACGGCAAGATCACCTCGTACGACGGTGTGCTGTCCACGACCGTCACGGAGGCGTTGGAGGGCCGGGAACTGTGGGCCACCGCCCAGTGCCGCCCGCACCCCACGGAGCCGCTGGACGAGTCCGGCCAGGGTGACGCCTTCGTCGGCATGTCCTTCTGCGCGGTCCGCGCGGTGGTCGACGTCGACATCGAGATCGGCTCGGTCCGGGTCGTCGAACTGGCCGTCGCCCAGGACGTGGGCCGGGTGCTGAACCCGGCGCAGCTGAACGCGCGGATCGAGGCGGGCGTGACCCAGGGCCTGGGCGCCGCGCTCACCGAGAACCTGCGCACACCGCGCGGTCTCGTGCGCCACCCCGACCTCACCGGCTACGCCCTGCCGACCGCGCTGGACGCGCCGGACATCCACATCGTGAAGCTGGTCGAGGAGCGGGACGTGGTCGCGCCGTTCGGCGCCAAGGCGGTCAGCGCGGTACCGGTGGTGACCTCACCGGCGGCCATCGCCTCCGCCGTCCGGGCCGCCACGGGCCGCCCCGTGAACCGCCTGCCGATCCGTCCGCAGGCCGCGGTGGTCACCGGCACCTGACACGCGTTGCGGCGTTTCGCGGGACGAGGCAACGCGAGCGGCTACCCGTGCGTCTTGAGAGGTGAGGGGCGCCGGATGCCGCGCGCTCCCGGACCGGGCGTTGTCAGTGGTGGCGCGTAGTGTTCCGGTGAGTGGGACGGCCCGGTCCATGAGGGCAGGCCGTCCGGCCCGGGCGGGGCGTACGCGGACCCGGGACCGAACGCACGGATCGCGGGGGAATCATGAGCAGCACCGACACCGTTGTCGCAGAGGTGATCACACTCGCCGAGGCCGACCTCGACCCCTTCATCACACACGCGTGCACGCGCAGTTGGCTGACGGGCCCCGGACTGCCGGCGTACAGCGGCCTGTTCAGCTTCGCGGAGCTGGCCCGGCGGGGCGGCCCGCACACCGTGGCCGGCTCGACGGGCGGCCCCTGCGACCGGCTCCCGGCCGGGCTGCGCGACCAGCTGGTCATCGGCGGGGTGCTCGGCCCGGAGGGCCTGGAGACGGAGTCGGTGCTGCTCGACGGCGCGACCGGCGAGGTCTCCACGACGTACTTCTTCCACGACCGCCCCGACCTGATGGACCGCCGGCCGCTGGCGCCGTCCCTGCCGACGCTGGTGCGGTTCGCCGCGGCGACGGACGAGCTGGCAGG
>KL568526.1:4785-7009 GCA_000715605.1 Streptomyces speibonae | reverse complement strand
ATGTGTATAAGAGACAGGTCTTCGAGGAGGGCGCGGACGGGGAGCCGGCGCCGTTCTGGCGGATGGCCGCGCTGATCCGCCCGCTGGCCCTGGTGGCCGGCCCGGGCACGGCCTCGGGGCTCGCCCTGGACCTGCCCGTCCGCCTCCTGGACGACGCGTTCGGCCGGGGCGCGGTGGTCCGCTTCGAGGAGGTCGACTTCCCCGCGACGCTCACGCACGAGCCGACCCGGCGGTTCCTGCGCGAGACGGGCCTGCCGGAGGACGGCTTCCTGTTCTCCCTGGACACGGACCTGCCGCTGCGCACGCTCGTGGAGTACTACGCCGAGGACTGCCGCGGCGGCCTGCCCGCCGCCCTGCCCCCCGCCCGTGCGGCCCGCCTGATCCGCCTGGGCGGCCTGGTCGACGACCACAGCCTGCTCGTCGACGGCACCACGGGCGCGGTGTTCAGCTGGAACGAGCCGGCCGCCCTGCTCCACCCGCTGAACACGGACGTATCCACGCTCGCCTTCACGCTCTGGCTGCTGCACCGCGAGCGCTCCCTGGACGCGGAGTCGGGCCACGCGCTGACCACCGACGCCTACGACCAGCTGGCCCTGACGATGATTCAGGTCCTGTCCGCCATCGACCCCACGGGCACGACGGCCGACGCGGACTGGCACTACTGGACGGAGCTGTTCCAGGACGAGGCGGGTGGGGTGCTCTAGACCCGTCGGCCCGGTGACCTCGACCGGTCCTACGACCAAGGTCCCGGTGCCGTTCGCGACCCCCGACAGGGGTCAAACCCTGCTGTGGCCCTTACTCTGTCGGGCATGACCACCCCGAACCCGCGCGACACCGGTGTCGCCGAGCCCGCCGGCGCCCTCGCCCCGGCCGGCGCCGTACCCGACGAGACGGTGCTGAGCCGCCCCTACCGGGCCCTCAGCATCGGCATCGTCTCCGTGGTGCTGCTGATCGCCTTCGAGGCGACCGCCGTCGGCACGGCGATGCCGGTGGCGGCGCGCGAGCTGAACGGGGTGGCGCTGTACGCGTTCGCGTTCTCGGGGTACTTCACGACCAGCCTGTTCGGCATGGTGCTGTCCGGCCAGTGGTCCGACCGCAAGGGCCCGCTCGGGCCGCTCACCGCGGGCATCGCCTCCTTCGCGGCCGGCCTGGTGCTCGCCGGGACGGCGGGCGCGATGTGGCTGTTCATCCTGGGGCGGGCGGTGCAGGGCCTCGGCGGCGGGCTGGTGATCGTCGCGCTGTACGTCGTCGTCGGGCGGGCCTACCCGGAGCGGCTGCGCCCGGCGATCATGGCGGCGTTCGCGGCGAGCTGGGTGGTGCCGTCGATCGTCGGCCCGCTCGCGTCCGGCGCGGTGACGGAGCACATCGGCTGGCGCTGGGTGTTCCTCGGCATACCGGTGCTCGTGGTGTTCCCGCTGGCGCTCGCGCTGCCGCAGATACGGCGGCTGGCGTCCGGCCCGGTCGGCCGGGACGGGCCGGACGGGGACGACGCCCCGGCCTCCTTCGACCGCCGCCGCATCCGGCTGGCCCTGGCCATCTCCTTCGGCGCCGGGCTCCTCCAGTACGCCGCGCAGGACCTGCGCTGGGTGTCGCTGCTGCCGGGCGCGCTGGGCGCGGCCCTGCTCGTCCCGGCCGTGCTCGGCCTCCTCCCGCGCGGCACGTACCGGGCGGCGCGCGGACTGCCCTCGGTCGTGCTGCTGCGCGGCGTGGCGGCCGGCTCCTTCATCGCGGCCGAGTCCTTCGTCCCGCTGATGCTGGTCACCCAGCGCGGCCTCAGCCCGACCCTCGCCGGCTTCTCGCTCGCGGCGGGCGGCGGCACCTGGGCGCTGGGCTCCTGGGTGCAGTCCCGGCCCCGCCTCGAGCCGTACCGGGAACGCCTGATGACTCTCGGGATGGTGCTGGTCGCGGCGTCCATCGCCGTCGCGCCCGGTGTGCTGATCGACGCCGTGCCGGCCTGGACGACGGTGGCGGTCGCCTGGGCCTTCGGGTGCTTCGGCATGGGCCTGGTGATCTCCTCCACCAGCGTCCTGCTGCTCCGGCTCTCCGCCCCCGCGGAGGCCGGCACCAACTCCGCCGCCCTGCAGATCTCCGACGGCCTCTCCAACGTGCTGCTCCTGGCGGTCGGGGGAGCGGCCTTCGCGGCCCTGGGCGGCGGCACGGCCGGCCACGCGGCGACGCAGGCCACCGCCTCCCACCCGGCCGCCTTCGTCGCGGTGTTCCTGCC
>KL568526.1:2270-4594 GCA_000715605.1 Streptomyces speibonae | reverse complement strand
GATGTGTATAAGAGACAGGCGCTGGCGGGTGCGTGGGTCGCTACGCGGGTGAGAGCAGTCAAGTAGTACCACTTTGGTATCACTGGAGTGGTATCGTTTTGGTATGGCTATGAACCTGCGTCTCCGCGACGACCAGACGGAAGCTCTCAAGCTGCGCGCCGAGGAGGAGGGCGTCAGTATGCACGCGATACTGCTGCGGGCCGTGGATGACTATCTGGCGCGGACGGCGCACCAGGCGCTGGTGCGCAAGGCCGCCAAGGAGCAGACCGCCAAGTGGGCCGAGTTGCTGGAGCGGCTGAAGTGACGTACGTCTACCTCACGGCTGAGGACGTCCTGGCCATTGCCGGGGACGCCGTCGACGACCAGGATGTCGCCGTGCGCGACGCGGGGCTGCTGGAGTCGGCCGTGCATCGCCCCTCGGCGTCCATGTTCGGGCAGGAGGCTTACGCCGATCTGTTCGACAAGGCGGCGGCACTTCTGCAGTCCCTGGTCATCAACCACCCTCTCGTCGACGGGAACAAGCGCACTGCCTGGGTGTCCTGCGCCGTCTTCCTGGCGATGAACCAGGTGCAGTTGCGCCCCGACATCGATGCGGCCGAACGCCTGGTCATCGCCGTGGCGACCGGCAGTATGGACGAGGTCAAGGCGATCTCCGAAGCGTTGCGGGACTTGGCCGAGTAGCAAGGTGTGACCTGGGTCCCATCCCGGGCGATACCGGCGGTGTACCGCCCTGGGCACCGCCGGGCCGTCGGTAGGGTGGGCCGGTCGTCGTACGTACCTCCTCGCCCGACCACCCCACGGAGACCGTGACTACCACCGCCAGTTCCGCGTCCCACTCGCACCACCTCTCCCCGGCCTTCCCCGGACGTGCCCCCTGGGGCACCGCGGGCAAGCTGCGGGCCTGGCAGCAGGGGGCGATGGACAAGTACCTCCAGGCGCAGCCCCGGGACTTCCTGGCGGTGGCCACACCCGGCGCAGGCAAGACGACCTTCGCGCTGACGCTGGCGTCCTGGCTGCTGCATCACCACGTGGTGCAGCAGGTGACCGTCGTCGCGCCCACCGAGCATCTGAAGAAGCAGTGGGCCGAGGCCGCCGCGCGGATAGGCATCAAGCTCGACCCCGAGTACAGCGCGGGCCCGCTCGGCAAGGAGTACGACGGCGTCGCCGTGACGTACGCCGGTGTCGGCGTGCGCCCCATGCTGCACCGCAACCGCGTCGAGCAGCGCAAGACCCTCGTCATCCTCGACGAGATCCACCACGCCGGTGACTCCAAGTCCTGGGGCGAGGCCTGTCTGGAGGCGTTCGAGCCGGCCACGCGGCGGCTCGCGCTGACCGGTACGCCGTTCAGGTCCGACACCAACCCCATCCCCTTCGTGACGTACGAGGAGGGCGACGACGGCATCCGGCGGTCGTCCGCCGACTACACCTACGGATACGGCTCCGCGCTCGCGGACGGCGTCGTGCGGCCCGTGATCTTCATGTCGTACAGCGGCAACATGCGCTGGCGCACCAAGGCCGGCGACGAAATCGCCGCCCGCCTCGGCGAGCCCATGACCAAGGACGCCGTCAGCCAGGCCTGGCGCACCGCGCTGGACCCGCGCGGCGAGTGGATGCCGGCCGTGCTGCGCGCCGCCGACCAGCGGCTCACCGAGGTCCGCAAGGCCGTCCCGGACGCCGGCGCCCTGGTCATCGCCTCCGACCAGGACTCCGCGCGGGCCTACGCCAAGCTCATCCGGGACATCACCGGCCACAAGCCCACCGTCGTGCTGTCCGACGACACCGGTGCGTCGAAACGGATCGACGACTTCAGCGCCGGCGACGACCGCTGGATGGTCGCCGTCCGCATGGTGTCCGAGGGCGTCGACGTACCGCGCCTCGCGGTCGGCGTGTACGCCACCACCATCTCCACCCCGCTGTTCTTCGCCCAGGCCGTCGGGCGTTTCGTACGGTCCCGGCGGCGCGGCGAGACCGCGTCCGTGTTCCTGCCGACCATCCCCGACCTGCTCGGCTTCGCGGGCGAGATGGAGCGCGAACGCGACCACGTCCTCGACAAGCCGAAGAAGGAGGGCGAGGAGGACCCGTACGCCGAGTCCGAGAAGGAGATGGAGGAGGCGAACCGGGAGCAGGACGAGGACACCGGCGAGCAGGACATGCTGCCCTTCGAGGCGCTGGAGTCCGACGCCGTCTTCGACCGGGTGACGTACAACGGCGCCGACTTCGGCATGCAGGCCCACCCCGGCAGCGAGGAGGAGCAGGACTACCTCGGCATCCCGGGACTGCTCGAACCCGACCAGGTGCAGCTGCTGCTGCAGAAGCGGCAGGCC
>KL568526.1:1846-2004 GCA_000715605.1 Streptomyces speibonae | reverse complement strand
GCCGCAAGAAGCCCGCCGAGGAGGCCGACCTCCTCGAACTGCCCGCCGAGCGGCGCCCGGTGGTCTCCCACAAGGAGATGATGGAGCTGCGCAAGCGGCTCAACAATCTCGTCGGCGCCTACGTCCACCAGAGCGGCAAGCCGCACGGCGTCATCCAC
>KL568526.1:438-1601 GCA_000715605.1 Streptomyces speibonae | reverse complement strand
GTGTATAAGAGACAGCATCTACACCGAGCTGCGCCGGGTCTGCGGCGGCCCGCCCTCGGCGGAGGCCACGGCGGGACAGCTGCGCCAGCGGATCGAAAAGGTGCAGGAGTGGGCCACGCGCATGCGGTGACCCCGGGGTGCGTATCGGGACAAAGGGAACCACTTTCCGGTGAGAGTGCCCGGATTCTGGACGGAGCCTTCCGCTCACCGAACCGGCTCGCTACTGTCCCCGCTACGCACACGCCCCGTGGCAGCGCCGCCGCGGAGCGCAGCCGTGAAGCGACTGTGCCCGGGACACTGCCGGGCCGCCGGCCGATCGGCGGCCTCTGAAGCGCGTGACCGAACGGGACTCGGTGACGCATCCGCCGCGAGGGGGCCGTCGACCTCACCACTAAGGAGTGGGCGTCGTGACCGCGGAGACCTCCCAGACGCTCGACAGGGGACTACGCGTCCTCAAACTGCTCGCCGACACGGATCACGGGCTGACCGTCACCGAGCTTTCCCACAAACTGGGCGTCAACCGGACCGTTGTATACCGGTTGCTCGCCACGCTGGAACAGCATGCCCTCGTACGCCGCGACCTGGGCGGACGGGCCCGGGTCGGCCTCGGCGTGCTCAGGCTGGGGCGTCAGGTGCACCCGCTGGTGCGGGAGGCGGCGATGCCGGCGCTGCGATCACTGGCGGAGGACATCGGCGCGACCGCGCACCTGACACTGGTGGACGGGTCGGAGGCGCTGGCCGTGGCCGTGGTGGAGCCGTCCTGGACGGACTACCACGTGGCGTACCGGGCGGGGTTCCGGCATCCGCTGGACCGGGGGGCCGCGGGCAAGGCGATCCTCTCCGCCCGGCAGCACTCCGCCGACGAACCCGGGTACACGCTGACGCACGGGGAGCTGGAGGCGGGGGCGTGCGGGGCGGCGGCGCCGCTGCTGGGGGTGACGGGGGTCGAGGGCAGCGTGGGCGTCGTCATGCTGGCGGACGTCGTGCCGGAACGGGTGGGCGCCCGCGTCATGGACGCCGCCCGAGAAGTCTCCGACGCCCTCCGCTGACACCCCGCTGCGGGCAACCGCCCGCCCAGCCCCACGCAGCCGCCGTCGCCCCACCGTCCCCGCGGGCGTGTCGTCCCGCCGTCTCCGCGGGCGCGTCGTCCCGCCGTCCGCGGG
>KL568526.1:0-163 GCA_000715605.1 Streptomyces speibonae | reverse complement strand
CCCGCCGTCCGCGGGCGCGTCGCCCCGCCGTCCGCGGGCGCGTCGTCCCGCCGTCCCTGCGGGCGCGTCGTCCTGTCGCTACCGCGGGCGCGTCGCCCCGCCGTCCGCGGGCGCGTCGCTCCGCCGTCTCCGCGGGCAGTCGTGCCGCAGGGCGGCACGGGTG
>KL568525.1:38903-40922 GCA_000715605.1 Streptomyces speibonae | reverse complement strand
TGGGGGGAGGGGCAGTATCGGTGGGGGGTTTGTCCGTGACGGCCGTACAGGGAGCCCGCCGACGATGAACAGGTCAAGGAAGACAGCCGCCGCGGTGGTCGCGGCCGGGGCGCTCGCCGGTGCGTGGCTGATGCCGGGCGGGGCGTCCGCCGCGGCCGACGGTCCCGCTCCCGCCGCGCAGGCCCGTGTGCTGTGGGGAGACGTGACGATCCCGCCCGGCCGGGACGGCGTCGTCGAGGCCGCGGGCTTCACGGGACCGGCCCTCGGCACCGGCTCCACGCTGACGCTCACCGCGCCGGAGGGGACCCGGGTGACGGGCGTCCCCCTGGAAGCGCCCGGTTACCGGGGCGCGGTGGCCGCCGACGGCCGCACCGCCGGCTACACCGCCGCCTCGGTCGAGCGGCCGTGGCTGGGGCGGACCTTCCCGTTCGTGCTGGCGGTGCCAGCCGACGCCGTGCCGGGGACCCGGCTGACCGGCTGCGTCCTGCGGCTCGCGGACGCGCGGGGCGAGGTCCGGGCGACCGGTGGCTGCCAGGTGACCGTGGGGCTCGCCCCGCCGATCCTGGCCCGCCCCGAGTCCGGTGTGCCGCTGGACGCCCGGCCGGCGGTCTCCGGTACGGCCCACCCCTGGGCCCAGGTCACCGTCACCGACAAGGACGGCGCCGAGGTGTGCACGGACACCGCGGGGGCCGACGGCCACTGGACCTGCACTCCCGCCCGGGCGCTCCCCGACGGCCCCAACCGGCTCCAGGCGGCCGCGGCCCTGAACGGGGTGAGCGCGGTCGGCGAGCAGGTGCAGATCACCGTGGGCCAGGCCGCCCTGCCCGCCTGAAGCGTGCCGTGACTCAGACGTGCCCGGGACCTCCACTGCCGAAGGCGCCGCTGGATCCGGGCAGCCAGCGCTTGCGGGTCTGGTCCTTGCCCGTCCGGGTGGCGGCGTGATGGAGCTCGTAGGGCATGAGCCGGGACCCGGTCTTGTCCATCCTCGGAATCTCGTCCGGCTCGCGCATCTCCCGCACCTCGTGGACCGCACCGCCCTCCGGCAGCTTCGGCTGGTCCTCGGGCCGGGGACGGGGCTCCTCGCGATCCATGTACCGCATTCCGACACGTACGGCCCAGACCAGTGCGCCGGCCACGATCAGCCCGCCGATGAACGCCGCGAGGACGGCCCACCGGTGCTCATTCGCGGCCAGTTGTACATACGTTGCCGTGTCCATGTTTCCGAGTATGGCCCAGAAAGTGTGATAAAGCTCCCGAGGTGCCCGGCGATGCCCAGTGATGCCCTGTAATGCACCGTGACAATCCGATGTGCCCGAATGATCGGTCCCCCCGGGTGCCTGTCCGCCCGTTTCCTCGTTCGGCCCGTCCCGGCGGGCGGCCCGGCCCGGGGCGTGGCAGATTGCGGCCAGAGGGAAGGCCGGGACGGGCCGTCGCGTCCCCACGTGTGCAGCTCGGGGCCCGGCCCCGGCCTTCCCGCATCCGCCGCCGTGCTACGCCCGCGTCCCGGAGGCCGTCGCCACCGCCTCCGGAGCGTCCGCGGGAGTCTCCGCCCCGTCGCGCGGCGGATCCCGGAACAGCCGCCCGGGCCACCAGAACCAGCGGCCGAGGTCCAGCGCGAGGGCCGGCACCAGGACCGTACGCACGAGGAACGTGTCCAGCAGGACGCCGAGGCCGACCAGCACGCCCATCTGCGCCATGGTCACCAGCGGCAGCCCGGCGAACACCGCGAAGGTGGCCGCCAGCACCACGCCCGCGGAGGTGATGACGCCGCCCGTGCTGGTCAGTCCCTCCAGGACACCCCGCGCGCAACCCAGGCGGCCGGTCTCCTCCCGGACCCGGTGCATGAGGAAGATGTTGTAGTCGATGCCGAGGGCCACCAGGAACACGAAGCCCATCAGCGGGATCGACCAGTCCACGCCCGCGTAGCCCAGCACATGCTCGAAGAGCAGGTTGGAGCCGCCGAGTGCCGCCAGGTACGACAGCACCACCGTGGCGAGCAGCAGCACCGGGGCGACCAGC
>KL568525.1:37669-38715 GCA_000715605.1 Streptomyces speibonae | reverse complement strand
CCAGGTACGACAGCACCACCGTGGCGAGCAGCAGCACCGGGGCGACCAGCGCCCGCAGCAGTCCGATCAGCACCGCCAGGACGACGAGCAGTACGACCGGCACGACCGTCGTCAGATCGCGGTCGGCGGCCCGCGCGGTGTCCAGGCTCTCCGCCGTGGTCCCGCCCACCAGGGCGTCCGCCCCGTCGACCGCGTGCACGGCGTCCCGCAGGACGTCGACGGTGTCCTTGGCGGCATCGCTGTCCGGGGCGTCCTCGAGCACCACCGAGAGGGTGGTGAGCGAGCCGTCGGAGGTGCGCTCGCCGCCGGGCTCGACCCGGGCCACCCCGTCGGCCCGCGCCGCGGCGGACCTGACCTCCTCGGCCGCGGCGGTCCGGGTGACGACCTGCGCCGGGTCCGAGGAGCCCGAGGGGTAGTGCTCGGAGATGCGCTCCTGCGCGACGACCGATTCGGGCTTGTCCTGGAACATCTCCGACTGGGTGAGCCCGAGGGAGATCCCGGCGGCGCTCAGCGCGAGCACCCCGGTGGCCGCCACCGTCATCAGCCACGACCAGCGCGGACGCCGGGCCACCGCGGTCCCGATGCGCGACCACACGGTGCGCGCCTTGCGCGCGGGCGTGCCGTACCGGGGGACGAACGGCCAGAAGACCCAGCGGCCCGCCAGGACGAGCAGGGCGGGCAGGACCGTGACCATGGCGAGGAAGGCGCAGACCACGCCGACCGCCCCGACCAGGCCCAGCGAGCGCGAGGAGTTGATGTCGGCGAGCGCCAGGCAGGCCAGGCCCACGGCGATGGTGCCGGCCGAGGCGAGCACCGCCGGGCCCGAGCGGAGCAGGGCGATCCGCATCGCCCTGTGCCGGTCCTCGTGCCGGTGCAGTTCCTCGCGGTAGCGGGCGATGAGCAGCAGCGCGTAGTCGGTGCCGACGCCGAAGACCAGCACCATCAGCACGCCCGCGCTCTGCGGGTCCACGGGCAGCGAGGCGTACCGCGCGAGCAGATAAGTGGAGGCCTGGGTGAGTACGGCGGCGAAGCCGACCGACAGCAGC
>KL568525.1:35026-37438 GCA_000715605.1 Streptomyces speibonae | reverse complement strand
GCGGGAACAGCCACAGCACCGGGCTGCGGTAGGTGATCAGCAGCAGGACGGTCACGACCAGCCCGGTGGCGATCATCAGGGTCGCGTCCAGGCTGTCGAAGACGGCGACGCTGTCGGTGAGGGAGGCGGCGGGACCGCCGACCGCGACGTCCGTGCCGGGCGGCGCGTTGGCCCCGGCGATCTCGCGCAGCTCGTCGACCGTGTCGGTGATCTCGTCCTCGCTGTCCAGCGGGACCACCGTCATCAGCGCGCGGCCGTCCTCGGACGGGATCGGCCCGGTCAGTTCCTGGTCCGCCGGGACGAAGCGCGCGAGGCCCCGCCGGTCGGCGTCCGCCGCCTCCCGCGCGCCCTCGCCGGTGTAGACGACGACCGCGGGCATCACCGGGTCCGTACGGAACTTCTCCAGCTCGGTGTTGACGCGCGCGGACTCGGCGCCGTGCGGGAGGAACGCGTTGGGGCCGGTCTCCTCGACGTCGCCGAGCTTCCCGGCGAGCGGGCCGAGCGCGACGGCCACGATCAGCCAGGCCGCCAGCACCATCCATTTGCCGCGACGCCCGCCGGGCGCACGAGCGATGCGCTGCAACTGGGCACGCATGAGTAGTCTCCTTCGTGTGGAGCGCACCGCCGGCCGGTGACGGCCGGCGCGGGGCGCACGGAACCCGCACCACGGCGCACAGGGTGTGACGACCTGCCGTGGCGACGGGAAGGGGTGTGTCCGGGGCGTGTGCTTCCTCGGTACGGCCGGGAGTTGCAGCTCCCGGCCGTACGCCTGTGGCGCACGCGCGGGTGCCGTTATTCGATCTCGCGCATCATCTTCTCCATCGAGCCGACCGCCAGCCGGGTCTGCGTCAGCTCGTCCAGCAGTTGGCGCTGCTCGTCGGTGGTGCGGCGCTGCAGCTCCACGGTGTCCTCCAGGAGCTGCGCGTACCGGGTGGCGAGCTCCTTGTACTGCTCCTCGCGCGCGGCCAGCATCCGGGCGCGCCAGGTGGCCGCCACCTGCCAGACGATGACGATCAGCAGGGCGAAGAACCCGGCCGCGCCGACGGCTCCGACCAGGACGCCGAGCTCGTCGGCTCCTGCGGCCTGCGTCACCAGTTCGTCGTTCACTTCGCTTCCTCTTTCGCGCTTCGGTCCGGCTGCTGCGCGGTGCGGCCGGCGGTGTCCGCCTCGGCGTCGGTGAGCGTCGCGGCCGCGCGGGCGACGGTGTGCGGGGTGAGTTCGCAGACGAACGGCGTGACGTCGTAGTACTTCATGGTCTTGCCGTCCTCCGCGGCTTCGAGCGTGCCGGTGACGAGGCCCGCGGCCTCCAGCCGCTGCAGATGCATGTGCAGCAGCGGGCGGCTGATGCCGATCTCGCGCGCCAGCGCGCTGACATAGGTGCGGTTCTCCAGGAGCGCCGCGACGATCCGCATGCGGTGCGGGTTGCCGAGCGCGGTGAGCACCTTCAGCAGCGCGTCACCCGTGGGCGCCGGCGGCGGGACCTCGGGCATCGCGGCCCCTTTCCCTCGTACCTGTCAGAAAAGGCTGACAGGCCCCGGAGGGACCTGTCAAAGATTTCTGACACATCTCAGGGTCGGATCGGGGACGCCTCAGGGTCGGCTCCGGGGGAGCCCGGGGAGGCAGGCTCTCAGGGGCGCCCGGCCGCCCGGCCCGGCCGCACCGGGAGCGCGGTCAGCCCGCGCAGCAGCGTGCTCGAACGCCAGACGAGGGACTCCGGGGCGGCGTCGAGGGCGAGACGGGGGTGCCGTTCCAGCAGGAGGCGGAGGGCGACGGCGCCTTCGGCGCGGGCCAGCGGGGCGCCCAGGCAGTGGTGCGCGCCGTGCCCGAAGGCCAGGTGGCCCTGGGGGCGGCGGGTGATGTCGAAGCGGTCGGGGTCGGGGAAGGCGAGCGGGTCGCGGGAGGCGGCGGCCAGGGAGACGAGCACGGAGTCGCCGGCGGCGACCGGGGTGCCGGCCAGGTCCAGCGGCTCCGCGGCGAAGCGGAACGCGGCCGAGTGGACAGGGGAGTTGAAGCGCAGCGACTCCTCGATCGCGGCGCCGGTCAGGTCCGGGTCGGCGCGCAGCAGATCGAGCTGGCGGGGGTGGGTCAGCAGGCTGTGCACCGTCGCGGAGATCAGGTTCACCGTCGTCTCGTGCCCGGCGACGAGGAGCAGGAAGGCCATGCCGAGGAGCTCCTCCGGGGGCAGGCGGTCCTCGGCGTCCCCGGTCAGGTCCGCGAGCACGGAGTCGTCGGGGGTGCGGGTCTTCTCGGCGATCAATCCGGTGAGATAGCCGGCCAGCGCGGCGCCCGCGGCGCCGGCGGCCTCCTCGCCGGTGGGCATGACCAGCTCGTTGGACCAGGTGTGGAAGGCCGCGCGGTCGGCCTCGGGGACGCCGAGGAGGTCGCAGATGACCGTGACCGGCAGCGGCAGCG
>KL568525.1:30975-34767 GCA_000715605.1 Streptomyces speibonae | reverse complement strand
GCAGCATGTTGCGGCCGACGGCGTGGCCGCCGTCGGTCTCCCAGGTGGCGGAGTGCCGGATGTCGTTGCGCAGCCGGGGATCGGTCAGCGCGGCCCGCGCCGCCTCCCGCGTCACCACCAGCCAGGCGTCGCCGCTCCCCGGGACGTGCACACGGTGCACCGGGCCCTGCTGCCGCAGGGCCGCGAGCACGGGGAACGGGTCGGCGGCCGGGTCCTGGCCGTCGGGGGACAGCTCCTGAAGGGTGGGCGCTCGCACGTCGCCGTCCTCTCCGTGCCGAAGATAAGTGGGGAGTAATCCCCGTTTCCATCGGTGACGATAGCATCCGCTCGGGGAGTGCTCCCCGCTTCGTACGGAGGAAGACGATGACCGAGGGTGAAGAGCCCGCCGCACCCGCGCCCCGGCGGCGGGACGCGCGGCGCAACCGGGACCGGCTGGTGGAGGCGGCGCACGCGGTCTTCGCCGAGCAGGGCCTCGACGCCCCGCTGGACGTGATCGCGCGCCGCGCCGGGGTCGGCAACGCGACGCTGTACCGGCACTTCCCCACCCGCGCCGCCCTCGTCGACGCCGTCTTCCATGACCAGCTGACCGGCACCATGGCGGCCGGTGAGCGCGCCCGGACGGCCCCGGACGCCTGGGCCGGCCTGACCGGCTACCTCCGGGCCGTCTTCGCCACCCTGGCGGCCGATCGCGGCACCAACGACCTGATGACCACCCGTCTGCCGGACGTCGAGGTCCTCCAGGCCGTGCACGCCCACAACCGCGACACCGTGGGCCTGCTGCTGGACCGCGCGCGGGCGCAGGGCACCGTGCGCCCCGACGTCACCACCGAGGACCTGCTGTTCGCCCTGGCCGCGCTCGGCCGCGCCGTCCCGCCCCTGACCGCGGCCACCGCCCCCGACGCCTGGCACCGCCCCCTCGCGCTGTTCCTCGACGGCCTGCGGGCCGGCCCGGCCGCGCCGCCGCCCCTGCCCGGCAGCGCCCTCACCGAGGCCGAACTCGGAGCCGTACTCGCCGACATGGGCCCGCACCGCACCCGGACGGCGGACGAGAAGAGGACGCGAGCGCGCGCCTAGCCGTGGACATCTGTCCCGGCCGCGGCAGTTTTTCCGCCGAGGCGACTAGAGTTCCCTTCCGGGGAAACCCGTCCCCGTGGCGGACCGTGCCGTTGTGGTCCGCGGAAAGGTGCGCATGCCCTCGGAAGGTCAGCCGTACGCCGACGGCCGGCAGCCGGACCAGGACCGGCTCCCCGTCGCCGACCGGCTCGACGACGATCATTTCCCGGCCTACACCATGGGCAGGGCCGCGGAACTGGTCGGAGCCACACCCGCGTTCCTCCGCGCCCTGGGCGAGGTGGGGCTGATCACGCCGACGCGTTCGGACGGCGGCCACCGCCGCTACTCGCGCCATCAGCTCCGGCTGGCCGCCCGGGCCCGTGAGCTGGTCGACCAGGGCACCCCGGTCGACGCCGCGTGCCGCATCATCAGCCTCGAGGAGCAGCTGGAGCAGGCCGAGCGGGCCAACGAGGAGCTCCGCCGGCGGGGGGCGGACGCGGTGCGCCGACCCGGGTGAAAATCTGTCACCGCCGGAACAGAAATACCGCTTCCGCTGCGGAAAATCTCTTTCCCAAACACGCCGTCGGTGTTTTATTCAAGTGATTTTCCTTGCTTGCCGCGGCCCTTTCCCGTGCTAGGCTGACGTCAGTTGCAGTTGTGGTTGCCAGTTTGCTACCGGGTCTCCGGGCAGGTGATCATCGCGACGATGTAGGGATTCGTAAAGTGCGAGTTCCGACACTGTCTCAGGAGATTTATATGGCCACCGGTACGGTGAAGTGGTTCAACTCGGAAAAGGGCTTCGGCTTCATCGAGCAGGACGGCGGCGGCGCTGACGTGTTCGCCCACTACTCGAACATCGCCACCTCGGGCTTCCGTGAGCTCCAGGAAGGCCAGAAGGTGACCTTCGACGTCACCCAGGGCCAGAAGGGCCCCCAGGCGGAGAACATCGTTCCCGCCTGACCCGAACCCAGGGTTTGAGAGCAGGGCCCCGCACTTCACGTGCGGGGCCCTGCTCCTTGTTTTTCCGCATCACCCGTCCGGCGTTTATTCCGCGTTATTCCCCGCCGGTCGGCATGCGCGCGACTCCTCCGCCCGCAGCGCGTCCACGGCGATTCTCGCCGCCGTTCCGATCACCGCGTCGGCCGCCGGAAGAGTGGCGGCGGTGTGCGCGGTCCGGGTGAACACGGCGACGGCGTAACGGCCCCCGTCCGGGTACTCCACGACGCCCACCTCGTTGCGCAGGGTCGGCAGCGTGCCCGTCTTTCCGGCGACATGGACGTCGTCGAACGGGAAACCGGAGGCCAGCCGGTGCGGCCACACCTGGAGCCCCATGATCCGGCGCATCGCCGCGCCGTGCTCCGGCGTGCACGCCTCGTCCCGCCACACGGCGGCCAGCAGCCGGGTCAGGTCGCGCGGGGTGCTGCGGTTGGTGCGGGCCGGGTCCAGCGCCCGCAGCCGGGCGATCACATGGGGATCGGCGAGCGCCCGGGCGCCGTTCGGACCGGCGTCCTCCCTGACCGTCGCGAGCATCTCGCCGAAGGAGTGCACCGCGCGCGTCCGGGTCAGGCCAAGCCGGGCCGTCGTGGCGTTCACGGCGTCCAGACCCACCCGGCGCAGCAGCAGGTCGGCGGCGGCGTTGTCGCTGACCGCCATCATCAGATAGGCCAGGTCGCGCAGGGACAGCCGGGCCGTGTCCAGCATCGCGGCCACTCCGGTGGGGCCCGCGGTGCGGTCGGCGGGCAGGCACTCCACCTGCTCGGTCAGGTCGAGCCGGCCCGCCGCGTCCTGGGCGTGCAGCGCGACCAGGAGACACAGCTTGTGGACGCTGGCCGTGGGGACCGGCCGGTCCGCCCCGGCGTCGAGCTGCACCCCGGAGTCGATGCCGACGGCGTGCAGCCGGCCGGTGACGCCGGCGTCGGCGAAGGCGGCGTGAATGCGGGCCACGGCGTCGGTCACAGCCAGAACTCCGATGCCGGTCGCAGGTGCAGCGGACGGGTCGGCGCGTCGGTGGTCGCGCCGGCGGCGGTGCGCAGGGCGTGGGTGGCCGCCTCGGCGAAGGCGTGCACGGCGGCGTCGCCGCGCCCCGCGGGCCAGGCGGCGGAATGCCGCAGGGCCGGGGCCCCGCCGGTGAGCGGACGCCAGACGACATCCGTCTCCCCCGTGGACGGCGGCCTGGCATCGCGCGGGCACAGCGCGACGGCCCCGGCGGACAGGACCAGGCCCCGTACGAAACTGTCGCCCTGGCCGTGGCGCACGGCGGCCGGGGTGAAGCCGCCGCGGGCGCAGGTGGTCAGCAGGTCGTCGTAGAGGGCCGGGGCCGCGGAGCGGGGGAACAGGATCAGGTCGTGGCCGCTCAGCGCCGCCAGGGGCACCTCGTCGAGCCGGGCCGCCCGGGCCCCGCGCGGCAGCAGCACACCGAGCTCCCGCCGCAGCACCGGTCCCAGCTCCAGGCCCGCCACGTCACACGGATGGTGGACGATGCCGACATCGAGTTCGTGGGCCGCGAGCCGGGCGAGCTGCTGGGCGGTGGACAGCTCGTGCAGCTCCAGCTCCAGACCGGACCGGCGGCGCTCGAAGTCGGCGAGCAGGGCGGCGACGGTCGGGCCGGACAGGTCCGGGGGGAGCGCCGCCCGCAGCAGCCCGGTCTCGCCGTCGCGCACCCGGCGGGCGGTGGCGAGGAACGACTCCGAGCGGGCGAGGACCTCACGGGCCTCGGTCAGCAGCAGCCGGCCCGCCTCG
>KL568525.1:14916-30671 GCA_000715605.1 Streptomyces speibonae | reverse complement strand
GCTGCGCCATCCCCAGACGGGCCGCGGCACGCCCGAAGTGTGACTCTTCTGCAACAGCCACGAAGCACTCCAGGTGCCGCACCAGGTCCACGACCAGTCATCATATCGAGTATTAATCGTTTCATGATCCATATCGGTCTTGGACGCACGGTGCCACCCCCTGCTGGGGTCGGAGCATGAACACCTATCCCGACCTCTCCCCGGGCGGCCCCCGCCGCCCGCGCAGAATTGCCAGGTCCCTCACCGCCGTGGCCGTCGTGGCCGCGGTCGCGGCGGGCGGCGCGTACGCGGCCGGCCTCGGCCCCTTCGAGAACGACACCGGACCCGATCCCGAGGCGGTGTCCGAGGCCCGGGCGTTCCTCGCCGACTGGGCGGCCGGACGGCTGCCGGACGCCGCCGCCCGCACCACCGGACCCGACCGCGCGGAGCAGATCCTGGGCAGCTTCACCTCCGGGCTCGACATCGAGAAACCGCGGCTCACGGCCGGGAAACCCCAGGAGGGCGACGACGGCACCCTCACCGTGCCCTTCACCGCGCGGATGCCCGTCAAGGGCCTCGGCACCTGGACGTACACCTCGGAGCTGCCGCTGCGGGAGCAGGACGACGGGACCTGGAAGGTGGAGTGGAAGCTGTCGGTCGTCCACCCGAGACTCAGCGACACGGAGAAGTTCCGCCTCGAGCGCGAGGAGAGCGCGCCCGTCGAGGCCACCGACCGCGACGGCGAGACCCTGACCGGCACCACCCACCCCTCCCTCGCGCCGGTCCTCGCCCAGCTCGCCGGGGCCGCGGACGGCGGCCCGCGCGGCGCGGTGCACCTCGTCGACCGGGCCACCGGCGAGATCGAGCGCACGGAGGCGTCCTTCGGCGGCGAGAAGCCCCGGGGGGACGACGGCCCCGTCCGCACCACCCTCGACGCCCGCTGGCAGGCGGCCGCCGAACGCGCCCTGGAGCGGGCCGACGCCAAGAACGCCGCGCTCGTCGCCCTGCGCATCGACGACGGCGAGATCCTCGCCGTGGCCAACTCGCCCGCCGCAGGCTTCAACCGCGCCGTCTCCGGCACCTACGCCCCCGGCTCCACCTGGAAGATCGTCACCAGCAGCGCCCTGCTGCTGAAGGACGCCGTGGCACCGGACGACGTCGTGGACTGTCCCAAGTACCTGACGGTGGGCAAGCGCTTCCAGAACGTGGAGACGTCGGAACACCCCGGCGCCACCTTCCGCAAGGACTTCACCGAGTCCTGCAACACCGCGTTCATCAGCCTGCGCGGCGAACTCGGCGAGGGCGAACTCGGGGACGTGGCGAAGAAGTACTTCGGGGTCGGCCAGACCTGGCACGTGGGCATCCCCTCCTACGACGGCTCGGTGCCGGTGCCGCGCGACGCCACGGAGAAGGCCGCGTCGATGATCGGGCAGGGCCGGGTTCAGGCCAATCCGCTGATCATGGCGTCGGTCACCGCGACGGCCGTGTCGGGCACCTTCCACCAGCCCACGCTCGTCGACGGCACCGAGGACACCACCCGCACCACCCCGCTGCCCCGCGAGGTCGTCACCCAGCTGCGCACACTGCTGCGCGCCACGGTCACCGAGGGCACCGCGCGCGTCCTGGCCGGCCTGCCCGGCGAGATCGGCGCCAAGACCGGCACCGCCGAGGTCTCCGACGAGCAGGACAACAACGGCTGGATGGTCGCCCACCGGGGCAACGTGGCCGTGGCCTGCGTCGTCGAGGAGGGCGTCACCGGCGGCGGCTCGGCGGGGCCGGTGATCCGTGAGCTGCTGTCCGCCGTCCCCGAGTCCTGACCGCACCGAACGAAAGGGAGCGTCCTTCGTGACCTCACAGCCTTCCCGCCGCGCCCTGCTGCTGGCCGCGGCCCTCGCTCCCGTGGCCGGGTGCGCCACCGGCGAGGAGCGGGGCCGCGACGGCACCGCGGCACCGTCCTCGCCCTCCTCGGGCCGGGGCGCACCCGCCCCGGTCACCCCCCGGAGCCTCGCCGGTCTCGAACGCGAGCACGGCGCCCGCCTCGGGGTGTACGCCGTCGACACCGGTACCGGGGCCACCGTGGTCCACCGCGCCGACGAACGCTTCGCGATCTGCTCCGTCTTCAAGACCCTCGCCGCGGCCGCCGTCATGGACCGCGGCCCGCTCTCCCGCCTCGACGAGCGCGTCCGCTACACCCGCGACGACCTCGTCACCTACTCGCCGGTCACCGAGAAGCACACCGGCACCGGCATGACCCTGCGGGAACTCTGCGACGCCGCCGTCCGCGAGAGCGACAACACCGCCGCCAACCTGCTGCTGCGCGACCTCGACGGCCCGTCCGGGCTCAATGCCTACCTGCGCGGACTCGGCGACTCCGTCAGCCGCCTGGACCAGTACGAACCCCATCTGGGCGGCAACCCGCCGAAGGACCCCCGGGACACCACGACCGCGCGGGCCGTCGCCGCCGACTACCGCGCCCTCGTCGTCGGCGACGCCCTGCCGGCCGCCCAGCGGACGCTGCTGACGGAGTGGCTGGTGGGCAGCACCACCGGCGGGGAGCGCATCCGGGCGGGCGCCCCCCGCGGCTGGAAGGTGGGCGACAAGACCGGCACCGGCGACTACGGCCGGGCCAACGACGTCGCCGTCCTGTGGCCGGAGCGCGGCGCCCCGCTGGTGCTGGCCGTCCTGACCGACCGTCCCGACCGGGACGCGGAGCCCAGCAACCCGCTGGTCGCCGAGGCCACCCGGCGCGTCCTCGAAGCCCTCCGCTGAGGCGGGGCGGGCGACGGGGAGTCAGCCCTCCTTTGGCGCGGCCTGCTGGACCACCTCGAACGACCAGAGCGTGGCGTCCGTGGCCGCCGGGCGGGGCTTGTCGCCCTGGGACCCGTGGGCGGCCTGCCCCCGGCCGGCGGCCCAGCGCCGGAAGTCCTCCTCGCTGCGCCAGCGGGTGTACACGAGGTAGGTGTCGGTGCCCTCCACCGGACGCAGCAGCTCGAACCACTCGAACCCGTCCGAACTCTCCACCGCCCCGGCCCGCGCGGCGAACCGCTGCTCCAGCGTCTCGCGCTGCTCCGGCGGAACGGTGAGGACATTGATCTTCACGATGCTCATGTCCCGATGGTGCCGCAGGAGCGGCCCGGGGCGCGCGGCGGGCCGGCCCACGCAGAAGTAGGGGTCAGCCCACGCAGAGCACCAGGAGGCAGAGCCGGTCGGACTCCGTCTCGCCGGCCGGCGGGGTGGTGGGGGCCGGCTGGGTGCTCTCGCCCCGGTCCGAGCCGCCGGACGCGTCGCCGTCGTCCGCGGCCGGGGGCGGCGTCGTCGGCGGGGTGGTGGCCGTGCCGGAACCGGACGCGGAGCCCGACCCCGACCCCGTGTCGGCGCCGGAGCCGGCGCCCGCGTTCCCGCGCGCATCGGCGCGGGCGCCGGAGCGGGAGACGGACTCCGGGGAGGTCGTGCGCGACTCGGGCGTCACCTCCGTACGCCCCTCGGTGGCGCTGTCGGTGTGGGTCCGGGACGGGGCGGGGGCGGGGGACGCCTGCGTGCTGCCGGTCCGGGCCCGGCGCTGCTCGTCGTCGCCGGCCGGCGACCGCGGCGTGCGGTCCGGGGAGGCGGGCGTGGATCCCGGGTCGGTGGCGTCGTCCGCGGGTCCCGTCGCGCCGCCCAGCCCCCGGTGGTCGGGTGCCGTGGCGGCCTGGGCGCGGTCCCCGGAGCCCCGGTCCATCGAGGCGACGGTCAGCCCGCCGCCCACGAGGGCCACGGCCGTGGCGACCAGGGCCCGCCGCTGGGTCTTCCTCCAGCGGGTCTGCTGCCGCCGGCGCGCCGCCCTGCCGGTGCCGGTGACCGAGGGCGCGGGAGACGGTGACGCCTCGTCAGCGAGGTGCGGGGAGCGGTCGGATGCGGCCGTTTGGTCCCCGGCCGCCGCGCTCGCCGCACCGGGGACGGTGTGGCCGCCGATGACGCTGGGCGCGATGTCGGGGGCGTAGGCACCGCAGCCCGGGCAGACCAGGGCGCCGTTCAGATGCCGGCGACACGTGGAGCAGTAGTCCATCCGCTGTCTTCCTGAGTTGACGTACCGACCGCCCGGAAGGCGATCGGTCCGGAGCAGGGAACAGCCACGCTAGCCACGGCCGCGACGCACTGTGTGCAGTCCGTGTGCCTCTCCTGCGCACATTCTCTGCGTGACGCGCGAGAAGGTCGTGAGCACATGTGCCGCATCACCCCACAACGGACATGCTGCTGACCGGCTTTCAGGCCGGAACCGTCCGTCGGCCTTGACGCCGCACCTCCGTGCCGCGTTGGCTGTCCTGCCACTCGGCCGCCCCATGCCGCCCGCCCGCCCGGAAGGCCCCCACGTGAACGCCCGTACCACCCCCGCCCCCACCGCCGTACGCCGCGGTGTCCTGTCCCTGACCGCCGCGCTGTCGGCCCTGGCACTGACGACCGGCTGCGGCCTCGTCGGCGACAGCGGCGACGACGCGACGGAACAGGACGCGCAGGACTACGACATCACCGTGGGTCTGCTGCTGCCCGACAAGGACACGGCACGCTTCGAGAAGTTCGACTACCCGCTCATCAAGGAACGGCTCTCCTCCCTCACCAACAAGCAGGGCAAGCTCGCCTACGCCAACGCCGAGGGCAGCAAGGCCAAGCAGAGCGAGCAGTTCCGGCAGCTCATCGCGGACGAGGTCGACGTGATCCTGCTGGACGCGGTGGACTCCGCGGCCGTCGCGCCGGACGTGAAGCGGGCGAAGAAGGCGGGAATCCCCGTCATCGCCTACGACCGGCTCGCCGAGGGGCCCATCGACGCGTACGTGTCGCACGACAACGAACTCGTCGGCCAGGTGCAGGGCCGGGCCCTGGTGAACGCGCTCGGTGAGAACGCCGAGAACAGCAAGGTCGTCATGATGAACGGCGCGCCCACGGACCCGAACACGGCCCTGTTCAAGAAGGGCGCGATGAGCGAACTCGACGGCAAGGTCGACATCGTCAAGACGTACACCACCCACAAGTGGCTGCCCGAGGTCGCCGCGGAGAACATGCGCAAGGCACTCAAGGAGGTCGGCGCCGGCGAACTCGACGCGGTGTACTCGGCGAACGACGGCATGGCCGGCGCCGTCATCAAGGTGCTGGGGGACGCGGGCGTCTCCGATCTGCCGCCGGTCACCGGGCAGGACGCGGACCTCGCGGCCGTGCAGCGGGTGGTCGCGGGCACGCAGTACATGACGGTGTACAAGTCCTTCCTGCTGGAGGCGACGGGGGCCGCGGACATGGCCGTGGCCAAGGTGCAGGACCGCTCGATCCAGTTCGACGCCCTCGCCCGGGACCGCATCGACAGCCCCACCCGGAAGGACATCCCGGCGATGCTGGTCCCGGTGGTGGCCCTGACGAAGGAGAACATCGAGGACACGGTGATCGAGGACGGCGTCTACACCGCCGAGGACATCTGCACCGAGCGCTACGCGGAGGACTGCGCGGAGATCGGCCTCACCTCGTGAGGCGGGCACTCCGGTGGCCCACACCCTCGCCGGGGACGGCGGGGTGAAGTCGTAGGATCCGGGCATGGCCCTGAGCGCGCGTGACGTGGAGCGGTTCATGGTCTCCAAGCCCCGGCTGGAGGCCATCGCCTACCGGCTGCTCGGCTCCGCGAGCGAGGCCGAGGACGTCGTGCAGGAGACGTTCCTGCGGTGGCAGGACGCCGACGTCGACCGCATCCGGGTGCCCGAGGCGTGGCTGACCAAGGTGCTCACCAACCTGGGCGCGGGCACCGGCCGCTCACAGCTCCGCCGCGCCCGCCAGGTCGAAGGCGTCCATCAGGGTCAGCGGGTCCCCGGGGGCCCCGCTGAGGTCCTGCTCGGACCAGATCGTCTTGTCCCGGCGGCTGTGCCGCACGCCCCACTGGGAGCTGAGCCGCATCACGATGTACAGGCCCCGCCCGCCCTCGTCGCTCGTGCGGGCGTGCCGCAGCCGCGGGCTGACGGTGTTGGCGTCCGTGACCTCGGACAGCAGCCGTTTCTGGTCGTGGATGAGCCGCAGCCGTACCGGACCCTTGCCGTAGCGGATGGCGTTGGTGACGAGCTCGCTCACGATGAGTCCGGTGGTGTAGGACGCCCCGTCGAGGTGCCAGGACGCGAGCTGCCGGTCGACGAGCCGACGGGCGGTGCCCACCACGGAGGGGTCGGAGGGCAGCGTCCAGTCCGCGACCTGTTCCGGGGTCAGCGCGTGGACGCGCGCGAGCAGGAGGACCGCGTCGTCCTGACGCGAGGGCGCCATCCGGTACACGGCGGTGTCGCACAGCTCCTGAAGCGGCCGGGAGGTGGTGGCGAGGACGTGCTCGAGGTCGTGCCGGGCGGCCGTCTCGCCCTCCTTGCCGGAGGCGAGGAGGGCGCGGGTGCACAGGGCGAGCAGGCTGCCGGGAGCGAGCTGGACCGTCGTCGAGGCGAAGGGCTGCTCGCCGCCCGCTCCCAGCGGCGGCCCCTGGGGCACGTCCAGGGCGAGCGGCGCGCCGTCGGGGTCGACGACGACGGGGGCGGGGTGTCCCGCGCGGATCAGGGTGCACTGACGGGAGACGGGGCCGTGGACGGCGATCGCGCAGGTCGCCGTGTGACCGTCTTCGCCCGGGCCGTCGGCCGCGGGGAGCTGCGTGACGACGTCGTCCAGATGGATCAGCACCTCGTCCGGCTCCAGGTCCTGCAGCGCCAGCGTGCGCAGGGCGATGCGGAGCTGGCCCATCGTGGCCGCCGCCTCGATGCCGTGCCCGGTGACGTCGCCGACGACCAGCGCGACCCGGGTGCCGGAGAGCGGGATGACGTCGAACCAGGCGCCGCCCGCCCCCTCGGGCAGGTACACATGGGCGGTGTCCACCGCCGAGAGGCGGGGAATGTCCCCGGGCTGGAGCCTGCGCTGGAGCGCCGAGGCCACGGTGTGCTCCCGGCGGTAGCTGCGCGCGTTGTCCAGGTGCGCCGACGCGGTGGCGGCCGCCTGCTGGGCGACGTCCAGGTCCGCCTCCTCGAAGTCCTCGGCGCGGTTCCGGTACAGCGTCAGCAGGCCCAGCACGGTCTCCCGCGCCATGAGCGGCGCGACGATCATGGAGCGTACCTCCGCCGCGATCAGCGGGGTGAAGCCGTCCCGGTCGGCCGAGAGCCACGGATCGTCCTGGGTGACCCGGACCAGGCGGGCGTGGGTGTCGTTGAGGGCCTGGGTGTACGGGGTGGGGAAGGGGAAGGGCAGGCTGTCGCCCTTCTTCCTGGCCGGCTCGATGGTCGGGGGAGCGAAGGCGACCCGGCGCAGCGGCACGTCCGTGGAGACCGGACCGGCCCGGGGCGCGCCCCCGCCGGGTCCCTCCTCGAGCAGGTCGACGCCCGCCGCGTCGGCGAAGGCGGGCACCAGCGCGCGCACCAGTTCGTCCGCCGTGGTCTCCACATCCAGGGTCGAGCCGACGTTCGCGTGCACCGCGCTGAGGACGGCGAGGCGCTCCGCGGCCGCCTGCCGCTCGGTCACGTCCTCGATGACGCCCACCAGCCCGGGGATGCGGCCGTCGTGGCTGGGCAGCGGGAACAGGGACACCTCGATGGAGAGGGTGAGGCGCGGGTCCGAGGGCGCGGGGCCGCGGACCAGCCGGCTGCGCAGGGGCTCGCCGGTCACGAAGACCTCGTCGATCAGTGATCCGAGCTCGTGCGACCCGAACCCGGGGACGAAGTCCTCGACGGGGTGCCCGACGACGTCCTCGGCGGCCAGTCCCCGCACGCCCCGCGCCGCCGGGTTGTAGCGGGTGACCTTCCGCTCGGCGTCGAAGACGAACAGACCCTGGGGCGAGTCGGCGAACAGCGCGTTCAGTACGGCGGTGTCGTCGACCGGACAGCCTGTCACCGCAAGCTCCCTTCGCGGACCTCCCTCACTTACCTTCTCGCATCACCGGTGCTCGGCAACTCGGGCCGGTCCGTGCGTCCCGCGGCCGGGCGGCTACGACTCCAGGTACCGCAGCACCGCCAGGATCCGGCGGTTGTAGCCCGTGGCGTGGGGGAGTTCGAGTTTGTCGAAGACGTTGTTGAGGTTCTTCTCGACCGCGCTCAGGGAGATGTGCAGCTGGTCGGCGATGGCCGCGTTGGTGTACCCCTGGGCGAGCGTCTCCAGCACACTGCGCTCGCGGGGGGTCAGCCGGGCCAGCGGATCGCCGTGCGTCGTCCGGATCACCAGCTGCCGTACGACCTCCGGGTCGATGGCCGCGCCTCCCGCGTGCACCCGCTCCAGGGCGTCGAGGAACTCCTCGACCTGGGCGACACGGTCCTTGAGCAGGTAGCCCACGCGCTCCGCGCCCTCGGCGAGCAGCTGGGCCGCGTAGTTGCGCTCCATGTGCTGGGAGAGCACCAGCACCCCCACGCCGGGCCACCGCCGGCGGATCTCCAGCGCGGCCCGCAGCCCCTCGTCGGTGTGGGTGGGCGGCATCCTGATGTCGACGACGACCAGGTCGGGCGGGTGCGCCCCGACCGCGCGCAGCAGCGCGTCGGCGTCCCCGACCGCGGCCGGGACCTCGTGTCCCTCCTCGGTGAGCAGCCGTACCAGCCCCTCCCGCAGCAGGGTCGAGTCCTCGGCGAGCATTACGCGCACGGCAGCTCCGCGGTGATCGTGGTGGGTCCCCCGGAGGGGCTGTGGACGTGCAGCCGGCCGTCCAGCGCGCCGACCCGGCTCCGCAGCCCGGTCAGTCCGCTGCCCGCCGGGTCCGCGCCGCCGGCCCCGTCGTCCTCCACGCGGACGACGAGCACGGCGCCGTACGCCCGCACGCTCACGTCGATCCGTGTGGCGGCCGCGTGCTTGGCGGCGTTGGTCACGGCCTCCGAGACGACGAAGTACGCGGCGGTCTCAAGGGGGGCGGGCAGCGGTCCGGTGAGGGCGTAGTCCATCCGGACGGGGATGGCGCACCGTTCGGACACCCCGGCGAGGGCTTCTCGCAGCCCCTGGCTGTCCAGCGCCGTGGGGTAGACCCGCCAGGCGACCTCCCGCAGCTCGGTCAGCAGCTCCCGCGACTCCCGGTGGGCCTGCTCCAGCAGCCGGTCGGCCTGTTCCGGCGTACGGCCCCGGCGGGCGCGTCCGAGGAGCATGGCCAGCGCCACCAGACGCTGCTGCACCCCGTCGTGCAGGTCCCGCTCGATGCGCCGGCGCTCGGTGTCCACGGCCCGCAGCACCGCCGCCCGGCTGGTGGCGAGCTCGTCGATGCGCCGCCGCAGCAGCTCGCTCTCCGAGGGGCCGAAGCTCTCGCGGGCCAGCCGCGCGTCGAACGACTCCAGCGCCACCAGCCCCTGCACGTTCAGGAAGAGCAGCACCCCGCCGAGCAGCCCCTGGGCCAGCAGTTCCCGCCAGCCCAGGGTGCCGCGCACGAGGCTCGCGACGAGCAGCCCCGCCAGGACCGCACCGAAGGCGAGCAGGCCCGCCACGACGCCCGTGACCAGGCCCGCCCAGACGCGGACGGCGAGATGGCGCAGGATCCGGTGGCCGGGGACGGGGCGGTCGGGGAAGCGGTCCCCGAAGAACACCGAACGGCGCCTGCGGTCGAGCGCCGTCAGCCGGCGCGCCCCGGCGACCAGGGCGGCCAGGGCGCGGTGACGGGTGCGCGGCCACAGCAGCAGCGGAGCGAGGGGGAGGCCGACGACCAGGAGGTACAGCGCTCCCATGGCCGCGGTGGCACAGCCGAGCAGCAGGCCGGCGGCCCTGCGCGGCAGTGCGGGGGCCGTCGGAAGGGGCAGGGCGCCGAAGTCCGCCGATTCCTCCTGCACGCCTGGTGAGCGTAGTCGGGCGGCACAGCCCGGACAAGATCGTTCGGTCGGGACGGGGACGGGGCCGGTCATGAGGCGCGGCGGTGCCGGGCGGACCCGCGGGGGCGCAGCCGGGCCACGACGTAGCACACCAGTGCCGCCGCGACCAGGCCGAGGACGGCCTTGCCGGCGAACCCGACGTACGTCCCGACGGTCTCCCACCGCTCGCCCAGCCAGTAGCCGGACAGGACGAGCGCCGCGTTCCACAGCAGGCTGCCCAGGGCGGTGAGCGTCACGAAGACGGGCAGCGGCATGCGTTCGAGACCGGCCGGTACGGAGATGAGGCTGCGGAAGATCGGCACCATGCGGCCGAGGAGGACCGCCTTCGTCCCGTGCCGGGCGAACCACTGCTCCGTCCGCTCCAGGTCGGACGCCTTGACCAGCGGCAGCCTGGCCCAGATCGCGTGCATGCGGGCGCGGCCGAACAGCGCGCCGGCCCAGTAGAGGACGGTGGCACCCGCCGTGGAGCCGACGGTGGTCCACAGCAGGGCCGGGAGGAGGCCGATGACGCCCTGCCCGGCGGCGAACCCGGTCAGCGGGAGGATGATCTCGCTGGGCAGCGGCGGGAAGAGGTTCTCCAGGGCGACGGCGAGGCCGGCACCCGGCGCGCCCATGGTGTCGACGAGGTCGGCGGCCCAGCCCGCGACGCCGTCGGCGGGCTCCTGGGGCAGAGCCAGGTTCACGAGGTCCATGCGAAGTCTCCAGGGCGGCGGCGGGGCGGTCCTCGCGGCGGGTGCCGCGATCCGCCGACCACGCTAGAAAGCGCAGATCAGCGCCGGTATGCGGTAGACCGTCGGGTTCCTGCGGTTCCCCGCACCCGGCACCCTGCGGTTTTCCGCAGTCGCCTGGACGTGTCGCCGGGACGTGTCGCCCGGACGTATCGGCGAGACGTTGCGTCTTGCGTGAGTCGGGCGGATGGGCTAGCTTGAAGTGACGAGACGAACCGTCTCGTTCTGTCTACGGAAGTGGACGTAAGACTTTCGTCATCCGTCCGGCCGCCCGGGGCGGGCGCTCGGTCCGTTGAATGGAGGCGGTACGACATCCCTCCAGGAGGTGGGCGGTATGGGGCGTGGACGGCGTGCGCCGTCGCGGCCGTGGGTGGCCGGGGCGCTGCTGGTGGCTCTCGCCGGGGCCGGGTTCGGGCTGTACTGGTTCCAGCCGTGGAAGCTGTGGGTGGACGAGACGGTCCAGGAGGCGCTGCCCGTGACCGCGGGCACCCCGGCGACGCCCTCCGGGACACCCTCGCCCGACGCCTCCCCCGCGCCCTCCCCGGCCGGGCCGGTGACGGTGGCGAGCGGTGAGCTGATCAGCCACGAGCACGCGACCTCCGGCACCGTGCGGCTCGTACAGCTGGCCGACGGCTCCCACGTCGTACGGCTGGAGAACCTCGACACCAGCAACGGCCCCGACCTGCGGGTCTGGCTGACCGACGCGCCGGTCGTGGAGGGCCGGGCCGGCTGGCACCTGTTCGACGACGGGGAGTACGTCAGCCTTGGCCGGCTCAAGGGGAACAAGGGCAGCCAGAACTACGTCCTGCCCGCCGGCGTCGATCCGGGGCGGTACCGCAGCGTGAGCATCTGGTGCGACCGCTTCGACGTCTCGTTCGGCGCCGCGGCCCTCGCCCGCGCCTGACGCGACCGGGCCGGGCGTCCCCGGTCCGAGGTGAACCCGTACTGTGCATCTTCCGTCTTCCGACGGAACGACGGCTGCCCTTACGGGATCGACACCTAAACGAAGCTGACTGACGTTGATACACATACCACCGCAGAACGATCCGGGTGTACGGGAGAGACCCGTGACGCCCGTGTGGCGCCGGCCGAAGGCCGTGCTCTGGACCCTCACCGCCGCCGTGACCCTCGGCTTCTTCGTCGCGCTCGAACTCGCGGCGCGTCACTACGGCACACCGGGGCCGATCACCCTGCAGGCGCGGGAGGTGATCCACGCCCCCAAGTCGGGTGGTCTGCTGTACGCGGCCATGGCGCTGATGACGGTGGTCCTCACCCGGCGGGAACGGTTCATCGCGGTGGGCGCGGCGATCGGCATCGACCTGGTCTTCTTCGTCGTCAGGTGGGCCGGGGACGTCGACACGGCGGGCGGCCACCCCTTCGGCAACGGCGCCCTGTGGGTGATCCTGGGCGTCGCGGTCCTCGCCCTCACCCGCCGCACCGGACCGGACCGCGTCCTGCTGCTGAAGGGCGTCGGCCTGGCCCTGCTGCTGATGGCGGGCCGCAAGACGGGCGACACCTGGCTGCTCATCACCTCCAAGACCCGCCCGACGGTGTTCGACCAGTACGTCGCCGTCGCCGACCACGCGCTGGGCAACCCGTCCTGGCTGGTGGGCCGGGTCGTCACCGCCTCCGGCTCCGTCGGGTACAACGTCCTCGACTTCGTCTACGGCAATCTCGCGGTGGCCGCGGTCCTCGCCGCCCTCTACCAGCTGCGTCACGTGGCGGCCGAGCGGCGCTTCCCGCGCCACCACCTGGTGCGCACGTTCCTGGTGATCGGCCTCGTCGGACCGGCGTACTACATGATCTTCCCGGTGGTCGGCCCGATCTTCGCCTACGGCACCGGCGCCGAGCACTGGTCGGCGGTCGCCCTGTGGTCACCGGACATGGCGCCCACCGCGTCCTGGGCGGTGGCCGACCTGTGGCCGCACACACCCGTGCCACCGGCCGCCCCGCAGCCCATGCCGTTCGACGGCTTCACGCCCCGCAACTGCATGCCCAGCCTGCACACGGCCTGGGCGGTCGCGATCTTCATCCACACCCGCAAGGGCCCGCGGCCGCTGCGCTACGCGGGAACGTTCTGGCTGATCGCCACGCTCTGCGCGACGCTCGGCTTCGGCTGGCACTACGGCGCCGACCTCATCGCCGGCGCGGTGTTCACCCTCACCATCGAGGCGGCCCTGCGCACCTACGACCGGGGCTGGGACCGGGCGGGGCTCCGGCTGGTCGCCTACGGCACCGTCGTCTTCACCGCGTTCCTGCTGTCGTACCGCTGGCTGCCCGTGCAGATGGCCCACCACGCCTGGCTGGCCGGACCGCTGCTGCTGCTGGCAACGGCCTCGGTCGTCGCCGGCTACGCGCGGACCACCGGGCAGTGGTCCCGCACGGCCGTCCCGCAGCCCCGCCCCGAACCCCAGCCGGAACCGATCTGACCGGCGCCGGGCGGCTGGGGCCCGTCGTCCGGATCCGAACGGCGGGCCCAGAACACACCTAGCGCACCGGAAAGCCGAAGGTGTAGCCCTGCTCCTTGAGCCAGGGCAGGATGCGGCGCATGGCGTCGAGGGTCTGGGAGCGGTCCCCGCCCGCGTCGTGGAAGAGGACCGTCGGCCCGTTGGCGATCTCCTCCTCGACGGTGGCGACGATGGCGTCCGCGCCCGGCTGCTCGAAGTCCTTGGTGTCCACGTTCCAGCCCAGCGGGCGCATGCCCCGGGAGGCGGCCAGCTCGCGGCTGTAGGGGGTGAACGCCCCTCCGGGCGCCCGGTAGTACATCGGGCGCACTCCCCCGGACGCCTCGACGATCATGCGCTCGGCGTCGAGGATCTCCTTCTTCTGGTAGGCCTCGGACTTGCGGTCCATGGCGGTGTCGTGCGACACCGAGTGGTCGCACAGCCGGTGCCCGGCGGCCACGATGTCCTTCACCAGGTCCGGGTGGGCCTGCGCCTGGATGCCGGTCACACAGAACGTGGCCTTCACCCCGTGCTCCCGCAGCAGGTCGAGCACCTGGGGCGTCCACGTGGGGTCGGGGCCGTCGTCGATGGTGATGTTGACGCCGCGCTCGCCCGCGTCGGAGGCGTGCACGATGGTCTTCGAGACCCGCTTGACGTCGCCGGCACCGCCCGGTGCGGCCGGCGCGGACGCCTGCGGCGCGGAACCAGCGTTCACGGCGTCGGCCTGCGCCGTCCACACCGAGGCCCCGACGGCCAGCGCCGTCACCGCGAGCGCCGCCCCGGCCATCTTGCCGTACCAGCCCCGTACCCCACCGCGCCGTTCCATGTCCGTTCCGCCTCCGCTGTCGTTCATCGCCGTGGATCACCTGAACCCACTGGGCGAGACGAGCGATTCGCGGCCGGGGATCCGTCCGTTACCGATCACTGACAATTCCGGGGAAGTTCGCTGACAACCCTGGGGACTTGGGGCACGGCAGGTGGTGCGCCGGTCACCGGGCGCTCCTGTCCCGCCACTCGCCCGTGGAACCGGGCCGCGTCCGCGTCGCTCATGCCGATGCGGCCCTAACTACGGTTGGCGCGGCCGAAGTCGCGGGCGTTCCACGGGGCGGCGCGCGCGTACATGCCGGACCAGGTCAGCCGGCTGCCGCCGGCCCGCTGGGCCGTCACCGGCATGGCGGGGGCGTACTCCCTCGCGCTGTGCGCGGGCTGCGCGGTGACGGCCGGTGTGCTGAGCCGGCGGCTCGCGGTCTCCCGCCCCCTGCGGTCCGGTGCGGCCGGTCCTCACGCCCGGCTGCTCCTCGCCGCCGTCCGCACCACCGTGCTGGGCCATCTCGTGGCCCGGGGAACCGCACCGGCGGGGCGGCACCTACTCGTCGGCGCGAGCGCCGTCGTCCTCACCTTCGCCCATCACCGAGGAAGAACCGCGGTGCCCCGCGTGCTCCTCATCGAGGACGACCCCTCCGTGCGCGAGGGGGCCGAATCCGTACGTGAGGGGGCCGAACTCGGCCTGCGCCGCCGCGGCCACCAGGCAAGGACGGAGCCGCGGCCACCGCGACCTGCCACCCGTCCGGCGGCGCCACCCCGTCCCCGAACGTGAATCCGCTGTCGCGACCGCGCCGCCGGCAGCCACGATGGTGCGCATGACCCTGCCCACGCCCGTCCTCCACACCGCCCGCCTGCGCCTGCGCCCCTTCACCGACGCCGACGCCGGCCGGCTCTTCGCGCTGCACAGCGACGCGCACGTGCTGCGCTACTGGGACTCGCCGCCGTGGACCGAACCGGCCCGCGCCGAGCGGTTCATCACCGTGTGCCGGAAGATCGCCGACGAGGGCACGGGCGCGCGCGTGGCCATCGACCGTGCCTCGGACGGGGCCTTCGTCGGCTGGTGCGGTCTGACCGGATGGAACCCGGATCACCGCAGCGCGTCGCTGGGCTACGTCCTCGGCGAACCGATGTGGGGCCACGGCTACGCGACGGAGGCCGCCCACGCCGTGCTGCGGTGGGCCTTCGACACCCTGGACCTCAACCGGGTCCAGGCCGAGACCGACACCCGTAACGTCCCCTCCGCCCGTGTCCTCGGAAAACTCGGCTTCGTCCGCGAGGGCACGCTCCGTGAGGACTGCGTCGTGAACGGCGAGGTCTCCGACACCTGGGTGTTCGGCCTGCTCAGAAGGGAGTGGCGCTGAGCCGGCGGTCACCGGGCACGACGGCTGTCAGGCGGCCGGTTCCAGGAGTGCCCACCGTGTGGTGCGGCCGGCGTGGCGGGATGTGCCGTGGCGGGTGGCGAGGGCCGCGACGATGTCGGTTCCGCGGCCGCTCTCGCGGTGCTCCTCGGGGCCGGCGTGGGCGGGGCCGGGCCCGGGGGCCGGGCCGGCGTCGGTGACCTCGATGCGCAGGGCGCCGCTGCCGGGGTCGGGCAGGGACAGGTGCAGGACCGCCGGTGGGCGGGCGTGGAGGATGGCGTTGGTGGCCAGCTCCGAGATCACCAGGAGGGCGTCGTCGGCCGTCGCGGCGGGCACGCGCCACCGGGCGAGAACGGTGCGGGCCCGCCGGCGTACGGCGGAGACGGCCTCCGGGATGTGCGGGATCGGGCAGGCGTGCTCGAACCGGGACGGCGGGCCCGCCCGTGAGTCGGACGTGTATGTGGCGGGGGCGTTCACCTCGGCCACCTCCACTGGTCTCGCTGGTGTGCCGCTCGTCGCGGCCGGGTCACTCGGCGGTGGCGAGAATCTCGGCCAGCGCCGCTACGGCCTGTTCGGCGTCGTCACCCTCGGCACGGACGGTCACGGTGCTGCCGGCGG
>KL568525.1:13682-14753 GCA_000715605.1 Streptomyces speibonae | reverse complement strand
CCCGCCGGATTCACCGTCCGGCCGGCGTACTCCAGCCGTACAGAACTGGTGAAGGACGAGGCGGCCCGGGCGAGCCGGCCCGCGGGCCGGGCGTGGAGGTGGGCGGGCAGGACGACGTCCGCCTCGTGCCGGGACGCGGTCGTGGCGGGCTCAGAGCTTGTGGACATGGCGTGCCTCCTTGGCGGCGTCGGCGACGGCTTCGAGACCGGCGCCGGACGCGGCGGTGACGACGGCCGCGACGGCCCCTTCGACGAAGGGCGCGTCGACGATCAGCACGTCGGAACGGGGATGGTCTTCCAGAACGGTGCGGGCGGTCAGCACGGAGCTGCCGAGATCGGGCAGGACGACGACACCCTGGCCGCGGTCGGCGCTGCGGATGGCGTCGAGGACGCGGTCGTAGCTGGTGCCGATCCGGCCGTCGTCGGTGCCTCCGGCGGTGGCGAGGGGGACCGAGTCGGAGCCGATCTGCTCCACCAGCAGGCGGAGGCCCGCAGCGAGCTCGGCGCTGTGGGACACGAGTACGATGCCGACGGATGTGCTCATGACCCCGTACCGTAGATGCCGGAACGCTGTTCAGCAATAGTGAACGAGGGAGAAGTTCTCAATGGTGCAGGCGGTGCAGCGGGCGGTGCAGATCCTGCGGGAGCTCGCGGCCACCGGGCCCCGGCTCGGCGTGACCGAGCTGGCCGACCGCCTGGGCGTGGCCAAGCCGACCGTGCACGCGCTGCTGCGCACCCTGGAGGCCGAGGGCCTGGTGGTGCAGGACCGGGACAGCTCGAAGTACCAGCTCGGCCCCGACCTGGTGCAGCTGGGCAACGCCTACCTGGACACCCAGGAGCTGCGCACCCGCTCGCTGACCTGGGCGGACCAGCTCGCCCACCGCACCAACGAGGCGGTCTGGGTGGCCGTGCTCACCGGCGACCAGGTCATGGTCGTGCACCACGCCTTCCGGCCCGAGGGGGCCGTGCAGATCCTCGAGGTGGGCGCGAGCGTCCCGTGGAGCACGTGCGCCCTGGGCAAGGCCGTCGTCGCCTTCCTCCCGGCCGCCGAGCGCGAGCGGCTCCCCGCGGG
>KL568525.1:13097-13426 GCA_000715605.1 Streptomyces speibonae | reverse complement strand
AGAGATGTGTATAAGAGACAGGTGCTCACCGGTGCCAGCATCACCGAGCCGGAGGAGCTGGCCGCGCAGCTGAAAGAGGTGCTCAGGACCGGTTACGCGGTCGAGGACCAGGAGTCCGCCATCGGGGACGCCGGCATCGCCTCCCCCGTCTTCGACCGCTCCGGCGCGGTGGTGGGCGCCCTCGGCATCGTCGGCCCCGTCGAGCGCGTACTGGCCGCCTCGGCACGTCAGGAGCACGCCGTCGCCGTACGCGAGACCGCCCGCAACCTGTCGCGCGACCTGGGCGCCCCGCGCGGAGCCGCCGGGCGCGGCAGGTGAACCGACCGCGC
>KL568525.1:11843-12868 GCA_000715605.1 Streptomyces speibonae | reverse complement strand
CCGGCCCCTCCGCCTCCCGCACCAGGCCCCCCGGTGAACTCCGGGGGCCTGTGGTGTGCCGACGGAACGTCAGGGCTGCCGAAGGTCTTGACAGTCCGGAAACGTCCCCTTAATTTCCAGAACAACGTTCAGCCATGACGAACGTCATCCAGCCGGGAGACTCCAAGCTCACGCTCTCCGGCCTCCCTTGAGCGGCCGCCAGGTTGCCCGACCCTGACCACCTGGCGGCCACCTCCCTTCACAGCCCGCCCCGCGGAGGAGGTGAGACGCCCACGCCGCCGCTCCGCGCTGGGCGCCTTCCATGGAAGAAAGTTCCTACTCGCACAAGCTCGTGGCCGAGATGCTGGGCACGGCCGTCCTGATCTTCATCGGCGTCGGCTCCATCCCCGCGACGCTCCTCGTCAACGGCGACGCCCCGTTCACCTTTGCCGACCTGGGCATGATCGCGCTGGCCTTCGCCACCGCCGTCGTCGCGATGGTCTACGCGATCGGCCATGTCTCCGGCTGCCACATCAACCCGGCCATCACCCTCGCGCTGGCCGCGACACGGAAGATGCCCTGGCGGGACGTCCCCGGCTACCTCGCGGCCCAACTGGCCGGCGCGGTGCTCGGCGCCCTCGCGATCGTCGGGGTGCTGGGGAGGAAAGCGGTCGACCTCGGCCTCGGCATCGCCGCGTACGGCACCGGAGTCGGCGCCGGCCAGGCGTTCTTCGCCGAGGCCGTGGGCACCTTCATCCTCACCCTCGTCGTCTTCGGCGCCGTCGACCGCCGCGCGCCCGGCGGGTTCGCCGGGGTGGCCATCGGGCTCGCCGTCTTCGCGATCATCATCCCGCTCGCCCCCGCCACCGCGGCGTCCATCAACCCCGCCCGCACGCTGGGCCCGATGCTCACCGGCGAGCTGTTCGGCGGCACGGTCCACTGGGACCAACTGCCGGTCTACGTCGTCGCCGAGGCGCTCGGCGCGGTCACCGCCGGCGTCCTGTACGCCGCCCTCGGCACCCGCCGCCCCGCCACGGTCGCGGCTG
>KL568525.1:9920-11621 GCA_000715605.1 Streptomyces speibonae | reverse complement strand
GGTCGCGGCTGCCGACGGGAGCCGGCCGGCCGGGACCACCTCGGCGTAACTGCTCCGCACCACTCCTCCGCACCACTCCTCCGCGCGACTCCTTCGCGCAATTCCTCCGCGCAACTCCTCCGCGCACCAAGGCAACAAGGGACCCCGTCATGAAGAAGCTCATCAACGCCCCCGAAGCGGTGCTGGCCGAGGCGCTGTCCGGGATCGCCGCCGCCCACCCCGGTCTGTGCGTCGACGCCGGCAACAAGGTGATCACCCGCGCCTCGGACACCGCGCCGGGCAAGGTCGCCCTGGTCTCCGGCGGCGGATCCGGACACGAGCCGCTGCACGGCGGCTTCGTGGGCGAGGGCATGCTCGACGCGGCCTGTCCCGGCGAGGTGTTCACCTCCCCGGTGCCGGGCCAGATGCTCGCCGCCGCCCAGGCCGTCGACGGCGGCGCGGGCGTGCTGTTCGTCGTGAAGAACTACACCGGTGACGTCCTCAACTTCCGGATGGCCGCCGAGATGGCCGCCGACGAGGGCATCGCCGTGGAGACCGTCCTGGTCGACGACGACGTGGCCGTCCAGGACTCCACCTGGACGGCGGGGCGCCGGGGCACCGGGGCCACCGTCTTCGTCGAGAAGATCGCCGGCGCGCTCGCCGAGCGGGGCGCCGGCCTCGCCGCCGTGGCGGAGATGGGCAAGCGGGTCAACGCCGCGTCCCGCTCCTTCGCCGTGGCGCTGACCGCCTGCACGACGCCCGCCTCGGGAAAGCCCGGTTTCGACCTGCCCGAGGACGAGATCGAGGTCGGCGTCGGCATCCACGGCGAGCCCGGACGCAGCCGCGAGAAGCTCCGCCCGGCCAGGGACATCATGGCCACCGCGCTGGACGCGGTTCTCGCCGACCAGCCCCTCGACCGCGGTGACAACGTCATCGTCATGGTCAACGGGCTGGGCGGCACCCCGCTCCTCGAGCTGTACGTGGCCTTCCACGCGGTCGCCGCCGGCCTCGCGGACCGGGGGGTGACCGTCGCGCGCAGCCTGGTGGGCAACTACGTGACCAGTCTGGACATGGCGGGTGTTTCGCTCACCGTGTGCAGGGCCGATGCCGACATGCTGTCCCTGTGGGACGCACCCGTGAACACCCCGGCGCTGCGCTGGGGCGCCTGAACCGAGCCGAACCCGCGCACGCCGCGTGCCCGGCCCGGCGGCCCTCCACCCGCCCCCGGCTCTCTCCGCCCCCGAAACCAGCCCTTCCGGGGACCGGCCCTTCCGGGGACTGGCCCTTCCCGGGGTCGGCCCTCCCCGGGGCCGGATCCTCCCGGTGCGGGGTCTTCCGAGGACCGGATCTTCCCGGGATTGGGTTTCCCCGGGACGGGGTCTTCCAGGGCCCGGCCTTCCCGGGATCGGTTCCTCCAAGAACCGGACCTTCCGGGATCGGTGCTTCTGGGGTCTGGCCCTTCCGGGGACCGGCCTTCCGGGGATCGGTTCTTCCCGGGGCTGGTTCCTTTCGGGACCGGATCTTCCGGGGAGTGGTTCCTTCCGGGGCCGGATCCTCCCGGGATTGTTCTCCCTGGGACTGGGACCTCCAGGGCCCGGCCTTGCGGGACCGGACCCTCTCGGGGCCGGATCCTCCCGGGATCGGGTCGGGACTGGGACCTTCCGGGACCGGCCTTCCGGGACCGGCCTTCCGGGACCGGCCTTCCGGGACCGGCCTTCCGGG
>KL568525.1:9006-9604 GCA_000715605.1 Streptomyces speibonae | reverse complement strand
CTTGCCAGCCCGCTCAGAGATGTGTATAAGAGACAGGGACCCGGCTCGCCCCGGGACCGGATCCGCCGAGGAGCCGGATCCGCCTGGCCCCGGCTCGCTCCACCCCGCCCACGCACCCCGCGCACGACAAGCCCGCCCCCGTACCGACCATGAACGGAGACCTCGTGGACACCGACCTCGCCCGCACCTGGGTGCAGGCCATCGCAGCCGCCGTGGACCAGCACAAGGACCACCTCACCCAGCTCGACTCGGCCATCGGCGACGCCGACCACGGCACCAACATGCACCGCGGCTTCTCCGCCGCCGTCACGGCCCTGGCCGACTACGAGCCGGACACCGTCGGGGCCGTCCTGGTCAAGGCCGGCACCACCCTCGTCTCCACCGTCGGCGGCGCCTCCGGGCCGCTCTACGGCGGTGCCTTCCGCGCCATCGGCAAGGCCCTGGACACCCCCACCGCCGACGCCGGGCGGATCGCCGACGCGCTGGCCGCCGGCCTGGCGAGCATCGAGAAGCTCGGTGCGGCCGCACCCGGCGACAAGACCATGATCGACGCCTACGCCCCCGCGCTGGCCGCGTTCCGGCAGCGGGCCGACGCGGG
>KL568525.1:5833-8756 GCA_000715605.1 Streptomyces speibonae | reverse complement strand
GAGGCCGCCGAGGAGGGCATGCGGGCCACCACACCGATGCAGGCCCGCAAGGGCCGCGCCTCCTACCTCGGCGCCCGCAGCGTCGGCCACCAGGACCCGGGCGCCACCTCCACCGCCCTCGTCTTCCGCGCCCTCGCCGACACGCTGGCCGGCCGCGCCGGGACCGGGGAGGCCCGGTGACCGGCCGCCGCCGTACCTACCGCGGGCACGCCGCCGCACCCGGGACGGCCCTGGGCGTCGTCCACCGCACCGACCGCCCGCTCACCGGGACGGAGCTGCCCCAGCGCACCGGCGGCGCCCCCGGGCGGCAGATCACCGACGCCTTCGACGCCGTGGCCGCCCGCCTGCTGGACCTGTCCGCCTCCCTGCGCGAGCAGGGCAAGGACGAACAGGCCGACATCATGGAGGTCAACGGCTACCTCGCGCAGGACCCGGACCTGCGCGACCAGGCCGTCAAGCGGGCGCACGAGGGCCTGCCGGCCGCCGTCGCCGTCCGCCAGGCCGTGGACACCTACGCCGGGATCATCGCCGCCCTGGACGATCCGACCCTCGCCGAACGCGCCGCGGACGTCCGCCAGGTCGGCCGCCGCGTCCTGGCCCACCTCCACGGCGAGCCGGCCCCCGCCCCCGACCAGCCGCTCGTCCTCACCGCTCACGAGATCGGCGCCGCCGACCTGCTCGAACCGGGCCGGACGGTGACCGGCGCCCTCTCCGTGACCGGCGGCCCGAACTCGCACGCCGCGATCGTCGCCCGTTCGCTGGGCATCCCCTTCCTCCTCGGCGTCGAGCCCGAGCTGCTCGGCCTGCCGGACGGGGACGAGATCCTGCTCGACGCCGACGCGTCCACCGCGGTCGCCCACCCCGACGAGGAGGAGCGGGCCGGGGCCCTGCACGCCATGGAGGCCGCCCGGGCACGCAGGCTCGCCCTCGCCGAGGAGCGGCACCTGCCCGCCGAGACGCTCGACGGGCACCGCGTCGTGCTGAGGGCCAACGTGGCCACCTCCGCGGACGCCCGCGCGGCCGTGACCACGGGCGCGGACGGCGTCGGCCTGCTCCGCACCGAGCTGCCCTTCCTCAACCACCCCGCCTGGCCCACCCGGGAACAGCACGCGGCCGCCCTCGTCCCGGTCCTGCGCGCGCTCACCGGACAGGTCGTCACCGTCCGCACGCTCGACTTCGCCGACGACAAACTGCCGCCGTTCCTCGCCCCCGGCGGGGACGGACGGATCGGCCGCGGGCTTCCCCTCATGCTCGCCCGGCCGGACGCCTTCGCCGACCAGTTCCGCAGCCTGCTCGGCGCCGGAGCCGGTACCGACCTGCGCATCATGATCCCCATGGTCGCGAGCGTGGACGAACTGCGCGCCTGTCGCGCCCTGCTGGAGACGGCGGCCGCCGAAGCCGGGGTACCCGTACCGCCGTTGGGGATCATGGTGGAACTGCCCGAAGCGGTCGCCGCGGCCGACGACCTGGCCCGCGAGGCCGACTTCTTCTCCGTCGGCAGCAACGACCTGACCTGCCAGGTCCTGGGCCTGGACCGGCGCGACCCCGCCGCCACACCCGCGGCGGCGGCACACCCCGCCGTCCTCGACGCCGTCTCCCGTGTCGTCACCGCCGCGCACCGCCACGGCCGTCAGGTGTCCGTCTGCGGCGACGCCGCCGCACACCCCCTCGTGATACCCCTCCTCATCGGCCTCGGCTGCGACAGCCTCTCCGTCGGCCCCGCCGCCCTCGACGAGGTCCGCGCCCGCATCCGCCGCCTGCGCCTCGACACCTGCGCCTCCCTCGCGGCCGCCGCCCTGACCCGTGAGACCGCGCAGGACGTCCGGCGCCTCGTCGAGGAGGCGTCGTTCTTCGGGCACGGCACGGACGGCCTCGTGGACCGGGCGGCGACCTGACGGCCGGTCACAAAGGGCAGTGAACACAGGGATTCGACACAGGGATTCCCCTCGGCGGGCGCACGGGCCCGGGGTCGCGTACACGGCCACCACTGCCCGCCGCCCGCCGTGCCATTCCTGAAGAAAAGTCGATCCATGCCGACGGCGCATTTGTCCAACTGCCCTTAGGGGCAGTCCGTCTGTTGCGAACAAGAGCGCTGTGTGAAGCTGTGCCGCACTTCGATCACCGGTTCTCCGTATTCGTTTCAGAAGGAACTCATGCGTAAATTGATGTCGCTTGCCGCCAGTGCGGTGATGGCCGCTGCCGGCCTGACGGCGATGGCCGGTTCCCCCGCCCAGGCCGCGGAGGAACTCCAGTACGTGGCTCTGGGGGATTCGTACGCCTCCGGGGTCGGCGCGGGGAACTACGACCCGGCCGGCGGTGACTGCAAGCGCAGCGCGAACAGCTACCCGAGCCTGCTGCAGAAGGCGCACTCGGAGTACAAGCTGACGGACGTCTCGTGCAGCGGCGCGACCATCGACGACGTGCGCGCCAATCAGCTGTCCGCCGTGAACGGCGACACCGACGTCGTCACCATCACCGTGGGCGGCAACGACGCCCAGTTCAGCACCGTGGCCGCGGACTGCCTGCTGAACACGGACAGTTACTGCAAGTCGTCCACGGCCATGGCGTCGTACTACGCCAGGAACCAAATGGTGACCGAGCTCGCCGGACTGTACGCGGACATCAAGGAGCGGGCCCCGCAGGCGGAGATCGTCGTCCTCGGCTACCCGAGGGTGATCTCCGAGACCGGCACCTGCCCGCTGATCGACCTCAGCGCCGACAAGCGGACCTACATGAACGGTTACGCCGACGCGCTGAACGAGGGCACCGAGGCCGCGGCCGCCGAGCAGTCGGTCACGTTCGTCGACGTGCGCGACGCGTTCCAGGGCCACGGGGCATGCGGCTCCGACTCCTGGATCAACGACCTGACCAACCTGTCCGAGGTCTTCCACCCGACCGCGGCCGGCTACGAGTCCGGCTACTA
>KL568525.1:3663-5662 GCA_000715605.1 Streptomyces speibonae | reverse complement strand
CAACCTGTCCGAGGTCTTCCACCCGACCGCGGCCGGCTACGAGTCCGGCTACTACCCCGAGCTCGACAAGACCCTCGCCTGAACGCCACCCGGCCGACCGTCGTCGGCTCAGTGAGAGGACGGCCGACTCAGTGAAAGGAGAGGAACGGTGAAGAGGGCACGCCTGGCCGGCCTGGGCTTCGTTGCCATGCTGGCGGCGCTCCTGCTGCCGGCCCCGACGGCCTCTGCGGCGGAGGTCCCCTGCGGTGACCCCCTGTTCGTCAAGGTCACGTGGCATTCCTCCAATCCCAGTGGTCACGGACGGTTACGCGTGGAAACCTGCTTCGCGGGCCGCGGAGTGAACTGGTTCCGCGGGCAAACGAGCATGACGAGCTGGATGGATCACATCCGCACCGGCAACAACGACGTCCAATTCGTGGACTGCAACGGCACGACCATCGATTACCCGCCGGGAACCGACCTGTCGTTCGGCGACAATCCCCGGTGCATCGCCTGGATCAACATCAGGCCCTTCTGAAGCACGGTCCGCATGCGGCACGCTGTCGGCCCAGGTCTCCTGTGTCTGCGCCTGGACCTGGGCCGTCAGCTGTCGCGGAGCACGTCGAGTGCCGTGAGGGCCACATGGAGTTCGGTGCGCTGCGCGCCGGATTCGAGGTCGCAGTCCAGCAGGCGCTCGATCGTGCGCAGGCGTTGGTAGAACGTCTCGCGGGACAGGCCCCCGCGGCGGGCGGCGCCGGTCTTGTTGCCGGCGGCGTCGAGGTAGTGGCGCAGGGTCGTCAGCAGATCGGTGCCCTGCCGGTGGTCGTGGTCGAGGAGACGGCCGAGGCGTTGTTCGGCGTAGTCCTGGACCCGGGTGTCCGCGCGGAGCGCGTACAGCAGGCCGCGCAGGCCGACGTCGGAGAGCTCGTGGAAGGAGCGGCCCGGCGGGAGCGGCCGGCCGGGCGGGGTGGCCTCGGCGACACGGGTCGCCTGGTGGAAGGAACGGGGCGCGCCGGTGAGGTCGTCGGCCTCGGAGCCGACGCTGACGACGGCCCGCGGGGACAGCTCGAGCGCGGCCCGCGCCACCTGCTCCACCACCGGCCGCCAGGCACGTGAGGGGCCGAGGGCGAGCAGGACCCCCAGACGGCCCGGGCCCAGTTCGCCGACGAGCGCCGGGGCCCCCGCCCGGCGCACGGCCTGGGCCAGCAGGTCCTCGGCCCGCGCCGTGGTGCCGTCCTCCGGGAGGTCCACCACCACGGTGCGGAAGCGGCAGTTCCCGGTGGGCAGGCCCAGTGCCGCCACCCGCGCGTGGGCGTCCTCGCGGGAGCGGTGGCGCTGCTCGACGAGGTCGCGCAGGGCACCCCGGTGCGCGGTGCGTTCCCAGGGGACGGGGTGGATGAGGCGGGCGACGGTCAGGGCCATCGCCGTCCGCTCCAGGACGGTGACATGCTCCGGATCGAAGGCCCGTTCGGAGGACGGATCCGTGGCGGGGGCGGGCAGCATGACCACGCGCCCCCAGGTTTCACCCTGGTACTCGACGGGCGCGGTGAGCCAGCCCTCCGGGCCGACCCGGCTCCTGGGGCCGCCGGGCGGGGTGGCCCTGGAGCGCTCCTCCCAGCCGGTGAGCGCCTCCTCCAGGGTGGTGCCGGAGGGCGCGCAGATCAGTGCCTGGTGGACGAGGTTCTCCAGGACGACCGTGCGGCCGCTCATCTCGGCAGCCGCGCGCATGACGTCCTCGGGTCCCGCGCCGCGCAGCGTCAGCGCGGTGAACGCCTCGTGGACGCGCTGGGTGCGGCGCATCGCCTCGGCCTGGTTGCCGAGGATGAGGGCGTGCACGACCTGGGTGACCTCCAGGAAGTTGACGTCCTTGGCCAGGGTGATCAGCGGCAGGCCGCGGGCGCGGCAGGCGTGCACGAGGGCGTCGGGCGGGCGGTGGTAGCGCCGTACGAGTTCGATGACCAGGGCCGCCGCGTCCACGTCGGCGAGTTCGTCGACGTAGCGGCTGTCTCTTATACACATC
>KL568525.1:2784-3479 GCA_000715605.1 Streptomyces speibonae | reverse complement strand
AGCGGCGGCCCCCCGCGGAGTCGTCCGGCAGCGGCATGCCGGTGGTCAGGACGAGCTCGCCGCCCTTGAGGAAGGAGGCCGGGTCGGTCAGCTCGGTGATGTGGACCCAGCGGACGGGACGGCCGAGGAGGGGCAGGCCGGTGACCACCTGCGGCTGTCCGGAGGCCATGACGGGCAGTGCCAGCACGTCGGCGACGGTGAGGGCACGGCCGGGCGGACCGTCGGACCGGCCGTCCGCGTCCGGCGGGGGATTGTCGTCCACGGTGTCTCCCTGAGTGCGCGGCCACTGTGACAAGCATGGCTGACCTGCGCGAGAACCGGGCGGGGCGGCTCACCGGCGGCACACCTGACACAACGTCCGAACATCGTGCCCCGGGCGGACAGATCGCGCGTTGGCCCCGGGCGGGGCCGTGGAGATGCTCGAGGGAGCGCACGCGTCCGACGACCCACGCCGGGAGACGATCATGACCGCACTGTCGCCGCATCTTCGCCAGGCCACGCCCGTGACGGCGGTGCGGGGCGAGGGCGTCCACCTCTACGACGAGGAGGGCCGCCGCTACCTCGACTTCACCGCCGGTATCGGCGTCACCAGCACCGGGCACTGCCACCCCGAGGTCGTGGCGGCGGCGCGGGAGCAGGTGGGCACGCTGATCCACGGCCAGTACACGACCGTCATGCACCCGCCGCTGCGGCGG
>KL568525.1:412-2544 GCA_000715605.1 Streptomyces speibonae | reverse complement strand
CCGTCGCCGCCGCCTCGATGACCACCTCCGGCACCCGGTTCCGGTCCGGGTTCTCCCCGCTGATGAGCGGCGTGGTCGTCACCCCCTTCCCGACGGCGTACCGCTACGGCTGGGACGAGGAGACCGCCACCCGCTTCGCCCTCCGGGAACTGGACTACACCCTCCAGACGATCTCCTCCCCCGACGACACCGCCGCGATCGTCGTGGAACCGGTGCTGGGCGAGGGCGGCTATGTCCCCGCGACCCGCGCCTTCCTCGAAGGGCTGCGGGAGCGGGCCGACCGCCACGGCTTCCTGCTCATCCTCGACGAGGTGCAGACCGGCGTCGGCCGCACCGGCCGCTTCTGGGGCCACGACCACTTCGGTGTCACACCCGACATCCTCGTCACCGCAAAGGGCCTGGCCAGCGGCTTCCCGCTGTCCGGCATCGCGGCCCCGCAGGAGCTGATGGCGAAGGCGTGGCCCGGCTCGCAGGGCGGAACGTACGGCGCCAACGCGGTCGCCTGCGCCGCGGCCTGCGCCACGCTCGACGTCGTCCGCGAGGAGAAGCTCGTCGAGAACGCCGAGGCGATGGGCAAGCGGCTGCGCCACGGCCTGGAAGCGGTGGCCGCCCGGACCCCGGGCATCGGAGACGTGCGGGGCCTCGGGCTGATGCTCGCCACCGAGTTCGTCACCGAGGACGGCGGCCCCGACCCGGAGACCGCCGCCCGCGTCCAGCGCGCCGCCGTCGACGAGGGCCTGCTCCTGCTGCTGTGCGGGGCGTGGAACCAGGTCGTACGGATGATCCCCGCCCTGGTCGTCGACGAGACGGCGGTGGACGAGGGCCTCCGGGCCTGGACGGCCGCGGTGGAGGCGGGCACCTCACAGTCCCCGACACGATGAGCGACGCCCTGACGCGGCTGACCGCGCGCCTCGCCGAGTCCGCCCCGGGCCTGCGGCTGGAGACGGGCCCGGGCACCGGCGCCTATGCCTACGACGCCTCCAACTACCGGATCCCCCCGCGGGCCGTGGCGTTCCCCCGCTCCGCCGACGACGTGGTCGCGGTGGTGCGGGCCTGCCGGGAGACGGGCGTTCCGGTCACCGCGCGGGGTGGCGGCACCAGCATGGCCGGCAACGCGGTCGGGCCGGGTGTCGTCCTGGACTTCTCCCGTCACATGAACCGGATCCTCGACCTCGACCCGGCAGCGGGGCTCGCCCGGGTCCAGGCCGGGACGGTCCTGGACGCGCTGTGCGATGCCGCCGCGCCGTACGGACTGACCTTCGGCCCGGACCCGTCCTCGCACAGCCGTTGCACCATCGGCGGGATGATCGGCAACGACGCCTGCGGCAACCGGTCGGTACGGCACGGGCGGACCGGCGGCCACGTCGAGGCGCTGGAGATCGTGACGGCCGGCGGCGTGCGGGCCGTCGCCGACCACGCGGGCCTGCACCCGGTGGACCCGGCCGACGCGGAGCACGTCGCCCGCCTCGAAGCGGACGTACGACGGCTGGTCGACGCCCATCTCGCGCCGATCCGCACCGAGCTGGGCCGGATCCCGCGCCAGGTGTCCGGCTACCAGCTGCACCACCTGCTGCCCGAGCGCGGCTTCGACATGGCCCGCGCCCTGGTCGGCACCGAGGGCACCTGCGCGGTCGTCACCGCGGCGACGGTCCGCCTGGTGGCGACCGCGCGGGCCACGGCACTGCTGACGCTCGGCTACGACGACGTGGTCGCCGCCGCCGAGGACATCCCGGAGATCCTGCGCCGGCACCCCACCGCCGTGGAGGGCATGGACGAGGCGATCGTCGCGACCATGCGCGCCCGTCGCGGCCCCGGTTCCGTGACCGGACTGCCCGAAGGGCGCGCCTGGCTCTATGTCGAACTCGACGGCGACGACCCAGCGGCGGTGGAGACCCGGGCGGCCGAACTGCTCGACGTGCTCAAGGCGCGGGGCCGGATGACCGGCGGCCGGGTCGTGACGAGCACGGCCGAGCGGCGCTCCCTGTGGCGCGTCCGCGAGGACGGCGCCGGGCTCACCGCCCGCCTCGTCCCCGACGGGGAACCGGACAGCGGGGAACCGAGCGACCGGGGGCCCTGGCCCGGCGGGGTGTCGGGTGACGGGGTGTCGGGCGGCCGGGGGGCCTGGCCCGGTG
>KL568525.1:0-197 GCA_000715605.1 Streptomyces speibonae | reverse complement strand
TCGGGCGGCCGGGGGGCCTGGCCCGGTGGTGTGTCGGGCGGCGGTGTGTCGGGTGGCCGGGTGTTGGGTGATCGGGGGTCCTGGCCTGGCGGTGTGTCCGGTGGTGGTGTGTCGGGCGGTGGGGAGCCGAGCGGCCGGGGGGCCTGGCCCGGTGGGGTGTCGGGTGGCGGGGGGTCGGGTGATCGGGGGGCCTGGCC
>KL568524.1:206364-209101 GCA_000715605.1 Streptomyces speibonae | reverse complement strand
GAGATGTGTATAAGAGACAGGGTCGGTGGGCATCCCGTTCTCCTTGCGTGGCTCGGATGCGTGCGGGGACGGCAGGGAGGGGGGTGGGGAGTGGAGCCCGCACGTTACTCGCGCGTACGGGAGGGCGCTGCGTTTTGGCCGAACTGAGCGGTCGGTATGTGCTCTCCGCGGCGTTTCCCCCGTCTGACCTGGGGGGTTACCGGGATTAACTCAGACTTTTGAGCCATCAGGTTCCTTCAGCGGGCCCCGGATCGGCCCCGGCGCGATCGGACTTGACCCTGACGCGACGGGAGGGTGGAGCCTCGGATGCGCCGGAGGGAGGAGCCGACCCCGAGACGGACTCCTCCCGTCGGCTGAAGCCCCTAGGGGTACCTCCGTACGACGGCTCGGGGAGGGTTCGTACCGACGGAGGACGAGACGGGGCGGCAGCCGTCCTTAACCTGGCTTTACGCCGCCGGGGGGTGGGGCGGCACAGCAGCGGGGGTGGGGTTTTCCCCAGGAGAAGACTGCGCTGAACACCAGCGCGCCCGACCCCCTCCCACCGCGAGACTTGCAGCACCAGGCACGAGGACGCACCGAGCGGCCGCCGCACCACGGGGGCGGCGGCCGCCGGGCACCGCATTTCACTTTGCTGACCGACATAGGAGACTTACCGTGACATCGGCTGTGACCATTCCCAGGCACGGGGGCACTGGAGGGCCTACGGCCGTTGCCGCGCGGGCGCGGCAGGTCGTGAAGGCGTACGGGTCCGGCGAGACCCGTGTCGTCGCCCTCGACCACGTCGACGTGGACATCGCGCGGGGACAGTTCACCGCGATCATGGGCCCCTCCGGGTCCGGCAAGTCCACCCTGATGCACTGCCTCGCCGGGCTCGACACCGTGACGTCCGGCCAGATCTACCTGGACGAGACCGAGATCACCGGCCTGAAGGACAAGAAGCTCACGCGGCTGCGCCGGGACCGGATCGGGTTCATCTTCCAGGCGTTCAACCTGCTGCCGACGCTGAACGCGCTCGAGAACATCACGCTGCCCATGGACATCGCCGGCCGCAAGCCCGACAAGGGGTGGCTGGACCGGGTCGTGGAGACCGTCGGACTCGCCGAGCGGCTCAAGCACCGGCCGACCCAGTTGTCCGGCGGCCAGCAGCAGCGTGTCGCCGTGGCACGGGCGCTGGCCGCCCGGCCGGACATCATCTTCGGTGACGAGCCGACCGGAAACCTCGACTCCCGCGCGGGCGCCGAAGTCCTCGGCTTCCTGCGCCGCTCGGTCGACGAACTGGGCCAGACCATCGTGATGGTCACCCACGACCCCGTGGCCGCCTCCTACGCGGACCGCGTGCTCTACCTCGCCGACGGCCGCATCGTCGACGAGATGCACCAGCCCACCGCCGAGCAGGTCCTGGACCGCATGAAGGACTTCGACGCCCGGGGGCGCACGTCATGACCGTGCTCAAGACCTCGATGCGCAACTTCTTCGCGCACAAGGGACGCATGGCGCTGTCGGCGATCGCGGTCCTGCTGTCGGTGGCGTTCGTGTGCGGCACCCTGGTGTTCACCGACACCATGAACACCACGTTCGACAAGCTGTTCGCGGCCACGGCCTCGGACGTCACCGTCAGCCACAAGGACGCCTCCGACACGGGGGAGACGAACGCCGGCAACGGCAAGCCGCCGGTGCTGCCGGCGTCCGTGCTCGAGAAGGTCGAGGCCGCCGACGGCGTGCGGTCGGCCGAGGGCACGGTGGCCTCCACCCAGGTGACCGTGGTCGACGGCGACAACGACAGTCTCTCGCCGAACAGCGGCGCCCCGACCATCGTCGGCAGCTGGAACGACAACGACGCCCGCACCATGGAGATCACCTCCGGTACGGAGCCCGAGGGCGCCGGCCAGATCATGGTCGACGCCGACACCGCCGACAACCACGGCCTGAAGCTCGGCGACGAGATCCGTGTCATCGGCGCGGTCGGCACCCACACCGCGAAGATCTCCGGCATCGCCGACTTCACCGTCACCAACCCCGGTGCCGCGATCTTCTTCCTGGACACCCGCACCGCCCAGCAGGCCCTGGTCGGCGAGAGCGACGTGTACACCAGCGTCAACGTCACCGCCGCGGACGGCGTCAGCGACGACCAGCTGAAGAAGAACGTCACGGCCGCGCTCGGCGGCGGCTACAAGGTGATGACCGCCGAGGAGACCGCGGAGGCCAACCAGGAGAGCGTCAGCGAGTTCATGGACGTCATGAAGTACGCCATGCTCGGCTTCGCCGGGATCGCGTTCCTCGTCGGCATCTTCCTGATCATCAACACCTTCTCCATGCTGGTCGCCCAGCGCACCCGGGAGATCGGCCTGATGCGGGCCATCGGCTCCTCCCGCCGGCAGGTCAACCGCTCGGTGCTGGTGGAGGCCCTGCTGCTCGGCCTGATCGGCTCCGTCCTCGGCGTGGGCGCGGGCATCGGCCTCGCGGTCGGCCTGATGAAGCTCATGAGCTCGATCGGCATGGAGCTGTCCACCGACGATCTCACGGTCGCCTGGACGACGCCCGCGCTCGGCCTGCTCCTCGGGGTCGTCGTCACCGTGCTCGCCGCCTACCTGCCCGCCCGGCGCGCCGGGAAGATCTCCCCCATGGCCGCGCTGCGCGACGCCGGCACCCCCGCCGACGCCAAGGCCGGCTGGATCCGGGCCGCGATCGGTCTGGTCCTCACCGGCGCCGGCGGCTTCGCCCTCTACCTGGCCGGAAC
>KL568524.1:196620-206150 GCA_000715605.1 Streptomyces speibonae | reverse complement strand
CCGCCGACACGGCCGGCGACGGCTCGTTGTGGCTGGGCCTGGGCGTGGTGCTGTCCCTGATCGGGTTCGTCGTCATCGGACCGGTGCTGGCCGGCGGCGTGGTCCGCGTCCTCGGCGCGATCCTGCTGCGGGCCTTCGGACCCGTGGGCCGCATGGCCGAGCGCAACGCCCTGCGCAACCCGCGCCGCACCGGCGCGACCGGCGCCGCGCTGATGATCGGCCTCGCCCTGGTGGCGTGCCTGTCCGTGGTCGGCTCCTCCATGGTCGCCTCGGCCACCGAGGAACTCGACAAGGCGGTCGGCACGGACTTCATCATCCAGGACGACCTGGGCCAGCCGATCACCCCGGAGGCCGTGAAGGCCGTGAAGTCGACGCCGGGCATCGACCGGGTCACCGAGTACAAGTGGACCGAGGCCGACTTCACCACGCCCGACGGCAAGACCACCGACGACACCGCGATCACCGCCGCCGACCCGACGTACGCGACCGACCTGCGGGTCGAGACCGTCGCCGGCACGCTCGCCGACGCCTACCGGCCCGACTCGATGTCCGTCCACGAGGACTTCGCCAAGGACCACGGCGTGCGCATCGGCTCGACGATCGACGTCGCCTTCAAGGACGGCACCACGGGCACCCTGACGGTCCGGGCCATCACCAGCAGCGAGGGCGTGATCGACGCCGGTGCGATGTACACGTCCATCGACACGCTCGCCACCTACGTCCCGGCCGACAAGATGCCGCTGGACCAGCTGATCTTCGCCTCGGCGAAGGACGGGCAGAAGGACGCCGCGTACACGGCGCTGAAGGCCTCGCTGGACGGCTTCCCGCAGTACGAGGTGCGTGACCAGACCGACTACAAGGAGGCGCTGAAGGACCAGATCGGCCAGCTGCTGAACATGATCTACGGCCTGCTGGCCCTGGCGATCGTCGTCGCGGTCCTCGGTGTGGTGAACACCCTGGCCCTGTCGGTGGTGGAGCGCACCCGGGAGATCGGCCTGATGCGGGCCATCGGCCTCTCCCGCCGGCAGCTGCGCCGCATGATCCGCATGGAGTCGGTCGTGATCGCCCTGTTCGGTGCGCTGCTGGGCCTCGGTCTGGGCATGGGCTGGGGCGCCACCGCGCAGCAGCTCCTGGCGCTGGAGGGGATGAAGGTCCTCGACATCCCGTGGCCGACGATCACCGGCGTCTTCATCGGCTCGGCCTTCGTGGGCCTCTTCGCGGCCCTGGTCCCGGCCTTCCGCGCCGGCCGCATGAACGTCCTGAACGCCATCGCCACCGATTAGCCACCGCACACGGGGGTTGCGGGGGAACCACCGGCGCCGGAAGTCCCACGGGGGACTCCCGGCGCCGGTGCGTGCGCCCTCAGCACCCCGTCTCCTCGAGCCACCGAGCCGGGCGTCCGGCTTCTCGGGTCACCGAGTCGGGTGGCGCGGGTGGGCGTGCGGGTTTCGTGCTTCGGCTTCCCGAGACGCCGAGTCGGGTGGCGTGGGCGGGGGTGCGTGACCTGTACGCTCCGGGCTTCCCGAGTCACCGGGTCGGGTGGCGTGGGCGGGGTGTGCGGGCTGCGTGCTTCGGCTTCTCGAGTCACCGAGTCGGGTGGTGGGTGGGCATAGGCCCGGGGGTCCAGGGGGCGGAGCCCCCTGGTGGGCCGGCGGCAGCGCCGCCCACCGGGTCCAGGAGGCGGAGCCCCTGGTGGGCCGGCGGCACCCCCGCTCACCGGTCGGCCGGCGTTGTCCACAGCCCCCCGCACCCGCGGACGCGGCGACGTACCCTTGACACCCCCGGCCCGCGGTGCGCGTCGGGCCCGTCGTGTTGCACACCCCCGGAGGGAACCCGCCCCGCATGAGCCTGCACGGTCTGCTCGACGCCGTAGTCAAGGACCCCGCCCTCGCGGAAGCGATCACCGCGGCCGCGGACGGCAACCGCATGCACGTCGACCTCGTCGGCCCGCCCGCGGCCCGCCCCTTCACCATCGCCGCCCTGGCCCGCGACACCGCCCGCCCCGTGCTCGCCGTGACCGCGACCGGCCGCGAGGCCGAGGACCTGGCCGCGGCACTGCGCTCCCTCCTCCCGCCCGAGGGCATCGTGGAGTACCCCTCCTGGGAGACGCTCCCGCACGAGCGGCTCAGCCCGCGCAGCGACACCGTCGGCCGCCGCCTCGCCGTCCTGCGGCGCCTGGCCCACCCCCGCCCCGACGACCCCGACACCGGCCCGGTCTCCGTCGTCGTCGCCCCCGTGCGCTCCGTGCTCCAGCCGCAGGTCAAGGGCCTGGGCGACCTGGAGCCGGTCTCCTTGCGCACCGGACAGACCGCCGACCTGAACGACACCGTCGAGGCCCTCGCCGCCGCCGCGTACGCGCGCGTGGAGCTCGTGGAGAAGCGGGGCGAGTTCGCCGTACGGGGCGGCATCCTGGACGTCTTCCCGCCCACCGAGGAACACCCCCTGAGGGTGGAGTTCTGGGGCGACGACGTGGAGGAGATCCGCTACTTCAAGGTCGCCGACCAGCGCTCCCTGGAGATCGCCGAGCACGGCCTGTGGGCGCCGCCCTGCCGCGAACTGCTGCTCACCGACGACGTACGCGAGCGCGCCCGGGCCCTGGCCGAGGCCCACCCCGAGCTGGGTGAACTGCTCGGGAAGATCGCCGAGGGCATCGCCGTGGAGGGCATGGAGTCCCTGGCCCCCGTCCTCGTCGACGACATGGAGCTGCTGCTGGACGTGCTGCCCAAGGGCGCCATGGCCGTCGTCTGCGACCCGGAGCGGGTGCGCACGCGCGCGTCGGACCTGGTGGCCACGTCGCAGGAGTTCCTGCAGGCCTCCTGGGCGGCCACCGCCGGCGGGGGCGAGGCGCCCATCGACGTCGGCGCCGCGTCCCTGTGGTCGATCGCGGACGTCCGTGACCGGGCGCGCGAGCTGGACATGATGTGGTGGTCGGTGTCGCCGTTCGCCGCGGACGATCAACTCGACCCGGACACCCTCAAGCTCGGCATGCACGCTCCCGAGACCTACCGCGGCGACACCGCGCGGGCGCTGGCCGACGCCAAGGGCTGGCTCGCCGACGGCTGGCGCACCGTGTTCGTCACGGAGGGACAGGGCCCGGCGGCCCGTACGGTCGAGGTGCTCGGCGGCGAGGGCATCGCCGCGCGTCTCGACACCGACCTCGGTGAGATCAGCCCCTCCGTGGTGCACGTCGCCTGCGGCTGCATCGACCACGGCTTCGTCGACCCGGCACTCAAGCTCGCCGTCCTCACCGAGACCGACCTCACCGGCCAGAAGGCGTCCGGCCGCGAGGGCGCCCGGATGCCGGCCCGGCGCCGCAAGACCATCGACCCGCTCACCCTGGAAGCGGGCGACTACATCGTGCACGAGCAGCACGGCGTGGGCCGCTACATCGAGATGGTGCAGCGCACCGTGCAGGGCGCCACCCGCGAGTACCTGGTCGTGGAGTACGCCCCCGCCAAGCGCGGCCAGCCCGGCGACCGGCTCTACATCCCCACCGACCAGCTGGAGCAGATCACCAAGTACGTCGGCGGCGAGGCGCCCACCCTGCACCGGCTCGGCGGCGCGGACTGGACCAAGACCAAGGCGCGCGCCAAGAAGGCCGTCAAGGAGATCGCCGCCGACCTGATCAAGCTGTACAGCGCGCGCATGGCCGCCCCCGGCCACGCCTTCGGCGCCGACTCGCCCTGGCAGCGCGAGCTGGAGGACGCCTTCCCGTACGCGGAGACGCCCGACCAGCTCACCACCATCGCCGAGGTCAAGGAGGACATGGAGAAGTCGGTCCCCATGGACCGGCTGATCTGCGGCGACGTCGGCTACGGCAAGACCGAGATCGCGGTGCGGGCCGCGTTCAAGGCCGTCCAGGACGGCAAGCAGGTCGCGGTGCTGGTGCCGACCACGCTGCTGGTGCAGCAGCACTTCGGGACGTTCAGCGAGCGGTACGCGCAGTTCCCGGTGGTCGTCAAGGCGCTGTCCCGCTTCCAGACCGACACGGAGGCCAAAGCGGTCCTGGAGGGGCTGCGGGAGGGTTCGGTGGACGTCGTCATCGGCACCCACCGCCTGTTCTCCTCGGAGACGAAGTTCAAGGACCTGGGCCTGGTCATCGTCGACGAGGAGCAGCGCTTCGGCGTCGAGCACAAGGAGCAGCTGAAGAAGCTGCGGGCCAACGTGGACGTACTGACCATGTCCGCCACACCGATCCCGCGGACCCTGGAGATGGCGGTGACCGGCATCCGTGAGATGTCGACCATCACCACCCCGCCGGAGGAGCGCCACCCGGTGCTCACCTTCGTCGGGCCGTACGAGCAGAAGCAGATCGGCGCGGCCATCCGCCGTGAGCTCCTGCGCGAGGGCCAGGTCTTCTACATCCACAACCGGGTGGAGTCCATCGACCGCGCGGCGGCCCGGCTGCGCGAGATCGTGCCCGAGGCGCGCATCGCCACCGCCCACGGCCAGATGTCGGAGTCGGCGCTGGAGCAGGTCGTCGTCGACTTCTGGGAGAAGAAGTTCGACGTGCTGGTGTCGACGACGATCGTCGAGTCCGGTATCGACATCTCCAACGCCAACACCCTGATCGTCGAGCGCGGCGACAACTTCGGCCTCAGCCAGCTGCACCAGCTGCGCGGCCGGGTGGGCCGGGGCAGGGAGCGCGGCTACGCGTACTTCCTGTACCCGCCGGAGAAGCCGCTGACCGAGACGGCGCACGAGCGGCTCGCCACGATCGCCCAGCACACGGAGATGGGCGCGGGCATGTACGTGGCGATGAAGGACCTGGAGATCCGCGGTGCGGGAAACCTGCTCGGCGGTGAGCAGTCGGGCCACATCGCGGGCGTCGGCTTCGACCTGTACGTGCGGATGGTCGGCGAGGCGGTCGCGGACTACCGGCGCCAGCTGGAGACCGGGGAGATCGAGGAGGAGCCGCCGCTCGAGGTGAAGATCGAGCTGCCGGTCGACGCGCATGTCCCGCACGACTACGCGCCCGGCGAGCGGCTGCGCCTGCAGGCGTACCGCGCGATCGCCTCGGCCAACTCCGAGGAGGACGTCAAGGCCGTCCGTGAGGAGCTCGTCGACCGCTACGGCAAGCTGCCGGAACCGGTGGAGAACCTGCTGCTCGTGGCGGGGCTGCGGATGCTGGCCCGCGCGTGCGGGGTGGGCGAGATCGTGCTCCAGGGCAGCAACATCCGCTTCGCGCCCGTGGAGTTGCGCGAGTCGCAGGAGCTGCGACTGAAGCGGCTGTACCCGGGCGCGGTCATCAAGCCGGCCGCCCACCAGGTGCTGGTGCCGCGCCCGAAGACCGCCAAGGTGGGCGGGAAGCCGCTGGTCGGACGGGATCTGCTCGGCTGGGTCGGGGAGTTCCTGGCGTCGGTGCCGGGCTCCTGACGCCGGTCCCCGGCCGCCCTCGCACAGCGGGCCGTCCACGGCTCGGGTCGCCGTGGACGGCGCTGACGACTGCGCGAGGCCTTACTGCTGGTCGGGGCGGTCGCGGTCCATGCCCATCCGGCGTTCGGCCTGTTGCTGCGCGGTGTCGATCTGCTGCTCGTACTTGCCGCCGGTCCTCTCGTTCATCTTCTTTTCCGCGGCGTCCGAGGCCTGCTTGGCCTTGTCGCGTGCGGCCTTGTTGCCCTTGAGCTTGTCGAGGATGCCCATCCAGAGCTCCTTCCGGAGATGACTCAAAACAGACAATACGCGCGGTTCGGGGTGAATGCCCAAGGGGGCGCCGAATTGGTCTGGACCTGTCGCTCGTTACGGTGAGATCCGGGATCGGCCCGCCCCCGCCGGGGCAGGGATACAACAGGAGTGAGGGAGGGGCGCGGTGACGCGACACAAGGGGCGGGGCCGACGGCTTCGGTGCACGGGATCGGCGGTGGCCGCCGCGGTGGTCCTGCTGGCCGGCTGCGAGCAACTGCCGGACACCGGCTCCCCGGCCGGCGGCGGCAGCGCGTCGGCCGCACCCGGCGGACGCGCCGTCAGCCCGCTGGACAACCCCGACGGCACCGCACCGGGCCTCGCCCCCGTGACCGGCGAGAAGAACCGCGCGGCCGCCGTCGCCCTCATCGAGAAGGTGGCCACGAAGGGCCGGGGACCGAAGACGGGCTACGACCGGGACGAGTTCGGCTATGCCTGGATGGACACGGCGGACGGGGTGCCACTGGCGAGGAACGGCTGTGACACCCGGAACGACCTGCTGAAACTTCATGGGCGGGACGTCGAGTTCCGCAAGGGCTCCGACTGCGTGGTCGTGTCGATGGACCTGTACGACCCGTACACCGGCAAGGACATCGCCTGGAAGAAGGCGAAGGCGGCCGAGGTGCAGATCGACCACGTGGTCCCGCTGTCCTACAGCTGGCAGATGGGGGCCGCCCGCTGGCCGGAGAGCAAGCGCGAGCAACTGGCCAACGACGTGCTGAACCTGCTCCCGGTCGAGGGGCGCGCCAACTCGGCGAAGGGGGACTCCGGCCCCGCCTCCTGGCTCCCCCCGAACAAGAGCGTCCGCTGCGCCTACGCGGTCCGCTTCGCCCAGGTCGCCGTCAAGTACGAACTGCCGGTGACACCGGCCGACCGGCGGATGATGCTGGAGCAGTGCGGCGGCTGACAAATCGTTTCCCCTGTTCACGGGTGTGCGCCTACCGTGACGGCATGGACTTCACGGTATCGAGCCTCGCCGACCGCCCCGACCGGGCGGCGGATGTGCAGGACATGGCGGACACCTGGCCGCAGTTCGTGCTCGAGGACATGGTGGGCTACGGGTACTTCCCGCGCATCGCCGCGGAACTGCCCGAGTACGTGCTCTTCGCCGAGGACGACCGCGGTGACGTGGTCGCCAGTGCGTACAGCGTGCCGTTCGCGCTCGGCGTCGAGGGGCGTGGCCGGCTGCCCGCGCGCGGCTGGGACGAGGTCATGGTGTGGGCCTTCTCCGATCTGCGCCGGGACAGGCGCCCCGACACCGTCAGCGCCATCTCGGTCTCCGTCGCCCCGCACGCCCAGGGCCGCGGGCTGTCCGCCGTGATGCTCTCCGCGATGCGCGACAACGCCGGGGCGCGTGGCTTTCGTGAGGTCGTCGCCCCCGTGCGGCCCAGTGCCAAGCACCTGGAGCCGCGTACGCCCATGGAGGAGTACGCCCGTCGCGTGCGTCCGGACGGTCTGCCGCAGGATCCCTGGCTGCGGGTGCACGCCCGGGCCGGGGCCACCGTGGAGTCGGTGGCGCCGGCCTCGATGACGGTGGCCGCCTCGCTGGAGCACTGGCGTGACTGGACCGGGCTGCCCTTCGACACCGACGGCGAGGTCCTGGTGCCGGGCGCGCTGGCGCCGGTGCGCTGCGAGGCGGAGCGCGGATACGCCGTGTACGTCGAGCCCAACGTGTGGATGCGGCACCCGCTGTGAAGCGCGGGGCGGCCTGCCGTCAGAAGTTGCCGTTGCCGATCAGTTCGCCGTCGGCGTCGTAGACGCTGACGAGGCCGTTGTCGCTCTGCTTCCAGTCGGCGAACGCCGAGGTGATGAGCTTGGCGGGGCCCATGCCCTCGCCCATCATGCCGCCGGTGAAGTCGGTGTAGACGTCCGCGGCGTCGAGGATGTTGTTCTGCTCGTCGGCGCCCTGGACCTTGGTGACGTGGGAGACGGCCTCCTTCTCCTTGGCCGTCCCGTTCTTCTCCACGAACGCCTTGAACCGCTCGGCCTGGGACGCCTTCTCGGTGCCCTCGTCCTCGGCGGCCCCGGTGTCCGGCGTGTCGTCCTGCTTGGTGTCGCCCGCCTGCCGCTGCGCGGAGGCTGAGGAGTCCTTGCCGGTGGAACCGCCGTCCGAGTCGCCGGAGTTCGCCGAGACGGCGCCGATGACGACGATGCCCACGACGGCACCCAGCGCGATCTTGCTCTTCATGCCCATGGTTGTTCCCCTCCCTACGGCGGCGACCGCCACCTTGCCGGCGGTCGCCCGTTCGCGGGGTCAATGAGAACAGACTGTGTGAACCGAGTCAACACAGTTCACGTGAGGCTGGAGGTGCACGAGCGTGAATCTCTGCATCGCGTGTGTCTCGGTATGCTCGGGACCACACGTGGACCGAGGGGAGCGGGGCGGGTGCCGGGCATGCAGGACAACGCGACAGAAGTGACCGCCGCCGGGATCGCGCGGCTGGCCGGTGTCGGCCGCGCCGCCGTCAGCAACTGGCGGCGCCGGCACGCCGACTTCCCCCGCCCGGTCGGCGGCACCGAGGCCAGCCCCTCCTTCGCGCTCACCGAGGTCGAGGGGTGGCTGCGCAGCCATCGCAAACTGGCCGAGGTGCCCCTCAGGGAACGCGTCTGGCAGCAGCTCGCCGGCCATCCGGCGGGACCCGTCACCGCCCTCACTCACGCCGGCTGCGTCCTGCTCCTCATCCACGACCGCTCCCCGGACTGGCTCGGGATCAGCTCCGGCACCGACGAGCGGCTCGCCGCGATGCTCCCCGTGGCGCTGGAGCGTGTGCTCACACCACGCCTTGATCCACCGGACGGATCACGTGTGAACTCCCCGAACACTGTGAACTCCGGCCCAGGCGCCCCGGCCGCCTCCGCCTCTGCCTCCGCCCTTGTGCTCCCCACCGGCCCTCAACTGCTCCCCTCCGCCCCCCTCCTGCGCGGCGTCGCCGAACTCGCCGCCGCGCGCGGTGCCCGGCACACCTTCGAGTTCTTGCTCGGCCGCCACCTCGACGGCAACCCGCGCCAGTACACGCCCACCCCCGCCGAACTCGCCGCCCTCATGGCCGGCCTCGCCGGCACCCCCCGCACCGTCCTCGACCCGGCCTGCGGCACCGGCGCCCTGCTCCGCTCCGTCGCCCACCGCCCCGGCCAGGAGCTGTACGCCCAGGACAGCGCCCCCGAACTCGCCGCCCTCACCGCGCTCCGCCTCGCCCTGCACACCCGCGCCGGCGTGCGCGCCGTGGCCGGCGACACCCTGCGGGCCGACCCCCGCCCGGAGGTGAGGGCCGACGCGGTGCTGTGCCACCCGCCGTTCAACGAGCGCAACTGGGGCCACGACGAACTCGCCTACGACCCGCGCTGGGAGTACGGCCTTCCCGCCCGCACCGAGTCCGAGCTGGCCTGGGTGCAGCACGCGCTCGCCCGGCTGCGTGACGGCGGCACCGCCGTGGTGCTGATGCCGCCCGCCGCCGCCTCCCGCCGCTCCGGGCGCCGGATCAGGGCCGACCTGCTGCGCCGGGGCGCGCTGCGCGCCGTCGTCGCGCTGCCGGCCGGCGCGGCGCCCCCGTACAACCTCCCGCTGCACCTGTGGGTGCTGCGGCGGCCCGAACAGGCGCCGGTGCAGCCGGAGGTGCTGCTCACCGACGCCGGGCAGTTCTCCGTCGAGGGACGCGGCGGGCCCGACTGGCCCGGGGTGCGGGAGACGGTCCTGGACGCCTGGCGCGCCTTCGACCGGGCCGGCCGGCTCGACGAACGCCCCGGACTGGCCCGCTCCGTGCCGGTCGTCGAACTCCTCGACGACGACGTCGACCTGACCCCGGCCCGCCGGCTGCCGCCCCCCGCCGCCTGTCTCTTATACACATCTC
>KL568524.1:193895-196453 GCA_000715605.1 Streptomyces speibonae | reverse complement strand
CCTGACCGCCGACCTGGCCCCGCCGCCCGCGCACCCCGCACCGCCCGCGGGCTCCGGCCGGCCGCCGTTCACCACCGTCGGTGAACTGGCGCGCGGCGGCGCCCTGGTGATGCGGACCGGCGGCCACGGCGGGCACGCGCGCGTGCCCGCGCTCACCGACCACGACGTCCTCGCCGGCACCGCCCCCTCCGGGACGCTGCCGGAGAGCGAGGAGGAGGCGGTGCTCACCGAACCGGGCGACGTCGTCGTCCCCGTGCTCGGCTCGGGCGCCGTCGCGCGGGTCGTCGACGAGACGAGCGCCGGAGCCGTCCTGGGCCGCAACCTCGTACTGCTGCGCCCCGACCCGGCCGCGCTCGACGCGTGGTTCCTCGCCGGCTTCCTGCGCGGCACCGCCAACCACCGCCAGGCCAGCAGTTACGCGTCCACGGCCACCCGGCTCGACGTGCGCCGCATGCGGCTGCCCCGGCTCCCGCCGGACGAACAACGCCGCTACGGCGCCCGCTTCCGCGCCCTCGACGCCTTCGAACGCGCCCTCAAGGAGGCGGGCCGACTGGGCGAACAACTGGTCCGCGAAACCTACGACAACCTCACCAACGGAACCATTCCACCGAACTGACCCCGCGGGACGCCCCCGACGCCGGTCCCCGCGAGCGCGCCCTCGGGTGAGCCCGCGGACCGGACCCTCGGGCGCGCCCGCCGGACCGAGCCTGCGCGTCCCGCGCGAGGACTCCGAGCGGCCCGGACGCGGCCCCGCGGGGCACCCGCGCGGGGTGTCGTGCACACCCCCGCGTGGTCGCTCGGCCGGTGGTGCCGGGCGATCAGGACGACAACGGTTCGGTACATCCGGGACCCGTTGTCGCCATCGGCCTATACGCTCGGAGTCTCGACCGAGTTCCCATCGCGATCCTGTCCAGGAGCAGTCATGTACGGCCACGGCGCGGCGCCGCCCCCACCCAGCGGCGCATCGGTCATCACGCAGCGTGTGCTGTACGCCGCCGCCGGAGTCCTCTGCTGCGGGCTGCTGGCCTGCGTACCGCTCTTCCGCATCGCCTTCCTGCGGGGACGCACGCTCGACTGGGCGGTGGCCTGGGTGTGCATCCCGCTGACCATCGCGTGCCTGGCGGTGGCCGGTTCGCTGCCGGAGTCGGACTTCCGCACCGACGTCGCTGTGTTCGTGATGCTGCTGTCCGGCGCGGCCGCCTCCGCGTACTACCTGATCGTGGACATCCTCCACCACCGGCGGCCGGGCCGCCCGTACGCGACCCGCCCGGCGCCCTCGCCGCACGCGACGACGATGCAGGCGCCGGGCCCCCAGGCCCCGTTCGGCTTCCCGCAGCAGGCGGCCTCGCCCTACGCGCCCACCCCCGTCCCGCAGCCGCAGGCCCCGCACACACCGGTGCCGCCCACCTCCGTACCGCCGCAGCCGGGGCAGGCGCAGCGCCCCGCGCCGGCCCGGATCGACCAGGTGCGCGCCGAGCTCGACGAACTCAGTGACTACCTGCGCCGGCAGGACGGCCAGCAGGGACAGCACGGCAACGGCGAAGGCGGAAGGTGAGCGTGACGACGGGACGTGTCGTCGCCGGCCGCTACGAACTGTCCACGCTCATAGGTCAGGGCGGCATGGGACAGGTCTGGACGGCCTACGACAAACGGCTGGACCGGCGCGTGGCGGTGAAGCTGCTGCGCCCCGACAAGGTGGCCGGACAGGAGGCCGACGAACTGCGCCGCCGCTTCGTGCGCGAGTGCCGGGTGACCGCCCAGGTCGACCACCCCGGCCTGGTCACGGTGCACGACGCGGGCAGCGAGGGCGAGGAGCTGTTCCTCGTCATGCAGTACGTCGACGGCGCCGACCTCGGCGACCACCTCGCCGAACACGACCCCTACCCGTGGCAGTGGGCGGCGGCCGTCGCCGCGCAGCTGTGCGCCGTACTGAGCGCCGTGCACGCCGTGCCGATCGTCCACCGCGACCTCAAGCCGCGCAACGTGATGGTGAAGCAGGACGGCACCGTCACCGTGCTCGACCTCGGCGTCGCCTCCGTCATGGACGCCGACACCACCCGCCTGACCCACACCGGCACCCCCATCGGCTCGCCGGCCTACATGGCGCCCGAGCAGGCGATGGGCGGCGCGGTCGGCCCGTACACCGACCTGTACGCGCTCGGGGTGCTGATGCACGAGCTGCTCAGCGGCGACGTGCCGTTCGCGGGATCGACGGCGCTCGGGGTGCTGCACCGGCACCTGTACGAGCCGCCCGTGCCGGTACGCCGGATCCGCCCCGAGGTGCCCGAGGCCCTCGAGACCCTGGTGCTGCGGCTGCTCGCCAAGGACCCGCAGCACCGCCCCGACTCCGCGCAGGAGGTCTACGAGCACCTGTCGCAGCTGCTCCCCGCGCGGGGAACGCCCACCGGCGCGCCCCTGGACCCCACCCGCCCGTTCCTGCGCCCGCAGGCCCCCTGGCCGGATCGCGCGCGCACGCCCGCGCCGCAGCCCGCCCCCGCCGCGCCGCCCGCGCCCGCCGCGGAGAAGGCCGACGTCGCCGCCGCCGTGGACGAGGTGAA
>KL568524.1:185714-193676 GCA_000715605.1 Streptomyces speibonae | reverse complement strand
GACGAGGTGAAGCGGCTGCTCGGCGAGGGCCGCATCACCCAGGCCGTGGACATCCTCGGCGCGATCCTGCCCGTCGCCGCCGAGCAGCACGGGGAGCACTCCCCGGTCGTGCGCACCCTGCGCAAGCAGTACGCGGCCACCCTCCTGGACGACGGCCAGTACCGGCGTGCCCTGCCCGAGCTGCGCCGCCTCGCCGACGAGCGCGCCGCCGAGGCGGGCCAGGCCGACCCGCAGTCCCTGCGCTACCGCTACGAGGCCGCCCAGTGCCTGGAGCAGCTCGGCGAACCGGCGGCGGCACTCGCCGAGTACCGCGCGCTGCTGGCCTACTACGAGAACCAGTACGTGGCCGCCGGTGACCCGCAGCTCGCCCACGACGTCCGCCGCCGCATCGGCCATCTGCTGCTCGCCCTGGGCGACCGGCCCGCCGCGCACGACACGCTGGCCCGGCTGCTGCACGACGTGGAGCGCGTGCACGGCCCCGGGCACCCGCTGGCCGCGGACATCCGCCGGACCCTGGGGTGGCTGGGACAGGTGCGCGGATAGCGGGCAGCGGACCGCAAAAGGGGGCCATACGGCCGGACGGCGGGCCGGGGCGGTGCCGGAAGTCCTGGTGAATCGTTGGTCGAATGGGTTGGCCAGAGCTTGGCCGATGCCTACCATCGATCACCGCAAGACTTTGTGCACCGCCGCACAAGCTCTCCTCAGGAGGTCTCCTTGCACCGCCGCCGTCGCACCGCGTTCCTCCTCACCGCCGCGATCGCCGCAGCGCCCTTGCTCACGGCCTGCGGGAACGACGCGCACCCCGGTGCCGCGGCCGTGATCGGCGGGGAACGGATCACCGTGTCGCAGCTGGAGAACCGCGTCGACGAGGTCCGCGCGGCCCAGCGGGCGGCCGTACCGGACGAGGCCCAGTACCAGCAGGCCATCGCCCGCACCGGCAGCCTGACCCGCGACACCCTGCACGGCATGGTCCTGGACCAGGTGCTGGAGCACGCCGCGCGGGACGCCGGGGTGAAGGTCACGGACCGCGAGATCCAGCAGATGCGCTCCGACCTGGAGGAGCAGGCCGGCGGGTCGCAGGCCCTGGAGGACGCCTGGCTCCAGCAGTACAGCATCCCGCCGCAGCGCCTCGAGGAGAACCTCCGCCTCCAGCTCCAGGCCCAGAAGCTCGCCCAGCAGCTCGGCACGGACACCAGCCGGCCCGATTTCTGGCAGGCCCTGTCCGAGGCGGGCAAGGAGCTCGACATCGACCTCAACCCTCGCTACGGCGAGTGGGACGTGGAGAAGAGCAGCCGCGTCGACGCGAAGGTGCCGTGGGTGAAGGACGTCAGTGCCGCCTCCGCGGCGCCCCAGAACCTCTGACGCGACCGGGCCTGTGGACAAGCCGCCTGTGGACAACTCGGGAGCCGTCGGTGGCGTGGGCTAGTTTCGGAGCGTGAACGCAAACAGCTCCGCACCGACCCCCGAGGACGGCGGCCCCGGCCGTGCCGTCCTGCTCACCACCAGCCACCGCGTCGCGCCCGGCCTGCTGTCCTGGCCTGCCTGGCAGGCCCTGCACGCGGCCGACCGGGTGCTGTGCGCGGACGGCACCCACCCGCAGCTGCCGTATCTGCGGGAGGCGGGGATATCGGTCGAGGAGGCCTCGCCGACCGCCGAGGAGATCGTCGACGCCTGCGCGGGCGGGCGGACGGTGGTCGTCGTGGCGACCGGGGAGGGCGAGCCGGCGCTGACCGACGGGCTGGCGCGGCTGGCCGGGACGGGCAGGGTCCGGATGCCCGAGCTGGAGCTGCTCCCCGCCTCCTACGACCTGCCGGGTGCCCGTCTGCTCGACCTGGTCCAGGTCATGGACCGCATCCGGGCGGAGTGCCCCTGGTCGTCCCAGCAGACCCACAAGGGCCTGGCGAAGTACGGCATCGAGGAGGCGTACGAACTCGTCGAGGCCATCGAGGAGGGGGACCGGGAGGAACTGCGGGAGGAACTGGGCGATGTCCTCCTCCAGGTCGTCTTCCACGCCCGCATCGCCGAGGAGCACCCGGAGGAGCCGTTCTCCGTCGACGACGTGGCGGGCGGCATCGTGGCCAAGCTGATCCACCGCCACCCGCATGTCTTCGGTGAGGAGCGGGCGGAGACGCCGGAGGACGTCAAGGCGCACTGGCTGCGGACCAAGGCGGAGGAGAAGCGGCGCAGCTCGGTGACGGAGGGTGTGCCGTTGGGGCAGCCCGCCCTCGCGCTGGCGGCGAAACTGGCGTCGCGGGCGCGGACGGCGGGGCTGGAGGTGCCGTTGCCGGCGGGGGAGGGGGTCGGCTACGAGCTGCTGGCGCTGGCGGCGCGGGCGGAGGCGGCGGGGACCGACCCGGAGGCGGCGCTGCGAGCGGCGGCCCGGACCTACCGCGACGCGATCCGCGCGACGGAGGACGGTCCAGCGGACTGAGCGGCGGCGCCCCCTGGCCCCTTCCCCACGCCCAGTCCGACACACCCAGGGGCGCGGGGAACCGCGTGACCGGCCCGCACTCACCCGCACCCGCCCGGCGTCCCCGGCGTGCGTGTGGACAGGGGCGGGGGGAACCGCGTGACCGGCCTTCACTCACCCGCGCCCGCCCGACGTTCCCAGCCCTCCGAGCTCTAGGTTCAGCCCATGTCAGACCAGCCCCGTCCCGCCGCCCCGCAGGGCCACCGTCCGCACCCCGAGCTGTTCAGCTGGGAGTTCGCCGCGAACCCCTACCCCGCCTATGCCTGGCTGCGCGAGCACGCCCCCGTGCACCGGACCCGGCTGCCCAGCGGAGTGGAGGCCTGGCTGGTCACGCGGTACGCCGACGCCAAGCAGACCCTCGCCGACAACCGCCTGTCCAAGAACCCCGCGCACCACGACGAGCCGGCCCACGCCAGGGGCAGGACCGGCATCCCCGGGGAGCGGCAGGCGGAGCTGATGACGCATCTGCTGAACATCGATCCGCCGGACCACACCCGGCTGCGACGCCTCGTCAGCAAGGCGTTCACCCCGCGCCGCGTCGCGGAGTTCGCCCCCCGCGTGCAGGAGCTCACCGACGGACTCATGGACCGCTTCGCCGGCCGGGGCTCCGCCGACCTCATCCACGAGTTCGCCTTCCCCCTCCCCATCTACGCCATCTGCGACCTGCTCGGCGTTCCGCGCGAGGACCAGGACGACTTCCGGGACTGGGCGGGCATGATGATCCGTCACGGCGGCGGCCCGCGCGGCGGGGTCGCCCGGTCGGTGAAGAAGATGCGCGGCTATCTCGCCGAGCTGATCCACCGCAAGCGCGAGGCCCTGCCCGCCGAGCCCGCTCCCGCGGAGGACCTCATCTCCGGTCTGATCCGCGCCTCCGACCACGGTGAGCACCTCACCGAGAACGAGGCCGCCGCCATGGCGTTCATCCTGCTGTTCGCGGGCTTCGAGACCACCGTGAACCTGATCGGCAACGGCACCTACGCCCTGCTCACCCACCCCGGCGAGCGCGAGCGCCTGCAGCGGGCGCTCGCCGCAGGGGATCGCGGGCTGCTGGAGACCGGCGTCGAGGAACTCCTGCGCTACGACGGCCCGGTGGAACTGGCCACCTGGCGGTTCGCCACCGAACCGGTCACCATCGGCGGGCAGCGCATCGCCGCGGGTGACCCGGTGCTCGTCGTGCTCGCCGCCGCGGACCGGGATCCGGAGCGGTTCGCCGACCCGGATGTGCTCGATCTGGGCCGGCGTGACAACCAGCATCTGGGATACGGCCACGGCATCCACTACTGTCTGGGTGCCCCGCTGGCCCGTCTGGAGGGGCAGACCGCGCTCGCCACGCTGTTGACCCGGCTGCCCGATCTGCGGCTCGCGGGGGCACCGGAGGAACTCCGGTGGCGCGGCGGGCTCATCATGCGCGGTCTGCGCACGCTTCCGGTGGAGTTCACTCCCCCGCAAAAGTGACAGACCGGGCTCCGGCCCACTGCCCCGAGGCGGGCCGGCGTAAACATGACAGACCCTCAAGTCTGTGATCTTCACGTGATCTGCGCGGCATTAACTTGTGACAAGTGATCGTCTGCGGATACTTTCACCTCTCAAGTGCGGCACTCCGTCACGGGCTTCCATCGCCGCGCCGGTCTTTGTCGTCGTGTGAAAGGTTTCCGCATGCTCTCCGGGAACGGTCGACACCGTCGCCCCCGCCAGGCGCCGGCTCTCCTCGTCACAGCCGGAGTTACCGGCTCCGCCATCGCGATCCCGCTCCTCGGGGCCGGCAGCGCCAGCGCGGCCGACGGTTCCACCTGGGACCGCGTCGCCGAGTGCGAGAGCGGTGGCAAGTGGAGCCAGAACTCCGGCAACGGTTACTACGGCGGCCTGCAGCTGACCCAGGAGGACTGGGAGAAGTACGGCGGCCTCGACTACGCGCCCAGCGCCGACCAGGCCAGCCGCGGCCAGCAGATAGCCGTGGCCGAGGCGATCCTCGCCGACCAGGGCGTCGGGGCCTGGCGTACCTGCGGCCTGCTCTCGGGTCTGAACCAGGACTCGCCCGCGGCCGACGTCGACACCGGCACGTCCGGCTCGTCGAAGTCGTCCGGATCGTCGGGAACGGGCCGTACGTCCTCCTCGCCCTCCTACACGCCCTCCGCCGATTCGTACGGCACGGACAAGGGCAAGGAGACCCCGGAGGGTTCGGGTGACGAATCGGGTGAACCCGACAAGTCGACCCCGTCGAGCAGCCCTTCGAGCAGTCCGTCGAGCAGTGACGAGGACGGCGACAAGAGCCCGGGCAGCAGCGCCTCCCCCTCCCCCTCCGCCTCGGCCACGTCCGACGGTGACAAGACGGACAAGGGGGAGCAGAGCGACCGTTCTTCGGCGGACAGCGACGAGGGCACCGGACGCCACCGCGGCGCGAGCGCCGACGAGGGCGAGGAGGACGAGTCCGAGTCGTCCGGCCGGCACGCACGCGGACTCGACGCCTGGGGCAGCGCGGGGACCGGCTCCTCGGCAGCGGACACCGGCGACAGCGCGGCGTCCCTCACCGACTCCCTTGCGGCCGACGACGGATGGCGCGCACTGCACACCGTGAACGCTCAGCTCATCGGCATCGACCTGGGCTAGATCCAGCCGGTCAGGGGCGTGGTGGCACGGTCGAACCGGGCGAAAAGCGGCATCCGAAATCGCCCGGCCGGAGGGCCAGTTGGCGTCACGTTTCGCGCTGAATGTCCGGTTTAAAGGCTGTGAGAGATAGGTCTCAGAAGCCGTGATCGTCTTTGATATTCCGCGAAATCCGTGTCTACGGTCGTGACCGCTCGCCATCGCGGGCCCCGGTTGCCGCCACGCCGAATCCTGCCGGCGGCGACACGGGAACAGTCGTCGCGTCATGCGCCGTAGGCAGGAGCGGGGGACCCAAGGTAAGTGCCCTTTCCGGTGATTGACACCGGTTCGGGCTTGGGGTGAAGCCGCCTCCCGGGAGGGACGCGGCCGGGCAACTCAACCGGCCCGAACCCGACAGCTCACCTCGCAGGCGTCGGTGAGGGGATCCTCCATGCTGTTTTCCGGCAAGGGCAAGCACCGTCGTCCGTCCAAGGCCACCCGCGCGATCGCCGTCGCCGGCGTCGCCTCCGCCGCCGTCGCCGCCCCGCTGATGGCGGCCGGCAACGCCTCCGCCGCCACCGCGTCCGAGTGGGACGCCGTCGCCCAGTGCGAGTCCGGCGGCAACTGGTCCATCAACACCGGCAACGGTTACTACGGCGGTCTGCAGTTCTCCGCCTCCACCTGGGCCGGCTACGGCGGCACCAAGTACGCCGCCACCGCCGACCGGGCCACCAAGGCCCAGCAGATCGAGATAGCCGAGAAGGTCCTGGCGGGCCAGGGCAAGGGCGCCTGGCCGGTCTGCGGCAAGAACCTGTCCAACGCCGCCTACACCGGCTCCTCCGCCGGCGACTCGGCCGGCTCCGCGCAGAGCACCCAGCCCCGCGAGAGCGAGCAGAAGGCCTCCCGCTCCGCCGAGCGCCCGGCCGCCGAGCAGGCCCAGCCGAAGGCCGAGAAGAAGACCGTCACCACGCCCACCGGCAAGAAGGTCGAGAAGGGCGACGGCGAGTACGAGGTCGTCAAGGGCGACACCCTCAGCTCCATCGCCGCGGAGCACGACGTCGAGGGCGGCTGGACCGAGCTGTTCAAGCTGAACGACGACATCGTCCAGGACGCCGACCTGATCTACCCGGGCCAGCAGCTGCACCTGAAGTAGGGCAAGGCCGCAGGTCCCATCCCGTCCCCACGGGCTCCCCGCCCCGGTGCGTCTTCCCCCGTACGCACCGGGGCGGGGTCATGTGCGTGCGTCGCTTTCCGGTCACGGTTTCCCGGAACCACTTTGTTCCGTTCGGAAACAATCTACGCTCGGTTCTGTCCATGAGGTGGGCGGCAGCGTGGCCGAACGCCCGGAGCCGGTTAGGCTCAGTCCCGCAGGGCCCTCGTGGCCTTGCTCACCCGCGTCACATCCAAGAAGGAGATGCTCGTGCCGTCCATCGACGTCGTCGTAGCCCGGGAAATCCTGGACTCCCGAGGCAACCCCACGGTCGAGGTCGAGGTCGGCCTCGACGACGGCAGCACGGGTCGTGCCGCCGTCCCGTCCGGCGCCTCCACGGGCGCCTTCGAGGCCATCGAACTCCGTGACGGCGATGCCGGCCGTTACCTGGGCAAGGGCGTCGAGAAGGCCGTACTGGCCGTCATCGAGCAGATCGGTCCGGAGCTCGTCGGCTACGACGCCACCGAGCAGCGCCTGATCGACCAGGCGATGTTCGACCTGGACGCCACCGACAACAAGGGCTCCCTCGGCGCCAACGCCATCCTCGGCGTCTCGCTCGCCGTCGCCCACGCCGCCTCCGAGGCCAGCGACCTCCCGCTCTTCCGCTACCTGGGCGGCCCCAACGCGCACCTGCTGCCGGTGCCGATGATGAACATCCTGAACGGCGGCTCGCACGCCGACTCCAACGTGGACATCCAGGAGTTCATGATCGCCCCGATCGGTGCGGAGTCCTTCTCCGAGGCCCTGCGCTGGGGCGCCGAGGTCTACCACACGCTGAAGAAGGTCCTGAAGAGCAAGGGCCTGGCCACCGGCCTCGGCGACGAGGGCGGCTTCGCCCCCGACCTCGGCTCCAACCGCGACGCCCTCGACCTCATCCTCGAGGCGATCAAGGAGGCCGGCTACACCCCCGGCGAGCAGATCGCCCTGGCTCTGGACGTGGCCGCCTCCGAGTTCTACAAGGACGGCGTCTACACCTTCGAGGGCAAGGAGCGCTCGGCCACCGAGATGACCGAGTACTACGCGGAGCTCGTCGACGCCTACCCGCTCGTGTCCATCGAGGACCCGCTGTTCGAGGACGACTGGGAGGGCTGGAAGACCATCACCGCCAAGCTCGGCGACAAGGTCCAGCTCGTCGGCGACGACCTGTTCGTCACCAACCCCGAGCGGCTCGCGCGCGGCATCGACGAGGGCGCCGCCAACGCCCTGCTGGTCAAGGTCAACCAGATCGGCTCGCTCACCGAGACCCTGGACGCCGTCGAGCTGGCCCAGCGCAACGGCTTCAAGTGCATGATGTCCCACCGCTCCGGCGAGACCGAGGACGTCACCATCGCCGACCTGGCCGTCGCCACCAACTGCGGCCAGATCAAGACCGGCGCCCCGGCCCGCTCCGAGCGCGTCGCCAAGTACAACCAGCTGCTGCGCATCGAGGAGATCCTCGACGACGCCGCGGTCTACGCCGGCCGCAGCGCCTTCCCGCGGTTCCGCTCCGAGGGCTGAGCGCCCGTTCGCAGGCGGCGTCGTACGTACGTCCCCGTACTCGGTCCCGTACCGTGTGCGGGGACGTACGCGCGTGTGACGGTGGAACGAGAGGCGGGATCATGGCGGCGAAGGACCGGGACCGTTTCTCCACCGCGACCAGGATCCGGCTGATCGGCGAGCAGACCGCCGCCCGGGTCTACCGCTGTCTCTTATACACATC
>KL568524.1:175991-185504 GCA_000715605.1 Streptomyces speibonae | reverse complement strand
GAGATGTGTATAAGAGACAGGCTCCCGGCTGACCGGACGGGCGGCGCTGCTCGTCCTGGTGGTCTGCTCGCTGGTGGTGGCCCTGGCCTACCCCATGCGGCAGTACGTCTCCCAGCGGGCGGACGTCGCCGACCTCGAGCAGGAGCAGGAGGAGACCCGCCAGCGGGTCGAACGGCTGCGCGACTTGAAGGCGCGCTGGCAGGACGACGCCTACGCCGAGCAGGAGATCCGCCGGCGCCTGCACTACGTCATGCCCGGCGAGACCGGATACATCGTCGTCGACCAGGACCCGGACGGAAAGTCGCGCACGGATCTGGAGGCGGCCGACCGGCCCTGGTACTCGAACGTCTGGGACGGCGTCGACAAGTCCGACGCCGCAGCGACCCAGTGACCCATTGCAGAAAGCCGTAGAAGAGACACAGATGGAAACCCCTCCGCCCACGACCCCGCGCACCGAGCCCACCGACGCGGACGTCGAGGCCTTCAAGCAGCAGCTGGGCCGGCCGCCGCGCGGGCTGCGCGCCATCGCCCACCGCTGCCCCTGCGGACAGCCGGACGTCGTGGAGACCGCGCCGAGGCTGCCCGACGGCACCCCCTTCCCGACGCTGTACTACCTGACATGCCCGAGGGCGAACTCCGCGATCGGCACGCTGGAGGCCAACGGCGTGATGAAGGAGATGACGGAGCGGCTGGGCACCGACCCGGTGCTGGCGGCCGCGTACCGGGCGGCGCACGAGGACTACATCCGCCGCCGCGACGAGATCGAGGAGCTGAAGAACTTCCCGAGCGCGGGCGGCATGCCGGACCGGGTGAAGTGCCTGCACGTCCTGGTCGCCCACTCGCTGGCCGCGGGCCCCGGCGTCAACCCGCTGGGCGACGAGGCGCTGGCGATGCTGCCGCAGTGGTGGAGCAAGGGCCCCTGCGTGACCCTTCCCGGGGCCGGGACGGAGACCGGGGCCGGGACGGAGACCGGGATCGAGGCCGGTACGGCGCGGGAGGAGGGCCGGTGACCCGGGTCGCCGCCATCGACTGCGGTACGAACTCCATCCGTCTCCTCGTGGCCGACGCCGACCCGGCGACGGGCGAACTGACGGACCTGGACCGGCGGATGACGATCGTGCGGCTCGGCCAGGGCGTCGACCGCACGGGCCGGCTGGCGCCGGAGGCGCTGGAGCGCACCTTCGCCGCCTGCCGCGAGTACGCGGAGATCATCAAGGAGCACGGCGCCGAGCGCCTCCGCTTCGTCGCCACCTCCGCCTCCCGCGACGCGGAGAACCGCGACGAGTTCGTGCGCGGGGTGCTGGACATCCTGGGGGTGGAACCCGAGGTCATCACCGGCGACCAGGAGGCCGAGTTCTCCTTCACCGGCGCCACCAAGGAGCTGACCGGGCGGGCCGACCTGCGCCGTCCGTTCCTGGTGGTGGACATCGGCGGCGGCTCGACCGAGTTCGTCGTCGGCGACGACCACGTGCGCGCCGCCCGCTCCGTGGACGTGGGCTGCGTACGGATGACCGAGCGGCACCTGGTGCACGACGGTGCCGTGACCGACCCGCCCGCCGAGCGGCAGATCGCGGCGATGCGCGCGGACATCGAGGCCGCCCTCGACCGGGCCGAGGAGACCGTCCCGCTGCGCGAGGCGCACACCCTGGTGGGCCTCGCGGGCTCGGTGACGACCGTGTCGGCGATCGCCCTGGACCTCCCCGCGTACGACTCCGCGGCCATCCACCACTCGCGCGTCTCCCTCGGCCGCGTCCGCGAGATCACCGAGTGGCTGCTGCGTTCCACCCACGCCGAGCGTGCGGCGGTGCCCTCCATGCACTCCGGCCGGGTCGATGTGATCGGCGCCGGGGCCCTGGTGCTGCTCGCGATCATGGAGCGGATCGGTGCGGAGGAGGTCGTGGTGTCGGAGCACGACATCCTCGACGGGATCGCCTGGTCCGTGGCCCAGGTCTCTTTCGCTACTGACGAGTAGCACTCCGCTGAGCAGTCGGGATAGCGTTTGAGCGACGTCCTGGGGCCCCTCGCGGGGCCCCTTCGGAGGGGTCGCCCGGGAAAGTTCGTGAAGTTCTTCACAAGGAAATGTCCCCGGTGGGGCGAAGAAGTGGCCCCGGTTGACCCGTTCGGGGCCTGAGTGCCTCATTGAACATGTTCAGAAGGTGCTGCGGGGCCTCGCGCGGACATCTGCGGCGCCGGTCGGCCGACCGGTCTCACAGTCCCCGCTCGTCGACAGAGAGGCAGCTCACGCGCCCTTGACACCGCCCCGCAGGGTACTCCGGTTTCCTGTCCGAACCGTGGTCTGGATCAAGAAGCGCGGGATAGTAACACAGGCCCCGCACGACCTTGTGAAGGGGCGCACGAGGTACCCCCCTGAGGCGGGTGGATACTCGATGGCATGAGCACCACGGAGCGTCCCAGGATCCTCGTAGTAGGCGGTGGGTACGTAGGCCTGTACGCAGCTCGGCGCATCCAGAAGAAGATGCGTTACGGCGAGGCGACCGTCACCGTCGTCGACCCGCGGTCGTACATGACCTACCAGCCCTTCCTCCCCGAAGCCGCCGCCGGCAGCATCTCCCCGCGGCACGTCGTCGTCCCGCTGCGACGCGTGCTCCCCAAGGCGGAGGTCCTCACCGGCCGGGTCACCACCATCGACCAGGACCGCAAGGTCGCCACGGTCGCCCCGCTGGTCGGCGAGGCGTACGAGCTGCCCTTCGACTACCTGATCATCGCGATGGGCGCCGTCTCCCGCACCTTCCCGATCCCGGGCCTGGCCGAGCAGGGCATCGGCATGAAGGGCATCGAGGAGGCCATCGGCCTGCGCAACCACGTCCTCGAGCAGCTCGACAAGGCCGACTCCACCACGGACGAGGAAATCCGGCGCAAGGCGCTCACCTTCGTCTTCGTGGGCGGTGGCTTCGCCGGCGCGGAGACCATCGGCGAGGTCGAGGACATGGCCCGGGACGCGGCCAAGTACTACACCAACGTCTCCCGCGAGGACATGCGCTTCGTCCTCGTCGACGCCGCCGACAAGATCCTCCCCGAGGTCGGTCCCAAGCTCGGCACGTACGGCAAGGAGCACCTCGAGAGCCGCGGCGTCGAGGTCTACCTGTCCACCTCGATGGACTCCTGCGTCGACGGCCACGTGGTGCTGAAGAACGGCCTCGAGGTCGACTCCAACACCATCGTGTGGACGGCGGGCGTCAAGCCCAACCCGGCGCTGGCCCGCTTCGGCCTGCCGCTGGGTCCGCGCGGCCACGTCGACACCGAGCCGACGCTCCAGGTCAAGGGCACGGACTACATCTGGGCCGCGGGCGACAACGCCCAGGTCCCGGACCTCGTGGGCCGCAAGGCCGGCAACGAGAACGCCTGGTGCCCGCCGAACGCCCAGCACGCGCTGCGCCAGGCCAAGGTCCTCGGCGACAACGTGATCTCCGGCATGCGGGGCTTCCCGCAGAAGGAGTACAGCCACGCCAACAAGGGCGCGGTGGCGGGCCTCGGCCTGCACAAGGGCGTCGCGATGATCGTCGTCGGCAAGATGAAGATCAAGCTCAAGGGCCGTCTCGCCTGGTACATGCACCGCGCGTACCACGGCATGGCGATGCCGACGTTCAACCGCAAGATCCGCGTCTTCGCCGACTGGACGCTCGGCATGTTCCTCAAGCGTGAGGTCGTGTCCCTGGGCGCGATCGAGTCCCCGCGCGAGGAGTTCTACGAGGCGGCCAAGCCGGCGCCGGCGCCCGCGGCGGCCAAGCAGGAGCCGAAGAAGACCGAGGCCAAGGCCTCCTGACCCCTGGTCACCCCGGAAAGGGGCCGCCCGCCATCCGTGGTGCGGGCGGCCCCTTCCCCCTTTTTCCCACCACCGCCCCTTTGCCACGACCGCCCACCCCGCTCCCCCTGCGGGTGCCCTGTCAGCCCCCGACCCGGGTGGCGGGTGGGCAAAGGCCGGGGGTCCAGGGAGCGGAGCCCCCTGGCCGGGGAATGCGGAGGGGCCCCCGCCCCACACACCGGCCCGTGCGACAGCCCGCCCGCCCGCGCAGCCCATACAGGTGCCGTTTCCTCGTTTTGCCCAGATGTGATGCGCGCCGGGGACTGCCAACGGCCGCCCCGGGTGTTTACGTGGTGAAGGACATTCCGGGATTCCCCGTCACGGAGGTGTACACCATGGCAGACGCCGCCCTACGGCTGAAGGGCATCCTCGAGCAACTGATCGGCGCGCCGCTCCCCGTCCGCATCCGCACCTGGGACGGCTCCCAAGCCGGTCCCCCCGACGCCCCGACCCTGGTCGTACGCAACCGGCGCGCCCTGCGCCACCTCCTGTGGAAGCCGGGCGAACTCGGCCTCGCCCGCGCCTGGGTGGCCGGCGACCTCACCATCGAGGGCGACCTCTACACCGCCCTGGACCACCTCGCGGGACTCATCTGGGAGCGCGACGAGGACGCCCGCCCCCTCACCCAGGCGCTGCGCGACCCCTCCTTCCGCTCCGCCGTCCGCAGGCTGATCGCCCTCGCGGGCCATCCGCTGCCGCCCGCCCCGCCCCCGGAGGAGGCCCGCCGCCCCCGCCGCGGGCTGCACACCAAGCACACCGACAGACGCGCCATCAGCCACCACTACGACGTCGGCAACGACTTCTACGAGATCGTCCTCGGCCCGTCGATGGTGTACTCCTGCGCCTACTGGTCCGCCCCGCCCCCGCAGGGCACCCTCGAACAGGCCCAGCACGACAAGTTGGAACTGGTCTGCCGCAAGCTCGCCCTCGAGCCCGGGCAGCGCCTGCTCGACGTCGGCTGCGGCTGGGGCTCCATGGCCATCCACGCCGCCCGTGAGCACGGCGTGAACGTCGTCGGCATCACCCTGTCCCAGGAGCAGGCGGCGTACGCCCGTAAGCGCATCGCCGACGAGGGCCTGACCGACCGCGTCGAGATCCGCGTACAGGACTACCGGGACGTCGCCGACGGGCCCTACGACGCCATCGCGTCCATCGGCATGGCCGAGCACGTCGGATCGGAGCGCTACCTGGAGTACGCCACCGTCCTGCACCGCCTCCTGCGGCCGGGCGGACGGCTGCTGAACCACCAGATCGCACGCCGTCCGCAGCGCGACGAGTCGGCGTACCATGTGGACGACTTCATCGACGCCTACGTCTTCCCCGACGGCGAACTCTCCCCGCTCGGCACCACGGTGTCCCTGCTGGAGCGCTCCGGATTCGAGGTGCGCGACGTCGAGTCGCTCCGCGAGCACTACGCGCTCACCCTGCGCCGCTGGGTGGCGAACCTGGAGGCCGACTGGGCCCGCGCGGTGGCCCTCACCAGTCCGGGACGCGCCCGCGTCTGGCAGCTGTACATGGCCGCGTCCGCCCTCGCCTTCGAACGCAACCGCATCGGCGTCAACCAGGTCCTCGCCGTCCGTACCCCCGAGTCGGGCGCCGCCGGGCTCCCCCTGCGCGCCCGCACCTGGAACTGACGCGCCCCCACGCGACCGCGGGCCCCGTTCCACCAGGAACGGGGCCCGCGCCATCACCGCATCCGCATCCGCATCCGCAGCCGTCGGCTACTCCGCCTTGATCGCCTGGAGCATGTTCATCCGGGCCGCCCGCCGGGCCGGCCACAGTGCCGCCAGCACACCCACGACGGCCGCCAGCGCCAGGAAGACCCCCATCCGGGCCCACGGCAGGACGAGTTCGTACGTCTCCATGCTCGATCCGACCAGCTCACCGGCCGCCCAGCCGAAGAACACGCCCAGGCCCAGGCCGAGCACCGCGCCGAACAGCGAGATCACCAGGGACTCCAGCCGGACCATCCGCTTGATGCCCTTGCGGTCCAGGCCGATCGCGCGCAGCATGCCGATCTCCTGGGAGCGCTCGAACACCGACATCGCCAGGGTGTTGATGACGCCGAGGACCGCCACGATCACCGCCATCGCCAGCAGTCCGTAGACCATGTTCAGGATCAACGTGAACATCCGCGCGATCTCGTTGGAGAGGTCCTGCTTGTCCTGGACCTTGATGGCCGGGTTGTCGCCGAGGGCCTTCTCCAGCGTGTCCTTCGCCGCGTCCGACGCACCGTCGGCGGTCTTCACCATGACCATCATGTCGGCCGGCTCCGACAGGTGCGGGTCGACGACGGAGGTGTCGACCATGATGCCGCGCATCATCTCGTTGGCCTCGTAGACACCGGCGACCGTGACCTTCTGCTGTTCGTCGTCCCCGAAGGTCAGGGTGAACTCCGAACCCACCTTCAGACCGTACGACTTCGCGTCGTCCTCGTCCACGACGACCCGGTCGCCGCCGACCTCGAAGGCGCCCGCGACGACCGGGAACTCGGTCAGCTTCGCGATCGCGGCGCCGTTGACGCCGGTGATGTTCTCGTGCTGGCCGTCGATCCGGACGTAGGTGTTGCGCAGCGGGCTGACGGCGGTCACGTCGTCGGACTGCCTCAGCTCCTTCTCGACGTCGGGCGACAGGTTGTGCCCGTTGGCCATGGACACCATGTAGTCCGCCTCGATCGCGGAGGCCGCCATCTTGTCGATGGACGTCTGCAGGCTGCTGGCCATCACCGTCATACCGGTGATCAGGGTGAGCCCGATCATCAGCGCGGACGCGGTGGCGGCGGTACGACGCGGGTTGCGCACCGAGTTCTGCCGGGCCAGCTTCCCGGAGACACCGAAGACGCGCAGCACCGGGGCAGCGGCGGCGATCAGCGGCCGGGACAGCAGCGGGGTCAGGATGAAGACACCGATGATCAGCAGGACGGCGCCGAGCCCCATCGGGGCCTGTCCGTCGGTGCCGTCCATCGTCGTGGCCACGAGGACCACCGCGACACCGGCGGCCGAGACCAGCGAGCCCAGCGTGTTGCGCAGCACCAGCGACTTGGTGGTCGGCTGGGCGTGCAGCGCGCTCATCGCCGCCACCGGCGGGATCTTCGCGGCCCGGCGGCCGGGCAGCCACGCGGCGAGCATGGTCACGAGAATGCCGACCGCGAACGCGGACCCGACCGTGCCGGCGGTGATCACCAGCGGTCCCTCGGGCATGGGCGCGTCCAGCGTCCCCATCAGGGAGCGCAGTCCGGCGCCGATACCGACACCCGTGGCGAGCCCGATGAGGGCGGCGACCGTGCCGACCACGAACGCCTCGATCAGCACCGACCGCGTGATCTGCCGCCGGGAGGCGCCGACCGCGCGCATCAGGGCCAGTTCCTTGGTGCGCTGGGCGACCAGCATGGTGAAGGTGTTGGCGATGATGAACGTACCGACGAAGAGCGCGATGCCGGCGAACACCAGCAGGCCCTGCTTCAGGCCGCTCATCGAGGAGGCGATCGCCTCGGCCTGGTCGTCGGCGAGCTTCGTGCCCGTGACGGTCTCCACCGCGTACGAGCTCAGCGCGTCCTCCAGCTGCGTGCGCAGCTCGGTGTCGCTGACGCCGTCCTTCGCCTTGACGGCGATCTCGTCGAACGTGTCCGGCTCGGCGAGCAGCTTCTGCGCGGTCGGCGTGTCGAACAGGGTGAGGCTGCCGCCCGCAGCGACGTTGCCGTCGTCGGTGGTGAAGATGCCGGTGATCTTCGGCTCCAGGACCGGGCCGTCGACCGACATCCGTACGGTGTCGCCGACCTCGTAACCGGTCCGCTTCGCCGTCTCGGAGTCGATGAGGATCTCGCCCTCGCCCTTCGGCGCGCGCCCGCTGACCAGCGGGAACCGGGGGTCGTCGGTCCCCCAGTAGTTGCCGCCCTCGGACTGGAAGCCGTTGCCGATCAGCTTGCCGTCCTTGTCGGCGAGCGCGGTGAAGCCCTTGACGGTGCCGATGGCCTGCGCGGCGCCGGGCACGGCGGCACTGGTGTCGACGAGTTCGCGGGTCAGCTTCTCGTACTCGCCCTCCTCGTCGCCCTCGCCCTCCTTCCACTCGCCGGTGACGGCGACGTCGACGTGGTCGAAACCCTTGGCGGACTGCTTCTGCAGGGCCTGGGAGAGGCTGTTGGTGAAGACCAGGGTCCCCGACACGAAGGCCACGCCGAGCATCACGGCGAGGACGGTCATCAGGAGCCGGGCCTTGTGCGCGAGGACATTGCGCAAGGCAGTTCGGAACATGGGAGTCTTCTCGAGTCCAGACGTACGAGGGAGGGGGGAGGCGGGCGGCGCGGCCGGGCCGCGGTGTCAGCTGGTGCGGCCCTTGGCGTCGAACCGCTTCATCCGGTCGAGCACCGAGTCGGCCGTCGGCCCGTGCATCTCGTCCACGATCCTGCCGTCGGCGAGGAAGACCACACGGTCCGCGTAGGCGGCGGCGACCGGGTCGTGGGTCACCATCACCACCGTCTGTCCCAGCTCGCGCACGGAGTTGCGCAGGAAGCCCAGGACCTCGGCGCCGGAGCGGGAGTCGAGGTTTCCGGTGGGCTCGTCGCCGAAGATGATGTCGGGCCGCGAGGCCAGCGCCCGCGCCACGGCCACACGCTGCTGCTGGCCGCCGGACAGCTGGGCGGGCCGGTGGCCGAGCCGGTCCGCCAGCCCGATCATCCGGATCACGGTGTCCAGCCACTCCTTGTCCGGCTTGCGGCCGGCGATGTCCATCGGGAGCGTGATGTTCTCCAGGGCGGACAGTGTCGGAAGCAGGTTGAACGCCTGGAAGATGAAGCCGATCTTGTCCCGGCGCAACCTGGTCAGCTGCTTGTCCTTCAGCGAGCCCAGCTCGGTCTCGCCGATGCGTACGGAACCCGAGGAGAAGGTGTCGAGCCCGGCCACGCAGTGCATGAGCGTGGACTTGCCGGAGCCGGACGGCCCCATGATCGCGGTGAACTCGGCCTGGTGGAAACCGACGGAGACCCGGTCCAGGGCGACCACCTGGGTCTCGCCCTGGCCGTAGATCTTCGACAGCTCCGTGGCGCGCGCGGCCACGGCGGTGGCCCGGTCGGCGATAGGTGCGGTGGTCACGGGATGGGTGCTCCTGTCGGGACGGTCGTGTTCTCGGATACGGCCTCCATCGTTCCGGCCCTTTGCCGCCGTGTAGTCACCCGCTGCTCCGGTTCCGGAGGGCGACTCGGGATGGATCCCGGGTCGTGCCGTCATACCTGGGGATGACGGCACGACCTCGGGGGGCGTGCCGAGAACGGGTGGAGTGCCCTTGTTCGGACGGTGAAATTCCGTCATTCCGCATGCGTGGCGGGTCGTCAGCCGCGACGCTGGTGGCACGTGCTGACGGCGAGTTCCCGAGTCTGATGCCCCCTCAGGCGCCAATAAAATAAGACAAGATCGGGCCATCCCGTCGCTGACGACGTGTAGGTCACCGATAGGCTCGGAGTCGCGAAGCGGAGCCCACGGCCTGCCCGGATGGTGGAATGCAGACACGGCGAGCTTAAACCTCGCTGCCCCTCAGAGGGCGTGCCGGTTCAAGTCCGGCTCCGGGCACCATCACGCTTTCCCCCTCCCCTGATCGCCGCCGTCCTGCGGCGTGCCCGCGCCGTCGTTGACACCGGGTGTATGCGGCTGGAAACTCGCGGTCGGTCGGGTGGTGAAGGGGGCGGGTGATGCGGACCT
>KL568524.1:173783-175781 GCA_000715605.1 Streptomyces speibonae | reverse complement strand
TGGAAACTCGCGGTCGGTCGGGTGGTGAAGGGGGCGGGTGATGCGGACCTGTGTGGGGATCATCGGGGCGGGGCCGGCCGGGCTGGTGCTGGCGCGGCTGCTGCATCGGGCCGGGATCGAGGCGGTGGTGCTGGAGGCGCGGGACCGTACGTACGTGGAGCAGCGGCAGCGGGCCGGGGTACTGGAGCAGGGGACCGTGGACGTACTGCGGGCCGCCGGGGCCGGGGCGCGGATGGACCGGGAGGGGCTGCGGCACGACGGGATCGAGCTGCGGTTCGAGCGGCGGCGCCATCGCGTGGACTTCCCCGGGCTCACCGGCGGGCGGTCCGTGACGGTCTACGCGCAGACCGAGGTCTGCAAGGACCTCATCGCGCTCCAGCTGGCCGGGGGCGGGCCGTTGCTCTTCGAGGCCGAGGCGCTGGCGGTGGAGGGTGTGGACACCCCGTCACCGCGCATCCGGTTCCGCAACCAGGGGCGCGAGGACGTGCTGGAGTGCGACTACGTGGCCGGGTGCGACGGGTTCTGGGGGGTGTCGCGCTCCGCCGTCCCCGCCGGGGTCGGGCGTGTGTTCGAGCGGGCGTATCCCTTCGGCTGGCTCGGCATCCTCGCCGATGTGCCGCCCTCCCACGACGAGCTGGTCTACGCCCGCCACGAGCGCGGCTTCGCCCTGCTGTCCATGCGCACCCCGGCCGTGTCCCGGCTCTACCTCCAAGTCCCCGACGGGACCAAGGCGCAGGAGTGGGGCGAGGAGGAGATCTGGCGGGAACTGGAGCTGCGGCTGGAGACCGCCGACGGCTGGCGGCTGCGGCGCGGGCCCGTCACCCAGAAGTCGGTCACCCCCATGCGCTCCTACGTCCACGAGCCCATGCGGTACGGCCGGCTCTTCCTCGCCGGGGACGCCGCCCACATCGTGCCGCCCACCGGGGCCAAAGGGCTGAATCTCGCCGTCGGGGACGCGGTGGTGCTCGCGCGGGCGCTGGCGCACGAGAAGGAGACCGGTTCGGCCGAACTGCTCGACACCTATTCCGCGACCTGCCTGCGCCGGGTCTGGCAGGCCGAGCGGTTCTCCTACGACATGACCACCCTGCTGCACCGCGCCCCCGGCGCCACCGCCTTCGAGGACCGCCTCCAGCTCGCCCGCCTGGACCGTCTCACCTCCTCCCGCGCCGCCGAGACCGACCTCGCGGAGGCCTACACGGGGTTCCCGCTGTCGTAGGGCTGGATCAAGCGGATGATCTCCGGCCGGTTCCGGGCAGGTACCGGGTCGGTCATGGTTCGCTCCCCCGCGGTGAGGGGAATCACCCGTCCGCGTAGCGTGTTGCGCAGCACGACGAGGGAAAGATCCTCCCCAAGCATTAGGGTCATTCCTTTGCCTACCTATTACTCTTGAGCCAAGGCCGCGCCGTGTGGCCATGGAGGAGTGAAATGAGGAGCAGAAACCCGGTCTTCTCGCGACGGGGGTTCAGCCGCGACAACGGCTACGCGGGCTTCAACACCGCGCCGCAGGCCGGGGGTCCCGCTGTCGCCACGCAGGCCAACCCGTACGCGCAGCCGACGGGCAACCCGTACGCCCAGAACCCCTACGCGCAGCAGGACCTGCAGTACGGCGCCCCGCCGCAGGCCCCGGTCACCACCGGCCGGATGACGCTCGACGACGTCATCGTGCGCACGGCAGGCACGCTCGGCCTGCTCATCGTGACGGCCGCGCTCTCCTGGGCGCTGCTGCCGGTGGACGACGCCAACATCAGCCGGTCCTACGGCATCGGCATCGGTGCCGCCCTGATCGGCATGGTGCTGGCGCTGGTGCAGTCCTTCAAGCGCAAGCCCACGCCCGCGCTGATCCTGACGTACGCGGCGTTCGAGGGTGTCTTCCTCGGCGTCATCTCCAGCATCGTCGACAACCGCATCGCCGACGGTGCGGCCATGCAGGCCGTGCTCGGCACCATGGCGGTCTTCGCCGGTGTGCTGGTGGCCTACAAGGCTGTCTCTTATACACAT
>KL568524.1:169955-173614 GCA_000715605.1 Streptomyces speibonae | reverse complement strand
TCAGAGATGTGTATAAGAGACAGTCGTGATGGCGGCCGCGCTCGGCTTCATCCTGCTGATGGCCGTGAACCTGCTGTTCGCGGTGTTCGGCGGCGGTGACGGCCTCGGCTTCCGCAGCGGCCCGCTCGGCATCGTCTTCGGCATCGTCGGCATCATTCTCGGCGCCTGCTTCCTCGCCCTGGACTTCAAGCAGGTCGAGGACGGCATCGCCTACGGTGCGCCGCGCGAGGAGGCCTGGTTCGCCGCCTTCGGCCTCACGCTGACGCTGGTGTGGATCTACATGGAGTTCCTGCGGCTCATCGCGATCTTCAACAGCAGCGACTGACCGCGGGCGGCGTCCCGCACGCCGCCGACGGCAAGGGCAAGGGCCCCGGTGTTCACCGGGGCCCTTCGTCCGTTCGCGCGCGCGTCAGAGCAGTTTGCGCGCTGCCCTCCTCAAGTCGTACTCGTGGACGATCGCCTTGGCGTGGCCGTACGCCAGGTCGTACTCGTGCCGGAGCCAGCTGACCTTCTCCTCGAAGCGGAAGAGCGACGGGCCTTCTTCGACGGTGCGCAGCCAGTCGGAGATCTCACGACCGGTGCAGTGGGGGATGCGGGCGAGCAGGTTGCGATGGGTCTCTTCGGAGAAGACTTGGGACATCGGCGCCTCCGGACGCTGGGATGTAAGCCGGTCCTTCAGGTCACCGTGCCTGAGCGTTCGCGCGTTGGCAACAGTCCTGCCGCGCCGCGTACCCTCACCGCGTGGTTGATACGACGCCCTTCACCCGTGCCGTGGATCATTTCGCCGACCGCCTGCGGGCCGCGCCGCAGAGCCGGTTGCAACGGGGCGGGGCCGCCGAAGCACTCGCCCTGGCCAGGGAGTTGGCACGGCGCACCCAGCTCGTCGAGGAGCCGGGCAGCGCGCCCCGCGAGATGCCCGACGCCGGCATGTTCGCCGCCGCCGACCAGATCACCGTCGCCGGACACGACCTGGCCCTCGTACTGAAGAACGACCAGGAGGTCGAGGAGGCCGTCCGGCTCGTGGAGGAGGCACGCGAACGCGCCGGGGTGTGACCCGGCGCGGAGAGGGCCCGGAGGGCGGGGGACTGTCAGGGATTGCAGCGACTACGGCGACTACAGCGACTGCGGCGACTACAGCGACGCGATGACGCGGTCCGCCAGGATGTAGACGCTCTCCTCGCCGCACGAGAAGGTCAGCGTGTACGCCCCCGAGACGCCGGAACCGCCCAGCAGGAACGGGGTCTCACCCGCCCGCAGCGCCCCGGCCAGGCGCTCCGCGGTCTCGCGGTGGCCGGGCGTCATGCACAGCGTCGTCCCGTCGGCGAACACATAGACGTCCAGGGTGCCCAGCGGACCCGGGCGGACGTCGCTCAGCTCGGTGCGCTCGGCGGCCAGTTCCTCCAGGACGGACACGGTGCGCTCGTGGTCGTTCACGACCGGTGACGGGTGGGGTACGAAGTCCGGGTGGGAGGGGTGACGGCGACGGGCCGCGGCCAGCTCGGGGGAGTCCCCGGCGTGCTCCTCGGGGGTGTCCGTACCGGCCGCGCCGGGCTCGCTCACCGGCTCCAAGCCCGCGAAATCGGCCTGCCGGGGCAGGAACAGCTCGCTGTCGGCCAGCCCGAGGAGGGTCGGCGCGTCCGCGCTGTCACGGGCCTCCTGGGCGGCCCAGAAGGCGCGCGCCTCGGCGAGCTCCCGCTCCCGCTCCTCGGCGAGGGCCTCGGCCACTGCGGCACGTATCTCGTCGGTGTCGGCCGCGCGGGCGGAGGGGACACGCGCGCGCGTGGCGGCGGCCTGCCGGCCGGCCAGCTCGGTATGCAGGGCCGCGACCTGTCGGCGCAGCACCAGGATGCTGCGCAGGACGGCGACGCCCACGGCGCCGGTGGCGGCCGTGGTGATCAGCAGGGCGATCGGCATGGCGCTCACTGACGTACTCCCGGTTCAAAGTCGACCCCCGACTTCCTACATCAGCTTGAAGGGTGGACTATCGATCTGTCAGTGCGTAACGTCACGAAACGGACAGTTCTTTGGGGGTGTCCCCCTGGGGGGTGTGGCGTTGACCTGCAGGGATCCCCTCGGCGAGAGGGATAGGTCACATCCTGAACGAGATTGGATCACGGAACGGCCCGGCCCCCGGTGGCGGCCGGGAACCGGGCCGAATTCTCACCCACGGCGCACAGACGGCTACCGTGCGCCCGCGCGCGGCGGGTGGCGTCCGCGCGCCGGCGCGGGGCTCAGCTCAGGCGCTCGACGACCATCGCCATGCCCTGGCCGCCGCCGACGCACATCGTCTCCAGGCCGAACTGCTTGTCGTGCCACTGCAGGGAGTTGATGAGCGTGCCGGTGATGCGGGCACCGGTCATGCCGAAGGGGTGGCCGACGGCGATGGCGCCGCCGTTGACGTTCAGCTTCTCCAGCGGGATGCCGAGCTCGCGGTAGGAGGGGATCACCTGGGCGGCGAACGCCTCGTTGATCTCGACCAGGTCGATGTCGTCGACGGTCAGGCCGGCGCGGCTCAGGGCCTGCTTGCTCGCCTCGACCGGGCCGAGGCCCATGATCTCCGGGGAGAGGCCGGAGACGCCGGTGGAGACGATCCGGGCGAGCGGGGTGAGCCCCAGCTCGCGGGCCTTGGTGTCGCTCATGATGACGAGCGCGGCGGCGCCGTCGTTGAGCGGGCAGCAGTTGCCGGCGGTGACCAGTCCGTCCGGGCGGAAGACCGGCTTCAGGCCCGCGACGCCCTCCATGGTGACGCCGGGGCGGGGGCCGTCGTCCTTGCTGATCACCGTGCCGTCGGGCGTCGTCACCGGGGTGATCTCACGCTCCCAGAAGCCGTTCTTGATGGCCTCCTCGGCGAGGTTCTGCGAGCGGACGCCGAACTCGTCCATCTCCTGGCGGGTGATGCCCTTGAGGCGGGCCAGGTTCTCCGCGGTCTGGCCCATCGCGATGTACGGGTCGGGCACCAGGCCGTCCTCGCGCGGGTCGTGCCAGGTCGACCCCTCCGACTCGGCGACGGCGGCGGTACGGGCCTCGGCCTCGGCGAACAGCGGGTTGTGGGTGTCCGGGAGGCTGTCGGAGTTGCCCTTGGCGAAGCGGGAGACGGTCTCGACGCCGACCGAGATGAACACGTCGCCCTCTCCCGCCTTGATGGCGTGCAGGGCCATGCGGGAGGTCTGCAGCGAGGACGAGCAGTAGCGGGTGATCGTGCAGCCGGGGAGGTGGTCCATGCCCATCTGCACGGCGACGATGCGGCCGAGGTTGTTGCCCTGCTCGCCGCCGGGGAGGCCGCAGCCGAGCATCAGGTCGTCGATGTCCCTCGGGTCCAGCTCGGGGACCTTGGCGAGGGCGGCCTGAATGATCGAGGCGGTCAGGTCGTCGGGGCGTACGTCCTTCAGGGAGCCCTTGAAGGCGCGGCCGATGGGGGAGCGGGCGGCGGAGACGATCACGGCTTCGGGCATCACGGGCTCCTGGGCGTGCGAGGGCGGGTCGCTTGGGAAGTTACCCGGCCGTATGGGCGGGGTCACGACTCCCGCGGTGTGACATCGAACGCAACTGTCCAAGCGCTTGCTTTGTTCCCCGTCCCCGCAGCTGCGGGCAGTCGTGCCGCCCTGGGGGTACCTCCCAGGCCCTTGAGGCACTGGGAGGGGCACGACTACCCGCGGCTA
>KL568524.1:169426-169733 GCA_000715605.1 Streptomyces speibonae | reverse complement strand
CCGCGCGACTGCCCGCGGCTGGGCACGACTGCGCGGAGGCGGCGCGGCTGCCCGCTGGTACGGGCGGGCCTACGCGGAGGTGGCGAGGCTGCCCGCTGGTACGGCGGGCCTACGCGGTGTCGTCGCGGGTGTTCGGGCCGCCGTAGGACACGACTGCCCGAGGAGACGGTGCCTCCGGGACGCGGCGGCGGCGTCGGCGTTTCAGCAGGGCCCACGGCCCACGCGGCCCCGTGGGCATCGCCGCCGTCACCTCCGTGCCCGCCTCCGACGCCGCCTCCGCCGCCGCCCGGGCCACCGGCAGGAACCC
>KL568524.1:165380-169219 GCA_000715605.1 Streptomyces speibonae | reverse complement strand
GGCAGGAACCCCTCGCGGCGTGCCGCGTCCGGCCGCTCCTCCTCCGCCGGCCACAGCCCCAGCGCCGCGCAGACCGTCGGCAGCACCGCCATCGCGGCCGTCGCGTACCCCTCCGCCGAGGGGTGGTAGCTGTCGGGCCCGAACAGCTCCCGCGGATTCGCCGCGAACTCCGGACCCAGCAGATCCCCCAGCGACACCGTCCGCCCGCCCTGCTCCACCGCGCCGATCGTCTGCGCCGCCGCCAGCTGCCGGGACGCACGCCGGGCCAGCCAGCGCAACGGCTGCTGCACCGGCTCGATCGTGCCGAGATCGGGGCACGTGCCGACCACGACCTCGGCGCCCGCCGTCCGCAGCCGGCGCACCGCCGAGGCCAGATGACGTACCGACTGGGTGGGCGGCATGCGATGGGTGACGTCGTTGGCGCCGATCATGATCACGCAGATGTCCGGCACCCGCGACGGATCCGCCAGCGCCTGCGTGACCTGCCGGTCCAGATCGTCGGAGCGCGCCCCGGGCACCGCGACCGTGCTCAGCCCCACCGGACGCTCCGCGATCGCCGCGACCCCCGACGCCAGCAGCGCGCCCGGAGTCTGGCCGGCCCGGTGCACGCCCTGCCCCGCCGCCGTGGAGTCGCCGAGCATCGTCAGCCGCAGCGCCGGTTCCCCCGGCACCGTGTACGCGGCGCCGTACAGACCGTCGGCGTTCGGTACCCGAGGACTCGTGCCGTTGTTCACACGGCGCCGCGCCAGCTGCGCCTCCGCGAGCAGCAGACCCACCGTGGCCGCGCCGGCCAGGCCGATGCCACCGCCGCCGTACGCCGCACCGGCCGCGATCCGCCGGGCCACCCGCGCCCTCGACATGCCCGTCATGCCCGCCGCCACCTCCTCGAAGCCGTACCCAGTGCTTGCCCCGTACGGACGGTGCTCCAATCCCCACGCGGTGTGAACGACCCGCGCGGCTTCCGTCCCGCGAGGGCCTACGCTGGTTCGACCACGACGACCACCTCTTTTGCAAGCATCCGGAGACAACGGTGCAATTCCACGACTCGATGATCAGCCTCGTCGGCAACACCCCGCTGGTGCGGCTCAACAGCGTGACCAAGGGCATCAGGGCCACCGTCCTGGCCAAGGTGGAGTACTTCAACCCGGGCGGCTCCGTGAAGGACCGCATCGCCCTGCGCATGATCGAGGCGGCCGAGAAGAGCGGGGAGCTGCAGCCCGGCGGCACGATCGTCGAGCCGACCAGCGGCAACACCGGGGTCGGGCTCGCCATCGTGGCCCAGCAGAAGGGCTACAAGTGCATCTTCGTCTGCCCGGACAAGGTGTCCACGGACAAGATCAACGTCCTGCGGGCCTACGGCGCCGAGGTGGTCGTCTGCCCGACCGCCGTGGCCCCGGAGCACCCCGACTCCTACTACAACGTCTCCGACCGGCTGGTGCGCGAGACGCCGGGGGCCTGGAAGCCGGACCAGTACTCCAACCCCAACAACCCGCTCTCCCACTACCACTCCACCGGCCCCGAGCTGTGGGAGCAGACCGACGGGAAGATCACCCACTTCGTGGCCGGTGTCGGCACCGGCGGCACCATCTCCGGCACCGGGCGCTATCTGAAGGAGATCAGCGACGGCGCCGTGCAGGTGATCGGCGCGGACCCCGAGGGTTCGGTGTACTCCGGCGGCTCCGGGCGGCCGTACCTGGTCGAGGGCGTCGGCGAGGACTTCTGGCCGACCGCCTACGACCGTGACGTCGCCGACGAGATCGTCGCCGTCTCCGACAAGGACTCCTTCCAGATGACCCGGCGCCTGGCCAAGGAGGAGGGCCTGCTGGTCGGCGGCTCCTGCGGGATGGCCGTAGTGGCGGCCCTCGAGGTGGCCTCCCGGCTCGGCGAGGACGACGTGGTCGTCGTGCTGCTGCCGGACAGCGGACGCGGCTACCTCAGCAAGATCTTCAACGACGAGTGGATGGCCGACTACGGCTTCCTGGAGGACACCGGCCCCAGCGCCCGCGTCGGCGACGTCCTCGACGACAAGGAGGGCGGCCACATCCCCTCCCTCGTCCACATGCACCCCGACGAGACCATCGGCCAGGCCATCGAGGTGCTGCGCGAGTACGGCGTCTCGCAGATGCCGGTGGTCAAGCCCGGCGCCGGTCACCCGGACGTGATGGCCGCCGAGGTGGTCGGCTCGGTGGTGGAGCGGGAGCTGCTGGACGCGCTGTTCAGCAAGAGCGCCTCGCTCGAGGACCCGCTGGAGAAGCACATGTCCCCGCCGCTGCCGCAGGTCGGTTCCGGCGAGCCCGTCGCGGACCTGATGGCCGTCCTGGGCAAGGCGGACGCGGCGATCGTCCTCGTCGAGGGCAAGCCGACGGGCGTGGTCAGCCGCCAGGACCTGCTGTCCTTCCTCGCCAGGAACGAGAAGTGACGGGATGTCGGGCGGCGTCGCCGCCGAACGCGCGGTGACCGGCGGGGTGTTGGCGCGCCCGTGAGCTTCCCGTACTTCGTGGAAGCGGTACGAGGGTGTCACGTGCGCGCAGCACTCGCTTAACACGCGCCCCGCATAGTGGTGGGTGTCGGCAGGGCGGCGGAAGAAATCCTCCCGGGCATCAGCACCAGGAGGGTTCTCCGTCCGGCCGGCGACGGAACGGCGTCACGGACCTCCGGAGCGGCTCCCGGACCTCCAAGGACGCCCGGACGCGCAGTCATCTCAACGGGCGCGCGTCCCCCGCGGGGACCGCCGTCGTCCCGCCCCCCGATGACGGGGGTGCGGCGGTCCCCGCGCAATCCGTCCTCAGTCCTCCCAGTCGTCGTCCCGCCCGTCCCGGCGGCGGCCGAACAGACCGGGGTTGGTCCGCACGGCCTGCACGACGTTGACGCCGACGATGCCCGCCCAGGCGACCAGCAGACCGGGCAGGTCGGCCACGCCCCCGCCGATCGCGGACAACGGCACCGCCAGGACCAGCGAGACGATCCCGAACCCGAAACGCTCGCCCCAGGAGTCCGTGACCTTCGGCGACCGCGAGTCCCTGGCCACCGTCATCCGGTGCTCGGCGAGCTGCCGGCGCACCCGGCGCTCCACGGCGCCGTCGATGCGCTGGTCGACCTTCTCCAGGAACGAGTCGACCAGGGCGGACTCGTACTCCTCGCCGAGTTCCCTGCGCGCCTGCAGGGCGGCGTTGAGTTCCTTCTTCAGCTCGGCGTCCCGCGCGTCCATTCCGGTCATGGAATCCACGGTAGGCAGGCACGGGCCCGGTGGCACTGGGGGTAACCCCCCTCTCGGGGCTGGGGCCCGCCCCGCCGGACACCGTGTGTGATCTACGCCCCCTCACCACGCGTGCACGGCCGCGACGTCCCGTTCGCTGTATAACGGCATGCAGAGGTCACGACGGATGAATGGCCGAGAGGCCGAGGAGCCGAGGGGGACGTCAGGTCATGAGCGGCACCGAGAGCCCCGCCGCGCGCCTCCAGGCGCTCTTCGAGGGGCACCGGCTGACGCCCACCCAGCGGCGCATCGCGCACAGCATGGTGCGGCGGGCCGCGGACGTGCCGTTCCTGTCCAGCGTGGAGCTGGCCGAACTGGCCGGGGTCAGCCAGCCCTCCGTGACCCGGTTCGCCGTCGCCCTCGGCTTCGACGGCTACCCCGCGCTGCGCCGGCATCTGCGTGAGGTCGCGCCCGCCGGACCCGCGCCCGGAACCGGCTCGTACAACGCGTACCAGCAGGCCGTCGAGGCCGAGATCGAGAACCTGCGCCACCTCGCGGACGCGCTGGCCGACACCGGGCCCGTGCAGCGGGCGGGGCGGGTCCTCGCGGGCAGCCGCCCGCTGCCCGTGCTGGGGCTGCGGGC
>KL568524.1:163631-165160 GCA_000715605.1 Streptomyces speibonae | reverse complement strand
CCCGTGCTGGGGCTGCGGGCCGCCGCGGCGCAGGCCCACGGCTTCGCCTACTTCGCCGCCAAGGTCCACCCCGACGTACGGCTGCTCAACGAGGGCGGCACCATGCTCCACGACCGCATCGACGCCGCCGCCCGCGCCGGGGCGAGCGCCCTGCTGTGCTTCGCGCTGCCACGGCATCCCCGGGAGGTCGTCGACGCGCTCGCCCACGCCAGGGAGACCGGGCTGACCGTCGTCACCGTCGCCGACTCCGCGTTCGCGCCGGTCGCCAAGGTGTCCGACCTGCTGCTGCCCGCCGCCGTCGGCACCGGGCTGGCCTTCGACACGGCGTGCGCGCCGATGCTGCTCGGCCGGGTGCTGCTGGAGGCCATGTGCGACGACCTGCCGGACGCGCAGGCGCGGCTCGAGGAGTTCGACGCGAAGGCGGCGGCGCGCGGACTGTTCGTGGACTGACGGCGGGGCCGTTTTCTCAGACCCCTCTCACCTTGCGTGGTTAGCCTCCCGCTCCTGAAACCATGCTCAGGCATCAGGCTTCGCCTACAGAGACACCGGAGGACGGGAGGCCGGAGACGTGACGCGCGGAGGACAGGGACTGGCCCGGGTGGCCGTCGTCGTGCGAGCCGGGGCCGCGCCACTGTGGTGGCTGGGAATTTTCGCCGCGGGCATCGGGGTGCTGGTGCCCGGACTGACCGGACGCCGGATCGGTGTCCTGACGGGCGCCGCGCTGTTCCTCGTGGCGGCGGCCGTCGTGGCGTACGGGCGGCGCGGACGGTACCGCGCGCTGGCCGGCACGGCGGCGCGGGCGGGCCGGCACGATGTGCTCCAGGACCGCGCGGTGAGCGTGCGCAACTGGCGTCGCGCGCACCGGTGGTGGCTGCTGCTCGCCTTCCTCGCCGCCCTGGGCACGGCGTTCGCCGTCCCGGCCGCGGGTGGGCTGCTGCTCGCCGGGTGCGGGCTCGGGCTGTGGCTGAAGGCGGCCTGGATCGGCCGGCGGGAGCAGGCGGACGACGTCCTGCTGTGGGTGCGCGTCGACTGGCTCCGCGCGGGGGCGGGGCGGCCTGCCGGCAAGGCGGTCAAGGCGTACCGGACCACGGGGATCGCGGCGGGGGATGCCGCGCCGGGCGGCTCTCGCCGGAGGAGCGCGGCGCTGGTGTAGTGCGGGTGCCCTGGGGGCGCGGGAGCCGTGTGGTCCGCGCAGCTCCCGCGCCCCGGGGTTCCTCGTGATGGTCCCCCGCGGGTGCGTCGTGGCTGGTCGCGCCCACGCGGCGGGGCCGCATCCGGCACAGCCCCGCGCCCCTGGGTGGGTTGTCGCTCAGGGGGTCGGTGTGATCAGGGAGTCGGTGTGGGCGGCTCCGGACTCGGTGACGATTTCCTCGACGGTCTGGGCCCGGCGGACCGTCGCGAAGGCGACGCCTCCCTTCCCGTCCGGTGCGAAGCCGTGGACGGCGGGGCGGGGGAGCGAGTTGTACGCGTAGTGGTGGGCGAAGTAGTACGCGCCGGTGTCCAGCGCCGCCGCGTAGTCACCCTGCTCC
>KL568524.1:158319-163415 GCA_000715605.1 Streptomyces speibonae | reverse complement strand
CCCTGGGCGAGCAGGTCGCCCGCGAAGCAGGCCGGTCCGGCCACGTCCTGCACGACCGCCGGCCCCTCCTTGGGCCGCCCCTTCGCGTCGTAGGCGGCGATCCTCAGCGGCCACGACTGCGGTGCGTACACCGTGCGCGTCGCCACCTGGACGCCCGCGTGCGTCACCGCCACCGGACGCCCGCCCGCGCTCTTGGCGTACTCCACGCGGGCCACCACCGTGCCGTGCTTGGCCAGCAGTGACCGTCCGAACTCGGTCACCAGGCCGTACCGCCCGTCGAACAGCCCCGGGACCGTCTCACGCAGCAGCCGCGCGTACTCCCCGTACGTCGGGCTCGTCTCCTCGGACGCGAAGTTCACCGGCAGTCCGCCGCCGATGTCGACGGTGTCGATCTGCTGCCGTCCGGCCCGCCGGTTGATCTCCTCCGCCAGGTCGTACGTCTCCGCGATCCCCCGCGCCATCATCGACAGCGCGATGCCCTGGGAACCGGAGTGCGCGTGCAGCCGGGTCAGCCACGGCCGGTCCAGACAGGCCCGCACCACCCACTCCCGCGCGCCCTCGTCGCGCAGCGCCACCCCGAACTTCGACGTCGCCGTCGCCGTCGAGAGCGCCTCGATGGAACCGCCGCCGACCTGCGGGTTGACCCGTATCCCGATGGGGGAGCGGGAGCCGGACGCGGCCCTCAGGGCGTCGATGCGCTCCAGCTCCTGCGGATTGTCCGCGTTCACGGCGATGCCCAGCGCCATCGCCTCCCGCAGCTCGGCGAGGGTCTTCGCGGGCGAGTCGAGGACCGTCCGCTCCGGCGCCACCCCCGCGGCCCGGGCCAGCGCCAGCTCACCCGGGCTCGCCACCTCCGCGCCGATGCCCTCCTCGCGCAGCAGCCGCAGCACCGGCACCAGCGGGCTCGCCTTCACCGCGAAGGCGTGCAGCACCGGCGTGCCGGGTGCCGTCACCGCGTCGAACGCCGCCCGCAGCCCGGCCGCCGACTCCCGTATGCCGGTGACGTCCAGCAGGGCCACCAGGGGGGTGTCGCCGTCGAGCAGCCCCTGCTCCACGGCGGCCCGCACCGCCTCGTCCCGTCGGGCCGCCCGTCCGGCGCCCCGCGGGTCCACCTCGTCCGTCGGACCGTTGCCGTAAGCCACCGTGTTCCCCGTCCGTCCGGGGTTGTCCGTGTCAGCGCACATACATCCAGCCAAACATCCCTCGCCCGGCGGTGCGGACACACCCCCTGTCTTGACTAGCTCTATTCAGAAGCTGAGGATGTGAATATCTGCAGTAGTCGTCCGCGGTGATCGTCCGCAGTGATCCGCAGCATGAGGAGGCACACCATGGCCGGACCCGGACCCGGACCCGGACCCCGCCCCGTCCGAGCGCCGCGCGGCACCGAACCGAGCGCCCTGGGCTGGCAGCAGGAGGCCGCCCTGCGGATGCTGCAGAACAACCTCGACCCCGAGGTCGCCGAGCACCCCGACAAGCTCGTCGTCTACGGCGGCACCGGGAAGGCCGCCCGCGACTGGCGTTCCTTCGACGCGATGGTCCGCACGCTGAGGACCCTCAAGCAGGACGAGACGATGCTCGTCCAGTCCGGCCGCCCGGTCGGCGTCATGCAGACCCACGAGTGGGCCCCGCGCGTCCTCCTCGCCAACTCCAACCTCGTCGGCGACTGGGCCAACTGGGAGGAGTTCCGCCGCCTGGAGGCCCTCGGCCTGACCATGTACGGGCAGATGACCGCCGGCTCCTGGATCTACATCGGCACCCAGGGCATCCTCCAGGGCACCTACGAGACCTTCGCCGCCGTCGCCGCGAAGAGGTTCGGCGGCACCCTCGCGGGGACCATCACCCTCACCGCCGGCCTCGGTGGCATGGGCGGCGCCCAGCCGCTCGCGGTCACCATGAACGACGGTGTCGCCCTCTGCGTCGACTGCGACCCCCGCGCCATCGACCGCCGCATCGAACACCGCTACCTCGACGTCAAGGCCGACTCCCTCGACCACGCCCTCCAGCTGGCCGTCGAAGCCCGGGACCGGCGCACGCCCCTCTCCATCGGCGTCCTCGGCAACGCGGCCGAGGTGGTCCCGCAACTGCTCTCCATGAGCGCGCCCATCGACATCGTCACCGACCAGACCTCCGCGCACGACCCGCTGGCGTACCTGCCCCTCGGCATCGCCTTCGAGGACATGGCCGACGCCGCCGCGAAGGACCCGGCCGGTTTCACCGCCCGCGCCCGCGCGTCCATGGCCCGGCACGTCGAGGCCATGGTCGGCTTCCAGGACGCCGGTGCCGAGGTGTTCGACTACGGCAACTCCCTCCGCGGCGAGGCACAGCTGGCCGGGTACGAGCGGGCGTTCGCCTTCCCCGGGTTCGTGCCGGCGTACATCAGGCCGCTGTTCTGCGAGGGCAAGGGCCCGTTCCGCTGGGCCGCGCTGTCCGGCGACCCCGCCGACATCGCCAGGACCGACCGGGCGATCCTGGACCTCTTCCCGGAGAACGAGTCCCTCGCCCGCTGGATCAGGATGGCCGGGGAGCGGGTCCACTTCCAAGGGCTGCCCGCGCGCATCTGCTGGCTCGGGTACGGCGAGCGGGACAAGGCCGGTGAGCGGTTCAACGACATGGTCGCGAGCGGGGAGCTGGCCGCGCCGGTCGTCATCGGGCGGGACCACCTCGACTGCGGTTCGGTCGCCTCCCCCTACCGGGAGACCGAGGCGATGCTGGACGGCTCCGACGCGATCGCCGACTGGCCGCTGCTGAACGCCATGGTGAACGTGGCGTCGGGGGCGTCGTGGGTGTCCCTCCACCACGGTGGCGGTGTCGGCATGGGGCGGTCGATCCACGCCGGGCAGGTGACGGTGGCCGACGGGACGGCGATGGCGGGCGAGAAGATCCGGCGCGTGCTGACGAACGACCCCGGCATGGGGGTGATCCGGCACGTGGACGCCGGGTACGACATCGCGGAGTCGGTGGCGGACGAGCGGGGTGTGCGGGTGCCGATGCGTGAGGGTGATCCGGCGTGAGCGACGGCGCACAGCCTGGTGGGAGCTCCTTTCATGAGATGTGGGAGCAGTTGCGGCCCATCGGGCGGCATCGCGCTTCCGGTGGGTACCGGCGGTTCGCCTGGGGTGAGGCCGACGGCGAGTGCCGGGCGTGGTTCGAGGCGCAGGCGCGCGGCCGGGGGCTGGACTACGAAGTCGACCGGAACGGCAACCAGTGGGCCTGGCTCGGCGATCCCGCCCGGGGCGACGCCGTGGTCACCGGTTCGCACCTGGACTCCGTGCCCGACGGCGGAGCCTTCGACGGGCCCCTCGGCGTCGTGTCCGCCTTCGCCGCACTCGACGAACTGCGCCGCAGGGACGTCCGGCTCGCCAGACCCCTCGGCATCGTCAACTTCGGTGACGAGGAGGGCGCGAGGTTCGGGCTCGCCTGTGTCGGCTCCCGGCTCACCGCCGGCGCGCTGACCGTCGAGCAGGCGCACCGGCTCACCGACGCGGACGGCATCACCCTCCCGCAGGCCATGGAGCGGGCCGGCCACGACCCCGGCACCCTCGGCGCCGACCCCGAACGGCTCGACCGCATCGGTGCCTTCGTCGAACTCCACGTGGAGCAGGGCCGCGCCCTGGACCTGTCCGGCGACCCCGTCGGCGTCGCGTCCGCGATCTGGCCGCACGGGCGGTGGAGGTTCGACTTCCGGGGAGAGGCCAACCACGCCGGCACCACCCGGCTCCCCGACCGGCGCGATCCCATGCCGGCCTACGCCGAGACCGTCCTCGCCGCCCGCCGCGAGGCCGAACGCGCCGGCGCGGTCGCCACCTTCGGCAAGATCGCCGTCGAGCCGAACGGCGTCAACGCCATCCCCTCCCTGGTGCGCGGCTGGCTCGACTCGCGCGCCGCCGACCAGGAACGCCTGGACGCCGTCGTCGGCGGCGTGCGGAAGGCCGCCCGCGCCCACGCCGCCGCCCACGGCGTCGACGTGGACGTCGAACGCGAGTCCTTCACCCCCGTCGTCGAGTTCGACCACGCCCTGCGCGACACACTCGCCCGCATCCTGGGCAGCGACGACGACCTCAAGGTGCCCGTCCTCGGCACCGGCGCCGGACACGACGCCGGGATCCTCGCCGGACGCATCCCGACCGCCATGCTGTTCGTGCGCAACCCCACCGGCGTCTCCCACTCGCCGGCCGAGTTCGCCACCGAGGACGACTGCGTGGCCGGGGTACTCGCCCTCGCCGACGTACTGGAAGGACTGGCCCGCACGTGACTGCCACCCAGCGGACGTACTGGCTGGAGCACGCCTGGCTCGGCACCCACGTCGAGCCGGGCGTGACCCTCACCGTCCAGGACGGCCGCTTCTCCGCCGTCCGCCCGGACACCCCCGCCCCGCCGCCCGGGGCCGAGATCCTGCGCGGACTGACCCTGCCGGGCCTGGCCAACGCCCACAGCCACGCCTTCCACCGCGCCCTGCGCTCCACCGTCCAGGTGGGCTCCGGCACCTTCTGGACCTGGCGCGAGATCATGTACGCCACGGCCGAACGGCTCACCCCGGACACCTGCCACGCCCTCGCACGGGCCGTGTACGCCGAGATGGCGCTGGCCGGCGTCACCACCGTCGGCGAGTTCCACTACGTCCACCACGCCCCCGGCGGCACCCCCTACGCCGACCCCAACGCCATGGGGGAGGCGCTCGTCGCGGCCGCCGCCGAAGCCGGAATCCGCATCACCCTCCTCGACACCGCCTATCTCTCCTCCGGCTTCGGCCGGCCGCCCACCGCCCACCAGCTCCGCTTCTCCGACGGCGACGCGGACACCTGGGCCGAACGCTGTTCACTTCTCAAGGAACGGGATCACGCACGGATCGGGGCGGCGATCCACTCCGTCCGGGCCGTACCGGCACGGCAGCTGGCCACCGTGGCCCGCTGGGCCGAGGAGCGGCGGGCCCCGCTCCATGTGCATCTGTCCGAGCAGACCGCCGAGAACGACGCCTGCCGCGAGGCGCACGGGTGCACCCCCACCCAGCTCCTGGCCCTGCACGGCGTCCTCGGACCGCGCACCACCGGGATCCACAACACCCATCTCACCGCCGAGGACGTCTCCCTCATCGGCGG
>KL568524.1:154306-158118 GCA_000715605.1 Streptomyces speibonae | reverse complement strand
GCGGCACCGGCACCTGCATGTGCCCCACCACCGAACGCGACCTCGCCGACGGCATCGGCCCCGCCGCCGCCCTGCAGAACGAGGGCTCCCCGCTCAGCCTCGGCTCCGACAGCCACGCCGTGATCGACCTGTTCGAAGAGGGGCGCGCGATGGAGCTGAACGAACGGCTGCGCACCCGCACCCGGGGCCACTGGACGGCCGCCGCCCTGCTGCGGGCCGCCTCCGCCGACGGACACGCCGCCCTCGGCTGGGACGGCATCGGCACCATCGAGGCCGGAGCGCGCGCCGACCTCGTCACCATCGCCCTCGACTCGGTCAGAACCGCGGGGCCACTGCCCAGGCTCGGCGCAGAGACGGCCGTATTCGCCGCCACCGCGGCGGACGTCCGCCACACCGTCGTATCGGGACGGCACGTCGTGCGCGACGGGGAGCACACGCTCGTCCCCGATGTCCCCGGAGCCCTCGCACAGGCAGTCGAAGCCCTGCGCGCCTGACGACCCCCCCCATGAGGACACCATGAGCAGCACCGTCATCAGCAACATCGCCACGCTGGTCACCAACGACCCCTCCCTCGGTGATGCCTCTCCCCTCGGTCCGGTCCACGACGCGGCCGTCGTCATCGAGGGCGACCGCATCGTGTGGACCGGTGCGTCAAGCAAAGCACCCGCCACTGACAACCGGGTCGACGCCGAGGGCGGTGCGGTCCTCCCCGGCTTCGTCGACTCCCACTCCCACCTCGTCTTCGCGGGCGACCGCACCGAGGAGTTCAACGCCCGCATGTCCGGCCGCCCCTACAGCGCGGGCGGCATCCGCACGACCGTCGCCGCCACCCGCGCCGCCACCGACGCGCAGCTGGAGGCCAACCTGACCCGCCTCCTCACCGAGGCGCTGCGCCAGGGCACCACCACCTTCGAGACCAAGTCCGGCTACGGCCTGACCACCGAGGACGAGTCCCGCGCCCTCAGGCTGGCGGCCCGCCACACCGACGAGGTCACCTTCCTCGGCGCCCACATCGTGGCCCCCGAGTACGCCGACGACCCGGCCGGATACGTCGCCCTCGTCACCGGCGAGATGCTGGACGCCTGCGCGCCGCACGCCCGCTGGATCGACGTCTTCTGCGAGAAGGGCGCCTTCGACGGCGACCAGGCCCGCGCGATCCTCACCGCGGGCCGGGCGAAGGGCCTGCACCCGCGTGTCCACGCCAACCAGCTCTCGTACGGCCCCGGCGTCCAGCTCGCCGTCGAGCTCGACGCGGCCAGCGCCGACCACTGCACCCACCTCACCGACGCCGACGTGGACGCCCTCGCCCACAGCCGCACGGTCGCCACGCTGCTCCCCGGCGCCGAGTTCTCCACCCGCGCCGCATGGCCGGACGCCCGCCGGCTGCTCGACGCGGGCGTCACGGTCGCGCTGTCCACCGACTGCAACCCCGGCTCGTCCTTCACGTCCTCCGTCCCCTTCTGCATCGCGCTGGCGGTGCGCGACATGGGGATGACACCCGACGAGGCCGTCTGGTCGGCCACGGCGGGCGGTGCCAGGGCCCTGCGCCGCGACGACATCGGCCGCGTCGCCCCGGGCGCGTACGCGGACCTGCTGCTGCTCGACGCCCCCTCCCACGTGCAGCTGGCCTACCGACCCGGCGTGCCGCTGGTCCGCACGGTCTGGCAGAAGGGGCGCAAAATCGAGCAGCGCTGGGTGTGAGACGGCGGGCGACGCCGGCGGGTCCGCCCGCGAACGCGGCGCGCCCCGCGCCCGGCGGGCGCCCGGTGCCCGGGATGGGCATCCGGCGCCCGCAGGGCGCGGGGCGCGGTCACGTCGCTCCGCGGGAGCGGGTGGGGAAGCGGCCCGCCGTCCGACGGCGTCCGTCCCGTCACTCCTCGACGGTGAGTCCCTTGCGCAGTTTCACCAGGGTCCGCGACAGCAGACGGGAGACGTGCATCTGGGAGATGCCGAGTTCCTCGCCGATCTCCGACTGGGTCATGCCCGCGACGAAGCGCAGGGACAGGATCTTCCGGTCCCGCGGCGGCAGCTCGGCGATCAGCGGCTTCAGCGACTCGACGTACTCGATGCCCTCGAGCCCGTGGTCCTCGTAGCCGATGCGGTCCGCCAGCGCGCCCTCCGCGTCGTCCTCCTCCGGCTGGGCGTCCAGCGAGGAGGCGGTGTAGGCGTTCGACGCCGCCATGCCCTCGATGACCTCGTCCTTGGTGATGCCCAGGCGGTCGGCGAGCTCGGCCACTGTCGGCGCGCGGTCGAGCTGCTGAGCCAGTTCGTCACCGGCCTTGGCCAGGTCGAGCCGGAGCTCCTGCAACCGGCGCGGTACGCGCACGGACCAGGAGGTGTCACGGAAGAAGCGCTTGATCTCGCCGATGATGGTCGGCATCGCGAAGGTGGGGAACTCCACACCGCGCGACAGCTCGAAACGGTCGATCGCCTTGATCAGGCCGATGGTGCCGACCTGGATGATGTCCTCCATCGGCTCGCTGCGCGAGCGGAAGCGGGAGGCGGCGAACTTGACCAGGGCGAGGTTCAGCTCTACGAGGGTGTTGCGTACATAAGAGAATTCGTGGGTGCCTTCCTCCAGCGACTCGAGGCGCTCGAAAAGGGTCTTCGAGAGCGCCCTCGCGTCGACCGGGCCCACCTCGTCGTACCGGGGGATCTCCGGCAGTCCGGCGAGTAGGTCTTCCGGGACGACACCCAGGTCGTCCTGCTCGATGGGATCCAGATGTTCCGGAGGGAGTGTCGACGTCGCTTCAGGGGTAGGCGATGCGTCGAGCCGGGGTGACATGATGTCCTCCATCGTTCTCGGCATATGGCTGCCGAAGCCGATTACGTGCACTGCGGTGTGCGGCGCCTCCAAAGCCGGCCGTGTCGGGTACGTGTCCTCACTAGCCCTACCGGCTCTCGCAAGTTCACCGCAAGTGCGTTCTGTGCACATATGTCTGTTTGTGCGTGATTGTTAGAGTGTCGATGCGTGGCTGGAAGGCGTAATGTTCGAAGGCGTCAGCACAAGGCGTCAGCAAGCAGCCACGACCTCGGGAGAGAGACGGCATGGACCGCGGGACAGTCGGCAGCGCACAGTCGGGCCGGCTTCTGGTCGAGGTGCGAGAACAGGGCCCCACTGCCGTCGTGACTCCGGCGGGTGAGTTGGACCACCACACCGCCGATCTGTTGCGTGAGCCACTGGAGGACTGCCTCGCCAAGGGATTCAAGCGGCTTGTCATCGACTGCTCCCGGCTGGAGTTCTGCGACTCCACGGGGCTGAACGTGCTGCTCGGTGCGCGGCTGAAGGCCGAGGCGGCCGGAGGCGGGGTGCACCTCGCGGGTATGCAGCCGGTCGTCGCGCGCGTGTTTGAAATCACGGGCGCGGACGCGGTGTTCACCGTGCACGACACGCTCGAGGCGGCCCTGGCCGACGATTCGGCGTGACCGCCGGGGGGACGCCGGGCGGGGCGATCCCGCCGCACCCGTCGCCGGGGGGCTCCCTCCGGGGCGTCTTTTCGTGCGAATACGGGGGTGTCCCCTCGCCGCGCTCGGGCAGGAGACCTCCTGAACGTGCCGGACGCGGTGGTCGCGAGGGTGCCGGGAACCGGATGCGCCGTGCACGCGTGAACGACCGAGTACGGAAACTTTTGAATCGTGAACTGGTGACACGGTGAGGTGAAGCGCTGATGAGCACCACCCGGCCCTATTCGCCGGGCGACCGCGGTCCCGAGCCCGGCGGCGCTTCCGGGACGCCCGCGGACGCGGTGCCGGCCGGCGGCGCGCGCGACGACGGCGTGGCCGCACCGGTCGCGCCGTCCGATGCCCGGGGT
>KL568524.1:150254-154144 GCA_000715605.1 Streptomyces speibonae | reverse complement strand
CCGGTCGCGCCGTCCGATGCCCGGGGTGGCGGCGGCCGGGTCCGTCGGCTGAGCTTCGACGGCCAGAGCGGCGTCGTGCCGCTCGCCCGTGACTTCACCCGTCAGGCGTTGTACGACTGGGGCTGGCTGCCGGCCGCGACCGCGGATCAGCGGGCCGCGGCGGAGGATGTGCTGCTCGTCGTCTCGGAGCTGGTCACCAATGCGTGTCTGCATGCGGAGGGGCCGGATCGGCTGGCCATCACGTGCGACAAGAAGGTGATCCGGCTGGAGGTCACCGACCGGGGGTCGGGGCAGCCGTCGCCGCGTACTCCGCACCGGGCGGGGCGGCCCGGGGGGCACGGCATGTTCATCGTGCAGCGGTTGTGTCTGGACTGGGGCGTGGTCCGGGCCCCGGACGTCGCCGGCAAAACGGTCTGGGCGGAACTGGGCACCCCGTCGTAACGCGGCCGGCCTCAAGCTTTTCCTCGCCCCCGCCGCCCCTTCCCGTCCCGGGGCTCCGCCCCGGACCCCGCTCCTCAAACGCCGGAGGGGCTGAGTTTCAGCCCGTCCGGCGCTCGAGGACGAGGCCCGAAGGGCCGATGGGGGGTCTGGGGGCGCAGCCCCCAGGTTCCGGACGGGAAGGGGCGGCGGGGGCGAAGAACGCCCCCGGGTCACCCTCCCAGTGAGGGACCGGTCAGCGGACGTCGCCCATGAGTGCCTTGACCTTGCTGCGGTACATCCACACCGCGAAGCCCGCCGCCACGGCGAGCGTCGCCTCCATCGCGACAATGCCCGTCCGGTTCAGATCGACCCCGGCGATGGACAGCAGCCCCGTCGTGGCGTCACCCGCGGTGACGGCCAGGAACCAGACGCCCATCATCTGCGAGGCGTACTTCGCGGGCGCCATCTTCGTCGTGACCGACAGCCCGACCGGGGAGAGCAGCAGCTCACCGACGGTCTGCGTGAAGTAGATCGCCACCAGCCACAGCGCCGCCGCCTTGTGACCGCCCTCGGCGATCGACAGCGGGGCCAGGAAGAGGAAGAAGGACACGCCGACCAGCGTCAGACCGGACGCGAACTTCACGATCGTGCTCGGCTCCTTGCCGCGCCGGTTCAGCGCCAGCCAGATCCAGGCGAAGACCGGGGCCAGCGCCATGATCAGGACCGGGTTGACCGACTGGTACCAGGAGACGGGGAACTCCCAGCCCAGCACGCTGTTGTCGGCCGAGGAGTCGGCGAAGATCGACAGGGTCGAGCCGCCCTGGTCGTAGATCATCCAGAAGATCGCGGCGGCCACGAAGAACCAGATGTACGCGGACATCTTCGACTGCTCGGCGCGGTCGAGGTCCTTGTCGCGCTTGATGCGGGCGATCACCATCACCGGGACGATCACACCGAGCAGCGTCAGCGGGACCAGGATCCAGTTCAGGGTGTAGTTGCCGGTGACGCCGACGACGGCGTACGCGACGGCGGCGATGCCCGCCCACAGCGCGGCCTTGCGCAGCGTCGCGGACTTCTCCCGGTCGGAGAGCGGCTTGGGGACGACGCTGGACTGCGGGTCCAGGTGGCGGCTGCCGAGCAGGAACTGCGTCACACCGAGGCCCATGCCGAGCGCGGCGAGCGCGAAGCCCAGGTGCCAGTTGACGCTCTCACCGATGGTGCCGATGACCAGCGGCGCGGCGAAGGCACCCAGGTTGATGCCCATGTAGAAGACGGTGAAGCCGCCGTCGCGGCGCGGGTCGTCCGGGCCCCGGTAGAGCTGGCCGACCATCGTGGAGATGTTGGCCTTCAGCAGGCCGGAGCCGATGGCGACCAGGCCCAGCCCCGCGTAGAAGGTGCCGGAGGACGGCAGGGCCAGCGTCAGGTGGCCCAGCATGATGATGCCGCCCGCGACGGCCACGGTCTTGCGGGGGCCCCACACACGGTCGCCGAACCAGCCGCCCGGCATCGTGAGCAGGTACACCAGCGAGAGGTAGACGGAGTAGATCGCGGTGGCGGTGCCCGCGCTCAGGCCGAGTCCGCCCGGTGCGACGAGGTACAGCGGGAGCAGGGCCCTCATGCCGTAGTAGGAGAATCGCTCCCACATCTCGGTCATGAAGAGTGTGGCCAGTCCGCGGGGGTGGCCGAAGAAGGTCTTCTCGGAGCCGGGGGTGCCCGGGGTGACCGAGTCCTTCGTCAGGCTGGACGCCATGGTCGTTCCTTGCTGTCGGGACGCGTCGCGCGAGCGTGCACGCGCCCGGTGGGGGGCGGCCGGCACCGGCGGGTCGTACCGTCCACCCCACGCCCGGGGGAGGCCGCCCCGGATCGCGGAGCGGCGGACGGCGACCACCGGGATCCACGCCTTCGCCGCGCGTCCATGCGCGGGTGAGGCCCGGCCACAGGTCATTCCTTCCGGGGCCGGCGGAACACCGGCCCGCACACAAAAGAGACCCTCGGCGTCAACTGCGCCAAAGGTCCCCGTGGTGCAACAGGCGTTGATTCACCATACGGCACGACAGTGCCGGATATGGAAGGACTTGAGACACGGATCACAGGTGGTGGAGCAACCGGATCACTCATTCGAAGGTCTTCCTCAGGATCGCACCCCATACCCACAGGTCCGTACCAGGGGGGTGGAAGGTGAGAGGCGGGTATGACGCGGGTAAGAGACGAGCCCTGCGATCACGCCCCTGGGCTTACCGCGGCGGGTCTACCATCACTGGCATGACCCGTGTACTGCTCGCCGAGGACGACGCGTCCATCTCGGAGCCACTGGCCCGCGCCCTGCGCCGGGAGGGCTACGAAGTCGAGGTGCGTGAGGACGGACCCAGTGCACTCGACGCCGGAATGCAGGGCGGCGTCGATCTGGTGGTGCTCGATCTCGGGCTGCCCGGCATGGACGGCCTCGAGGTCGCCCGCCGGCTGCGTGCCGAGGGGCACACGGTTCCGCTGCTGATCCTGACCGCGCGCGCCGACGAGGTGGACACGGTCGTCGGTCTGGACGCGGGTGCCGACGACTACGTCACCAAGCCGTTCCGCCTGGCCGAGCTGCTCGCCCGGGTCCGGGCCCTGCTGCGGCGCGGCTCCACCGAGCCCCAGCAGTCGCCCGCCACCCACGGGGTGCGCATCGACGTCGAGTCGCACCGGGCGTGGATGGGTGACGAGGAGCTCCAGCTCACCGCCAAGGAGTTCGACCTGCTGCGGGTCCTGGTGCGGGACGCGGGCCGGGTCGTCACCCGCGACCAGCTGATGCGGGAGGTGTGGGACACCACGTGGTGGTCCTCCACCAAGACCCTCGACATGCACATCTCCTGGCTGCGCAAGAAGCTCGGGGACGACGCGGCGAATCCGCGCTACATCGCCACCGTGCGCGGTGTGGGTTTCCGCTTCGAGAAGAGCTGAACCCCTCCGGGGTGGGTAAGAGGACATGCGCCGCCGTCTGATCCAGTCCACGCTCGCCGTGGTGCTCGTCGTGATCGCCGTCTTCGGTGTCTCGCTGGTGATCGTGGAGACCCGCACCATCAGCGAGACGGCCAGGGAGCGGGTGGAGTCCGAGGCGGTGCGGCTGGCCAGCATCGTCGACAGCCGGCTGCTGGTCGAGGACAAGGTGACCGCCGAGATCCTCGACGACCAGATGCCCGAGGACCGGTACGCCGTCGTCCGGATCCCCGGCAAGCCGCCCATCGAGGTCGGCACCAAGCCCGAGGGCGACGTCATCAGCGCCTCGGCGCCCGGCGAGGAGGGCGAGACGGTCACCGTCCAGGAGCCGCGCTCCTCGGTGACCCGGGAGGTCGGCCGCACGCTGCTGATCATCGCTCTGGTGGCCCTCCTCGCGGTGGTCGCGGCGGTGCTGCTGGCGGTCCGCCAGGCGAACCGGCTCGCCTCCCCGCTCACCGACCTCGCGGAGACCGCCGAGCGGCTCGGCTCCGGCG
>KL568524.1:139838-150081 GCA_000715605.1 Streptomyces speibonae | reverse complement strand
CGGCGTCCCCGAGCTGGACCGGGTCGCGGACGTGCTGGACGCCTCCGCCGAGCGCATCGCCCGCATGCTGACCGCCGAGCGGCGTCTGGCGGCCGACGCCTCCCACCAGCTGCGCACCCCTCTCACCGCGCTGTCCATGCGCCTGGAGGAGATCACCGTCACCGACGACCCGGACACGGTGAAGGAGGAGGCGACGATCGCGCTGACACAGGTGGAGCGGCTGACGGACGTGGTGGAGCGGCTGCTGACCAATGCCCGCGACCCGCGCACCGGCTCCGCGGTCACCTTCGACCTGGACGAGGTGATCAAGCAGCAGCTCGCCGAGTGGCGCCCCGCCTACCGCAGCGAGGGCCGCGCGATCGTGACCTCAGGCAAGCGGGAGCTGCGGGCGGTGGGCACGCCGGGCGCGGTGGCCCAGGTGCTGGCCGCGCTGATCGAGAACTCGCTGATGCACGGCGGCGGCACGGTCGCCCTGCGCACCCGCGTCACCGGCAACCAGGTCGTGGTCGAGGTCACCGACGAGGGGCCCGGCGTCCCCGCCGAGCTGGGGGCGCGGATCTTCGAGCGGGCGATCAGCGGGCGCAACTCCACCGGCATCGGTCTCGCGGTGGCCCGGGACCTGGCCGAGGCGGACGGTGGCCGCCTGGAGATGCTCCAGGCCAGCCCCGCCGTCTTCGGCCTCTTCCTGTCCCGCACACCCCCACAGCGTTCGAACGACGAGGACAACGGCCGCACGGTCCGCTGACCGCCCGCACGGCACACGGACGACGCGACAGCACACGGCGCGGGCAAGCGGGGGGTGCGCCTCCGGCACGCCGAAGACTGCCCGGCGGGACCGGGCTACGCCGCCCGGCGGGACCGGGCGAGGCTGCCCGGCGGGACCGGGTGCGGACCGGCGGGACCCGGCGCGGCAGGGCGGCGTGCGGCTAGGGCACCCGTTGCTTCGGGCGGTCCCCGGTGACCGGGCCGGTGCCCGCCACCGTTCCGCGGACGGGCAGGGCGCGGAAGACCCAGGTGCGGTACGACCAGAAGCGGAACAGGGTCGCGACGGCGATGCCGAGGAACTTGAAGATGTTGCTCTGCAGCGGGCTGTCCCAGCCGAAGCCGTACGTCGCCGTGTACAGCACGCCGTTCTCGATCACCAGACCGACCGCGCTGAACAGCAGGAACAGGCTCATCTCCCGGGTGCGCCGGGACTTGTCGCGGTCGCGGTAGGTGAAGTAGCGGAAGCCGATGTAATTGAAGATGATCGCCACGATGGTGGCGATGACGCTCGCCCGGACCACGTGCAGGTCGGTGACCTGCCGGACCAGGTTGAACACGAGGAAGTTGACCAGCAGGCCCGCCCCGCCGACCGCGCCGAACTTCAGCAGCTCGCGGACGAGCCCGTCGATCCGCCGGCGCAGTGTGCCGCGCGGAGCCGGTGCCGGGGCCCTGGTCGGAGGCCCAGAGGAACCGTGTCCCATGGTCGTGCTGGCCCCCGTCCATCGGTTGGCGTCAACGCGACCATGCTAACCACCCGTACTCGCGATCTTCCTGCGGACGAGGGCCCCGCCCCCCGGCCCCAAGGGGAGCGGGCCGGGAAATCGGCCACCGTGGCGCGACGGATACCCTGGGGACGTGACGTTCCCGGTAGTCGGCATGGTCGGCGGTGGCCAGCTCGCTCGTATGACACACGAGGCGGGCATCCCGCTCGGCATCAGGTTCAAGCTCCTCAGTGACACTCCGCAGGATTCCGCGGCGCAGGTCGTCGGCGATGTCGTCGTCGGCGACTACCGCGACCTGGAGACGCTGCGCGCGTTCGCGCGCGGCTGCGACGTGATCACCTTCGACCACGAGCACGTGCCCACCGAGCACCTCAGGGCGCTGGAGGCGGACGGCATCCCCGTCCGCCCGGGCCCCGACGCGCTCGTGCACGCCCAGGACAAGGGCGTGATGCGCGCGAAGCTCGACGCGATCGGCGTGCCCTGCCCCCGGCACCGCATCGTCGCCGGCCCCGAGGACGTGGCCGCGTTCGCCGCCGAGGGGGAGGGCTTCCCCGTCGTCCTCAAGACGGTCCGCGGCGGCTACGACGGCAAGGGCGTGTGGGTGGTCGGCTCCGTGAAGGAGGCCGCCGAGCCGTTCAAGGCCGGGGTGCCGGTCCTCGCCGAGGAGAAGGTCGACTTCGTGCGCGAGCTGGCCGCGAACGTGGTCCGCTCCCCGCACGGCCAGGCCGTCGCCTATCCCGTCGTCGAGTCGCAGCAGGTCAACGGCGTCTGCGACACGGTCGTCGCGCCCGCGCCCGGCCTCGACGAGATCCTGGCGCTGCGCGCCGAGGAGATGGCGCTGAACATTGCCAAGGAACTCGGCGTCGTCGGCCACCTCGCGGTCGAGCTCTTCGAGACCCGCGACGGCCGCATCCTCGTCAACGAACTCGCGATGCGCCCGCACAACTCCGGCCACTGGTCCATGGACGGCGCGGTCACCTCCCAGTTCGCCAACCATGTCCGCGCCGTCCTCGACCTGCCGCTGGGCGACCCGCGTCCGCGCGCGAAGTGGACGGTCATGGTCAACGTCCTCGGCGGCGACTACCCGGACATGTACTCCGCGTACCTGCACTGCATGGCCCGCGACCCCCAGCTGAAGATCCACATGTATGGCAAGGACGTGAAGCCCGGCCGCAAGGTGGGCCACGTCAACACCTACGGCGACGACCTGGACGACGTGCTGGAGCGCGCCCGTCACGCAGCCGGCTATCTGAGAGGCACGATCACCGAATGAGCCCAGTTGTCGGCATCGTCATGGGGTCGGACTCCGACTGGCCCGTCATGGAGGCTGCGGCCAAGGCCCTCGACGAGTTCGAGATCGACTACGAGGTCGACGTCGTCTCCGCGCACCGCATGCCCCGCGAGATGATCGCGTACGGCGAGCAGGCCGCGGAGCGGGGCCTGAAGGTGATCATCGCGGGTGCGGGCGGCGCCGCCCATCTGCCCGGCATGCTCGCCTCGGTCACACCGCTGCCCGTCATCGGCGTGCCCGTGCCGCTGAAGTACCTCGACGGCATGGACTCCCTGCTGTCCATCGTGCAGATGCCGGCCGGCGTCCCGGTCGCCACCGTCTCCGTCGCCGGAGCGCGCAACGCGGGCCTGCTCGCGGCCCGGATCCTGGCCTCCCACGACGAGGAACTCCTCGGCCGGATGCGGGAGTTCCAGCAGGAGCTGAACGACCAGGCCACCGAGAAGGGCAAGCGGCTGCGCGCCAAGGCCGAGGGCTCCGGCAACGGCTTCGGCTTCGGCGCGTGAGCGGGGTGGCTGCCATGACGACCCTCGACGACGCCCGTGCGCTGCTGGCCGAGTTCCCCGTCGTCGACGGGCACAACGACCTGCCGTGGGCGCTGCGCGAACAGGTCCGCTACGACCTGGGCGCCCGCGACATCGCCGGCGACCAGTCTGCCCATCTGCACACCGACATCCCCCGGCTGCGGGCCGGCGGGGTCGGCGCGCAGTTCTGGTCGGTGTACGTCCGCGCGGACCTGCCCGACCCGGTGCCGGCGACGCTGGAACAGATCGACTGCGTACGGCAGTTGCTGGCGCGTCATCCGGAGGACCTGGCGCCCGCGCTGACCGCCGCGGACATGGAACGGGCGCGCGCACAGGGCCGAATCGCCTCCCTCATGGGCGCGGAGGGCGGCCACTCCATCGCCGACTCCCTCGGCACGCTCCGGGGACTGTACGACCTCGGCGTGCGGTACCTGACGCTCACCCACAACTTCAACGTGGCCTGGGCGGACTCGGCGACCGACGAGCCCGCCGTGGGCGGTCTGTCGGCCTTCGGCCGCGAGGTGGTCCGCGAGATGAACCGGCTCGGCATGCTGGTCGACCTCTCCCATGTCGCCGCGACGACCATGCGGGACGCGCTGGACGCCACCTCCGCGCCGGTGATCTTCTCGCACTCCTCCGCCCGCGCGGTCTGCGACCACCCGCGCAACATCCCGGACGACGTGCTGGAGCGGCTGCCCGCCAACGGCGGCGTCGCGATGGTGACGTTCGTGCCGAAGTTCGTGCTCCAGGCGGCCGTGGACTGGACCGCCGCGGCCGACGAGAACATGCGCGCGCACGGCTTCCACCACCTCGACACCACCGCCGAGGCGATGAAGGTCCACCGCGCGTTCGAGGAGACCCACCCGCGCCCGGTCGCGACGGTGGCCACGGTGGCGGACCACCTGGACCACATGCGGGAGGTCGCCGGCGTCGACCACCTCGGCATCGGCGGCGACTACGACGGCACGGCCTTCACCCCCGACGGCCTCGGCGACGTCTCCGGCTACCCGAACCTGATCGCCGAACTCCTCGACCGCGGCTGGTCGAGGACCGACCTGGCCAAGGTGACCTGGCGGAACGCGGTACGGGTGCTGGGCGCCGCGGAGGACGTGGCCCGCGACCTGCGCGCGACCCGCGCACCGTCCAACGCCACCCTGGAGTCCCTGGACGGCTGACCGGCCCGCCCCTCGGAGGCCACGAGGGCGTACCCCGAACGCCGCGTCCACCAGGAACCGCGTCGCCGCTCCGTGCGACGGTGACCGTACTGCCCTGGTCACGACGTACGGAGCCCGTGATGGCCGATCTCCAGGACGACCTGCGTCCCGCCACCGAGGTGGGGCGTGCCGACGAGCCGTACCCGGAGGAGGCGGTGATCGTCGGGCCGGAGGCGTACGAGCCCGTCTCGGACCCGGACGACACCCCGCTGACCCGGGCCCGTGCCGTCCTCGCCGCGCACCCCGTGGCCGACGGCTGCAGCGGCCTGCCCTGGGTGCTGCGCCGGCTGCCCTGGTACGACCTGGAACTGGGGGAGAGCGCCGTCGAGGCGGACGTGCCCCGGCTGCGCGGGGGCCAGGTGGGGGCCGTGTTCTGGTCGCTGCGGCTGCCCGAGGGGTACGAGGGTGACCGGGCCGTCGGCACGACCCTGGAGCAGTTGGACCTGGCGAAGGCGGTGGTCGCCGCTCATGACCAGGGCCTGCGGCCCGCCCGCAGCGCGGGGGAGGTCGCCGACGCCCGCAACTGCGGCCGGGTCGCCGTCCTGTTCGGCCCCGCGGGCGCCGCGGCACTCGGCGACTCGCTGAGCGTCCTGCGCTCCCTGCACACCCTCGGCGTGCGCGTGCTGACCCTGACCGGCACGAGCTGGGCGGGGGCCGCGGGGCTCACCCGGTTCGGTGACGAGGTCGTCCGCGAGATGAACCGGGTCGGCATGCTCGCCGACCTGTCGCACGCCTCCGCGCCGACGATTCAGCGGGTCCTCACCATCTCCAAGGCGCCCGTGCTGTTCACCCGCTCGGCCGCCCACGCCCTGCGCCCCCACCCGGCCAACCTCCCCGACGAACTGCTCACCGAGGTGGGTGAGGCCAAGGGCCTGTGCATGGTGCCGCTGACCGCCGAGCAGACCGGCCCGGCCGTCCGGGACGTCGCCGACCACCTCGACCACGTCCGCGATGTCGCCGGAGCGGAGTGCGTCGGCCTGTCCGGCACCTTCGACACCGGCAGCGCGCATCCGCAGGAGCTGAGCGACACCTCCTGCTATCCGAGGCTGGTCGCCGAACTGCTGCGGCGCGGCTGGGAGGAGGCCGACGTGGCCCTCCTGACCTGGGGCAACGTACAGCGGGTGCTGCGCGGTGCGGATTTCGCGGCCCACACCGCCCAGCAGCGCCGGCCGCCGTCGACGGCGACGATCGCGGCGCTCGACGGCTGAGACCGCGGCGCTCGACTGCTGACGCTCGGCGGTGCTCTACGGCTGTGCGATCCGGCACAGGCAGAACGGATGCCCCGCGGGGTCGGCGTACACGCGGAAGCCCTTGGCCTCGTGGTCCTCCCGGTCCAGCACCCGTGCCCCCAGCGCCAGCACCTTCTCCTCGGCCGCGTCGACCTCCTCCCAGGTCCCTCCCGCGTCGAAGTCGAGATGGAACTGCTGGGAGTCGTGGTCGGCCCGCGGCCAGTCCGGCGGCGCGTACCCCGGCGCCCGCTGGAAGGCCAGCCGCGGCCCGGCGGGGATCTGGAGCACCACCCAGTCCGGGTCCTCCTCCACGGGCGTGCCCCCGCCGACGGCCGCGTAGAACACGGCGAGCTCACGCGGATCGGGGCAGTCGACGACGACACTGCGCAGGCGTGCCACGGCGGCCATGAATTCCTCCCGGTGTCAGCAGGCGCACAGGCAGAACGGGTGCCCGGCCGGATCCGCGTAAACCCGGAAGGTCCGCGACCGGTCCTCCGTGTCCAGGGGGGTCGCGCCCCGTGCCAGTACCTCCTTCTCGGCGGCGTCCAGGTCCTCGACCGTCAGGTCCAGGTGGTACTGCTGCGAATGGTCCGCCGCCGGCCACCGCGGCGGTACGTGTCCTGGCGCCGCCTGGAAGGCCAGCGTCGGTCCGCCGGGCACCTCCAGGTCCACCCAGGTGCCCTCGCCCTCCACCGTGCCGCCCACGATCCCGGCGTAGAAGGCGGCCAGTTCCCGCGGTTCGGGACAGTCCAGTACGACGGCGCCCACCTTGGCCACGGACATGTCGTTCTCCTCGGAGTCTCGGGGTCGTTGTTACCGGTAACCTCTGGCATCCGGTAACCGTTACTGCATGCTGCACCATAGGGGGTAACGCCGCAAGGGGAATTCAGGGAGCCGAGAGGTACGGTCCGCACATGAGTGAGAGATCGGCCCCGCCCGGTGGGCTCGCCCTGATCCAGGCCCTGGTCAACACGCTGGACATCGAGACGGGCGGAGACGCGCTGGACACCGCGGAGGGCCGGGCGCCGTTCGGTCTCACCGAGGGTGAGGCCGGCGCCGCCCGCGAACTGCGCGAGTCCCTGCGCGCGACGCTCCTCGCCCACGCCGGCCACCCTGCGCACCGTGCGGTCACCCCGCTGGGCGAGCTGCTCGCGCGGGCGCCGCTGGTGGTCACGGTCGACCCCGCCGACGGCTCGGCCGCGCTCGCGCCCGTGGACGCCGGGTCCCTGCTCTCGCGGGTCGCCGCGGCCGTCGCCGAGGCGGTCGTGGCGGGCACGTGGCACCGGCTCAAGGCCTGCGAGGCCGACACCTGCCACTGGGCGTACTACGACCGCAGCCCGGCGGGGCGCGGCCGCTGGTGCTCCATGCAGGTGTGCGGGGCGCGGGCGAAGATGCGCCGCTACCGGGAACGCTCCGCTTAGGGCGGGTGTGGGTCGTGTTCAGTCTGCGGCGCCGTCGTGGCTGGTCGCGCAGTTCCCCGCGCCCCTGTTGTGGTGGGGGTGCGTGGCCTTCTGCGGCGCCGTTGTGGCTGGTCGCGCAGTTCCTCGCGCCCCTTCGGGGCGCTTCCCGGACCGGGGTGCGACATCGCAGCGTCGCTGGAAGGGCGCATCGGCGCACCGGGTGGGCGGGGGTTTGGCAGAATGTCGCGGGACGCCGGTTCGGCCGACTGAGCCTCGGCCGAACCGGCGTCACCCGTGCTGTCAGGCTGCGGGGCGGCCCATCGCGCGCAAGCGCCACCCGGCCCGCCGCCAGATCTCGGGGTCGAGCGCGTTGCGGCCGTCCAGGATCAGCTTCTGCGCCGCCACCTCACCCAGCAACGCCGGGTCCAGCTCGCGGAACTCCCGCCACTCCGTGAGATGCAGGACGACATCCGCGCCCCGCACCGCCTCCAGCGCCGACTCGGCGTACCCCAGGGTCGGGAAGATGCTGCGGGCGTTGTCCATGCCCTTCGGGTCGTACACCGTGACCTGGCCGCCCTGGAGGTGGATCTGCCCGGCGACGTTCAGCGCCGGCGAGTCCCGGACGTCGTCCGAGTCCGGCTTGAAGGTCGCGCCGAGCACCGCCACCCGCTTGCCCAGGAACGGTCCGCCGCCCAGCTCCTGCCGGGCCAGCTCCACCATCCGGCCGCGCTGGCGCATGTTGATCGAGTCGATCTCCCGCAGGAACGTCAGCGCCTGGTCCGCGCCCAGCTCGCCCGCGCGCGCCATGAACGCCCGGATGTCCTTGGGCAGACAGCCCCCGCCGAAGCCGATCCCGGCCCGCAGGAACTTCCTGCCGATCCGGTCGTCGTAGCCGATGGCCTCCGCCAGGCCGGCGACGTCACCGCCCGTCGCCTCGCACAGCTCCGCCATCGCGTTGATGAAGGAGATCTTGGTGGCGAGGAAGGAGTTCGCGGAGGTCTTCACCAACTCCGCCGTCGGGAAGTCGGTCACCACGAACGGCGACCCCTCCTCGACCGGAGTCGCGTACACCTCGCGCAGCAGCTTCTCCGCGCGCTCGCTGCGCACGCCCACCACGATCCGGTCCGGGTGCAGCGTGTCCTGGACGGCGAAGCCCTCGCGCAGGAACTCCGGGTTCCACGCCAGCTCCGCGTCCCCGCCGGCCGGAGCGTGCTCCGCCAGGTAGGCGGCCAGCCGGTCGGCCGACCCCACCGGCACCGTCGACTTGCCGACGACCAGCGCGGGACCCTTCAGATGCGGCGCGAGCGAGGCGATCGCGGAGTCGACGTACGACATGTCGCAGGCGTACTCGCCGTGCCGCTGCGGGGTGTTCACACAGACGAAGTGGATGTCGCCGAACTCGCCCACCTCGGCCCAGTCCATGGTGAACCGCAGCCGGCCGGTCGACCCCTCGATCCCGGCGGCGTGCCGGCGCAGCAGCTCGTCGAGGCCCGGCTCGTACATCGGGACCTCACCGCGCCGGAGCTTGTCGATCTTCTCCGGTACGACGTCGAGGCCCAGCACATCGAACCCCAGCTCCGCCATGGCCGCCGCGTGGGTCGCGCCGAGATAACCGGTGCCGATCACGGTGATCTTCAGGGCCATGGATTCTCCAGAGTCAACGGCATGCAGGGTGCGCCCGAGCATATCGGGGAGGCGCGGAACCGAGCCGTCGGGCTGTCGTCAAGCTCACCTATCCACGACCGGGAACGAAGGCATAAAATTGGAGTTACTTAACGGTAGTTAGCGTGACCAGCATCGCAGCGTTTTGGAGCGTGAGAGACCTTGGCCGGATCGGCTGACTTCGACCTGTACCGCCCGTCCGAGGAGCACGACATGCTCCGCGACGCCGTCCGCTCGCTGGCCGAGGCGAAGATCGCGCCGTACGCCGCCGCGGTGGACGAGGAGGCCCGCTTCCCCCGGGAGGCGCTCGACGCGCTCGTCGCCAACGACCTGCACGCCGTCCACGTGCCCGAGGAGTTCGGCGGCGCCGGCGCGGACGCCCTCGCGACGGTCGTCGTGATCGAGGAGGTGGCCCGCGTCTGCGCGTCCTCCTCCCTCATCCCCGCCGTGAACAAGCTGGGCTCGCTGCCGGTCATCCTCTCCGGCTCCGAGGCGCTGAAGAAGAAGTACCTGGCCCCGCTCGCCAAGGGCGACGCGATGTTCTCGTACTGCCTCTCCGAGCCGGACGCCGGTTCCGACGCCGCCGGCATGAAGACCAAGGCGGTCCGCGACGGCGACCACTACGTCCTCAACGGCGTGAAGCGCTGGATCACCAACGCCGGCGAGTCCGAGTACTACACGGTGATGGCCGTCACCGACCCCGCCAAGCGCTCCAAGGGCATCTCCGCCTTCGTCGTCGAGAAGTCCGACGAGGGCGTCTCCTTCGGCGCCCCCGAGAAGAAGCTCGGCATCAAGGGCTCGCCCACGCGCGAGGTCTACCTGGACAACGTGCGCATCCCCGCCGACCGCATGATCGGCGAGGAGGGCACCGGCTTCGCCACCGCGATGAAGACGCTGGACCACACCCGCATCACCATCGCCGCCCAGGCCCTCGGCATCGCCCAGGGCGCCCTCGACTACGCCAAGGGCTATGTCCAGGAGCGCAAGCAGTTCGGCAAGCCGATCGCCGACTTCCAGGGCGTCCAGTTCATGCTCGCCGACATGGCCATGAAGATCGAGGCCGCCCGCCAGCTCACCTACGCCGCCGCGGCCAAGTCCGAGCGCGTCGCCGCCGGAGGTGGAGAAGGGGGTCTCACCTTCCAGGGCGCCGCCGCCAAGTGCTTCGCCTCCGACGTCGCCATGGAGGTCACCACCGACGCCGTCCAGCTCCTCGGCGGCTACGGCTACACCCGCGACTACCCGGTCGAGCGGATGATGCGCGACGCCAAGATCACGCAGATCTACGAGGGCACGAACCAGGTGCAGCGGATCGTGATGGCCCGCAACCTGCCGTAGTCCCGCCGTAGGCGGTTCCTCCCGGCCGGGAGCGTTCCGGTCCGGGAGGCGGTCACAGGAAGCGCCGGATCGGGGTGACCGCCGCCTCGGCCAGACGCTCGGCC